>NZ_CP109583.1:5107500-5707500 GCF_036250755.1 Streptomyces uncialis | reverse complement strand
CGCGAAGGGGTCGTCCGCGACCCGGCCGCCGGCCCCGGTCAGCGCGGCGAGTCCGCCCGGGTGGGTCCGCCCGGGCGCGAGCGGCACGGCGCTGACCCCGGCGCCCCGGCGCGCGAGCAGGGCGCCCGCGTACAGCGCGTCGCCGCCGTTGTCGCCGCTGCCGACGAGCAGGACGACCCGGGCCCCGTAGACCCGGCCGAGCAGATCGGCGCAGACGGCGGCGAGCCCGGCGGCGGCCCGCCGCATCAGCGTCCCTTCGGGGAGCCGTGCCATCAGTTCGGCCTCGGCGTGCCGGACGGTCTCCGCATGATGAGCGCTACGCATGGTGCCGAGTCTGCCGCAGCGGGCGCGCGGCGGGCCGGGGAACTGCGCCGCACGGCGGTACGGGCGGGCGCGGGCAGGGTTCCGGCCACGGGGAACCGGCCGTCAGAGCGAAGGACAGCGGCACCGGCTGCTCGCGGACGGCGTGCGCGGTCGCCACCCGCGCCGACCACGCGCATGGGCGGACCGGGTTCCGGCGACGGGCCGGACCCGTGGGTCACCCCTCCGCGATGACGACCGCCGAGGCGATCCCCGCGTCATGGCTCAGCGAGAGGTGCCAGGAGCGCACCCCCAGCGACTGGGCCCGCGCGGCGACCGTCCCGCGCACCCGCAGCCGCGGCCGTCCGTTGTCCTCCACGAACACCTCCGCGTCGGTCCAGTTCAGTCCCGGCGGCGCGCCCAGCGCCTTCGCCAGGGCCTCCTTCGCCGCGAACCGTGCCGCCAGCGAGGCCGCGCCGCGCCGTTCGCCGCTCGGCAGCAGCAGTTCCGCCGACACGAACAGCCGGTCCGCCAGCCCCGGCGTCCGTTCCAGCGACGCGGTGAACCGGTCGATCTCCGCCACGTCGATGCCCACCCCGATGATCACCCCGTCACCGTATCGGCCCGGCCCGCCCGGCCGCGTCCCGGACAGGGGACGGACGGACTCATTCCACCGTCACCGACTTGGCGAGATTGCGCGGCTGGTCGACCTCGTTGCCCCGGGCCGTGGCCAGCGCGCAGGCGAAGACCTGGAGCGGGACCGTCGTCACCAGCGGCTGGAGCAGCGCCGGGGTCGCGGGGACGCTGATCAGATGGTCCGCGTACGGGACGACCTCCGTGTCGCCCTCCTGCGCGATCACCACGGTCCGGGCGCCCCGGGCCCGGATCTCCTGGATGTTGGAGACGATCTTCCCGTGCAGCAGCGGTTCCCCCTGCGGCGACGGGACGACGACGACCACCGGCAGCCCGCGGTCCACCAGCGCGATCGGCCCGTGCTTCAGCTCCCCCGCGGCGAACCCCTCCGCGTGCATGTACGCGAGCTCCTTGAGTTTCAGCGCCCCTTCGAGCGCCACCGGGTACCCGACATGACGTCCCAGGAACAGCACCGTGTCCTGGTCCGCGAGGGACCGGGCCAGTTCCCGGACCGGCTCCATCCCGGCGAGGACCCGTTCGATCGCGCCGGGGACCCCCGCGAGGTCCCGGATCACCGAACGGATGCCCTCCGGGTCCTTGTTGCCGCGCGCCTGCGCCAGATACAGGGCGACGAGGTAGCAGGCGACGAGCTGGGTCAGGAACGCCTTGGTGGACGCCACCGCGATCTCCGGCCCGGCGTGGGTGTACAGCACCGCGTCGGACTCACGGGGGATCGTCGAACCGTTGGTGTTGCAGATCGCCAGCACCCGGGAACCCTGTTCACGGGCGTGCCGCAGGGCCATCAGGGTGTCCATGGTCTCCCCCGACTGGGAGATCGCGACGGTGAGGCTGCGGGCGTCCAGGATCGGGTCCCGGTAGCGGAACTCGCTGGCCAGCTCCACCTCGCAGGGCAGCCGGGTCCAGTGCTCGATGGCGTACTTGGCGATCAGACCCGAGTGGAACGCCGTCCCGCACGCCACGATGACGACCTTGTCGATCTCCCGCAGCTCCCGGGTCGGGATGCGGATCTCGTCCAGGGTCAGCGTCCCCTCGGGGCCGATCCGTCCGAGGAGGGTGTCCGCGACCGCCCTGGGCTGCTCGGCGATCTCCTTGAGCATGAAGGACGGGTAGCCGCCCTTCTCGGCGGCCGACGCGTCCCAGTCCACATGGTACGAACGCACCTCGGCGGGCCGTCCGTCGAAGCCGGTGACGGTGACCCCGTCCCGGCGGAGCTCCACCACCTGGTCCTGGCCGAGTTCGATCGCGGACCGGGTGTGGTCGATGAACGCGGACACGTCCGACGCCAGGAACGCCTCGCCCTCCCCCACGCCCACCACCAGCGGGGAGTTGCGCCGCGCGCCCACCACCAGGTCCGGCTCGTCGGCGTGCACCGCGACCAGCGTGAACGCGCCCTCCAGCCGCCGGCAGACCCGTCGCAGCGCCTCCCCGAGGTCCGCGCCCGCCGCGTACTCCTCGGCCAGCAGATGCGCGACGACCTCCGTGTCGGTCTCCGAGCCGAGGGTGTGCCCGCGTGCCGCGAGTTCCGTCCGCAGGGCCGCGAAGTTCTCGATGATGCCGTTGTGGACGACGGCGACCCGGCCCGCGTTGTCCAGATGCGGATGCGCGTTGGTGTCGGTGGGCGCCCCATGGGTGGCCCAGCGGGTGTGCCCGATCCCGGTGCACCCGGTGGGCAGGGGCCGCTCCAGCAGGGCCTTCTCCAGATTGACCAGCTTCCCGGCCCGCCGGGCGGCGGCCAGCCCGCCGTCCGCGAGGAGGGCGACGCCCGCCGAGTCGTAGCCCCGGTACTCCAGCCGCCGCAGCCCCGAGAGCACCACGTCGAGCGCCGACTGAGACCCCACATACCCCACGATTCCGCACATAGGGGGCAGCCTACGCGCGGGGTGGCGCCCCGCTCGGCGTACCGCCGCCCGCTCCGCGCGCCCGGAGCAAGACGCCCCACCGAAGCCGGAGCCGGAGCCGGAGCCGGAGGCGGAGCCGAAGCCGGAGCCGGAGCGGGAGCCGGTGCCCGGCGGCCCGAAACGGACCAGGGCGGACAGGAGAGCGGACAGGCCCGGACCGGTGCACAGGGCATCCAGTGAGATAGCCCACGCTCCGTCCCCGCCGCCCAGCCCTGACAATGAACAGGTGATCTCCCCGGTCTCCCTGCCGCCCAGCGCCCCCCGGTCCCGGCCGGAGGCGTCCCCGTACCTCGATCTGACCCGGGCGGAGTGGAGCGCGCTGCGCGACAAGACCCCGCTGCCGCTCAGCGCCGCCGAGGTCGAGGGGCTGCGCGGACTCGGTGACGTCATCGACCTGGACGAGGTCCGTGACATCTATCTGCCGTTGTCCCGGCTGCTGAACCTGTACGTCGGGGCCACGGACGGGCTGCGCGGCGCGCTGAACACCTTCCTCGGCGAGCAGGGCTCCCAGACGGGCACCCCCTTCGTCATAGGGGTCGCCGGGTCGGTCGCCGTCGGCAAGTCGACGGTCGCCCGGCTGCTCCAGGCGCTGCTGGCCCGCTGGCCGGAGCACCCCCGGGTCGAGCGGGTCACCACCGACGGTTTCCTGCTGCCGATGCGGGAGCTGAAGGCACGCGGACTGATGTCCCGCAAGGGCTTCCCCGAGTCGTACGACCGCCGGGCGCTGACCCGGTTCGTCGCGGACATCAAGGCGGGCAAGGACGAGGTCACCGCACCGGTCTACTCCCATCTGATCTACGACATCGTGCCCGGGGAACGGCTCACCGTCCGCCGCCCCGACATCCTCATCGTCGAGGGCCTCAACGTCCTCCAGCCCGCCCTGCCCGGCCGCGACGGCCGCACCCGGGTCGGGCTCGCCGACTTCTTCGACTTCAGCGTGTACGTGGACGCCCGCACGGAGGACGTCGAACGCTGGTACCTCAGCCGGTTCCGGAAGCTGCGGGAGACCGCGTTCCAGGACCCGTCGTCGTACTTCCGCAAGTACACCCAGGTCTCCGAGGAGGAGGCCATGGAGTACGCGCGGACGACCTGGCGGACCATCAACAAGCCGAACCTGGTGGAGAACGTCGCCCCCACCCGGGGCCGCGCCACCCTCATCGTCCGCAAGGGCCCGGACCACAAGGTGCAGCGGCTCAGCCTGCGCAAACTGTGACGGGTGTGCCCCGACGGACGCGTGGTTATCGTGGGGCATGCTGCATCTGCGACTGATCACCCCGGCGGACCGCACGGACGGCGTGGTCGAGCTGATCGAGGCCACGGTCGGCACCACCCATCTCGCCGTGCTCAAGGGGGCCGCCCTCGACCCCCGGGGCGATGTCGTGCTGTGCGATGTCGCCCGGGAGGCCGGGGACGACCTGATCGGGGCGCTGCGCGAGGCCGGGATCGACGAGTGCGGGTCGATCGCCGTCGACGACATCGGACTGTCCCTGTCGAAACGCGCCGACCAGGCCGAGGAGGACGCCCCCGGCGAGGCCGCGGACGCGGTCCTGTGGGAACACCTCTCCGAGGTGACCCACGAGGAGTCGACGCTCACCGTCACCTATGTGGCGTTCCTGTCGGTCGCCACGATGCTCGCGGCGTGCGGGGTGATGCTGGACAACGCGATCCTGATCGTGGGAGCGATGGCCGTCGGTCCGGAGTTCGGTCCGCTCGCCGGGATCTCCACGGCGCTGGTCCAGCGCTCGCCCCGGCTGGTGTGGCGGTCGCTGTGGGCGCTGCTCGCGGGCTTCGTGCTGGCGATGGCCGTGACCGTCGGCTTCGCGCTGCTGATGAACGCGCTCGGACTGTTCACCCGCGACATGATCGAGGCGCCACGGCCCGCGACGGCGTTCATCTGGCAGCCCGACTGGATGTCGTTCGTGGTGGCGCTCCTCGCGGGGATCGCCGGGACGCTGTCCCTGACCTCCGCGAAGTCCGGTGCGCTGATCGGGGTGGCGATCTCCGTGACGACGGTACCGGCGGCGGCCAACGCGGCGGCGGCGTTCAGCTTCAACGACTACGCCCAGTGGTCGGGTTCGACACTCCAGCTGCTCGCCAACCTCGGCGGCATCGTCCTGGCCGGCACCCTCACCCTGATCGCCCAGAAAGCCTTCTGGTCGCACCAGAGAAGGAACCTCCCGACCGCTTCCCCGGCCCCCCGCCGCTGAAGCCATCACCGGGCGCGCCCCAGGTCATCACACCTGGGCAGTTCCCCGAGCCCCTTCGGGCGCCCCCTGAGGAGCCCAGGGACGGCGAGGAACCGCGCGAGCAACCAAGAGCCATCCGCACCCGAACGCGAACCGGGAGGAACGCCCCCAAAGGGGCGCGGGGAACTGCGCACCCACCGAGCGACGGCACACGAACGAAGTACGCCCACCCGGACAGACCCCGCAAGCGCAAGCGAAGGCGGTCCGCGCAGAGGCGAGGAACCGCGCAAGCAACCAAGAGCCATCCGCACCCGAACGCGAACCGGGAGGAACGCCCCAAAGGGGCGCGGGGAACCGCGCACCCACCGAGCGACGACACAGGAACGAAGCACGCCCACCCGGACAGACCCCGCAAGCGCAAGCGAAGGCGGTCCGCGCAGAACCGCCCAGGTCACCCCAGGGAGGACTTGACCGCGTCCGCGAGCCGCCCGGCCACCGCACGCGCCTGGTCGATGTCGGCCGCCTCGACCATCACCCGCACCAGCGGCTCCGTACCCGAGGGCCGCAGCAGGACCCGCCCGGTGCTGCCCAGCTCCCGCTCGGCCTCGGCGACCGCCGAAGCGAGCTCCGCCGAGGTCCCGACCCGGGACTTGTCGACGTCCGGCACATTGATGAGGACCTGTGGCAGCCGCTCCATCACGGAGGCGAGATCCGCGAGCGTACGGCCCGAGCTGGCGACCCGCGCCGCCAGCATCAGCCCGGTCAGCGTGCCGTCACCGGTCGTCGCGTGGTCGAGGATGATGACGTGCCCGGACTGCTCGCCGCCGAGCGCGTACCCGTGCCGCTTCATCTCCTCCAGGACGTAGCGGTCGCCCACCGCCGTCTGGATGATCGCCAGCCCCTCCCGCTCCATGGCGAGCTTGAAGCCGAGGTTCGACATCACGGTCGCGACGACGGTGTCGGAACGCAGCCCGCCCTGCTCACGCAGCGCCAGCGCGAGGACGGCGAGGATCTGGTCCCCGTCGATCTCGGCGCCGGTGTGGTCCACGGCGAGGCAGCGGTCCGCGTCGCCGTCGTGGGCGATGCCGAGGTGGGCGCCGTGCTGGACGACGGCCTCCTTCAGCAGGCCGAGGTAGGTGGAGCCGCAGCCGTCGTTGATGTTGAGCCCGTCGGGCTCGGCACCGATGGTGATGACCTCGGCCCCGGCCCGCGCGAACGCCTCCGGCGAGACCCGGGCGGCGGCGCCGTGCGCCTCGTCCAGGACGATCTTCAGCCCGTCGAGCCGGTTGGGCAGCACCCCGATGAGATGGGCGACGTACTGGTCGAAGCCCTCGTCGTACGTCCTGACGCGGCCGACGCCGGAACCGGTGGGCCGCTGCCAGGGAGCGCCGGTGCGGTGCTCCTCGTAGACGGACTCGATCCGGTCCTCCAGCTCGTCGGCGAGCTTGTGGCCGCCCCGGGCGAAGAACTTCACGCCGTTGTCGGGCATGGCGTTGTGGCTGGCGGACAGCATCACGCCGAGGTCCGCGCCGAGCGCGCCGGTCAGGTACGCGACGGCCGGGGTGGGCAGCACCCCGACCTTCAGCACATCGACACCGGCGCTGGCGAGGCCCGCGACGACGGCCGCCTCCAGGAACTCCCCGGACGCGCGCGGGTCCCTGCCGACCACCGCGACCGGGCGATGGCCCTCGAAACTGCCCGCCTCGCCGAGCACATGCGCCGCCGCCACGGAGAGTCCGAGCGCGAGCTCGGCCGTCAGATCCGCGTTGGCGACACCGCGCACGCCGTCCGTGCCGAAGAGTCGTCCCACTGGTGTCCTCCGAACTTTCGCGCCCGCACCGAAGGGGCGCCGGAAATCATCCGAACATACAAAGCTTGAGCGCCTGGAGCCGCCGCTCCGCCCGCCCGCCGCGAACCCACGGGTACACCCATATGACTACCCGGCCATATCAGCACACACGTATGCCGTTAGGTATATCGGCCCACGGTTCAGGACACCTGTATACGCCCCCGGGCGGTGATAGACGAACGCCCCGGCAGCACAGGGCGTGCCGCCGGGGCGAACGGGTGGTACGAGGCGCGGGTCCGCCAGGGACTAGCGCTTGCTGTACTGCGGAGCCTTGCGGGCCTTCTTGAGACCGGCCTTCTTCCGCTCGACCGCGCGGTCGTCGCGGCGAAGGAAGCCGGCCTTCTTGAGGGCGCCGCGGTTGCTGTCGACGTCGGCCTCGTTCAGCGCACGGGCGACACCGAGACGCAGGGCACCGGCCTGGCCGGAGACACCGCCGCCGGAGATACGGGCGACGACGTCGTAGCGGTCGTCGAGCTCAAGAACCTTGAAGGGCTCGTTGACTTCCTGCTGGTGCACCTTGTTGGGGAAGTAGTCCTCAAGGGTGCGACCGTTGATCTTCCACTTGCCGGTGCCCGGGACGATCCGGACGCGGGCGATCGCGTTCTTGCGACGGCCCAGGCCCGCGGCGGGCTGGGGGTCGCCGAAGCGGCCGTCCAGCTCGTCCGACTCGGACGAGTACTCGCCGTCGACGGGCGCCTCGGACTCGGTGGTGTACTGCTCGATGTCGACAACCTCGGTCTCGTCGAGAGGCTGCTCAACAGTGGTCTCGGCCACGATTCTCCTCAGATTCTGTTCAGTCTTAGGGGTGGCCGGAACTACTGCGCGACCTGGGTGATCTCGAACGGCACCGGCTGCTGGGCAGCGTGGGGGTGCTGGTCGCCCGAGTAGACCTTCAGCTTGGACAGCATCTGACGGCCCAGGGTGTTCTTGGGGAGCATGCCCTTGACGGCCTTCTCGACGGCCTTCTCGGGGTTCTTGTCCAGCAGCTCGTCGTAGCGGACGGAGCGCAGACCGCCCGGGTACCCGGAGTGGCGGTACGCCATCTTCTGGGTCCGCTTGTTGCCGGACAGGTGCACCTTGTCCGCGTTGATGATGACGACGAAGTCACCAGCATCGACGTGGGGGGCATAGATCGGCTTGTGCTTGCCCCGCAGGAGGGTGGCGGCCGTAGTCGCCAGGCGGCCCAGGACGACGTCCCGGGCATCGATGACGTGCCACTGGCGGGTGATATCGCCGGGCTTGGGGCTGAACGTACGCACGGTTCGTAGCCTTCGCTTCTTCAGTGAATGGGTCCTGACAAGGCCACCCAGACGATCACGACAGCCCTTGCCGCACATCGGTGACGCAACCGAGTGCTTGCCGCTGGTCATCGGCCCGGTGGACCGGTGTAAGGGCCCCTCACGTGAGAATGAGCAAGCCAATACACATAACGAACCAACAGAATACCCGCCGCCACCCGGACGGGTCAAAATGACCTCCCCCGACCCGCAAAACCCCAGGTGAAAGCCCACGCCCCACACCCACGAGCCCCGCCCCGAACCCCGCCACGAGCCACCCGGGGGACGCCCGGAGGAGCCCCCCGGAGGGACGCGGGGAGCCACGCACCCACGAGCGGCCCGCACCCGGAACGGACACGTCCGGAACTGGAACCCCGGGACCGCGAAGCACCACAGGTACGCGCGGGACCCGAGGAGCCGGTGAGGACCGGGCGGCACCCCCCAAGGCGCCCCCGCCAGGAGTAAGTAGGATGCCCCGCATGACCTTTGGGCAGGGGGAACCCCCATGGGGTTCCGGGGGATCGCACACACCGTGGAACCAGGGACAGCCCGGGAACCAGGGACAGCCCGGGAACCAGGGACAGCCGGGGCACCAGGGACAGCCGGGGCACCAGGGACCGGGCCAGGGCCCCGACAGCGGTCCCACCCCGGACTGGGCCGCGCTCGCGGAAGCCTCCGCGGCCCGCACCCGCCGCAAACGCCTGCTGATGATCGGCGGCAGCGTCCTCGCCACCCTGGCGATCGGCGCGGCCGTCGCCGTGGCGATCGTCAGCACGGACAACGGCGACAAGGACGACGCCTCCCCCACCGCCCTGCCCACCGCGTCGGACCTGCCGAGCGACACGACCCAGCCGGTCCCCTCCTTCGCGGCGACCACCCCGCCGCCCCCGCCGGACCCCAAGGACTTCATCTCCAGCGCGGCCAAGGACAAGGCCCCGATCAGCCCCGGGAGCCTCTTCCCCGGCTCCCAGCTGACGATGGGCACGGAGGTGTACAAGAAGGGGGCGACGGGCTCCACCACGAACTGCGCGAGCGTCGCCCGCGGTGATCTGCGCCAGGTCCTCAGCGGCAACGGCTGCACCCGGATGATGCGGGCGACCTACGTCAAGGGCAAGAACGCCGTCACCATCGGCGTCGCGCTCTTCGACACGGAGGCCAAGGCCCGCAAGGCCAAGGAGCAGGCGGACAAGGGCAATCTGCTGTCCCTCAGCGGCGCCGGGGTCTCCGGCTTCTGCAACACCGTGGTGTGCCGCACCACCGCGAACTCCTACGGCCGGTACGCCTACTTCACGGTCGCCGGCTGGACCAGCGGCAAGAACGTCACCGCGAAGGACAGCACGGTCTACCGCACCGGGGACGACGTCGCCGAGTTCGCGTTCCAGCAGATCATCCGCCGGGGCGAGGCCCAGGCGTCGGCCGCCGCCGAACAGCCCCTCTGACCCGCCCGGCCCGGCTCCCGTACCGTCCCCGCCCGGCCCCGTCACCGTCCCCGGCGGGTCAGCAGCACCCGGCCCCGGGCAGCGTCCGCTTGTTGCGCGCCGCGCGGCTCCGCTCGGCGAGCAGCTCGTCGGCGGGGTACGCGACCTCCTCCAGGGTGAGTCCGTGCGGTCGCACCACATGCACGGCGGAGTCCCGGACCCCCGCGGCCAGCACCTTCGCGGGCCACTCGGGGCCCCGGTGCCCGTCGCCCACGAACAGCAGCGCGCCGATCAGCGAACGCACCATGTTGTGGCAGAACGCGTCGGCCCGGACCGTCGCGGTGACGACCCCGTCGCTCCCCCGGGTCAGGAAGAGTTCTTGGAGGGTGCGGATGGTGGTGGCCCCCTCACGCCGCTTGCAGTACGCGGCGAAGTCGTGCTCCCCGACGAGCCCGCGGGCGGCCTCGTTCATCGCGTCCACGTCGAGCGGCCAGTCGTGCCAGAGGACGTGTCCGCGCAGCAGCGGGTCGACGCCCCCGGGGTGGTCGGTCACCCGGTACGCGTACCGCCGCCAGATCGCCGAGAAACGGGCGTTGAACCCGGCGGGGGCCTCCTCGGCCCGCCATACCCGGACATCCTTCGGCAGCCGTCCCGCGAGCCGCTTCAGCAGCTTCTCGCGGTGCTCCTCCCACACCCCGGCGGCGATGTCCACATGCGCGACCTGGCCGCGCGCGTGCACCCCCGCGTCGGTCCGTCCGGCGACCGTCAGCTCGTACGAGCGGTCCCCCGAGCGGGTCACCGTCCGCAGCGCGTCCTCGATCTCGCCCTGCACGGTCCGCCGGCCCCCGGCCTGCTTGGCCCAGCCGGAGAAGTCCGCACCGTCGTAGCCCAGGTCCAGCCGCACCCGGACGAAACCGGGCTCCACCTCGTCGCTCACACCCTCATCCTCCCAGCTCACAGAGTCACGGACGTATGACAGCCGAAAGCGGGCCCGCCCCGCAGGGGGCGGACCCGCTTTCTCGCACGCGCGAGCGTCAGGCGTCCTTGGACTCGCCCTCGGCGTCGGCGGGCTTGGCGTCCTCGACGGCCTCGTCGGACTTCGTCTCGGGGGCGTCCTTCTTCAGGGCGTCCTCCTTGACGGCACGCTTGGTGGCCGCCTCGGCCTCACCGGTGGCCTCCTGCGCCACGGTCAGGGCCTCCACCAGCTCGATGACCGCCATGGGCGCGTTGTCGCCCCGACGGTTGCCGATCTTGGTGATACGGGTGTAGCCACCCGGGCGGTTCTCGTAGCGCGGGCCGATCTCCGTGAAGAGCGTGTGCACGATGCTCTTGTCGGTGATGACCTGGAGCACCTGACGGCGGTTGTGAAGGTCGCCCTTCTTCGCCTTGGTGACCAGACGCTCGGCGTAGGGCCGCAGACGGCGGGCCTTGGCCTCGGTGGTCGTGATACGGCCGTGCTCGAACAGCGCCTTGGCGAGGTTCGCCAGCAGCAGCTTCTCGTGCGCGGCGCTGCCGCCCAGACGGGCACCCTTGGCGGGCTTCGGCATGGTGTTTCTCCTTGTGTGCTGCACCGGCCGTGTCAGGTACCGGTGACAGTTCCCGTGGGGCGGCTGCCCCGCGGAAGTCCGTCGGGCCGACGGATCGGCCCGGCGTCACGCACCGGCGGGGCGCCCGGAGAACCGGGCACCCCGCCGGACGGCGACTAGTACTGCTCGGTCTCCACGAACCCGGCGTCCGCGTCGTCGTCGGCGCCGAAGGCGTCAGCGGCGGCGGTCGGGTCGAATCCGGGCGGGCTGTCCTTGAGCGCGAGGCCCATACCGGCCAGCTTCGCCTTGACCTCGTCGATGGACTTGGCGCCGAAGTTACGGATGTCCAGCAGGTCCGCCTCGGACCGCGCGACGAGCTCACCCACGGAGTGGATGCCCTCACGCTTGAGGCAGTTGTAGGACCGGACCGTGAGCTCCAGCTCCTCGATCGGCAGCGCGAGATCGGCGGCGAGGGCGGCGTCCGTCGGGGACGGGCCCATGTCGATGCCCTCGGCGTCGATGTTCAGCTCGCGCGCGAGACCGAACAGCTCGACCAGGGTCTTGCCGGCCGACGCCATGGCGTCACGGGGACGCATGGCCTGCTTGGTCTCGACGTCGACGATGAGCTTGTCGAAGTCGGTGCGCTGCTCGACGCGGGTCGCCTCGACCTTGTACGTCACCTTGAGGACCGGCGAGTAGATCGAGTCGACCGGGATACGGCCGATCTCCTGGCCGACCTGCTTGTTCTGCACGGCGGAGACATAGCCGCGGCCGCGCTCGACGGTCAGCTCCATCTCCAGCTTGCCCTTGCCGTTGAGCGTGGCGAGGACGAGGTCGGGGTTGTGGACCTCGACACCGGCCGGGGGCGCGATGTCGGCGGCGGTGACCAGACCCGGGCCCTGCTTGCGCAGGTACATCACGACGGGCTCGTCGTGCTCCGAGGAGACGACGAGCTGCTTGATGTTGAGGATCTGGTCGGTCACGTCCTCCTTGACACCCGGCACGGTGGTGAACTCGTGCAGGACCCCGTCGACGCGGATCGACGTGACCGCCGCACCCGGGATCGACGACAGGAGCGTACGGCGCAGGGAGTTGCCGAGGGTGTAACCGAAGCCCGGCTCCAGCGGCTCGATCACGAACCGGGAACGGAACTCGTCGACGACCTCTTCGGTCAACGACGGACGCTGAGCGATCAGCATGAGGAAATCAGATCCTTCTGTCGTGGACGCCCGCTATTTGACGTCCGACGGTTACTGCGTACGACAAGGGTACGGGCGGTACGGCCGATAGAGGCCGTACCGCCCGGAAACCCGTGTTCTGTCCTGACCGGACACGCCGCGGGGCGACGCGCCCGAGAGGGACGAACGTCAGACGCGACGACGCTTGGGCGGACGGCAGCCGTTGTGCGGAGTCGGGGTGACGTCCTGGATGGAGCCGACCTCAAGACCGGTCGCCTGAAGCGAACGGATCGCGGTCTCACGGCCGGAGCCGGGACCCTTGACGAAGACGTCCACCTTGCGCATGCCGTGCTCCTGCGCGCGGCGGGCGGCCGACTCGGCGGCCATCTGCGCGGCGAACGGGGTCGACTTGCGCGAGCCCTTGAAGCCGACGTGGCCGGCGGAGGCCCAGGAGATCACGTTGCCCGTGGGGTCCGTGATCGAGACGATGGTGTTGTTGAACGTGCTCTTGATGTGCGCGTGGCCATGAGCGACGTTCTTCTTTTCCTTGCGGCGCACCTTCTTGGCAGCGCCCTGACGACCCTTGGGGGGCATCTATATCTCCTACGGGAGGTGGTCGGTCCTACAGCGAAGACCGCTTACTGGCGTCCGCTGCGGACTACTTCTTGCCCGGCTTCTTCTTACCGGCGATGGCGCGACGCGGGCCCTTGCGGGTGCGGGCGTTGGTGCTGGTGCGCTGACCGTGGACGGGCAGGCCACGGCGGTGGCGCAGACCCTGGTAGCAGCCGATCTCGACCTTGCGGCGGATGTCGGCCTGCACCTCGCGACGGAGGTCACCCTCGGTCTTGAGGTTGTTGTCCACGTACTCGCGGATCTTGACCAGCTCCTCCTCGGAGAGGTCACGAACGCGGGTGTTCGGGTTAACACCGGTCTCGGCCAGCGTCAGCTGCGACAGGGTCCGGCCGATGCCGAACACATAGGTGAGGGCGACCTCCACACGCTTTTCACGCGGGATGTCAACACCGGAAACGCGTGCCATTCAATGGCTCCAGTTTGAGTATTCGGAGGTCTTCCGCAAGGCCCGTCCCGTCCGCCGACCCCACCGGGTGGCGCACACGGGTCCCCGGCCTCCGACCGGGGGTGTCGGACCGTTACCGGCCCGTGCCCTGCGTATGTACATATCGTGCTGCGTCGCGCGAGATCTGCGGGGGTGCAGAAGGTGCGGTCTTGCTCAGCCCTGGCGCTGCTTGTGGCGCGGGTTGTCGCAGATGACCATGACCCTGCCGTGACGGCGGATCACCCTGCACTTGTCGCAGATCTTCTTGACGCTCGGCTTGACCTTCATGGGGTGAGGTTCTCCGGGTCAGTGCCATCACCCCGAACCAGGACCTTTACGGTCCGGCAGCCGGGGTGCGGGCAAGATCTACTTGTAGCGGTAGACGATCCGGCCACGGGTCAGGTCGTACGGAGACAGCTCCACCACGACCCTGTCGTCAGGGAGAATACGGATGTAGTGCATCCGCATCTTGCCGCTGATGTGTGCCAGGACCTGGTGGCCGTTCTGGAGCTCGACCTTGAACATGGCGTTCGGAAGAGACTCGACGACAGTGCCCTCGATCTCGATGGCACCTTGCTTCTTGGCCACGCTTCGCCCTTCGAATCGACTACCTTGATCGACTCAGTACGAGCATGCGGACATGCGGGTACACGAGAGCCGACGAGTCAGTCTACGTCAGCGCCCCAGGAAAGACGAATCGGGGAATGATGCCCCGTCCGGGAGATCCTTAAGCGGCGCCACGCGGGTACGTGGGGGCGCCACAGGCGCGGGACGGGTCCCGCGGCTCGCGCCCCGCGCGCGGGTCAGCCCAGCGGGTCGGGAGCGGCCGTGACGCCGTACTCGGCGAGCTTGGCCCGGCCGCAGTCGGGGGCCGTGAGCACCAGCGGACCCTCCTCCGTCAGCGCGACGGAGTGCTCCCAGTGGGAGGACCAGGTGCCGTCGGTGGTGATGACGGTCCAGTCGTCCTCCAGGACCTTGGTCTTCGGGGTGCCCAGCGAGACCATCGGCTCGATCGCGAGACAGAAGCCGGGGACCAGCTTCGGGCCCTTGCCCCGGCGGCGCTCGACGTAGTTCAGCAGATGCGGCTCCATGTGCATCTCGGTGCCGATGCCGTGCCCGCCGTAGTCCTGGACGATCCCGTACTTGCCGCCGCCCGAGCGCGGCTGGCGCCGGATGTACGTCTCGATGGCGCGGGACACGTCGACCAGCCGGGCGCCGTTGCGCATCGCGGCGATGCCCGCCCACATCGACTCCTCGGTCACCCGGGAGAGCTCGACCAGTTCCGGGGCGTGACCGGAGCCGACGAACGCGGTGAACGCGGCGTCGCCGTGCCAGCCGTCGATGATGGCGCCCGCGTCCACGGAGATGAGGTCGCCGTCCTTCAGCACGACGTCCTCGCTCGGGATGCCGTGGACGACGACCTCGTTGACGGATGTGCAGATGGTGGCGGGGAAGCCGCCGTAGCCGAGGAAGTTCGACTTGGCGCCGTGCTCGGCGATGACCTTGCGGGCCACGTCGTCCAGGTCCTTGGTGGAGGCCCCCGGGACGGCGGCGGCGCGGGTCGCCGCGTGCACGGCTGCGACGACCAGTCCCGCCGCCCGCATCTTGGCGATCTGGTCGGGGGTCTTGATCTGCACCATGCGGCAGGGGCCTTTCTGAACGGTTCGAGGTCTCCCCCAACGATACGGACCCGCTACGCGCCCCGCGCACACAGCTCCCCACGCCCCCCGTGCGGGCAGCCCGTAGTAACCAGGTCCCGACCCCTGAGCGCACCCGCTCCCGTGCGGGTACGACGGGGGTGCGCAGTTCCCCGCGCCCCTGGGCTTCCACCCCTGAACCCACTCGTCCCCGTGCGGGCAGCCCGTGGTACCCGGGTCTCGACCCCTGAACCCACTTGTTCCCGTGCGGGTACAACGGGGGGCGCAGTTCCCCGCGCCCCTAGGTCTCGCCCCCTGAGCGCACTTGTCCCCGTGCGGGTACGCCCGTGGTGCCCAGGTGTCGACCTCTGAGCGCACCCGCTCCCGTGCGGGTACGACGGGGGGCGCAGTTCCCCGCGCCCCTGAAGGGGCCCCGCACCCGACGGACAACAGCAAGAGGCACGATCAAGGGGCGCGGGGAACTGCGCAAAACCACGAGCGACCCGCACCCGGCGAACAAACCGGCACAAGGCACCACCGGGCCCGAAGGGGCGCGGGGAACTCCGCAGGGGACGCGAGCCGCCCCGCACAGGGCGAACCGCGGGGGCGAAACGGAACCGGGCCCCGGCCCGGACGCACACTGGGGGAAACCAGGTGCACCGGACCGAGGCCCAGGCAGAACACAGGCGGCGGGTACCGACAGGTACTACGCCGCTTCGCGGCTCCGAAGAGCCTCCATCGCCCGCCCCGTCACATCCTCGACCTTCCCGAGCGCGGAGATGGTCACGACCAGCCCCTGCTCCCGGTAGAAGTCGATGATCGGCTCGGTCTGCGTGTGATAGACCTCCAGCCGCTTGCGCACGGTGGCCTCGCTGTCGTCCTCCCGCTGGTACAGCTCCCCGCCGCAGACGTCGCAGACGCCTTCCTTCTCGGGTCGCTTGTACGTCACGTGGAAGACGTGGCTGGAGTCCTTGCGGCAGATACGGCGGCCGGCGATCCGCTTGACCACCTCGTCCTCGGGGACCTCAAGATCCAGGACCGCGTCCAGCTTCATGGACTCGGCCTTCAGGGTCTCGTCGAGTGCTACGGCCTGGGACACGTTCCGGGGGAAACCGTCGAGCAGGAATCCCCGCTCGGCGTCCGGCTGTTCCATACGGTCCTTGGCCATCCCGATGGTTACTTCGTCCGGCACCAGGTTGCCCGCGTCCATGAACGCCTTGGCCTGCTTGCCGAGCTCCGTGCCCTGACTGATGTTGGCACGGAAGAGGTCGCCCGTGGAGATGTGCGGGATCGAGAGGTTCTTGGCAAGGAACGCGGCCTGCGTACCCTTGCCCGCACCGGGCGGCCCGACGAGGACGATTCGCATCAGCGGAGGAACCCTTCGTAATTGCGCTGCTGGAGCTGGCTCTCGATCTGCTTCACCGTCTCAAGGCCCACGCCGACGATGATGAGGATGCTGGTGCCGCCGAACGGGAAGTTGGCGTTTGCACCGAAGCCTGCCAACGCCATTGTTGGCACCAGAGCGATCAGCCCCAAGTACAGCGAACCCGGCCAGGTGATCCGGTTGAGTACGTAGCTCAAGTACTCAGCGGTCGGTCGGCCAGCCCGGATGCCCGGGATGAAGCCACCATACTTCTTCATGTTGTCCGCGACTTCCTCGGGGTTGAACGAGATAGCCACGTAGAAGAAGGCGAAGAAGACGATCAGCAGGAAGTAGGTGACCATGTAAATCGGGTGGTCACCGGTGGTGAGGTTCCGTTCGATCCATGTCTTCCACTCCGACTGCCCGCCGGCGAACTGTGCCACGAGTGCCGGGATGTACAGCAGTGACGAAGCGAAGATGACGGGGATCACACCCGCCTGGTTCACCTTGAGCGGGATGTAGGTGGAGGTACCGCCGTAGGACCGGCGCCCGATCATCCGCTTCGCGTACTGCACCGGGATACGGCGCTGGGCCTGCTCGACGAAGACGACCAGGCCGACCATGACGAGGCCGACCAGGATGACGGTGCCGAACTCGATCCACCCGTCCGCGAGCGAACCCTCTTCCTTGATCGTCCACAGGGCGGCCGGGAAGGTGGCGGCGATCGAGATGAACATCAGGATCGACATACCGTTGCCGATGCCGCGGTCGGTGATGAGCTCACCGAGCCACATGACGACGGCCGTACCGGTCGTCATGACGATGACCATGGTGATGGTCACGAAGATCGACGGATCAGGAACGATCTCGTTGGCCCGCTGACAGCCCTGGAACAGGGTGCCGGTGCGGGCGGTGGCCACCAGACCCGTGCCCTGGAGGATGGCGAGCGCGATCGTCAGGTAACGGGTGTACTGCGTGATCTTCGCCGTACCGGACTGGCCCTCCTTCTTCAGGGCTTCGAGCCGGGGGATGACCACGGTCAGCAGTTGAAGGATGATGCTCGCCGTGATGTACGGCATGATGCCGAGCGCGAAGATCGTGATCTGGAGCAGCGCGCCGCCGCTGAGCATATTGACGAGCCCGAAGAGGCCCGAAGTCGATTTGGCCTGATCAACACAGAACTGGACGTTCTCATAATTCACACCGGGAATCGGGACATGTGTGCCGATCCGGTAGATCACGATGATGCCGAGCGTGAAGAGCAGCTTCTTGCGCAGGTCGGGCGTCTTGAACGCCCGGGAGAACGCGCTGAGCACGGTGCCTCCTGCGACCCCCGCGCGCATGCGTCAGAGGTGACGGTCTTGAGGTTCGACGAATGGCTAAGGATCAGACAGACAACAGCGCTTGCCACCTTACCGGCGACCGCACTCCCCTAGGAACGACCAACCGGGGATACCCCTTTTGTGGAGTATCCCCGGTGGGATCGTTCAGGTCATCCGAGACTCAGACGAGCTCGGTGACGGTACCGCCGGCGGCGGCGATCTTCTCCTTGGCGGAGCCGGAGACGGCGTCAACCGTCACCGTCAGCGCCACGGTGATCTCGCCCTGGCCGAGGACCTTGACGAGGCTGTTCTTGCGAACGGCACCCTTGGCGACCAGGTCGGCAACGGTGACCTCACCACCCTCGGGGTAGAGGGAGGTGAGCTTGTCCAGGTTGACGACCTGGTACTCGGTCCTGAACGGGTTCTTGAAGCCCTTGAGCTTCGGGAGACGCATGTGGAGGGGCATCTGGCCACCCTCGAAGCGCTCCGGAACCTGGTAACGGGCCTTGGTGCCCTTCGTACCACGACCGGCCGTCTTACCCTTCGACGCCTCACCACGACCGACACGGGTCTTCGCGGTCTTGGCGCCGGGGGCGGGACGGAGGTTGTGGACCCTCAGCGGGTTCTGCTCCGCCATGTCAGTCGACCTCCTCGACCGTCACGAGGTGGCGGACGGTGTGAACCATTCCGCGGAACTCGGGGCGGTCCTCCTTGACGACCACGTCGTTCAGGCGCTTGAGCCCGAGCGAACGCAGGGTGTCACGGTGGTTCTGCTTGCTGCCGATGTACGACTTCTTCTGCGTGATCTTGAGGCGAGCCATTACGCACCCGCTCCCGCACGAGCACGCAGCAGGGCCGCGGGGGCCACATCCTCAAGGGGCAGACCGCGGCGGGCCGCGATCTCCTCGGGACGCTGGAGACCCTTGAGGGCCGCCACGGTCGCGTGCACGATGTTGATCGCGTTGTCGGAGCCGAGCGACTTCGACAGGATGTCGTGGACGCCGGCGCACTCCAGGACGGCGCGCACCGGACCACCGGCGATCACACCCGTACCCGGGGAAGCAGGCTTGAGCAGGACGACGCCCGCAGCCTTCTCGCCCTGGATCGGGTGGGGGATGGTGCCCTGGATACGGGGGACCTTGAAGAAGTGCTTCTTGGCCTCCTCCACACCCTTGGCGATGGCGGCCGGCACCTCCTTGGCCTTGCCGTAACCGACACCTACGGTGCCGTCACCGTCGCCCACCACGACCAGCGCGGTGAAGCTGAAACGACGACCACCCTTCACAACCTTGGCGACGCGGTTGATCGCGACGACGCGCTCAACGTACGCGGTCTTCTCGGCAGCAGCGTTGCCACCGTCACGACCCTTCCGGTCCCGCCGCTCGCCGCCACCGGCACCGCCTCCGCGGCGCTGGGGTCCAGCCATGGGAATTACCTCTCTCTGTTTCCGCTAGCTACGAGGGCCGGCTAGAACTTGAGCCCGGCCTCGCGGGCGGCGTCGGCCAGGGCAGCGATGCGCCCGGCGTACTGGTTGCCGCCGCGGTCGAACACGACGGTCTCGACACCGGCGGCCTTGGCGCGCTCGGCGACGAGGGAACCGACCTGCTTCGCCTGGGCCGACTTGTCGCCCTCGGCACCACGGATGGTGGTGTCCAGGGTCGACGCCGACGCCAGGGTGTGGCCCTTGAGGTCATCGATGACCTGGGCCACGATGTGCCGGTTCGAACGCGTGACGACGAGTCGCGGACGCTCGGCCGTACCGGAGACCTTCTTGCGGATCCGGATGTGGCGGCGCTTGATGGCGGCGCGCTTGTACGCGTCACCCTTGGCGATCTTCGTACCGTATGCCATGGCTTACTTACCCGCCTTTCCGACCTTGCGGCGGATGACTTCGCCCTCGTACTTGACGCCCTTGGCCTTGTACGGGTCGGGCTTGCGAAGCTTGCGGATGTTGGCCGCGACCTCGCCGACCTTCTGCTTGTCGATGCCCTCGACCGAGAGACGGGTCGGGGACTCCACCTTGAAGGTGATGCCCTCGGGCGCCTCGACCATGATCGGGTGGCTGTAGCCCAGCGCGAACTCCAGGTTGGAGCCCCGCGCATGGACGCGGTAACCGACACCGCTGATTTCGAGCTTCTTCACGTAACCCTGGGTCACACCGGTGATCATGTTCGCCACCAGCGTGCGGGACAGGCCGTGCAGGGCCTTGTTCTGACGCTCGTCGTTGGGGCGGGTGACGCTCAGAACGCCGTCCTCACCCTTAGCGATGTCGATCGGCGCGACGACGGTGTGGGAAAGGGAGCCCTTGGGACCCTTAACCGAGACCGTCCGGCCGTCGATGGTGACGTCCACGCCGGCGGGAACCGTGATGGGGAGCTTGCCAATACGCGACATTAGCTATTCCTCCGTTCCCGACTACCAGACGTAGGCGAGGACTTCCCCACCTACGCCCTTCTTGCCTGCCTGCTGGCCGGTGAGGAGCCCGTGCGACGTGGAGATGATGGCCACGCCCAGGCCGCCGAGCACCTTCGGCAGGTTGGTGGACTTCGCGTACACCCGGAGACCGGGCTTGGAGATCCGCTTGATGCCCGCGATGGAGCGCTCACGGTTGGGGCCGAACTTCAGCTCCAGGACGAGGCTCTTGCCGACCTCGGCGTCCTCGACCTTCCAGCCCGTGATGAAGCCCTCCTGCTGGAGGATCTCCGCGATGTGCGACTTGATCTTGCTGTGCGGCATGGCCACGTCGTCGTGGTAAGCCGAGTTCGCGTTCCGCAGACGGGTAAGCATGTCTGCGATCGGATCAGTCATGGTCATGAATTGGCCTTCGGCCTCTCTCGCCGGGGTTTCCTGTATGCGCCATCCCTCTCCCCACACTGGGGCGGGACGGGTGCGGCGCGGGGACCTACGGCGTAGTAAGCGTTGTCAGCGGGCCACTGGGACCCGCATGCGTACGGGCGGCAGACGCCCAACCCTCCCAGCCTAAGCCATGGAGAGCGGGGCATCTGCCTGCCCCATGCCTACCGAGAGCGTCCGGTGGTTCCTGAGAGGAACTACCAGGAGCTCTTGGTCACACCCGGCAGCTCGCCACGGTGGGCCATCTCACGAAGGCACACGCGGCACAGGCCGAACTTGCGGTAGACGGAATGCGGACGACCACAGCGCTGGCAGCGGGTGTACGCGCGCACACCGAACTTGGGCTTGCGGGCGGCCTTGGCAATGAGAGCCTTCTTCGCCATCTCGCTCACGCCTCCTTGAAGGGGAAGCCGAGGTGACGAAGGAGCGCACGGCCCTCAGCGTCGTTGGTCGCCGTGGTGACCACGGTGATGTCCATACCCCGGACGCGGTCGATCTTGTCCTGGTCGATCTCGTGGAACATGACCTGCTCCGTGAGACCGAAGGTGTAGTTGCCACGGCCGTCGAACTGCTTGGGGGACAGGCCGCGGAAGTCGCGGATACGCGGGAGCGCCAGCGACAGGGTGCGGTCCAGGAACTCCCACATGCGGTCGCCGCGCAGCGTGACGTGCGCGCCGATGGGCTGGCCCTCACGCAGCTTGAACTGCGCGATGGACTTGCGGGCCTTGGTGACGGCCGGCTTCTGGCCGGTGATCGTGGTGAGGTCCTTGATGGCACCCTCGATCAGCTTGGAGTCGCGGGCGGCGTCGCCCACACCCATGTTGACCACGATCTTGACGAGGCCCGGCACCTGCATGATGTTCTCGTGCGAGAACTCCTCACGCAGCTTGCCGATGATCTCCTCGCGGTACTTCGTCTTGAGCCGCGGAATGGTGGTGGTCGTCATCAGATGTCCTCACCCGTCCGCTTGGCAACGCGGATCTTGTTGCCCTCGTCGTCGAAGCGGTAACCGACGCGGGTGACGACCTTCTGGCCATCCTTCTCCACCACGAGCTGAACATTGCTCACGTGGACAGGGGCCTCGGTGGTCACGATGCCACCGGCCTGCGAACCGCGGGCCGTGGGACCGGCCTTGGTGTGCTTCTTGACCCGGTTGACACCCTCGACGAGAACACGGTCCTCACGGGGGAAGGCCGCGATGACCTTGCCCTGCTTGCCCTTGTCCTTACCGGTGATGACCTGAACCAGGTCGCCCTTCTTGATCTTCATACTTACAGCACCTCCGGCGCGAGGGAGATGATCTTCATGAACTTCTTCTCGCGCAGCTCACGGCCGACCGGGCCGAAGATACGGGTGCCGCGAGGGTCGCCGTCGTTCTTCAGAATGACGGCGGCGTTCTCGTCGAAGCGGATGTACGAGCCGTCGGGACGGCGGCGCTCCTTGACGGTGCGAACGATGACGGCCTTGACGACGTCACCCTTCTTCACGTTGCCACCGGGGATCGCGTCCTTGACGGTGGCGACGATGACGTCACCGATGCCCGCGTAGCGGCGACCGGAGCCACCGAGAACACGGATGCAAAGGATCTCCTTCGCCCCCGTGTTGTCGGCGACGCGCAGTCGCGACTCCTGCTGGATCACGTCTATCTCCTGTTTGTCTGCCGGTTCCCGGCGAGCTCCGTAAGTCGATTCACGGAGCTCGCCGAGCCTGGCGGAACTGGACTCGAAGGGTTACCCCTTCAAGCGATTACTTGGCCTTCTCAAGAATTTCGACGATGCGCCAGCGCTTCGTGGCGGACAGCGGCCGGGTCTCCATGAGGAGGACACGGTCGCCGACGCCCGCGGCGTTCTGCTCGTCGTGCGCCTTGAGCTTGTTGGTACGGCGGATGACCTTGCCGTACAGCGCGTGCTTGACGCGGTCCTCGACAGCGACGACGACGGTCTTGTCCATCTTGTCGCTGACGACAAGGCCCTCGCGGGTCTTGCGGAAGCCGCGTGCGGCGTTCTCTTCAGTCACGTTCTTCTCGCTCATCAGGCGTTCTCCACCGTCTCGATGCCGAGCTCACGCTCACGCATGAGGGTGTAGATCCGGGCGATGTCCTTGCGGACGGCCTTGAGCCGACCGTGGTTCTCCAGCTGGCCCGTCGCCGCCTGGAAGCGGAGGTTGAACAGCTCTTCCTTGGCCTCGCGGAGCTTGTTGAGGAGCTCCTCGTTGCCCAGCTCGCGCAGCTCGGACGCCTTGGTACCGACCGACATCACGCTTCACCTGCCTCGCGCCGGACAATGCGGCACTTCATCGGAAGCTTGTGAGCAGCGCGGGTAAGCGCCTCACGCGCAATCTTCTCGTTCGGGTAGGACAGCTCGAACATCACCCGACCGGGGTGAACGTTCGCGACCCACCACTCGGGGGAACCCTTACCGGAACCCATGCGGGTCTCGGCGGGCTTCTTCGTCAGCGGACGGTCCGGGTAGATGTTGATCCAGACCTTGCCGCCACGCTTGATGTGACGGGTCATCGCGATACGAGCGGCCTCGATCTGCCGGTTCGTGACGTACGCAGGCGTCAGGGCCTGGATGCCGTACTCACCGAACGCGACCGTGGTGCCGCCCTTGGCCTGACCACGCCGCTTGGGGTGGTGCTGCTTGCGGTGCTTGACCCTACGGGGGATCAGCATGGGTCAGCCCTCCGTTCCGGTGCTCTCAGCGGCCGGAGCGGCGGTCTCGGCGGGAGCCTCGGCCTTGGGAGCCTCGGCAGCCCCACCGGACTGCTGCTGCGGCCGACGGCCACGGCCGCCCCGCTCGCCACCGCGGCCACCACGGCCGGCCGGGCGGTCGGCGCCACCACGGGCCGGGCGGTTGCCGGCACGGGCGGCGGCGTTCTCGGCGCGGACCTCGGCGATGTTCTTGACGTCGCCCTTGTAGATCCAGACCTTCACACCGATACGGCCGAAGGTCGTCTTGGCCTCGAAGAAGCCGTAGTCGACGTTCGCACGGAGCGTGTGCAGGGGCACACGGCCCTCGCGGTAGAACTCCGAGCGGGACATCTCGGCGCCGCCGAGACGGCCACCGCACTGGATCTTGATGCCCTTGGCGCCCGCCTTCATCGCCGACTGCATGCTCTTACGCATGGCGCGGCGGAAGGAGACACGGGAGGACAGCTGCTCGGCGACGGCCTGGGCCACCAGCTGAGCGTCCGTCTCCGGGTTCTTGACCTCAAGGATGTTGAGCTGGACCTGCTTGCCCGTGAGCTTCTCGAGGTCACCGCGGATGCGGTCGGCCTCGGCGCCACGGCGGCCGATCACGATGCCCGGACGCGCGGTGTGGATGTCCACGCGGACACGGTCACGGGTGCGCTCGATCTCCACCTTGGAGATACCGGCGCGCTCCATGCCGGACGTCATCATCCGACGGATGGCGACGTCTTCCTTGACGTAGTCCTTGTACAGCTTGTCGGCGTACCAGCGGGACTTGAAGTCCGTGGTGATACCGAGCCGGAACCCATGCGGGTTAACCTTCTGGCCCATTACCGGGTTCCTTCCTTGCTGCTGACGACCACGGTGATGTGGCTGGTCCGCTTACGGATCCGGTAGGCGCGGCCCTGGGCACGCGGCCGGAACCGCTTCAGGGTCGGGCCCTCATCGACGTACGCCTCGCTCACGACGAGCGAAGTGGCGTCCGTGTGGTCGTAGTTGTGCGCGGCGTTGGCAATGGCGCTGTCCAGCACCTTGCCGACCGGCACGCTCGCGGCCTGCGGGGCGAAACGCAGGACCGCCTGAGCCTCCGTGGCATCCATGCCACGGATGAGGTCCACCACGCGGCGGGCCTTCATGGGCGTGACGCGGATGTACCGCGCCTGGGCCCTGGCTTCCATGGTTGTCCCTTCAGTGTCTGACACGTTCGTCATAGGTCGTTGCACCCCGCGCTTAGCGGCGCTTCGACTTCCGGTCGTCCTTCACGTGACCCCGGAAGGTGCGCGTCGGCGAGAACTCGCCGAGCTTGTGGCCGACCATGGACTCGGTGACGAACACCGGGATGTGGGTCTTGCCGTTGTGCACCGCGATCGTGTGGCCGAGCATGGCCGGGACGATCATCGAGCGACGGGACCAGGTCTTGATGACGTTCTTGGTGCCGGCTTCGTTCTGTACGTCCACCTTCTTGATCAGGTGGTCGTCGACGAAGGGCCCCTTCTTGAGACTGCGCGGCATCTGAAAACCCGCTCCTAGCGCTTCTTGTTCGTCTTGCGGCGGCGGACGATGTACTTGTTCGACGCCTTCTTGGGCGAACGAGTACGGCCTTCCTTCTGACCCCACGGGGAGACCGGGTGGCGACCACCGGAGGTCTTGCCCTCACCACCACCGTGCGGGTGGTCCACCGGGTTCATCGCCACACCGCGAACGGTCGGGCGGACGCCCAGCCAGCGCTTACGGCCGGCCTTGCCCCAGTTGATGTTGGACTGCTCGGCGTTGCCGACCTCGCCGACGGTGGCGCGGCAGCGCACGTCGACCAGGCGGATCTCACCGGAAGGCATACGAAGGTGGGCCATCGCGCCCTCCTTCGCCAGCAGCTGCACGGAGGCACCGGCGGAGCGGGCGAACTTGGCGCCGCCGCCCGGACGGAGCTCGATCGCGTGGATCGTGGTACCGACGGGGATGTTACGCAGGGCAAGGTTGTTGCCCGGCTTGATGTCGGCCCCGGGACCGTTCTCGACGCGGTCGCCCTGCGACAGGTTGCGGGGGGCGAGGATGTAACGCTTCTCGCCGTCCGCGTAGTGCAGCAGCGCGATGCGCGCGGTGCGGTTGGGGTCGTATTCGATGTGCGCGACCTTCGCCGGCACGCCGTCCTTGTCGTGCCGACGGAAGTCGATCACTCGGTAGGCGCGCTTGTGTCCGCCACCCTGGTGGCGAACGGTCACACGACCGGCGTTGTTACGGCCGCCCTTGCTGTGCAGCGGGCGGACCAGCGACTTCTCCGGCGTGGACCGCGTGACCTCGACGAAGTCGGCGACGCTGGACCCACGACGGCCCGGAGTCGTCGGCTTGTACTTGCGGATACCCATTTCTCAGTCCTCGTCCGATATCGGACCAAGGCGCTCCGTTAGGAGGCCTGGCCGAAGATGTCGATACGGTCGCCCTCGGCGAGGGTCACGATGGCGCGCTTGGTGTCGGCGCGCTTGCCGAAACCGGTGCGGGTGCGCTTGCGCTTGCCCTGGCGGTTGATCGTGTTGACCCCGGTGACCTTGACCTCGAAGACCGCCTGGACGGCCTGCTTGATCTGGGTCTTGTTGGCACGCGGGTCCACGACGAACGTGTACTTGTTCTCGTCGAGAAGCGCGTAGCTCTTCTCCGAGACGACCGGCTTGAGGAGCACGTCACGGGGATCCGTGAAGGACTTGCTCAGCGGGGTCTCGACGGTGTTCTTGCCCTCCGTGGCGTGGCGCTTCGCCTTGGCGAGGCGCGCGGCCTTGGCGGCCTTGGCCGCCTTGGAGGCAATGCTCGGGTGACGCGTGGCCATCAGGCGTCGCTCCCTTCGGTCTCATCGGCCGTGGTGGGGCCAGACACGAAGGACTCGAAGGCGGCCTGCGTGAAGACCACGTCCTCGGAGCGGATCACGTCGTACGTGTTCAGCTGGCCCGGCTCCAGGATGTGCACCTGGGGCAGGTTGCGGGCGGACAGCCACGCGGCCTCGTCGGCCCGCTCGACGATCAGGAGCAGGTTCTTGCGCTCGCTGATCTTGCCGAAGAGGGTCCTCGCGGCCTTCGTGGAGGGGTTGTCGCCCTCAAGCACGCCGGTGACGACGTGGATACGGCTGTTGCGGGCCCGGTCGGTGAGGGCACCGCGCAGGGCGGCGGCCTTCATCTTCTTCGGGGTCCGCTGGGAGTAGTCACGCGGCTGCGGGCCGTGGACGACGCCACCGCCGACGAACTGCGGAGCGCGGGTCGAGCCCTGACGGGCGCGGCCGGTGCCCTTCTGGCGGTAGGGCTTGCGGCCACCGCCGCGGACCTCTCCGCGTCGCTTGGTCTTGTGCGTGCCCTGGCGGGCAGCGGCCAGCTGGGCGACAACGACCTGGTGGATCAGCGGAATGCTGACCTTGGCGTCGAAGATCTCCGCGGGGAGTTCGACGGACCCGGCCTTGTCGCCTGCGGGCGAAAGGATGTCAATGGTGCTCATCGTTACCTCAGGCCCCCTTGGCCGCTGTGCGGACCAGGACGAGGCCGCCGTTCGGACCGGGGACCGCGCCCTTGATGAGCAGCAGACCCTTCTCCGCGTCAACGGCGTGGACGGTCAGGTTCTGGGTGGTGACCCGCTCGTTGCCCATGCGACCGGCCATGCGCAGGCCCTTGAAGACCCGGCCGGGGGTGGCGCAGCCACCGATGGAACCGGGCGAGCGGTGCTTGCGCTGGGTGCCGTGTCCGGCGCCGAGGCCCTTGAAGTTGTGACGCTTCATGACACCGGCGAAGCCCTTGCCCTTGCTCTTGCCGGTCACGTCGACCTTGATGCCGGCCTCGAAGGTCTCGGCGGTCACTTCCTGGCCGAGGGTGTACTCACTGGCGTCAGCGGTACGGATCTCGACGAGGTGGCGGCGAGGGGTGACGTCGGCCTTGGAGAAGTGGCCCTTGAGGGGCTTGTTCACCTTGCGCGGGTCGATCTCGCCGAAGGCGATCTGGACCGACTCGTAGCCGTCGATGTCATTCTTACGGACCTGGGTGACAACGCAGGGTCCGGCCTTGACCACGGTCACGGGGACGACACGGTTGTTCTCGTCCCAGACCTGGGTCATGCCGAGCTTCTCGCCCAGGATGCCCTTGATCTGCTTGGTCATCTCGTTACACCGACCCCTCAGAGCTTGATCTCGATGTCGACACCGGCCGGGAGGTCGAGTCGCATCAGAGAGTCAACGGTCTTGGGCGTCGGGTCGAGGATGTCGATCAGGCGCTTGTGCGTGCGCATCTCGAAGTGCTCGCGAGAATCCTTGTACTTGTGCGGCGACTTGATGACGCAGTACACGTTCTTCTCAGTGGGCAGCGGCACCGGGCCCGCGACCGACGCACCAGTACGCGTCACCGTCTCGACGATCTTCTTCGCCGAGGAATCGATGACCTCGTGGTCGTAGGCCTTGAGCCGGATGCGGATCTTCTGTCCCGCCATGGCTACTTGGTAGTCCTGTCTCTAGTGAACGCTCTGGAACCCGGGGGGCTGTGAAGCGGTCCTCTTCTCCGACCCACGCGGTCGGGTGTGTCGCGGTCTCACCAACATGAATCTCCCTGGAAAAGGGAGTCCCTGCGAGAGACACGCGGTCACGGACCGCGGGCCGGGGATGAAAACCACCCACCGGGCGCCTGGCCGGCACCTCACTGACACTTCCCGAAAGATTCCCGTACGTCCGCCCCAGCGCTGCCCGAAAAGGCAGATAAAGGCGACGAGTACTGTGGGACTCGCTTCCGGTCCTCCCGGCGGGAGGCGCGCAGCATCGATACTCAACCGAGCAACCCGGATAGTCTGCCACACGGGCCCTCGCCCTGGCCAATCGAGCCGTAGAGGGTACCCCAGGTCACAGACGGCTACGCACGAGGACGCACCGGGTCACCGCCGGACCCGCACGGACGGCCCCTGACCAGCCCCTGAGCCGTCCGGAAGCCCGCTCCGGTCAGAACCGGTCGACATTCTCCCCCTCGGGCACCCGGTAGCAGCCGGAGACCACGGTGACGGAGAGCGCGGGCGGCTCGTTCCTCGCCAGATGGACCACGTTCACACTGAACTTCCGCTCGTCGTGGTCGGCGGTCAGATTCAGGTTCTTGTTGCGGCTGGTGTCCCGCTCGTACTGGACGATCTTCCAGCCCTGCTCGGGCAGCCGCTCCCGCAGCCGCTCCATGACCCCGTCGAGCTGCTTGCCCGACGCGGGGGTGAGGCTCCAGGGGTGCCGCATCTGGAAGTGGGTCTCCCGGTCCTGGCCGTCCCCGCACTCACCGACCCGGGGCCCCGGCTCGGTGACCTTGCCCTTCACCCCGATGAGGTCCAGCAGATCGCTGGAGACCTTCCGGGTGTCGCGGGTGGCGTCCTCGACGCCGCTGGTCCCCGCGGAGGGGACGGGGGCGTCGGTCTTTCCGGAGTCGTCCATGCCGCATCCAGTGATCGTGGTGAGTGCGAGTGCGAGGGCGGGCGCGAGGGCTCGCGCCCGCGGGGACCGGCGGAGCCGTGGGGTGCCGCCGGGCCGTGGGGTGCCGCCCGACCGGGGGCCGCCGCCGGGCTCGGCGCTGCCGGGCCGGCGGGTGCTGCCGGTCCAGGGGCTGCCGCCGGGCCGGGTGCCGCCGACGGCCCGGCGGAGGCTGTCGGTCCGGCGGGTGCTGTCGGTCCAGGGGCTGCCGCCGGGCCGGGTGCCGCCGACGGCCCGGCGGAGGCTGTCGGTCCGGCGGGTGCTGTCGGTCCGGCGGAGGCTGTCAGTCCTCAAGCTTCACGTTCCCGTGTTGTCCGGCGACGACCTGGGCCTGGTTCCACAGGCTGGTGGTGCCGGATTTCCAGTAGTCGCTGTGACCCTCGGTATCGGTGGTCATCTGATTGGCGCCGAACGCCTCGTCGCTGGGGATGAGCCATACCCCGCCGCCGAGCCGCCACTCGCTGCCGCCGTGACCGTAACGGCCGATGTCCGGCACCACGTCCCCGGGCGCCTCCTGGTTCCACACCCGGCCCTCGGGCACGTCCATCCGTTCGGCGGAGCCCACCTGGACCCCCGGGCTGCCCGCGAAGACCACGTCGTCGGCGTTCAGCTCGCCCTGCCGGGCGGCCGAGCCGATCAGCGTCGTGCCGTACGAGTGGCCGATCGCCGTGGTGTGCCCGGGCCCGTCGGCGGTCCGGGAGGCGTCGAGGCCGTCCAGGAACTGATTGAACGCGGGTGCCCCGTCATCGGCGTAGTGCCCGAACGGGGCGTCCTTGACGATGTCCTGCGGGGCGTCGTACCCGAGCCAGGTGACGGTGGAGACGGAACCGCCCTGGGCGGCGGTGCTGGCGTCCTGCCAGAGGTTGGTCATCCGGCCGATGTCCCCGCCGATGCTCCCCAGGTTGGACGTGGTGCCCGGCACGAACACCGCCGTGTGGTCGGCCGTGTCGGGGTTGCCGTTGGCGACGATCGCCCGGCCGTTCTCCTCGGCGCTGAAGCCCAGCAGATACGCCTCCGGCAGTCCGCCCACCCCGGTCGACGCGAACCGGTCCTCGATGCTCTCCATGCCCTTGATGGACTGCTTGAGCTGCGCGTACTCGTCGCCGTACTTCTTCTCCCACGCCATGTACTCGTCCGTCTGCACCTTGACCGGCATCCGTCCGCCGTTGATCCAGGTGTACCGCTCGGCCGGTGGCGGCGGGATGGCGCCGAACGCCACCTGGTACTGCCCGTGCTTCTGGGCGAGCACCGTACGGTTCGCCTCGTCCCGGACATCGGCGGGCAGCCCGTCCAGCGCGCCCACGCTCGCCGGGTTCATCGCGAGGTAGGCGTCCCGCTGCTCGTCGTCCAGCCCCTTCCACCAGCGCGCGTTGTCCTCCGGCGAACCGCCCTTGGGCGGGTCCTTCAGCGTGTCCAGATACGGATCGGCCGCGCTCCGCACCCCGCCGGCGTCCGAGGCGGTGTCCGACCAGTCCCGCGCGGACACGGTCAGATCGTCGTCGGCCTTGAGCGCGCGCAGTTTGGGCGCCCACTTCTCGTCGGCGGCCGTCGCCTCCTTGAGCGCGGTGGAGATCCGGTCGGCGATCTCCTGGGCGAGGGCGGCGTACGGGTTGCGGCTGAGGTTCGCGGCCTGCCGCCCGAGGGCCTGCGCCTGCGGGGAGGTGAACCCTGCGGTCGAACCCCCGTCGGGTGTCTTCCCGTCGACCTTGTCCGGCCCCGGCGGATACGTCACGGACCCGTCCGGGTTCACGGTGAGCTTGTTGGCCCCGGCGTCCGCGAGCGCGGCGTCCAGCTTCTGCTTGGCGGCGGCCATGTCGAAGGCGAAGCCGTTCAGCGCGGTGCTGATCACCGCGCACTGGTTCTGCGTGTACTGGAAGTTCCGCTCGACTTCCTGGAGTTCGCCCTGCGCGGACTTCGCGGCGTCGCCTTCCAGGGCTTTGCGCATCCCGGCGGCGACGGTGTTCGCGATGTGGTCCTTCGAGGTCTGTGCCATGTCCGCGAGGGCCCGGTAGCCGTCGGCGGCACCCTCGTACTCGGCGGGCTTCAGCGTCTTCAGGGTCTGGAGGTCCACTCCCCCGTCACCGTCCCTTCGCCGGGTCGCCGCCGACGGCCTCGGTGTCGGCGTGCGCCCGCTTCAGCGCGTCGACCTCGGACTTCACGCCCTGGTCGGTGGTGAGCTGGTCGTGCCCGACCTGCTCCATGATCTTCTGAAGGCTCGCGCAGCGTTCACCGACGGCCTCGGCGTACTTCTTCCACGAGGCGTGCACGTCCTTCTGCGCGGCGGCGGTGAGACATCCGTCGGTCGCCCCCAGCCCGCTCTGCCCGTCCTCCAGCTTGCCGACCGCGGTGCTGACGCTGGTCCGCAGCGACCCGACCCCGTCGCCCGCCGCGATCCACGCCTTCTTGCTGGACTTCAGCCCCCCGGTGACGGCACTGGGCCCCTCACCGGGTTCGACGGGCACCCCGTTGAGCTGTGTCCCCGTGGACTGCCGCTCGGCGACCCCCGCCTTGATCCGGTCCCACTCGTCCCACGCCACGCGAGCCCTCCCCCTCCACGGCAACGCACCACGGCCCTCGCACAGCACCTCGCCATGGCCGGTTCTTGCCCCCGGACCTTACCGGTGAGGTCAACTCTCGGTGCCCATGGGCTACTTAGTTCACTTGAGTACGGGTACTCATGCGGGGCCGCTGCGCTGGGCTTGTTCGGGGGTGGGTGGCGCGGAGCGGTGGGTGGCGCGGTGCGGTGCGGTGCGTGGCGTGGCGTGGCGCGGTGCGGTGCGGTGCGTGGCGCGCACGAGGAAGGCCCCGTCGGGGACGGGGCCGTTCGGGTGGCGCGGGTACGTTCAGCGGGACGCGGCGTACGGGACGAAGTCGGCCCAGGCGGTGCGGGTGAACCCTAGGCGGGGGCCGGAGGTGTCCTTGGAGTCGCGGACGAGTACGGCGTGGGGGGTGTCTGCGATCTCTATGCAGTCCTCGCCGTTGCTGCTGTCGCTATAGCTGCTCTTGAACCACGTCAGGTCGGATGCGGTCGTGCTGTTCACTCGCGCCCCCTCTTGCGAGTCTGGGCCGTGAACACGACGAAGTCTGCCCAGGCCCCGGGCGGGAACCCGAGGCGCGGCTGGCGAGCCCTCTTGGAGTCACGGACCAGTACGACATCACCGCTGACCGCGACCTCGACGCATTCGCTTCCGCTGCTGCTTTCGCTGTAGGTGCTCTTGCGCCACGCCGGGTTGCTCTGTCCGTGGACCACAGACCCTCCCGATCAGCGTTCGACAGCGTACGGAACGAAGTCCGCCCAGGTGGTCCGTGTGAACCCGAGGCAGGGGCCGGACACGTCCTTGGAATCGCGGACGAGCACGGCGTCAGAGGCCGCTGCGACCTCGACGCACTCACTACCGTCGCTGCTGTCGCTATAGCTGCTCTTGAACCACGCCAAGCCCGCGTCACACCCGGCGACCGGCCTCCGGCTCATGACTCAGAGGCATACGAGACGAAGTCCGCCCAGGTGGTTGGCGCGAAGCCCAGACGCGGGCCGGAGACGTTTTTGGAGTCCCGGACCAACACGGCACCGAGTACGTCCGCCACCTCGACGCAGGTGTCACCCTCGCTGCTGTTGCTGTAGCTGCTCTTGAACCACGCCAGCTCAGCACCATGCCGGTCAGTCGGCTTGTGGATCATGTCTCTCCCAACACATCCTTGATGTACGCCAGCGACTCCCGCGGTGTGAGAGCCTGCGCCCGGATGATCCCATACCGAAGTTCGATGATCCTGAGCCGACGAGGGTCCGAGACCGGACGCCCGGCAAAGGCACCGTCCTGCCGTCCCACGCCAGAGCCATCCCGAAATCGAAGAGTCTGCAACTCCCCACCCATCCCGGCGTTGTCTTCGGTGGCCGTTGGCATGACCTGTATTTCCACGTTCCGCAACCGCCCCACCTCCAACAGATGTTCGAGCTGCCCTCGTAGCACCATTCTGCCCCCGATCGGGCGGCGAAGTGTCACCTCTTCCAGGACAAAGCTCAGCTCAGGCGCGGGAGAGCGCTCGAAGATCGAATGCCGCGCCATTCTGCCCGCGACCATGCGTTCGACCTCGTCAGGCGAATACGCAGGGCGTCTCGTGCCGATCAGCGCCCGCGCGTACTCCTTCGTCTGAACCAAGCCGTGCAGGTTGTGATTGCCGTAGGCGCACAGCTCCGCCGCCTGCGCTTCCATCCTGGCCAGATCTCGAATCTTCTTCGGATACTGGGCCGCCGCCAAGTCCTCCTTCAGGGCTGCGAGCTTGCCGCCCGCGCGAAGCACAGCGTCGACCTTGTCGAGGTACTCGGGGCGGGCGATCCGTTCGCCCCGCTCGATCTTGCGGACCAGGTCCTCGCCGTATCCCACCGCGTTGGCGAAGTCCACGACCCGCATCCCGGCGCCCTCGCGCCACCCCTTCATCCGGCTGCCGACCATACGGACGACCGGCGCGATCTCGTCCTCCGGGTCGACCTCCCAGCCGTCCTCGTCGCCCGCGCCCGCCGCTTCCGCCGCATCCGTTGTCCCGCTGTCCACCCAGGCACCTCCGCCCGTACAGGTCCCGCTTCTCAGCCAACACAGCACACCAATAGGCCAGTTACCGTGCGTGCGGCCAACGTCACGCACAGGCTAAACGCAACCACTGACACGAGGTGGCGTGAACGGAGAAAGCGCTGTCCTTCAGATGAACCCCAGTGCCGTCAGAGCGCGAACTGTGCGTGTGGGGTCGCGAGGGCCCACACGTTCTCGAACGCCGTGGCGCAGAGCTCCACGATGGTGAGCTCGTCCACCATCTCGTCCTTGACCACGGCCCCGTCACCCGAGAAGTGGTGGACGCGCAACAGAGTGCCGTCGAACAGCCAGAAGTCGTTGCCCGGGAGCGAAAGGCCGGTTGCCGCCCTCCGGGGCAGCCACCGGACCTGCTCACCAGCGGTCACGTTGGCGTGGGTGACGTAGTGCTCCCAGCGGATGTACTCGCTCACTGGCTCCGAGACGATCCGGGCACGTCGGACGGTCACACCTCGGGCGACCGTGTCGGCGATCAACTGGTCATACGGGTGCCACCACGACGCCTGGTCCGCCCAGTCGATGCGCTCTCCACATCGCCATGCTTCGAACCGCTCGGTGGCCGCGTAGGAGTCACGCATCTCCAGGTGGACGGCAGAGCGCCGGGTAGCACCGAGGAGTTCACCGAAGCTGGGCGCGTTCGACGGCATCAAAGCCTCCCTGATCGCGGGGACCACCCGGGCGGAGTCCGGAGGTTCGCTTCATTGTCAGGCGCTGCGACCACCTGACGCCCGCCCCACTACTTCCGAACGTTAGGCAGTGGGGCTGCCTGTCGGTGTCACGACAGCGGTGATGCCTCCACCGGTGGTGGCGCGGGGAACACAGCCGGGGTCGCCATGCTGTTCTGGTCCAGCGCGATCTCGTCCAGCTCGACGCGGCGAACGAGGACACCAGGGAAGTCCTCGAACCGCGCCAAGGCGTTCGCCACGGCGGCGTCGAGGGATTCGGCGGGGATCGCGCAGAGGAAGGCCGAGCGGCCTGGTCCCTCGGTCAGCCCGATCTCGCCGTCCGCGAACCTGTCCAGCCCGTCGAGGAAGTCCTTCTGCTCCGGCGTGAGCGGCTCGGAGAGCACGAGGGTGAAAGCCCACTGCGGCCTCGGCGGAAGTCTCCGAGTCCCATGCCACCACGTTCTACGCACCCGCGACGGGACAGGCGGTCGAACCCGGCGGCAAAACGCCCGAACGAGCGATGCCCGGGTCCTCTGGTGTCGACGCCCAGCAGCCCCGTCCGCTTCATGGATTCGGGTTGCCGACTGCCCTCACCGTCCGGACGATCACCACGCCGCGTACCCATCGCGGCCCTTGCACCGCCAGTGGGACCAGGTCAGCCGCGACGGAGTGTGCGGCAGAGTGCCGTCGACGGCGTCCACATCACGCCCAGGTGATGACGATCCGGTTGATCGGGTTGTCGAAGGCGAAGCGGCCCGGTTTCGGAGGGAGCGGCGGGGCGTCGAGGGAGTGGATCTCGAAGGTCACCTCACGACCACGAAAATCCTTGTCCCAGATGCGCATCTCCTCGGCGACCTGTTCGGCCAGCTTCTTGCCGCCGGGGCCGTGGCCGATGGCGCCGGCTTCGTAGAGCTGGCCGCCGTCCTCGGCGAGGTCGGCCTTGCGCAGGGTCAGGTAGGCGAGACTGCCCTGTTCGGCCACCGCCATGGGGCGGAATCCCTCCCGGAGCAGGGCGGCACCGGCAGCCGCACGGTTGACCTCCATCCGGCTCAGGGCGTTCTCCATGGCGCAGGCGAGCCACAGCCACATGAATTCCGGCGACTCCGGGCCCCGGAACGTCACCTCGGACCACACCTCGCTGCCCGGCTGGTCCAGCACACCGCGAAGGGATTCCTCGTCGGCCTCCTGCTCCTGGTTGAACTGGAGCCGGACGGCGTCGTCAGAGGTCAGCGAGACGATGCGGCGGGGGTCGTCGGCGATGCCCGCCCGCAGGGGCATGAAGGTGCACATCTCGCTGCGGACACTGCGCCAGTGCCCGTCACCGTCCCGTTCGAAGGCGACGGCGCGGGAGACACTGCCGCGCAGACGCAGCGGTACGACGAGACGGCCGTCGGGGGCGAGCTGGTCGAGCCACGCCTGCGGGATGCCGTGGGCACCGACCGTGGCGACGATCCGGTCGTAGGGGGCTCCGCCGACGTGGCCGGCCGCTCCATCGCCGAGGACGACAGTGACGTTGTGCACTCCGGCCTTCTCGATGGCGGCTCGGGCGCCGTCCACGAGGTCTTGGTCGACGTCGAGTGTGGTGACGTGCCCTTCGTCTCCGACGAGGTGGGCAAGGTACGAGGCGAACAGGCCACTGCCTGCTCCCGATTCCTCGATCCGCATGCCGGGCTGTGCCTGGGTGAGTTCGAGCATCAGCCCGTTCACCGAGGGCTGCGACACCGCGCTGATCGACGCACCCGTGTCGTCGAACTTGGTGTGGACAGGCGTGTCGGCGTACGCCTCCTCCAGAGACGCGGAGGGCTTGAACTGGCGAACGAACACATCGCGGGGCACGGCCCGGACCGCTGCGTCCACGGAATCGGTTGCCACGGTGCCCTGCTCGCGCAGGCTGTCGGCCAGTTCGTCCCGCAGGCGAGCGGCAGCGGTGGTGTCGTCGGTGCTGGTGTGATTCACCTCGTTGAGGCTAGTTCCGGTGCCGGTGCCGCTGGAGCCACTCTGGCTGTACCGGATCAAGCCCGGCGAGATCCGTGGTCGGACCGCAAGCTGCCGCCCCGACCTCGGTCGGCCCGCCCAGGTAGCGGAGTCCTTCGACGCTGCACGGGATGAGCTGAGCCAGGAGGAGATCCGTACGACCGCACAGCTCCCGGGCGGCGACCGCCAAGGCCCCCGTCCCGGCACTCGCCCCGTCCAGGGGCAGACCCACCGGAACGGGGGCCTCGTCCGTACCGGCGGGGAGTTCGGCGGCGGACCCGCTCAGGTACCCCGCGGCTCAGCCAGCCGTTCCAGGTACCGAAGTCCGCTTCGTCGCGTAGCGGCGGGCCTTGGTGCGGTTGCCGCAGACGCGCATGGAGCACCAGCGGCGGCTGCGGTTCTTGGAGGAGTCCCAGAAGACCCAGGCGCAGGTGTGTTCGGCGCAGCGCTTGAGGCGTGCGGCCTCGCCGGTGACCGTGAGCTCGGTCCAGGCGACGGCGAGGGCGGCCAGAGCGTGGCGGACCGGGGTGAGTCCGGGTGCCGGTTCCAGCGTGGCCCGGCTGCCGGGGCGCAGGGTGGCGACCAGAGGGAGGCGGCGGAGGACTTCGTCGGCGTCCCGGAGCAGGCCGGGATCGGGGGTGTCGCCGGTGTGGACGCCGAGGTTCTCGCGGATGCCGTCCCGCAGCCGCAGGGCGAGCTGGTGTTCCTCGGTGGTGACCAGGGTGCCGGACGGGAGCAGTCCCCGCTCCGCCAGCCAGGCGGGGAGCTGGTCGGGCACGGCGAGGTCGTCGGTGCCGAGCTCCACATCGACGGTGTTGACGAAGGCTTCGACCAGCTGGGCCGAAGACGGTGCTTCGAGCATGGGTGACCTTCAGGAGGGGGAACCGGACTCCCCAAGAGTAACCGTCTAACGGGTTGACTGGTGAAACCCCGGCTGGCAGGCTTCGCACAATTAACCAGTCAAACCACTTAGGCGGTTAGGGCACATGACATGAGCACCCGGACCCGGCCCGTCAAAAAGACCGAAGCCGCCCCCGCATCCGATCCACCCGATCCGCGCGGCACACCCGGCACACCCGGCACACGGAACACCGTCGTCCTGCTCGCCCTCACCGCGGTCACCAACCTCGCGGACGGGATCATCAAGATCGCGCTGCCGGTACTGGCGACCGGGATCACCGACTCCCCCGGCCAGGTCGCGGCGGTCGCGCTGGCCCTGACGCTGCCCTGGCTGCTCGTCTCGCTGCCCGCCGGAGTCCTCGCCGACCGCGCGGACCGCCGCCGGCTGCTCTGGCTCGCAGGCGGGATACGGCTGCTGGCGATCGGCTGGCTGATACAGACCGTGACCAGCGACAGCACGACCATCGGGACGCTGGCGGCCGTCGGCGCGGTCCTCGGCACCGCGGAAGTGATCGCCCAGACCTCGGAGACCGCGCTGATCCCCGCACTCGTGCCGCGCGCGGAACGGGAACGCGCGAACGCGTGGATCGCCGGGGTCGAGACCGCCGCCAACGAGTTCTGCGGACCGATGATCGGCGGACTGCTCCTCACCGCCGGAACCGGTATCGCGCTCGGCTCCACCTGGGTCGCCTACCTCGCCGCGGCCCTCCTCCTGCTCCTGCTCACCGGCCGCTTCCGCGCCGTGCGCACCACCAAGGACGAGGCGCCCACGGAACCCGGGACGGGGACCGGGACCGAGACGGGGACGGGGACGGGGACCGAGACAGGCACCGGGACCGGGACAGCACCGCGGACCGGCAGAGCACCCAGGGCCCGGGAGTTCACCGAAGGACTCCGCTACCTCTGGCACCACCGCCTGCTCCGCACAACGACCCTCATCCTGACCGTCCTCGGCGCGAGCTGGGGCGCGTGGCTGGCCCTGATGCCCCTGGTCGCGAAGGAGACGATGGGCCTGGACGCGCGGCAGTACGGCATCGTGCTCAGCGCGCTCGGCGTCGGCGGGCTGGCGGGCACACTCGCCGTCACCCGGATCAACCGGCTGCTCGGACGCCGCTGGGCGATGTTCGCCGACCTGCTCGGAACCCTGGCGATGATGGCCGTCCCCGTGCTCACCACCCAGGTCTGGGCGGTCGCCACCGCGGCGTTCCTCGGCGGGATGGGCGGCACCCTCTGGACGGTCAACTCACGCCTCATCGCCCAGAACACCGTGCCCGACGCCCTCATGGGCCGCTACAGCAGCGCCGCCCGGCTCATCGGCTGGGGCGGAATGCCGATAGGAGCGGGCCTGATCGGCGTCCTCGCCGAAGCGTTCGGGACCCGGGTCGCCTTCCTCGTCTTCGCCGCCGCGGTCGCCGCCACCATCCCCCCGTTCCTCCGGATCGTCACCACCGACGAACTACGCAAGTCCGCCTGACGCCACCGCCTCGCTGCCCCATACCGCCCGCCCCGGACAGCCGGGACACCCCCGGACAAAGCCCGGACAGTCACCGTACGTAGCCCCCAAGTCGCTCAACAGCCCAAACACGTACGGCGACATTGAGTGATGTGAACCAAGAACTCTCCGAACTCCCCACCCCCGCAACCGCCCCCACCCCCACCACACCCCCCACCCGCACGTTCGAGACCGAACTGTCCTCGACCCGCGTGGGCGCCCGTCTCGCCCGGCTGCTCGCGGAATGCCGACTGCGGGCCTGGGGGCTGCCCCTGGACCCGGCGGCACTCGTCGTCGCGGAACTCGCCGCCAATGCCGCGCTCCACGGCAGCGACCGGCGTACGGGCTTCCGGCTCTCGCTCAGCGTCACGGACACGACGCTCCGGATCGAGGTGAGCGACAGCGCCGGTGACCGGATGCCGGGCGCCGGGCTCCCGGCGGCGGACGCCGAATCGGGACGCGGACTGCTGCTCGTGGAGGCCCTGGCGGAACGCTGGGGCGTCACACCCGGACCACCACCCGGGAAGACCGTCTGGGCGGAGGTGCCCCTGGCGGACCTCTGAGGGAGGTCACCCAAGTCACCCCACTCATACCTGGGTCCGTACCCGCCCTCACCCCACCGGGGGAGGCGATCGGGACCGCGGGGCGACGCCCGGCGATCGCGGCCGATGGGACGTTCGGAGCATGACGGATGTCGCGAGGACGAAGAGAGTGCCCCGGCCCACGGAGTGGGCCGGCCGGGCGGCGCTGTGCTGGGCGGTGGCGTACACCGCCCTCGGGCTGGCCGGTGCGCTGAGCGGGACGCCGCTGTTCCAACTGGGTCCGGACCCGGGCCCCCCGGCCCTGGGCTGGGCGGTCGCCGCGCTGGGCGCCCTGGCGACAGCGACCTGCGCGGCCGTCACCCGTCTCGGCCCCCGACGACCACTGGGCACCGCGCTCCGGGCACTCGCCGGACTCACGGCGATCGCGGCGTTCAGCCTGCTGATGGACGTGATCACGCTGATGTTCGGCCAGAGCGTGGACAGTTGGCCCGCCGCCGCGAACCACGCGCTCGCGGCGGCCGGAGTACTCCTGCTCACCGCCACCGCACGGGCCGGACGGCCCCCGACCGCTGGCACGACCACCCCACCGCCCCCCGCCGCCGCACCACGCCCGCTCCAACTCACCGCCTGCGTGGGGACGGTGGCCTTCCTCCCGTACATCGCGATGAAACTCAACTGGGCACTCGGCGGCACCTTCGCCGGAATGACCGGCGCCGAGATGCGCGCCACCTCCGAACGCAACGGCGTCCCGGACCTCTGGCTCACCCTGGAGTCCTGGGGCCTGGACGCCACCGTGCTGCTCGCCGCCCTGGGAGTGTTCCTGCTGTGGGGGCTGGTCCGCCCCTGGGGCCAGGTCTTCCCCCGCTGGACGACATTCCTGCGCGGCCGCCGCGTCCCGCGCCCGCTCCCGCTCGCCCCGGCCCTGATCGGAGCGGCCACGCTCCTGCCGTACGGGGTGCTCGGACTCGGGTACTGCGCCCTGGCGACGGCGGACGTGGTGACGATGCGCCGGGGCGACTTCCCCACCCCGGAGGACACACTGCTGGTCGCCTGGGTCGGCCTGTCCGCGTTCGCCGTGTACGGGGTGGCGCTGGCCCTCGCCGCCCGCTCGTACTGGCTCCGCACCCGCCCCGTCCCCGGGGGTTCCGCACCGGAGGCCGGGTCCCCGACCTTCGGAACCACAGGCGGTAAACCCCCCGTAGTTCCCGGTAGTTGAAGGCGAATACCCCACCCCACCTCACCCCACCGGACAGCAACCACCGCAGCGTTAGCCCGTTCGGGTGATTGCTTCAGGGAGAGTTCGCTCCCGGTCCGATTTTCGGAGAGAGTGCCATCGCAAACGCATGACAACTCCCGCATGTGCACCGGTACATGCATCGGCCCCCGGCCGGGACTGGCATCCCGAACGAGGGCCTCACCACATAAGGAACTAGCACTTCCCGATGGCTGACACGCAGCTTAACGCCCCCTCGCCCCGCCCATCCAGCGTTCCGGAAACCCCCCACGGAGTCATCCGGGTCACAGGCCCCCGCCCGGCCGACGAAACCGACCCGCACCGGAACGCGAATTCGAACCCGGACCCGGACCCGGACCACACCCACCTGGGTCATCACCTCACCAGGCACCGCGCCCTGTCCTGCACGGCGATCGGCCTCGCCGCGTACATCCTCTCCGTGCCGGACGGCACCCCCGTCGACATCCGCAGCCTCGCCAGCCGCTTCCCGGAGGGCCGCGACCGGATCGCGGGAGCCCTGCGGGAACTGGAGAGGCACGGTTACATCGAACGGGTACGCAAGCACCTCCCGAACGGCACCTGGGTGACCCTCACGTACGCGTACGAGGACCCGGCAACGTCCCGCACCCAGCCGGACCACGAAGCCCCACCCCCCGCACCACGGCACGCCACCCCGCGGAGCACCACCCCGCAGAGCACCGCGCCCCGGAGCACCGGACCGCCGCCCCCGAAGAAACCGCAGCCCCCGCTCCCGTCCCCCACGGCCCATGCCCCGGAGCTGCACAGCAGAGCGGCCGACCTGCTCGCGTCGCTGCGCACCGCGGACCCCCGCCTGACCCTCGCGGAACGCGACGTACGACGGCTCGCCCCGGCCGTAGCGGCCTGGCTGGAGCGCGGCACGCACCCGGACGCGGTCCGCGCGGCCCTGACCACGGGCCTCCCCCCGGACCGCCTGCACAGCCCCGCCGCGTTCCTCGCCTACCGCCTGACCACCCTTCTCCCCCCACCCCTCCCCACCCTGCGCCAGGGCCCGCCGCCCCCGCCCCCACTCCAGACCTGCGACTCCTGCGACCGAGCCTTCCGCTCCCGAACCCCGGGCCACTGCGGGGACTGCCGGGCTTCCGCGACCCGCAAGGACGTCGTGTACGGCGAGGACGTGACGATCGCGGACCGGACCATCTCCACCGAGAACCTGCCGCTCTACGCCACCTGACCAGGCGGACAGTCGAAGTTGACGAAGCCGGAACCCTCACTCGCGTCAACCTCGGAAACATGTTCGTCCGTACGAATGAACGATCATCGAACAATCACCGGATCGATCACGAGCGACCTACGCTCCCGATCATGGTCACCTCCTCTCATGAGGCCGCGCACCGCATCTTTCAGGAACGTCCCGAACTTCTGAGCCCCGTGTTCCGCGTCCTCGGTGTACCGCTGCCCGACAAAGCCGCCGTCGAGGTCCTGACGGGCGACGCCACCGAGATCAGGCCGCTGGAGCGCCGCGTCGACAGCGTCCTGCGAGTCGAATCCTCGGACGGGACGACGTTCCTGCTGGCCATCGAGGCCCAGGGTCGGCGCGATCCGGACAAAGCCGCAAGCTGGACGTACTACCTGGCGTTCCTGCGCGCCAAGTACGACCTGCCCGCGCTGCTCCTCGTCGTATGTCGGGACAGGGCAACCGCCAAGTGGGCCACCGGCCCGTTCCTGACGGGTATCGAGGGCTGGACTGCCCTCAGCACCCATCCTTTGGTCATCGGTCCTGACAACATCCCGGTCATCACCAGTCCCGCCGAGGCGTCCAAGAATCTGGCACTCGCCACCTTCGCTGCCATGACTCATGGCAAGGACCGGGACATCACCCCGATACTGGACGCGCTGGCTACCGCTCTCGGTACGGTCGAGGTCGACACTGCGGACTACTTCACCGAACTACTGGAACTCGGACTGGGCGACACCCAGGCCCGGAACACCTGGAGGAACATGATGAGCGTCGGCACCTATTTCCCCGGCCGGGGCACGATCGTCGAAGAGTCCTACCTCAAAGGCAAGACCGAGGGCCGTGAAGAGGGCAGGGCCGCAACGCTCATCGACGTACTGGAGATGCGAGGCATCAGCGTCTCCGAGGAAACGCGGGAGCGGATCACCTCCACCACGGACTCCGAGACCCTCACCGAATGGCTCGCCAAGGCGCTCACCGCCACCGCCGAGGACGACCTCTTCACCAAGGAACAGCCTCCGGCAGAGGCACCCGGCGGCCACGAACAGTCTCCCCGCCGCTCGCCGTGACCCAGCCGCCTTGCCCGGAGCCGTACCGAGCCCTCCGCGACAGCGCCGAGCGTCTCGCGGAGGACATGCCCGGGAAGCTGGAGATCGCCAGGGAAAGCATCGTGCACGACCGCGGGCAGCCGAACGCTCCCCACTCGCTGACGGCCGCCCGTCTGTGACGGCGGCTGGAGCGGGCCGTACCTGACCACGTGATCGCACACACGGGACAGCCCGACGTGGAGGACGTCCAGGCCGGCGTCCTGCGTCAGCCGGATCTCGTGGTGCTCCCGATGACCGGCATGGAGGGACCAGGTGCGTTCGACCCCCGTACGGGCTCCGGTGCCGTCTTCACGGACATCCACCCGACCCCGGAGGGCCCGCGCTACGCGACCCGCAAGGACTTCGTGTACGGCGAGGACGTGACGATCGCGGACTGGACCATCTCCACCGAGAACCTGCCGCTCTACGCAGGCCGCCTTCGCTTGCGCCTCCGAGGTCTGTCCGGCTGAGCGCACTCGTCCCTGTGCGGGTCGCTCGTGGGGTGCGCAGTTCCCCGCGCCCCTGGATGCTGCCCCATCGCGGTCGCTTCTCGGGTGCGGGCCGCCCTCGTTCTGCGCAGTTCCCCGCGCCCCTGAAGGGGCGCCCCTCAATGTTGTCCGTCGGGTGCGGAAGCCCCCTCCCCGTGCACTCGCCCGGCTACGGGAGGGGGTGGGCGGGAATCTCTGCCCGCAGACTCCGACGCCCCGGAACAGTCACAGGACGTTCGGCCGAGCGCGTTGGAGCGAGGACGGAGAATCCCGACCGGCACCGACCCGAAGAACAAACAGAACGCGCCCCAAAGGGGCGCGGGGAACTGCGCACCCACCGAGCGACGGCACAGCAACGAAGTACCCCCACCCGGACAGACCTCAAAAGCGCAAGCGAAGGCGACCCGCCGACCCCAGGGAAAACAAAGGACCCGTACGACCACCTGGGTCGTACGGGTCCCACGTTGCGCCGCAGCGCGCGTGTCAGGTCACTTGTTGATCTTGACGACCTGGCCGGCGCCGACGGTCCGGCCACCCTCACGGATGGCGAACTTCAGGCCCTCTTCCATGGCGACGGGCTGGATGAGCGTCACCGTCATCTGGGTGTTGTCACCCGGCATGACCATCTCCGTGCCCTCGGGGAGGGTCACGACGCCGGTCACGTCAGTCGTACGGAAGTAGAACTGCGGGCGGTAGTTGTTGAAGAACGGGGTGTGACGGCCACCCTCGTCCTTCGACAGGATGTACGCCTGCGCCTCGAACTCGGTGTGCGGGGTGACCGAGCCCGGCTTGATGATGACCTGGCCGCGCTCGACGTCCTCGCGCTTGATGCCACGAAGAAGCAGACCGACGTTCTCACCGGCCTGGCCCTCATCGAGCAGCTTGCGGAACATCTCGATGCCGGTGACCGTGGTGGTGGTCTTCTCGGTCTTGATACCGACGATGTCGACGGTCTCGTTGACCTTGAGGACGCCACGCTCGATACGGCCGGTGACGACCGTGCCACGACCGGTGATCGTGAAGACGTCCTCGATCGGCATCAGGAACGGCTTGTCGACGTCACGCTCGGGCTGCGGGATGAAATCGTCGACGGCCTTCATCAGGTCGAGGACGGTCTGGCCCCACTCCTTGTCGCCCTCAAGGGCCTTGAGCGCCGAGACCTTGACGACCGGAAGGTCGTCGCCCGGGAACTCGTACTCGGAGAGCAGCTCGCGGACCTCGAGCTCGACGAGCTCAAGGATCTCCTCGTCGTCCACCATGTCGGCCTTGTTCAGCGCGACGACGATGTACGGAACGCCGACCTGGCGGGCCAGGAGCACGTGCTCCTTGGTCTGCGGCATCGGGCCGTCGGTGGCGGCGACCACGAGGATCGCGCCATCCATCTGCGCGGCACCGGTGATCATGTTCTTGATGTAGTCCGCGTGACCGGGGCAGTCGACGTGGGCGTAGTGGCGCGTCTCCGTCTGGTACTCGACGTGCGCGATGGAGATCGTGATACCGCGCTGGCGCTCCTCGGGAGCCTTGTCGATCTGGTCGAAGGCCGAGGCCTCGTTCAGGTCCGGGTACGCGTCGTGCAGCACCTTGGTAATGGCGGCCGTGAGGGTCGTCTTACCGTGGTCGATGTGACCGATGGTGCCGATGTTGACGTGCGGCTTAGTCCGCTCGAACTTCGCCTTCGCCACTGGGGTCCTCCTGGGGAGTGGTTCTGTACGCCTTACTTCATCGGCGCCAGGTGATCTTTGCTGGATAGTCCGGGGCCGGGGGTGCCCGCCGTGGCTGCGGCGGACACCCTGGTGGCTCCGGAGTCAAGCCTAAAGCGTGTACTCGGTTGAGTTACTCGCCCTTGGCCTTCGCGATGATCTCCTCGGCGACGTTCCGGGGAACCTCGGCGTAGGAGTCGAACTGCATCGAGTAGCTCGCGCGACCCGATGTCTTGCTGCGGAGGTCGCCGACGTAGCCGAACATCTCCGACAGCGGGACCAGGCCCGTGACGAGCTTGGCACCGTGACGGTCTTCCATGGACTGGATCTGACCGCGACGGGAGTTGATGTCACCGATGACGTCACCCATGTAGTCCTCGGGCGTCGTCACCTCGACCTTCATCATCGGCTCCAGCAGGGCCGGGCTGGCCTTGCGGGCGGCCTCCTTGAAGGCCATGGAACCGGCGATCTTGAAGGCCATCTCGGAGGAGTCGACCTCGTGGTAGGAACCGTCGAGGAGGAGCACCCGGACACCCGTGAGGGGGTAGCCGGCGAGCACGCCGAACTCCATGGCCTCCTGGCAGCCCGCGTCCACCGAGGGGATGTACTCCCGGGGGATACGGCCACCGGTGACCTTGTTGACGAACTCGTAGCCGTCACCCTCAAGCGGCTCCAGCGCGATCTGCACCTTCGCGAACTGACCGGAACCACCGGTCTGCTTCTTGTGGGTGTAGTCCAGCCGCTCGACACCCTTGCGGAGCGTCTCGCGGTAGGCCACCTGCGGCTTGCCGACGTTGGCCTCGACCTTGAACTCACGGCGCATACGGTCGACCAGCACGTCGAGGTGCAGCTCGCCCATACCCGCGATGATGGTCTGGCCCGTCTCCTCGTCGGTCTTGACGCGGAAGGACGGGTCCTCCTCGGCCAGGCGCTGGATGGCGACACCCAGCTTCTCCTGGTCGCCCTTGGACTTCGGCTCGATGGCGACCTCGATCACCGGGGCCGGGAAGTCCATGGACTCAAGGATGACCGGGTTCGCCGGGTCGGCGAGGGTCTCACCGGTGGTGGTCTGCTTCAGACCCATGACGGCGACGATGTCACCGGCACCCACCGACTCGATCTCCTCACGCTTGTTGGCGTGCATCCGGTAGATCTTGCCGATGCGCTCCTTGCGGCCCTTCACCGAGTTCTGCACCTGAGAACCCGACTCCAGACGCCCGGAGTACACGCGGACGAACGTCAGCTTGCCGAGGTGCGGGTCGCTCGCGATCTTGAACGCGAGAGCGGCCAGCGGCTCGTCGACCGACGGCTTGCGGCGGATGATCTCGTCCGGGTCGTTCACCGAGTGGCCTTCGATGGCCTCGATGTCGAGCGGGGACGGGAGGTAGCGCACCACGGCGTCGAGCAGGGGCTGGACGCCCTTGTTCTTGAACGCGGTACCGCAGAACACGGGGGTGATGGTCGCGCCGTCACCCTTGCCGGAGGCGATCGTGATCCGGCGGATCGCCGCGTAGAGCTGCTCCTCGGTGGGCTCGGTGCCCTCCAGGTACAGCTCCATCATGGCGTCGTCGTTCTCGGAGACGGTCTCCAGCAGCTTGCCGCGCCACTCGTCGGCCGTCTCGGTGTGCGTGGCCGGGATGTCCACGACGTCGTACGCCTCGCCGAGCGCGGTCTCGGCGGACCACACGAGCGCCTTCATGCGGACCAGGTCCACGACGCCCTGGAAGTCGGCCTCGGCGCCGATGGGGAGCTGCATGACGATCGGAACCGCACCGAGGCGGTCCACGATCATGTCGACGCAGCGGTGGAACTCGGCACCCGTGCGGTCCAGCTTGTTGACGAAGCAGATACGCGGAACGCCGTAGCGGTCCGCCTGACGCCAAACCGTCTCGGACTGGGGCTCGACACCGGCGACACCGTCGAACACGGTGACAGCGCCGTCGAGGACGCGCAGCGAGCGCTCTACCTCGACGGTGAAGTCGACGTGACCCGGGGTGTCGATGATGTTGATGGTGTGATCGACGTCCTCAAGCGGCCAGTGACAGGTGGTGGCAGCAGAGGTGATCGTGATGCCACGCTCCTGCTCCTGCTCCATCCAGTCCATGGTGGCAGCACCGTCGTGGACCTCACCGATCTTGTACGAGACGCCGGTGTAGTACAGGATCCGCTCGGTGGTCGTCGTCTTGCCCGCGTCGATGTGAGCCATGATGCCGATGTTGCGCACCTTGGCCAGGTCAAGCGAAGTGGTAGCCATAAGGCTCAGTCTTCTCTCGGTCTCTCGATGGGGTAGTGACTACCAGCGGTAGTGAGCGAAGGCCTTGTTGGACTCGGCCATCTTGTGAGTGTCCTCACGCTTCTTCACAGCGGCACCGAGGCCGTTGGAGGCGTCGAGGAGCTCGTTCAGCAGCCGCTCGGTCATCGTCTTCTCGCGACGGGCGCGGGAGTAACCGACGAGCCAGCGCAGCGCCAGGGTGTTGGCGCGGCCGGGCTTGACCTCGATCGGAACCTGGTAGGTCGCTCCACCGACACGGCGGGACTTGACCTCAAGGGTGGGCTTGATGTTCTCCAGCGCGCGCTTGAGCGTGATGACCGGGTCGTTACCGGTCTTGTCGCGCAGGCCCTCCATGGCGCCGTACACGATGCGCTCGGCGGTGGAGCGCTTGCCGTTCAGCAGCACCTTGTTGATGAGGGAGGTCACCAGAGGAGAACCGTAGACCGGGTCGATGATGACCGGGCGCTTCGGGGCGGGGCCCTTACGAGGCATTCTTACTTCTCCTTCTTGGCGCCGTAGCGGCTGCGGGCCTGCTTGCGGTTCTTGACACCCTGGGTGTCGAGGGAACCGCGGATGATCTTGTAGCGAACACCCGGCAGGTCCTTCACACGGCCGCCGCGCACGAGCACGATGGAGTGCTCCTGGAGGTTGTGTCCCTCACCCGGGATGTAGGCCGTGACCTCGATGCCGGAGGTCAGACGCACACGCGCGACCTTACGCAGGGCCGAGTTCGGCTTCTTCGGGGTGGTCGTGAACACGCGCGTGCAGACGCCGCGGCGCTGGGGGGAACCGTCCAGTGCGGGCGTCTTGTTCTTCTCGACCTTGTCCTGCCGGCCCTTTCGGACCAGCTGCTGGATCGTAGGCACTACTTCTCCGGTTTCTGTGTGCCGATCATGGAGCTAACCTGGAACATCACCGACCCACGCGGTCGGGTGTGTCGAATGCGGCGGCCCCCGCCCTTGTGGCGGGAACTGCACGAATTGCGGTGGCCGCTCACGGCACCTCGTACGGTTGAGGACACGCACAAGGGCCAGGGCACACCCCAGGCACAAGGTCTGAGCGTACCGACCGTACACAGCCCGGTCAAAATGATATTGGTCGGACCCCTTGTACTCGCACCCTGAGTCCCCGTGGCACCACCCTGTGTCCACTTCCGGGGCCCCCCGCCCAGCCGCACCCGAACGAGTACGGCCACAGGCCCCCGAAGGCGCACGGGGAACCGCGCACCCACGAGCGGCCCGCACCCGTACAGGTACAGGTACAGCCGCCGGGGAAGCACCCAGGGCCCGGCAAAGGCGGAAGGGCGGCCACCCCCAGGGGGTGACCGCCCTCCGACGACCTACGCGCACACGTGAGCGCGTACGCGGGCCGGACTACTGGTTGTACGGACCGTAGTCGTAGTCCTCCAGGGGAACGGCCTGGCCGGACCCCGTACCGAACGGCGAGTAGTCGATGTCGTCGTACCCGACGGCCGAGTACATCGCGGCCTTCGCCTCCTCGGTCGGCTCGACCCGGATGTTGCGGTAGCGGGACAGACCCGTACCGGCCGGGATGAGCTTACCGATGATGACGTTCTCCTTGAGGCCGATCAGGGAGTCGGACTTGGCGTTGATCGCCGCGTCCGTCAGAACCCTGGTCGTCTCCTGGAAGGAGGCCGCGGACAGCCACGACTCGGTCGCGAGCGACGCCTTGGTGATACCCATGAGCTGCGGACGCCCGGACGCCGGGTGACCACCCTCCTGGACCACACGGCGGTTCTCGGTCTCGAACTTCGAACGCTCGACCAGCTCGCCGGGCAGCAGCTCCGCGTCGCCCGACTCGATGATCGTCACCCGGCGCAGCATCTGCCGGATGATGATCTCGATGTGCTTGTCGTGGATCGACACACCCTGCGAGTTGTACACCCGCTGGACCTCTCCGACCAGGTGGATCTGGACGGCACGCTGACCGAGGATGCGCAGCACGTCGTGCGGGTTGGTGGCACCCACGATGAGCTTCTGGCCCACCTCGACGTGATCGCCCTCGCCGACCAGGACACGCGACCGCTTGGAGATCGGGAACGCCGTCTCCTCGCTGCCGTCGTCCGGGGTGACGACGATCTTCTTCGTCTTCTCGGTCTCCTCGATCCGGATGCGGCCGGCCGCCTCCGAGATCGGGGCGACACCCTTGGGCGTACGGGCCTCGAAGAGCTCGACGACTCGCGGCAGACCCTGGGTGATGTCGTCACCGGCCACACCACCGGTGTGGAAGGTACGCATCGTCAGCTGGGTGCCGGGCTCACCGATGGACTGGGCGGCGATGATGCCGACCGCCTCACCGATGTCGACCAGCTTGCCGGTGGCCAGGGAGCGGCCGTAGCACATGGCGCAGGTGCCGACGGCGGACTCGCAGGTCAGGACCGAACGGGTCTTGACCTCCACGATGCCGTAGCGGACGACCTCGTCGATGAGGACGTCACCGAGGTCGGTACCCGCCGGGGCGAGCACCTTGCCGTCGACGACGATGTCCTCGGCGAGGCAGCGCGCGTACACGCTGGTCTCGACGTTCTCCGTCTTGCGCAGCACACCGTCCGCACCGCGCTCGGCGATGCCGAGGCGCAGGCCGCGGTCGGTGCCGCAGTCCTCCTCGCGGATGATGACGTCCTGCGAGACGTCGACCAGACGACGGGTGAGGTAACCCGAGTCGGCGGTACGCAGGGCGGTGTCCGCCAGACCCTTACGGGCACCGTGCGTGGAGATGAAGTACTCCAGCACGGACAGACCCTCACGGAACGACGCCTTGATGGGCCGCGGGATGGTCTCGTTCTTGGCGTTCGACACCAGACCACGCATACCGGCGATCTGACGCATCTGCATCATGTTTCCGCGCGCGCCCGAGTTCACCATCATGAAGATCGGGTTCGTCTTCGGGAAGTTGTCGTTCATCGCCTCGGCGACCTCGTTGGTCGCCTTGGTCCAGATCGCGATGAGCTCCTGCGTGCGCTCGTCCTTGGTGATCAGACCGCGCTCGTACTGCTTCTGGACCTTCTCGTCCTGGGCCTCGTAGCCCTTGACGATCTCCTTCTTGGCCTCGGGAACGACCACGTCGGAGATGGCGACGGTGACACCGGAGCGGGTGGCCCAGTAGAAGCCGGACGCCTTCAGGTTGTCGAGCGTCGCCGCCACGATGACCTTGGGGTAGCGCTCGGCGAGATCGTTGACGATCTCCGAGAGCTGCTTCTTGCCGACCTCGTAGTCGACGAACGGGTAGTCCTCGGGCAGCAGCTCGTTGAAGAGCGCGCGGCCCAGGGTCGTCCGCAGCCGGAAGGTGTCACCGGGCTGCCACTCGCCACCGAAGCCGTCAGGACCGGCCTCGTCGGCGGGCGGGGTCCAGCCGCGCGGCGGGATGGTGCCCACCGGGAAGCGGATGTCGACCCGGGACTGGAGCGACAGCTCGCCGGCGTCGAAGGCCATGATGGCCTCCGCCACGGACGCGAAGGAACGCTCCTCGCCCTTGACGTTGCGCATCTCGCCGTCGGTGGTCAGGAAGAACAGACCGAGGACCATGTCCTGGGTCGGCATCGTGACCGGGCGGCCGTCGGCGGGCTTCAGGATGTTGTTCGAGGACAGCATCAGGATGCGGGCCTCGGCCTGCGCCTCCGCGGACAGCGGAAGGTGCACGGCCATCTGGTCACCGTCGAAGTCCGCGTTGAACGCGGTGCAGACGAGCGGGTGGATCTGGATGGCCTTGCCCTCGACGAGCTGCGGCTCGAACGCCTGGATACCCAGACGGTGCAGGGTCGGGGCGCGGTTCAGCAGCACCGGGTGCTCGGCGATGACCTCTTCGAGGACGTCGTACACGACGGTGCGGCCACGCTCGACCATGCGCTTGGCCGACTTGATGTTCTGCGCGTGGTTCAGGTCCACCAGGCGCTTCATCACGAACGGCTTGAAGAGCTCCAGCGCCATGGCCTTGGGCAGACCGCACTGGTGCAGCTTGAGCTGCGGGCCGACGACGATGACGGAACGCGCCGAGTAGTCGACCCGCTTGCCGAGCAGGTTCTGCCGGAATCGGCCCTGCTTGCCCTTGAGCATGTCGGACAGCGACTTCAGCGGACGGTTGCCCGGTCCGGTGACCGGACGGCCGCGGCGGCCGTTGTCGAACAGCGCGTCGACGGCCTCCTGGAGCATCCGCTTCTCGTTGTTCACGATGATCTCGGGCGCGCCGAGGTCGAGAAGCCGCTTCAGGCGGTTGTTCCGGTTGATGACACGGCGGTACAGGTCGTTCAGGTCGGAGGTCGCGAAGCGGCCACCGTCCAGCTGCACCATCGGACGCAGGTCCGGCGGGATGACCGGGACGCAGTCCAGGACCATGCCCTTGGGGCTGTTGCTGGTCTGGAGGAACGCGGAGACGACCTTCAGCCGCTTGAGGGCGCGGGTCTTCTTCTGGCCCTTGCCGGTGCGGATGATCTCGCGGAGGCGCTCGGCCTCCTCCTCCAGATCGAAGGACTCCAGGCGCTTCTGGAGCGCGGCGGCGCCCATCGAGCCGTCGAAGTACGTGCCGAAGCGGTCACGCAGCTCGCGGTAGAGCAGCTCGTCGCCCTCCAGGTCCTGGACCTTGAGGTTCTTGAAGCGGCTCCACACCTCGTCGAGGCGGTCGATCTCGCGCTGGGCGCGGTCGCGGAGCTGCTTCATCTCACGCTCGGCACCCTCGCGCACCTTGCGGCGCACATCGGCCTTCGCGCCCTCGGCCTCCAGCTCGCCCAGGTCGCCTTCCAGCTTCTTGGCGCGGGCTTCGAGGTCGGAGTCGCGGCGGTTCTCGATCTGCTGGCGCTCGACGGAGACATGCGTCTCCAGCGAGGGCAGGTCCCGGGTGCGGCGCTCGTCGTCCACGTACGTGATCATGTACGCGGCGAAGTAGATGACCTTCTCCAGGTCCTTCGGCGCGAGGTCCAGGAGGTAGCCGAGGCGTGAGGGAACGCCCTTGAAGTACCAGATGTGGGTGACGGGCGCGGCGAGCTCGATGTGGCCCATCCGCTCACGTCGCACCTTGGCGCGGGTGACCTCGACGCCACAGCGCTCACAGATGATGCCCTTGAAGCGGACACGCTTGTACTTACCGCAGTAGCACTCCCAGTCCCGGGTCGGACCGAAGATCTTCTCGCAGAAGAGTCCGTCCTTCTCGGGCTTGAGCGTGCGGTAGTTGATCGTCTCGGGCTTCTTGACCTCTCCGTGGCTCCACTGCCGAATGTCGTCAGCGGTGGCCAGGCCGATCCGAAGCTCGTCGAAGAAGTTGACGTCGAGCACTATGCGTCAATCCCTCTCAGGGTTGTGTCTCTCGTGGTCTGTACGGGGTCCGGGGCTGCGGCCGGGATCACCTGGAGGTGATCCCGGCCGGACCCGTCAGACCTCTTCGACGCTGCTCGGCTCGCGCCGGGACAGGTCGATGCCGAGCTCTTCCGCTGCGCGGAAGACGTCCTCGTCGGTGTCGCGCATCTCGATGGACATACCGTCCGAGGACAGCACCTCCACGTTGAGGCACAGGGACTGCATCTCCTTGATGAGCACCTTGAAGGACTCGGGGATGCCGGGCTCGGGGATGTTCTCGCCCTTGACGATCGCCTCGTAGACCTTCACGCGGCCGGTCACGTCGTCGGACTTGATGGTGAGCAGCTCCTGGAGGGCGTAGGCGGCGCCGTATGCCTCCAGCGCCCACACCTCCATCTCTCCGAAGCGCTGGCCACCGAACTGGGCCTTACCACCCAGCGGCTGCTGGGTGATCATCGAGTACGGACCGGTCGACCGGGCGTGAAGCTTGTCGTCGACCAGGTGGTGGAGCTTGAGGATGTACATGTAGCCGACCGAGACCGGCTCCGGGAACGGCTCGCCGGAGCGGCCGTCGTACAGGTTCGCCTTGCCGGTGGGCTGGACCATGCGGTCGCCGTCGCGGTTCGGGATGGTGTGCTCCAGCAGACCCGCCAGCTCGTCCTCGCGGGCGCCGTCGAAGACGGGCGTGGCGACGTTGGTGCGCGGGGCGACCTGGTCGGCCTCGATGGCCTGGAGGCGCTGCGCCCAGTCGTCGGCGAGACCGGAGACGTCCCAGCCCTGGCTGGCGAGCCAGCCGAGATGGATCTCCAGGACCTGTCCGGGGTTCATCCGGGACGGGACACCGAGCGGGTTGAGGATGATGTCGACCGGGGTGCCGTCCTCCATGAACGGCATGTCCTCGATCGGGAGGATCTTGGAGATGACGCCCTTGTTGCCGTGGCGTCCGGCGAGCTTGTCGCCGTCCGTGATCTTCCGCTTCTGGGCGACGTAGACCCGGACCAGCTGGTTGACGCCGGGCGGGAGCTCGTCGCCTTCCTCACGGTCGAAGACGCGGACGCCGATGACCTTGCCGATCTCGCCGTGGGGCACCTTCAGCGAGGTGTCACGGACCTCACGGGCCTTCTCACCGAAGATCGCGCGCAGCAGCCGCTCCTCGGGGGTCAGCTCGGTCTCGCCCTTGGGCGTGACCTTGCCGACGAGGATGTCGCCGGCGACGACCTCGGCACCGATCCGGATGATGCCGCGCTCGTCGAGGTCGGCGAGGACCTCTTCGGAGACGTTCGGGATGTCCCGGGTGATCTCCTCGGGGCCCAGCTTGGTGTCACGGGCGTCGACCTCGTGCTCCTCGATGTGGATCGAGGAGAGGACGTCGTCCTGCACGAGGCGCTGCGACAGGATGATCGCGTCCTCGTAGTTGTGACCTTCCCAGGGCATGAACGCGACGAGCAGGTTCTTGCCCAGCGCCATCTCGCCGTTCTCCGTGGCGGGACCGTCGGCGAGGACCTGGCCCTCGATGACGCGGTCACCCTCGGAGACGACCACCTTCTGGTTGACGGAGGTGCCCTGGTTGGAGCGGGAGAACTTGGCGACGCGGTACGTGGTGTACGTGCCGTCGTCGTTGGTGACGGTGACGTAGTCGGCCGAGACCTCCTGGATGACACCGTCCTTCTCCGCCTTGATGACGTCGCCGGCGTCGGTGGCACAGCGGTACTCCATGCCGGTACCGACGAGCGGGGCCTCCGCCTTGATCAGCGGGACGGCCTGACGCATCATGTTCGCGCCCATGAGGGCACGGTTGGCGTCGTCGTGCTCCAGGAAGGGGATCATCGCGGTCGCGACGGACACCATCTGGCGCGGCGAGACGTCCATGTAGTCGACGTCCGTGCCGGGCACGTAGTCGACCTCTCCGCCACGGCGGCGGACCAGGACGCGGTTCTCGGCGAACAGCATGTCGTCGGTCAGCACGGCGTTGGCCTGCGCGATGACGAAGCGGTCCTCCTCGTCGGCGGTCAGGTAGTCGACGTCGTCGCTGACCCGGCCGTCGATGACCTTGCGGTACGGGGTCTCGACGAAACCGAACGCGTTGACGCGGCCGTAGGAGGCGAGCGAGCCGATCAGACCGATGTTCGGGCCTTCGGGGGTCTCGATCGGGCACATGCGGCCGTAGTGCGAGGGGTGCACGTCACGGACCTCGAAGCCGGCCCGCTCACGCGAGAGGCCACCCGGGCCGAGCGCCGACAGGCGGCGCTTGTGGGTGAGCCCCGAGAGCGGGTTGTTCTGGTCCATGAACTGCGACAGCTGGCTGGTGCCGAAGAACTCCTTGATGGAGGCGACGACCGGCCGGATGTTGATCAGGGTCTGCGGCGTGATCGCCTCGACGTCCTGGGTGGTCATGCGCTCACGCACGACACGCTCCATACGGGCGAGACCCGTACGGACCTGGTTCTGGATCAGCTCGCCCACGTTACGCAGACGACGGTTGCCGAAGTGGTCGATGTCGTCGGTCTCGACGACGATGGACCGGCCCGACTCGCCGATCGTCTCGGTCTCGCCGGCGTGCAGCTTGACCAGGTACTTGATGGTCGCGATGACGTCGTCGTTGGTGAGCACGCCGGCGTCCAGCGGCTCGTCCGCGCCGAGCTTCTTGTTGACCTTGTAGCGGCCGACCTTCGCGAGGTCGTAGCGCTTGGGGTTGAAGTAGAGGTTCTCCAGAAGGGTCTGGGCGGCCTCACGGGTGGGCGGCTCGCCCGGACGCAGCTTGCGGTAGATGTCGAGCAGCGCGTCGTCCTGGCCCTGGGTGTGGTCCTTCTCCAGGGTGGCGCGCATGGACTCGTACTCGCCGAACTCCTCCAGGATCTGCTCGGTGGTCCAGCCGAGAGCCTTCAGAAGGACGGTGACGGACTGCTTGCGCTTGCGGTCGATGCGGACACCGACCATGTCGCGCTTGTCGATCTCCATCTCCAGCCAGGCACCCCGGGACGGGATGATCTTGGCGGAGAAGATGTCCTTGTCGGACGTCTTGTCGATGGAGGAGTCGAAGTAGACACCGGGCGAACGGACGAGCTGCGACACGACGACACGCTCGGTGCCGTTGATGACGAAGGTGCCCTTGTTGGTCATGAGCGGGAAATCGCCCATGAAGACCGTCTGGGACTTGATCTCGCCGGTCTCGTTGTTGGTGAACTCGGCGGTGACGAAGAGCGGCGCGGCGAACGTGAAGTCGCGCTCCTTGCACTCGTCGATGGAGTTCTTCGGAGGCTCGAAGCGGTGGTCGCGGAAGGTCAGCGACATCGACCCGGAGAAGTCCTCGATCGGGGAGATCTCCTCGAAGATCTCCTCCAGACCTGACTTCCTGGGGACGTCCTGTCCGCTTTCCAGAGCCGCCTCGACACGAGCCTTCCACGCGTCGTTGCCGAGCAGCCAGTCAAAGCTCTCGGTTTGCAGCGCAAGAAGGTTCGGAACCTCAAGGGGCTCCTTGATCTTTGCAAAGGAGATGCGCAGCGGGGCGGTGCTGGCGCCGTTGTTCGTATTCGCGGTCGAGGCAGTGCGCGAGGCGGCCAAGAGGGGGTCCTTCCGAGGGCTCGGACTCACTACGCGCGTACCGGTCCCCCGCCTGGACACAGAGACAGAAGACCCAGGTCAGGGCCGGGTATCGACTCGATGCTCAAGCATGGGCATGCCCCTGGTGACGGGCAGGAGGCAGCTAACAGGCAGCGCAAAGGGTCAGTGTAGCCACAAGGCTCACTGATGTCCAGCTCGGGTTCTGCGACACCCTCTGTGTTCTCAACACCTGCTGCCAGTCACGCCCTCAATGCACATCGATACTGCCCTCTTCGCCGTCGATCCATGCCTCGGATCGCGGATCGTTGTGACGACGCGTCCTGAGAATTGCGCGCTGCGTGCGGTTCGTCAAGGCCCCCACCCCCGAACCGGGTGCCGCGATCGTCACTGATCACCGTCGTCGCGCGCCGTCACCGGGGCCGCCGGAGACACAACGAAGATCACCATACTCGTCAGCGCCCGGACCGCAAGCAGCCCTTCGGGCGACCCCCGGAACGCCGAACGGCGACCACCCACTTGGGTGATCGCCGTTCAGGGTGTCCGCGTTACAGCGAACGGGTGCGAGGGGCGCCACAAGGGCGCCCGGCTCGCCGGGAAGCCGTACAGGCTCCCCTTCGGGTCACTTGACCTCGACGGAGGCGCCGGCGCCCTTGAGGGACTCGGCAGCCTTCTCGGCGGCCTCCTTGGCGACCTTCTCCAGGACGGGCTTCGGGGCGCCGTCGACGAGGTCCTTGGCCTCCTTCAGACCGAGCGAGGTCAGCTCACGCACGACCTTGATGACCTGGATCTTCTTCTCGCCGGCACCGGTGAGGATGACGTCGAACTCGTCCTGCTCCTCGGGGGCCTCGGCGACAGCGGCAGCGCCACCGGCGGCGACGGCGACCGGGGCGGCGGCCGTGACGTCGAACTTCTCCTCGAAGGCGGAGACGAACGCGGAGAGCTCAAGGAGGGTCATGTCCTCGAACTGGGCAAGCAGGTCATCCTGGCTGAGCTTCGCCATGACGGGCGATCCTTCCACTAATTCGGCGGGTGCCGGGTGTATATGTCAGGCGGGCGTACGTCGGGCCCGCTTCGACCTCCGCTGACGCGACCGGGGTCACGTCACGCGGGGATCAAGGTGCGAGCCGAATTACTCGGCACCGCCCTGCTCGGCCTTCTTGGCGCGAAGCGCTTCCGCGGTGCGGACGAACTTCGACGGGAGCGCCTGGAAGAGCGCGGCAGCCTGCGACTGCTTGCCCTTCATTGCGCCCGCCAGCTTGGCGAGCAGAACCTCGCGGGACTCAAGGTCCGCGAGCTTCTTGAACTCGTCGGCGGACATCGTCTTGCCGTCAAGGACTCCGCCCTTGATGACGAGATTCGGGTTGTCCTTGGCGAAGTCACGAAGACCCTTCGCCGACTCCACCGGGTCACCGGTGACGAAGGCGACCGCTGTCGGACCGTTGAAAAGGTCGTCCAGCGTCGAGATCCCGGCCTCATTGGCCGCGATCTTGGTCAGCGTGTTCTTCACCACGGCGTACTGGGCGTTCTCACCGAGCGAACGGCGCAGCTGCTTGAGCTGTGCCACGGTGAGACCGCGGTACTCGGTCAGCACGGCGGCGTTCGAGCTGCGGAACTTGTCCGTCAGCTCGGCAACCGCGTCAGCCTTGTCGGGCCTCGCCATGAGTCTCGGCCTCCTTCCGGGTGATTCGGACCGCGCGGACCCGAAGGAGGAAAACTGGGGAAAACGAAACGCCCCGGCACGGGTGCACGGGGCGTGGCTCTACCGGACGTGGTCCGGGAACGTTCCTCGGTCACCTGCGCGGGTCGTCCGCTCGTTCAGCGGAATCCTTCGGCCACCGCGGCTCGGACGAGCGCGCGGCAACGACCAGCGGTCTTTGGCTTCTCGCCGAGAGTACGGGAGGCTGGGGCCGCCGGGCAAATCGACCGGGTCGCCTTCGCTTGCGCCTCCGAGGTCCGTCCGGCTGGCCGTACTCGTCCCTGTGCGGGTCGCTCGGTGGGTGCGCAGTTCCCCGCGCCCCTGGGTGGGTGCCCCCTTGCTGTCGCTCCCCGGGTGCGGGCCCGCCCTCGTCTTTTGCGCAGTTCCCCGCGCCCCTGAAGGGGCACTCCTCTCCTCCCGCAGTCGCGCTGCTACGGGAGGGGGTGGGCGGGAATCTCTGCTCGCAGACTCCGATGCTCTTCAGTCGAGTCACGGAACGTCTTACCGAGCGTGTCGGATCGAGGACGGAGAATCCCGACCGGCACCGACCCGAAGAACAAACAGAACGCGCCCCAAAGGGGCGCGGGGAACTGCGCGAAACCACCGAACGACGGCACAGCAACGAAGTACGTCCAGCCGGACAGACCCAGAAGCGCAAGCGAAGGCGTTACGCAGGGTCTTCCTTGTCGAGCTTCTTGATCGTCTCAAGGAGGTCGAGGGTCTCGGACGCCTTCGGCACCTCGGCCTTCACCTCCGTGCCGTAGTCCGAGTACTTCGTGCTGATGTCGATGACACCCCGCTCGACCTGGGTCTTGACGTCCATCCGCACCGGGAGGTCGTCACCGTTGACCCAGGCCTCGATGTCGTACCCCTTGACCCCGGCCTTCTTCATGTTCTTGAGGAGCTCGTCCCGCTCCTCCTTGTCGAGGTCCGCGAGCGCGTCGTTCGTCTTGAGCATCTCGGCGACCGTGAGCTTGCCCTTGTAGTGCTCGGCCTCGGCGCCATCGATCTTCTGCGTACCGACGTGCTTCAGGTTGGGCGACTCCAGGAGCAGCGCGAGCTGCTGGGCCGGGTCCTGGTTCGTGTTCTCCAGGCTGATGTCCAGCATGGTCCGCGGGGTGGGGTCCTTCGTCTCCTCCGCGTACTCCGCGACCGCCTTGGTGTCCATCTTCAGCCAGCGCTTGCCCTCCATCCCCGAGGCAGCGGTGGAGCCCATGTCCATGTACATGACGCCGTCGCGCTGGACCGTACGCGACTTGTCCGGGGTGCCCGGCTCGTCGCCCAGCGAGGAGCCCGTGAGGGTGACGTCCATGACGGACGGTTCCCAGCCGACCACGCCGGACATGTCCATGTCGCCGCCGCCGTTGGCGAACGGCATCCTCATGGTCATGTCGACCTTGGCGGACTTGGCGTCGGTGGTCTTCTTGAAGGCGGCGGTCAGCGCCTTGGCCGGAGACGCCGACGAACCGTCACTCTTCGCGTCGGAGTCGCCGCCGCTGCACGCGACCCCCGTCGTACACAGCAGTGCCGTCGTGAGCACCGCGCCGATGATCCGCGGCTTCTTGTTGGTCTGCATTGCCCCACCCCTGTACAAACATGACGATCTCACTGCGGATCAACGACCCTACCGGAGCTCATCCGCACCGCCCGGCCCACGACGTACCACCGGAAACAGGGCTATTGCCCGCCTCGGGAGGGCAAAAGCGCCGCGTAATCGACGGTGTCCGCGGGCGGGGGCGCGGTCACCGGGGCGACGCGGACGCCGAACTGGCGGTAATACGCCGTGCTGTGCAGCGTCCCGGCGGCGGTCTCGCTGCGTTCGGCGCGCTTGACGAGGCGGCCGGCCCCGTCGATCCATACGTCGACGCGTTCCTCGGTGACCCCGGCGGCCCGGAGCTGGTCGCGCAGTTCGGCGGACTCGTCGGCGGCGGGGCCCCGGGTGGGCAGGTCGGCGGGGCGCAGGGTGCCGGTGTACCGGGTGGCGGGGACGCCGCGTACCGTCTCGCGGCCGGTGCGGCGGGTGTCGGGGGCGGCGAGGAGGAGTTCCACGGACTGGTTGGGGGCGAAGTTCGCCGAGGAGTCGTGGGGGTGGCGGACCCAGTGCCGGCCGCCGGACTCCGCGGCGAACGCGTCGCTCATCCGCGCGTAGTACACCCCGTCGACGAACCGGGCCTCGGTGGTGCCGATGTCCAGGCCGCGCAGCGTCCCGACGAGGGTGCCGCCGGTGTAGCGGATGGTCAGGGCGCCGTTGAGGCCGTCGCGCCAGCCGAGGGTGCCGGTGGTCCGGGTGGAGACCCGGTCGCCCATGGTCATGACGGCGGTGACCCGTGCGGAGCCCGCCTGGCGGGTGACGGTGGAGGCGGTGCGCAGGGCGCGCAGCACCTCGGCGGGGACGGTGGCCCGGGGCCGGGGGTCGTCGCGGTCGCCGGGGGCCTCGCAGGCGGTCAGGGCGAGGAAGCCGCAGCCGGTGATGAGCAGGAGCGGTCCGAGCACGAGCGCGCACAGGGACAGCAGGGTGCTCCGGCGGGTGACACCCGTACGCGCTGTGCCCATGTCCCGCAAGCCCCCGTCCCCCGCCGTGTGCGGCGCTGCCCGCACGCTAGCGCAGGTCAGGCCGAGCCGAGGGGGGAACGGCGGGCAACGGGACGGGCCCCGTGCCCTCCGGGGGAACCGGAGGGCACGGGGCCCGTGAGGTCACGCGCGCGTGGACCCGTTCGCTCAGACGGCGGCGGGGTCTTCCTCGGTGAGGAGGTTGCGGGTGCGGTTGGGGTCGACGGGCACACCGGGGCCGACCGTCGTGCTGATGACGGCCTTCTTGATGTAGCGGCCCTTCGCGGCGGACGGCTTGAGACGGAGGATCTCCTCCAGGGCCGCGCCGTAGTTCTCCACGAGCTTGGTGTCGTCGAAGGACACCTTGCCGATGATGAAGTGGAGGTTGGAGTGCTTGTCGACGCGGAACTCGATCTTGCCGCCCTTGATCTCGTTCACGGCCTTGACCACGTCCGGGGTCACCGTGCCGGTCTTCGGGTTCGGCATCAGACCACGCGGGCCGAGGACGCGGCCGAGGCGGCCGACCTTGCCCATGAGGTCCGGGGTGGCGACGACGGCGTCGAACTCGTTCAGGCGCTGGCCCTTGGAGATCTCGTCGATGAGCTCGTCGGAGCCGACGATGTCGGCGCCGGCGGCACGTGCGGCCTCGGCACGGTCACCGGTCGCGAAGACCAGGACCCGGGCGGTCTTGCCGGTGCCGTGCGGGAGGTTCACGGTGCCGCGGACCATCTGGTCGGCCTTGCGGGGGTCGACACCCAGCCGGAAGGCGATCTCGACGGTGCCGTCGTACTTGCTCGTGGAGGTCTCCTTGGCGAGACGCACGGCTTCGAGCGGGGCGTAGAGCTTGTCCCGGTCGATCTTGGCGTCAGCGGCGCGGAGAGACTTGCTGCGCTTCACTTCTGCTCCTGATTTGCAGATTTTCGTCTGGCGGCAAAGCAGCCACCGGACGGGGATGGAGTCGTGGTACGGGCCAGCGCTGGCCCTGCCACATCACTGAAGGTCGTACGGGGTCGTACACGCGCGTACGGGAGGTACGAGCGGGTACGGGAGGGGGTCAGCCCTCGACCGTGACACCCATGGACCGGGCGGTACCCGCGATGATCTTCGCGGCGGCGTCCAGGTCGTTGGCGTTGAGGTCGGCCATCTTGGTGGTGGCGATCTCACGGACCTGCGCCTGGGTGATCTTGGCGACCTTGGTCTTGTGGGGCTCGCCGGAGCCCTTCTCGACACCGGCGGCCTTGAGGATCATCCTCGCGGCCGGCGGGGTCTTGGTGATGAAGGTGAAGGAACGGTCCTCGTAGACCGTGATCTCCACCGGGATGACCCAGCCACGCTGCGACTCGGTCGCCGCGTTGTAGGCCTTGCAGAACTCCATGATGTTGACGCCGTGCTGGCCCAGCGCGGGGCCGACCGGCGGAGCCGGGTTGGCCGCGCCGGCCTGGATCTGGAGCTTGATAAGCCCCGTGACCTTCTTCTTCTTGGGAGGCATTGCTCTCTCCGGGTCCTAGTGAGAGGTGTGAGCGCCCCAGCCGGTCATCCGGATGGAGGCATACCGCACAACGATAACGGGTATGGCCGTACGGTGAAAAACCGACAGGTCAGAACGGTCACGAGGACCGTTCCGACCTGGTCGGAAGCGGATGCTCCAGGAGATCCTGGCGCCGGGGGCCCGCCGGGGCGCCCCGGGCGGCTCAGTTCTTCTGGATCTGGTCGAAGCTCAGCTCGACCGGGGTCTCGCGGCCGAAGATCTCGACCAGACCCTTGACCTTCTTGGAGTCGGCGTTGATCTCGTTGATCGTGGCCTGGAGGGTCGCGAACGGACCATCGGTGACCGTGACCGAGTCGCCGACCTCGAAGTCGAGCACCTGGACCTCGATCTTGCGCTGCGGCACAGGACGGCCCTCGGCGTCGGCAGCCTCACGGGCTGCCTTGGCCTCGGCCTCCGGGGCGAGCATCTTGACGATCTCGTCCAGGGTCAGCGGGTACGGGTCGTAGGCGTTGCCGACGAAGCCGGTGACACCGGGGGTGTTGCGGACAACGCCCCAGGACTCGTTGGTGAGGTCCATCCGGACCAGGACGTAACCGGGAAGCTTGTTCTGGCGGACGTTCTTACGCTCGCCGTTCTTGATCTGGACGATCTCTTCCTCGGGCACTTCGGCCTGGTAGATGAACTCCTCGACGTTCAGCGAGACGGCACGCTGCTCCAGGTTCGCCTTCACGCGCTTCTCGTAGCCCGCGTAGGTGTGGATGACGTACCACTCGCCGGGGAGGGTGCGCAGTTCCTCGCGGAACGCGGCGGCGGGGTCGACCGGCTCGACGGGCTCGGCCTCTTCGGCCGCCTCGTCCTCGGTCTCGTCCGTGTCCTCGCCGGTGGCCTCGTCCGCGTCGGTGGCCTCGGCGTCGTCACCGTCGGTGTCGGCGTCGGCGTCGGCCTCTTCGGCGACGGCGGTGGCCTCGTCGGTGTCCGTGTCCTCGACGTCCTCGTCCTCGACGTGGAGCGCGGCTTCCTCGGCCGGCTCACCCGCGGCGATGTCGGCAGCCTCGGCCTGGTCCGGGTCCTCGGCGTCCGCGGCCTCCACGATGTCGAGCTCGTCCTCGATGGACTCCGCATCGACCTCAGCGGGCTCGACGGCGTCGTTCAGGTTCGGGTCAGACACGGTGGCTGCTTCTTCCTGGATACAGAGGGGTGGAACACGCGAAAAGGACACCGGCGTCGGCGTCCTTCACTCGCGGCTGTGCTTCCGGCATCAGCCGAAGACGTACTTCGCGACTCGGTCGAGACCCAAGTCAAGCACGGTCACGATGCCGATCATGATGACCACGAAGATGATCACGACGGTCGTGTACGTCGTCAGCTGGGAGCGCGTGGGCCAGACGACCTTGCGCAGCTCCGCGACGATCTGGCGGTAGAAGAGCGCGAGCCGACCGAACGGGCCCTTCTTGCCGCGCTTGCCGCCCTTGCGGCTCTTCTTCTCGGATTCAGGAGCTTCGTCCTGAGCATCAGGCATGTCGATGGAGCCCACGGCGTCCGTCACTCGTCCTCACCTGATTCCCGGGTCGGCCGTGCCGCGCCCGGTTGAGCCGCACGACGGTGCATTGCGGTACGTACAATCGCATCCACACATCCGGAGGAGGAAGTGTGCCTTGCAGGGCCGGAGGGACTTGAACCCCCAACCGCTGGTTTTGGAGACCAGTGCTCTACCAATTGAGCTACGACCCTTTGGTTCGCCCCAACGTACCGCATCCACCCGACTCCGCGGAGTGGGTGCGACGGACGCGTCCGCTGATGGCCAACGAGGAATGAGTGTACGTGTTCCGGGGGCTGCCGTCGAACAGATCGCGTCCGGACGGGCGATGGCTGCGCCTTCATCCCGGGGCTGTGCCCGGTGACCGCACTGTGAAACCCGTGTGTCCTGCTCCTTTCGGGTCTGAAAGCATGGGCTCCATGAGCGCTGCAACCTCTCCGACCGAGCGCCGGGTCTCCGCCCGAGTCGGCGCGATCTCCGAATCCGCCACCCTCGCCGTGGACGCCAAGGCCAAGGCACTGAAGGCCGCCGGGCGTCCGGTGATCGGCTTCGGCGCCGGTGAACCCGACTTCCCGACCCCGGACTACATCGTTCAAGCCGCCATCGAGGCGTGCAAGAACCCGAAGTTCCACCGCTACACCCCGGCAGGCGGTCTGCCGGAGCTGAAGGCGGCCATCGCCGCGAAGACGCTCCGCGACTCCGGATACGAGGTCGAGGCGTCGCAGGTCCTGGTGACCAACGGCGGCAAGCAGGCCATCTACGAGGCGTTCGCCGCGATCCTCGACCCGGGCGACGAGGTCATCGTCCCGGCGCCCTACTGGACGACGTACCCCGAGTCGATCCGGCTCGCGGGCGGCGTCCCGGTGGACGTCGTCACCGACGAGACCAGCGGCTACCGCGTGAGCGTGGAGCAGCTGGAGGCCGCCCGTACCGAGAAGACGAAGGTGCTGCTGTTCGTCTCCCCCTCCAACCCGACCGGGGCCGTCTACAGCGCCGAGGACACCGAGGCGATCGGCCGCTGGGCCGTCGAGCACGGGCTGTGGGTGCTCACCGACGAGATCTACGAGCACCTGGTCTACGGCGACACCGCCTTCACCTCGCTCCCGGCGGTCCTGCCCGAGCTGCGGGACAAGTGCATCGTCGTCAACGGGGTGGCGAAGACGTACGCCATGACCGGCTGGCGGGTCGGCTGGATGATCGGCCCGAAGGACGTCGTCAAGGCCGCGACCAACCTCCAGTCGCATGCCACGTCCAATGTCTCCAACGTCGCCCAGGCCGCCGCGCTGGCGGCCGTCTCCGGTGATCTGGAGGCCGTGTCCGCGATGCGTGAGGCGTTCGACCGGCGCCGGCGGACCATCGTGCGGATGCTGAACGAGATCGACGGTGTCGTCTGCCCCGAGCCGGAGGGCGCGTTCTACGTGTACCCGTCGGTGAAGGCGCTGCTCGGCAAGGAGATCCGGGGCAAGCGGCCGAGCAGCAGTGTGGAGCTGGCCGCGCTGATCCTCGACGAGGTCGAGGTCGCGGTGGTGCCCGGCGAGGCGTTCGGTACGCCCGGTTATCTGCGGCTGTCGTACGCGCTCGGCGACGAGGACCTCGCGGAGGGCGTGGCCCGTATCCAGAAGCTCCTCGCGGAGGCGACGGACTGACCGACCCTGCGGGCCGCCGCGTGCGGTACGCCACAGAGGCGGGTTCCCACCCTGGTGGGGGCCCGCTTCTTCGTTCGGGCAAGGACCCGAACGGGGAAAGCCGGTACCGGGCGCCCTCCGGGTGCGGCAAGATCCTGGGATGGAGCACGTTCGAGACCTCGGCGCACTGCCGAAGGCGCATCTGCATCTGCACTTCACGGGTTCGATGCGGCCCGGCACGCTGCTGGAGCTGGCCGACAAGTACGGGGTGCATCTGCCCGCCGCGCTGACCGGCGGTGAGCCGCCGGACCTGCGGGCCACCGACGAACGCGGCTGGTTCCGCTTCCAGCGGCTGTACGACATGGCCCGGTCCTGTCTGCGGGAGCCGGAGGACATCCAGCGGCTGGTGCGCGAGGCCGCGGAGGAGGACATCCGGGACGGGTCCGGGTGGCTGGAGATCCAGGTGGACCCGACCTCGTACGCGCCGCGGCTCGGCGGGCTGATCCCCGCGCTGGAGATCATCCTGGACGCGGTGGAGACGGCGTCCCGGGACACCGGGCTGGGGATACGGGTACTGGTCGCGGCGAACCGGATGAAGCATCCGCTGGACGCGCGGACCCTGGCGCGGCTCGCGGTGCGGTACACCGACCGGGGGGTCGTCGGGTTCGGGCTGTCCAACGACGAGCGGCGCGGGATGGCCCGCGACTTCGACCGGGCGTTCGCGATCGCGCGGGACGGCGGGCTGCTGTCGGCCCCGCACGGCGGTGAACTGACGGGACCCGCGTCGGTACGGGACTGCCTGGACGATCTGCACGCGGACCGGGTCGGGCACGGGGTGCGGGCCGCGGAGGACCCGCGGCTGCTGAAGCGGCTGGCGGACCGGCAGGTGACGTGCGAGGTGTGTCCGACGTCGAACGTCGCGCTGGGCGTCTACGACAAGCAGGAGGACGTGCCCCTGCGGAAGCTGTTCGACGCGGGGGTGCCGTTGGCGCTCGGGGCGGACGATCCGCTGCTGTTCGGGGCGCGGCTGAACGAGCAGTACGTGATCGCGCGGGATGTGCACGGGTTCTCCGATCCGGAGCTGGCGGAGCTGGCACGGCAGTCCGTACGGGCGTCCGCCGCGCCGACGGGTACGAAGGAGTCCCTCCTCGCGGACATCGACACCTGGCTCACGTCCTGAGTCCCGGCTGAGCCCCACGGTTTCGGTTCCCGTACTCCCCGCGTACCCCGGGGTCTCCCCACCTGACCCCACTTGTCCCGGTGCGGGTCGTCCGTGGGTGCGCAGTTCCCCGCGCCCCTGGATGCTGCCCCCTTGCGGTCGCTCTCCGGGTGCGGGTCGGCCCTCGTTTTTGCGCAGTTCCCCGCGCCCCTTCGGGGGCGCCCCCTGGGGTTGTTTTTCACCCTCCTCCTCGTGCGGTCGCGGGGCTGCGGGAGGGGGTGGGCGGGAATCTCTGCCCGCAGACTCCGATGCTCTTCAGTCCGGCAAGGGAACGTCGTACCGAGCGCGTTGGAGCGAGGACGGAGAATCCCGACCGGCACCGACCCGAAGAACAAGCCGGGAGCGCCCCAAAGGGGCGCGGGGAACTGCGCACCCCATGGACGACCTGTGCGGGAACAAGTGCGTCCAGCCGGACAGACCTCGGGCTAGCCGGGTGTGGGGGCCAGTCCGGTGAGGACGGTGCGGGCGGCGGTGCGGGCGAAGGTGTCGAGCGACTGGGGTGAGGCCCCGGACTCCGTCGCGTCGTACGCGAAGGCCCGCTGACAGCACGCCCCCATCAGCAGCGCCGCCGCGGTGTACGGGTCCGCGTCGGCCCGCACCCGCCCACCCCGCTGCTCGGCCAGCAGATACGCGGCGAGCCCGTCGATCGGGAGATGCGGCCCCGCCCCGACCTCCCGCAACGCGCTCTCGTGCCGCCGCTTCAGGTGGGTCTCCGCGTACAGCGACGCCGCGATCGGGAAGCTCTGCTCGTAGAACAGCGCGGCGGTCCGCACGATCCCGGTGAGGTTGTCCTCGACGCTGCCCACGCCCGGCTCCCGCGCCAGCTCCGCCATCAGCGGTCCGAGCCGGGGCAGCCGCTCCGCGAGGACGGCCACGAAGAGGTCCTCCTTGCCCGTGAAGTGCTTGTACAGCGCCGCCTCCGAGCAGTCCGCCGCCCGGGCGATCTCCTTGGTGGTGGTCCGGGCCATCCCGACACCCAGCATCAGCTCGTGCGCCGCGTCGAGGATGCGGGTCCTGGCCGGGGGCCGGGCGGGGGTATCTGCGGCTGCGGACATCGGGACCTCCCGGACCGGACTTGACGGGTGAGTGAATGCTTACCCACCCTAGGGGGTGAGTGAACACTTACCCCCTAGGAGGGTGTCATGCGCATCACGGTGTTCGGGGCGACCGGCGGCGTCGGCCGGGAACTGGTGGGGCAGGGACTGGCGGCGGGCCACGAGGTCACCGCGGTGGTACGGGACCCGGCACGGCTGACGGTGACGGGCGACGCCCTCCGGGTCGTCCGCGCCGATCTCACCGTCCCCGGTGAAGTGCGGTCGGCCGTCGCGGGGCAGGACGCCGTGCTCTCCGCGCTCGGCCCGCGCACCCGCAAGGACGCGGGGATCACCGCACCGCTGACCGCGGCGGTCCTCGCCGCGATGGCGGACGAGGGCGTACGGCGGCTGCTCGTGGTGAGCGCCACCCCGCTGGGCACTCCCCCGCCCGGTGAGCCGCGGCTCGACCGGATGATGAAGGCGGTGGTGGACCGGGTGTTCAAGGCCAACTACGACGATCTCCGGGAGATGGAGAAGGCGCTCGCGGCGAGCGGCGCCGACTGGACCGCCGTACGGCCCCCGCGGCTGCTGGACGGCCCGGTGACGGGTGCGTACCGCAGGGCGGTCGGCGGGAATCCGCCCTCCGCGCGGGCGATCCGGCGCGCGGACGTGGCCCATGCCATGCTGGCGGCGATCACCGACCCGGAGACGGTCCGCCGGCCGGTGGGGATCGCCGATTGAGCGCGGCGGGGATCAGTCCCGGCGGGTTCTGAGCCGGGAGAGGGTCCAGCCCGTGCCCGCCGGGTCGAGGGGCCTGGTCGTCCGCTTGAAGAGGTGTTCGGCGCGTTCGTAGGAGAGCCGGGCCAGGCCCGTCACGGGGTCGAGGTCCGCTCCGGCCGCGCGGCGGGCGGGGCCCGGTCTGCGGTCGGTGAGGAACAGCGGGCCCCGGGTGCGGCCCTTGATGTGGGCGGGGAGCAGCAGGGCGGTGCCCGCGCGCCAGCTCACCCAGGTGTCGCCGCTGCGGGCTCGGCGGTCGTCCAGGTCCAGCCGCTCGACGTCGAGGGCGAGCACCCGTTTCACCGGGGCCCCGGATTCGTGCAGCAGCCGCCACAGGAGCCGTTCGCGCGGCGGGACCCCGGGAAGGGCCCACAGGGCTTCGAGTCCGGCCGGGTCGAGCGACGGCGTGCGGGACGCGGTGGGGGTGCGGCGGGTCAGGCCCGCGGCGGGGTCGTCGTCGAGGCCGGCCCAGGCGGCGAAGGAGCGCAGGGCGGAGCGGTGCCGGTTCCAGGTCGCCGGGCTCGCGTCGCCCCAGGCGGTGGTGAAGACGCGTTCGGCCCGCTCGGCGGTGAGTTCGGTGAGCGGCAGCCGGTCGCCGAGCGCGAGCCGCAGTCTGCGCAGTGTCTGGTGGTAGGAGCGGACGGTCGCGGGGTCGAGGTCGTCGCGGGCCAGGAACTCCTCGGCGGCCCGGCCGAGTGCGCGCGGGTCGGGCGGTGCGGGGGGCCCGGGGTGGGCGGCGGTCCAGGAGACGGCGGCGGCGAGGGCGTCGGCGCGGCGCAGGAGGAACGCCCGCTCGGCGGTGTTGCGGGTGAGGGAAGCGGCCCGTTCGAACTCGCGCCGGGCCTCGGTGTGCCGTCCGAGCCGGGACAGCAGGTCGCCGCGGACGCCGGGCAGCAGATGGTAGTCCTTCAGCCGGGGGTCGGCGTCCAGTTCGTCGACGAGGGCGAGTCCGGCCTCCGGTCCGCGGGCGAAGCCCACGGCGACGGCCCGGTTGAGCCGCACCACGGGTGTCGGCAGCAGCCTGACCAGCGCTTCGTACAGGGCGGCGATCCCGGCCCAGTCGGTGTCCCCGGCGGTCCGGGCCTGGGCGTGGGTGACGGCGATCGCGGCCTGGAGGACGTACGGGCCGGGGGTGCGGCCGAGGTCCCGGGCGCGGAGCATCGACGCGAAGCCGCGGCGGATCAGCAGCGGGTCCCAGCGGCCCCGCTGCTGTTCGTGGAGCGGTACCGGTTCGCCGGTGGGGCCGGTACGGGCGGCCGACCGGGACTCCTGGATCTCCAGGAGGGCGGCCAGTCCGTGTGCCTCGGGTTCGTCGGGTGCGAGGGCGGCGAGCAGCCGGGCGAGCCGGAGTGCTTCGAGGGTGAGGCCGGGGCGCAGCAGGTCGTCGCCGGTGGTGGCCGAGTAGCCCTCGTTGAAGATGAGGTAGATCACCTCCAGGACGGAGGAGAGCCGGGCGGCGAGTTCGTCGCCCTGGGGCAGTTCGAAGGGCACCCGGCGTTCGGCGAGGGTGCGTTTGGCGTCCGCGATCCGGCGGGCGGTCACCGTCCCGGTGACGAGGAACGCCCGCCCGATCTCCTCGGCGGTGAGCCCGCCGAGGAGACGCAGGGTGAGCGCGACCCGTTCCTCGGTGGGCAGCACGGGGTGGCAGGACAGGAACATCAGCCGCAGGACGTTGTCGTCGTCCCGGGCGTCGGCCTCCGGTCCTGTTGCGTGGCTTGTTTCGTGGCCTGTTGCGTGGCCTGTTCCGGGGTGGGTTCCCGGGTCGGTTCTCGGGTCGGTCTCCGGGTCGGGAACGGGGGTGGCTCTGAGGTCGTTGCGGGGGCCGGGGGCGTCGTACGGGTCGGGGGCGTCGAACCGGGCGGTGCGGAGCTGTTCCCGCTGGTCGTGGGCGAGGAGTTCCTGTCCGCGGGCGGCGCGCCGCTCGCGGCGGAGGTGGTCGACGGCCCGGCGTTTGGCGACGGCCATCAGCCAGGCGCCCGGGTTGTCCGGGACGCCTGACCGTGGCCACTGTTCGAGCGCCGACACGAGCGCGTCCTGGGCGAGTTCCTCGGCCAGGCCGATGTCCCGGGTCATCCGCGCCAGACCGGCGATGATCCGCGCGGACTCCAGCTTCCAGACCGCGTCGACCGCGCCGGCCGGGTCGGGAGTGGACGGGACGCCGTCGTCCGTGTTCATCGGCGGGCGGCCGTCACTGGCCGAAGACCTGCTGGATCACGCTCTCGCCGTCGCCGACGATCCGGCGGAAGCGGCGGCCCAGCTCCACGGCCTCCTCCTTGGTGCGGACCTCCACCAGCGCGAAGCCGGCCACCGCTTCCTTGGCCTCGGTGAAGGGGCCGTCCGTCACGGTGATCTCGTCGCCGGACGAGACGAGGCGGATGCCCTCGGGGGCGAGGCCGCCGGTCGCCAGCAGGGCACCGGAGGCGGTGAGCTCCTCGACGAACGCCGCCATCTCCTGGAACAGCTTCTCGTCGGGGACGGAGGAGGACGCCTTGGTGGTCATCAGGTAGCGCATGAGGATCTCTCTTCTCTGCTTGCCCCGGAGTCTGTTCCGGTTGCTCTGCCCACACGTCGTTCCGTCGATGTGACAGGGAATGGCGGCGTTCCCTGTCACATTAGCGTTCGACGTGTCAGCGAGCCCACCCCGACGGCAGGCTCACCGGAACCCGGTCCACCGACCGGCGGCCCGGGTCCGAGAACCGAGAAGGGCACGTCATGACCGCCACGCACATCCCCTCCGCCTCCACCGGCTCCGTTTCCTCCGCGTCCGGCCCGTCCGCCCCGGCCCGCCGGTACGCCGGTGCTTCCGTCGCCCGGCGGCTGCTGGTGGCGGGGGCGGTGTCCGCACCGCTGTGGGCGGTCTCCGCCCTGACCCAGGCCGCTACCCGGGACGGCTTCGACATCACCCGTCATCCGCTGAGCGTGCTGAGCAACGGCTCGCTCGGCTGGCTCCAGATCACGACGTTCGTCGTCGTGGGAGTGCTCGCCATGGCGGGTGCGGTGGGGATGCGCCGGGCGCTGCGGGGAACGCCCGGCGGGGTATGGGTGCCCCGGCTGCTGCTGGTCAACGGGATCGCCATGATCGCGGCGGGTGTGTTCGTCATGGACCCGGCCGACGGATTCCCGGCCGGCACCCCGGAGGGAACGCCCGCGTCGCTGTCCGGGGCGAGCATCGGGCACATGGCCGCCGGGTCGGTCGCGTTCTTCTCGCTGATCGCGGCGAACTACGTCCTGGTGAGGCACTTCCGCCGGGCCGGCCGGTCCGCCGAGGCCGTGCTGTCGCTGGTCGCGGGGACGGCGCTGCTGCTCGGCAACGGCTGGGCGATGGCGGGCGGCACGGCCGGGACGCTGACGCTGGCGGTCGGGGCGATCACCGCGATGCTGTGGGTGTCGGCGGTCGCGGCGAGGGCGTCGCGCGGCGTGTGAGGACGGGACGGGGGCCTGGGGCCCCGGGGGCGCGGGGGGCGCGGGGGCGCGGGGGCGCCGGGCGGTCCTCCTGGGCTCCGGCCCGGGGCGGGGGCGTTCGGCGGGGTGTGTGGCGTTCGGCGGGGTGTGTGGCGGGGGGCGGGTCCTGTTCGGGGCCCGCCCTCCGGCTTGTCCGCCTGCTGTTCTGCCTGCTGTTCTGCCTGCTGTTCTGCCTGCTGTTCTGCCTGCTTTGGCTGTTCTGGTGGGTTCTACAGTTCGACGCCGACCATGACGGGTTCGTTGACGAGGGTGACGCCGAACGCGTCCCGGACCCCGGTGACCACCTCGCGGGCCAGGGTCAGCAGGTCCTCGGTGGTCGCCGCGCCCCGGTTGGTGAGGGCGAGGGTGTGCTTGCCGGAGATACGGGCGGCCCCCGTCCCGTAGCCCTTGGTGAACCCGGCGCGGTCGATCAGCCAGGCGGCGGACGTCTTCGTCCGGCCCTCGCCCGCCGGGTACGCGGGCGGGACGGCGTCCGGACCGAGCCGGGCGGCGGCGCGCTCACGGAACGCGGCGAACTCCGGTTCGGTGAGGATCGGGTTGGTGAAGAACGATCCGGCGGACCAGGTGTCGTGGTCCTCGGGGTCGAGGACCATGCCCTTGCCCGCGCGGAGCTTCAGCACGGTGTCGCGGGCGCGGTCCAGGGGCACCCGGTCCCCCACCTCCACGCCGAGGACCCGGGCGGTCTCGGCGTACCGGACGGGCGCGGACAGGCCGTCCGCGTCCTCCAGCGCGAAGCGGACACGCAGGACGACGTACCGCTCGGGGTCGGCCTTGAACCGGCTGTGCCGGTAGGAGAAGGCGCACGCGGCGTTGTCGAGGACGACGGTCCCGCGGGCCCGGCGGTCGTACGCGACGACCTCGGTGACCGTCGTGGAGACCTCCTGGCCGTACGCGCCGACGTTCTGGATCGGGGTCGCGCCTGCGGAGCCGGGGATGCCGGCGAGGCATTCGATCCCGGCGAGGCCCGCGGCGGCGACCCGGGCGACGGCGTCCGTCCAGACCTCGCCCGCGGCGAGTTCCAGCCGGTCGCCGTCCAGGGCGAAGCCGGTGGTCGCGATCCGGACGGCGGTACCGGCGAAGCCCTTGTCCCCGATCACCAGGTTGCTGCCGCCGCCGATGAGCAGCAGGGGGGTGCCGGAGTCGTCGGCGGCGCGGACGGCTGCGATGAGCTCCGCGTCGGTGGTCGCGGTGATCAGCCGGTCGGCGGGGCCGCCGAGGCGGAACGTGGTCAGCGGGGCCAGGGGGGTGTCGTGGAGTTCGGGCACGGTTCCCAGCGTACGGTCCGCACCTGGGCGCCCTTGGCAGGGGCACCGGCCTGTGGCCCTGCCTTGCTTGCCCCCGCCTGGGTTTCCTGTGCTGGGCGCGCTTGATTCTGTGCCGTCGCTCGGTGGTTTTGCGGTTCCCCGCGGGTCGCCTTCGCTTGCGCTTCCGAGGTCCGTCCGGGTGGGCGCACTTCGTTCCTGTGCCGTCGCTCGGTGGTTTCGCGCAGTTCCCCGCGCCCCTTTGGGGCGCGTCCGGCCGGTTCTTCGGGTCGGTGCCGGTCGGGATTCTCCGTCCTCGATCCGACACGCTCGGTACGACGTTCCGTGACTCGACTGAAGAGCATCGGAGTCTGCGAGCAGAGATTCCCGCCCACCCCCTCCCGCAGCAGCGCGAGTCCGCGAGGAGGGTGGTTTGAACCCCGACCCCGGGCTGATGACAGCCGCAGCCTGACCACACCCGCAGCTTGAGAACAGCCCCAGGTGGGCGCCCCTTCAGGGGCGCGGGGAACTGCGCAAAACGAAGACGGCCCGCACCCAAAGAGCGACCGCAAGAGGGCAGCATCCAGGGGCGCGGGGAACTGCGCACCCACGGACAGCCCGCACAGGAACAAGTACGCCCAGCCGGACAGACCTCGGAAGCGCAAGCGAAGGCGACCCGCGGGGAACTGCGCAAAACGAAGACGGCCCGCACCCGAACAGCGACCGCAAGAGGGCAGCATCCAGGGGCGCGGGGAACTGCGCACCCACGAACGACCCACACAGGGACAAGTACGCCCACCCGGACAGACCTCGGAAGCGCAAGCGAAGGCGACCCGCGGGAAACTGCGCAAAACGAAGACGGCCCGCACCCGAACAGCGACCGCAAGAGGGCAGCACCCAGGGGCGCGGGGAACTGCGCACCCCACGTCCGACCCGCACAGGGACAAGTACGCCCACCCGGACAGACCTGGGAAGCGCGAGCGAAGGCGACCCGCGGGGAACTGCGCGAAAACGAGGGCCAACCCGCACCCGAAGAGCGACCGCAAGAGGGCAGCATCCAGGGGCGCGGGGAACTGCGCACCCACGAACGACCCACACAGGGACAAGTACGCCCACCCGGACAGACCCGGGAAGCGCGAGCGAAGGCGACCCGCGGGGAACTGCGCACCCCACGTCCGCCCCGCACAGGGACAAGCGCGGCCAGCCGGACGGACCTGGGAAGCGCGAGCGAAGGCGGGTCGTTCAGGTGAGGCGGACGACTGCGCGGGACATGCCGAGGACCTTCTGGCCGGCGGAGGTGGCCGTGAGGTCGACGCGGACCAGGTGGTCGTCCAGCTTGACGGCGACCTTCGCGGTCACCTCGATCGTGGCGCCCTTGTCGTCGTCGGGGACCACGACCGGCCTGGTGAAGCGGACGCCGTACTCGACGACGGCAGCGGGGTCGCCGGTCCAGTCGGTGACCACCCGGATCGCCTCGGCCATGGTGAACATGCCGTGCGCGATGACATCGGCGAGGCCGACACTCTTCGCGAAGCGCTCGTTCCAGTGGATCGGGTTGAAGTCGCCCGACGCGCCCGCGTAGCGGACGAGGGTGTCGCGGGTCACCCGGAAGGTCGCCGCGGGGAGTTCCGTACCGACCTCGACGTCGTCGTAGGCGGGTGCCTTGGTGCTGTTCGTCATGGTCACGCCTCCTGGGCCGCGCGGGACACGAGCTTCGTCCAGGCGGTGACGACATGCTCGCCGGCCGCGTCATGGACCTCGCCACGGATGTCCAGGATGTCATTGCCCGCGAGGGACTTGACGCCCTCGATGGTGCTGGTGACCGAGAGCCGGTCCCCGGCCCGTACCGGGCGCTTGTACGCGAACTTCTGGTCGCCGTGCACGACCCGGCTGTAGTCGAGGCCGAGCTGCGGGTCCTGGATGACCTGCTCCGCGGCCTTGAAGGTGATCGCGAAGACGAAGGTCGGCGGGGCGATCACATCGGCGTGCCCGAGGGCCCTGGCGGCCGCCGGGTCGAGATACGCGGGGTTGGGGTCCCCGACCGCTTCGGCGAACTCCCGGATCTTCTCCCGGCCCACTTCGTACGGCTCGATGGGCGGGTAACTCCGGCCGACGAAGGACTGGTCGAGCGCCATGAGCCCGGCACCTCCTGGTTTCCCGTGCGGTACGCGCCGATGATCACCGCGGAGCCGCACTTGTCAGATTTCTGGTGGGCACAACGCCGCGAGGCCGCCCCCAGCGAGTGGGGACGGCCTCGCGAACGAGCCTTGGTGTTATCGCGTTTCGCGATGCGCGGTGTGCGCATTGCAACGCGGGCAGTGCTTCTTCATCTCCAGTCGATCCGGGTTGTTACGCCGGTTCTTCTTGGTGATGTAGTTCCGCTCCTTGCACTCCACGCAGGCCAGCGTGATCTTCGGGCGGACGTCGGTGGCAGCCACGTGAGTGCTCCTTGACGAACGGATTGAGACGAAATGAACTAACGCATGAAAGAGTAGCCGATCGAAGGACCGACCCCGCAATCGGCTACTTACAGTAGCGGTGACCGGACTTGAACCGGTGACACAGCGATTATGAGCCGCTTGCTCTACCGACTGAGCTACACCGCTGAGATGCGCTGCGGGGCCTCACCCGAGGGAGAGGAACCTCACACACCAGAGCCCCAAAACGGAATCGAACCGTTGACCTTCTCCTTACCATGGAGACGCTCTACCGACTGAGCTATTGGGGCGAGCGATGAAGACATTACACGCTCGCCCACCGTTCGCCCAAATCCGTTTCACGCAGTGCGGCGAGGGGGATAGAAGGCCCTTTCCCCCAGGCCCTGCAGCGCCTCACGCGGCCCGCCCGTAACGCGCCCGGCCACCCCGTTCCAGCTCCCGGAACCGGGTGCCCGCGCGACGCCCGCCGGGACGGGTGCGCAGGTCGGCGGCCCGGTCCGGGGAACGGGGACCCACGCTCGCACCACAAGCAGTACGACTATTTCGCTCCTCCGTGAAGCGGCCCGGCCCTCGTCCTAGGCTCGACTCACGCTGTGTGATCAGGCAAGCCGAGCACCCAGGAGCGCGATGTCCGACAGCCAGCCGCAGCAGCCGTCGTCCGGTTCCCACCGGCCCTCCGGCGGCGACGACGGCAAGGCGGCCGACAGCGCGGGACTGCTGCTGTGCGGCGCCCGCCTCGTGGACGGCAGGACCGTGGACGTACGGCTCGGCGGGGGACGCATCGAGGCGGTGGGCACGACCGGCAGCCTGACCGCCGGCGCCACCCGGGTCGATCTCGGCGGCTATCTGCTGCTCCCCGCGCCCGCGGAGCCCCACGCGCACAGCGACACCGCCCTGTCCGCGGACACGGACGGACCCGAGTCGTACGACGTGCAGGACATCCAGCGGCGGGCCACCGAGGCCGCGTTGCTCCAGCTCGGGCACGGGGCGACGGCGCTGCGCGCGCATGTGCGGATCGGGGACGTGCCGGGTCTCGGGGCGCTGGAGGCGGTGCTCCAGGCGCGGCGGTCGCTGCGGGGGCTCGCCGATCTGTCGGTGGTGGCGATGCCCCGGCTGCTGACCGGCGCCGCGGGCGCGGACGGGCTCGCCGGGCTGCGGGACGCGGTGAAGATGGGCGCGTCGGTGGTGGGCGGCTGCCCCGACCTCGACCCCGATCCGACGGGATACGTGGAAGCCGTGCTCGAACTGGCGGCGGAGCACGGTTGCGCGGTCGATCTGCACACCGACGGTGACGATCCGGCGCGGCTCGCGCGGCTGGCCGCGATGGCGGGCGGGCTGCGGCCCGGGGTGAGCGTCGGCCCGTGCGGCGGGCTGGCGCGGCTGCCCGAGCAGGCCGCGGGGCGGGTCGCGGACCGGCTCGCGGCTGCCGGGGTCACCGTGGTGTGTCTGCCGCAGGGGCGCTGCGGGGGCGCGCAGCGCGGGGAGACGGCGCCGGTGCGGTTGCTGCGGGCGGCGGGGGTGCGGGTGGCGGCGGGCAGCGGGGCGCTGCGGGACGTGGGGAACCCGGTGGGGCGGGGTGATCCGCTGGAGGCCGCGTATCTGCTGGCGTCGCGGCACGGGTTGCGGCCGGAGGAGGCGTACGACGCGGTGTGCTCGGCGGCGCGGGGGGCGATGGGGTTGCCGCGGGTGCGGGTGGAGGCGGGGTTCCCGGCGGAGTTGCTCGCGGTGCGGGGGGAGCGGTTGGCGGGGGTGCTGTCGTTGGCCTACAGCCGGATCGTGGTCCACCGGGGGCGGGTGGTGGCTCGGACCAGTGCGGTGCGGGAGTACTGTGACTCGGCTGCCGCCGTGGCGCTCGACCTCCCCCGCCAGGCCCGTACCGGGGACGCGCCACCACCACCCTGAGGTCCGGCCCCGGCCCTCGCCCGCTGGGTTTCGTGTGCCTGGCGGACTCCGTTCCTGTGCTGTCGCTCGTCGTTTTCGCGCAGTTCCCCGCGCCCCTTTGGGGCGCGTCCTGTCGGTTCTTCGGGTCGGGGCCGGTCGGGATTCTCCGTCCTCCCGCCCACCCCCTCCCGCAGCAGCGCGACTGCACGAGGAGGATGGTTCAACCCCGGCCCCGGTTGCTGACAGCCCGCAGCCGGATCGCCAGCCCCAGTTGGGCGCCCCAAAGGGGCGCGGGGAACTGCGCAAGAACGAGGGCCAACCCGCACCCGAGGACCGACCGCAAGAGGGCAGCATCCAGGGGCGCGGGGAACTGCGCACCCACGGACGGCCCGCACCCGAACGGGAACCGCAAAGGGCTCCCCCAAAGGGGCGCGGGGAACTGCGCGAAGACGAGGGCAGACCCGCACCCGAAGAGCGGCCGCAAGAGGGCAGCATCCAGGGGCGCGGGGAACTGCGCACCCACGGACGGCCCGCGCAGGGACAAGTACGACCAGGTGGGAAACCCCAGGGCGCGAGCAAAGGCGACCTGCGGGGAACTGCGCACCCCACGAGCGGCGGCACGGGAACGGAGTGCGTCCAGCACAGGAGACCCGGGGCGCGCGGGAGGCGGCCCGGACAGGGACAGGTACGCCCAGGAGTGAAACCCGGAGGCGCGAGCGAAGGCGACCTGCGGGGGGCCGGGCCGGAGGCGTACCGTCGGGGTATGCGTACTGTCATCGCTGGAGGACACGGTCGGATCGCGCTGCGGCTGGAGCGTCTGCTCGCCGCCCGGGGGGACGAGGTCGCGGGCCTCGTCCGGCACCCCGGACAGGGCGACGACCTCCGTGCGGCCGGCGCCGAACCCCTCGTCTGCGACCTGGAGTCGGCACCCGTCGAGGAGGTCGCTGCACACCTGGCCGGCGCCGACGCCGCGGTCTTCGCCGCGGGCGCGGGCCCGGGCAGCGGAGCCGACCGCAAGGACACCGTCGACCGCGCGGCGGCGGTCCTGTTCGCGGACGCCGCCGAGCGGGCCGGAGTACGCCGTTTCCTGGTCGTCTCGTCGATGGGCGCGGACCCCGGGCACCGGGGCGACGAGGTGTTCGACGTGTACCTGCGGGCGAAGGGCGCGGCGGACACCGATGTACTGGCCCGCGCGGGCCTGGACGTGACCGTGCTGCGCCCGGGCGCGCTCACGGACGACCCCGGCACCGGGCGGGTGCGCCTGGAGGCGTCCACGGGCCGCGGCGGCGTCTCCCGTGACGATGTGGCCGCCGTACTGGCGGAGTTGCTGGACACTCCGGCGACCGCTGGGCTGACGCTGGAGCTCGTCGCGGGGCCGACACCGGTCGCCGTCGCCGTGAAGGCCGTGGCGGGCAACTGACCGACGGCCCGTACCGGCCCGCGCGGGGTCAGAAGAGCGGGAGCTGACCGGGGAAGTCCGGGAGCACGTACCCGTCCAGATGGGGCTGGGTCGCACCGAGTTGGGCCTGTCTGCGCGAGCCGGGACACGACAGCAGGGAACCGGCGCCCCGCGCCCCGGGCGGGTCATGGCGCGCGAAGCGACCGGCCACGACGGCGATTTCGCGGCGGCACTCGGGGCAGACTCTGCGGCGCGAGGACATACCCCCAGTGTGCCCCGGACCACTGACAACTCCGCCGGGCCGCCCCGTCACCCGTGCGGGTGACACGCTACGGGCGGCTGCGCACTTCGGCCGGATTCCGCCCTTGCACCGGCCCCGGCGAGCCGCACACACATTCACGTACGCGCAGCTCACGGCCATAGCCCTGAACCATGTTCAGTAGTTGACGCGTACACGCCTAAACGTTCTCTCACGTCCCTCATCGCCCTCCCATGCGCGCCGGGCATGCTGCGAGCCGCGGTGCCTGGCGGGACCGGGCCCGTTCGAGACCCGGCGGCCGCCCCCGCGTCCAGCGCGCGGAACGCCGCGATCCACCCCCCACCCGCATGGTGGCGCCCTGCCGCGCCGTCATGAGGCATGGCATTGGACAGGAGAAACATGGTTCGTGCACTGCTCGCCTCCGGCGCGGCGGTCGCCGCGCTGCTCGCGGCGGCGATGCCCGCGCAGGGCGCAGGCTCCTCCGTATCGACCATCAAGGCTCCCCCGGACAAGATCGTGATCGAGGTCGCGACCGTCAACGGCTCCGGCTGTCCCACGGGGACCGCGGCGATCGCCGTGTCCCCCGACAACACGGCCTTCACCGTGACGTACAGCGACTATCTCGCCAAGGCGGGCGGCCCCTCGCTGCCGACCGACTTCCGCAAGAACTGCCAGCTCAACCTGATCGTGCATGTCCCGAACGGGTTCACGTACGCGGTCATGGGCGTCGACTACCGCGGCTTCGCGTCGCTGGAGCGGGGCGCGTCCGGGGTCGAGAAGGCGTCGTACTACTTCCAGGGCTCCCCCGCCACCGCGTCCCGCAGCCATACCTTCAACGGCCCGCTGGTCGACGACTGGCAGGCCACCGACACCACCGAGTGGGCCAACCTCGTGTGGGCGCCGTGCGGGGTCAAGCGCAACCTCAACATCAACACGGAGCTGCGCGTCAACGCCGGGACCTCGGACCGGACGAGGACCAGCTTCATGACGATGGACTCCACGGACGGCAGCCTCGACACCGTCTACCACCTGGCATGGCAGCGGTGCCCCACGCCGTGAGCACGGGGAGCACCGGGACTCCGTCAAGGGCCGCCCCGGGACGCGGCGGCCACTGACGGACGACCGGAGCACCTGGGTGCCGACGGGTTTCCCGCGCCACCCGCACGTGCTCAAGGGCAGACCGGCCGCCCGCCTCCCGCGGGCGGCCACCCCGACCCCACCGCCCCCGGCATCCCGCCGGTGCTCAGGCGGACCGATGTAACACGGACAGGAGAACCCATGGCTCGCGGACTGCTCGTCTCCAGCGCGGTCGCCGCACTTCTCGCGGCGGTCGTCCCGGCGCAGAGCGCAGGCGCTTCCAGCGCCGCGCCCCCGGACAAGGTCACCGTCGACGTGGTGACCGTCAACGGCTCCGGCTGCCGCGCCGGAACGGCCGCTGTCGCCACCTCGCCGGACAACACGGCGTTCACCGTGACGTACAGCGACTACCTCGCCACCGCGGGCGGCGCCTCGTCGCCGACCGCCTTCCGGAAGAACTGTCAGCTCAGCCTGCTCGTGAATGTCCCGCACGGTTTCACGTACGCCATCACCAGCGCCGACTACCGCGGCTTCGCGTCGCTCCAGCCGGGCGTCACGGCGGTCGAGAAGGCGTCGTACTACTTCCAGGGCTCGTCCAGCACCAACTCCCGGACCCACACGTTCACGGGTCCGATGTCGGAGGACTGGCAGGCCACCGACACCACCGACTGGGCGCAGCTCGTCTGGGCGCCCTGCGGTGCGCAGCGCAGCGTCAACGTCAACACGGAGCTCCGGGTGCAGCTCGGCGGGTCCGACCGCTCGAAGACCAGCTTCATGACGATGGACTCCACCGACGGCAGCGTCAACACGGTCTACCACCTGGCATGGAAGCAGTGCCCGGCCGCCTGACCGGGTGACCTGGGGGGCGGCCGTTCGGGCCGTCCGTCGGCCCGTCGGCCGTCGGTACGGCTCGCGGCGGGGTCATGACCGGGTCCTGGAAAACAAGTAACCCCCTTCCGGCGCGTCTCCGCGTCGGAAGGGGGTTACTCGATGTGGCGGCGCCAGGATTCGAACCTGGGAAGGCTGAGCCGGCAGATTTACAGTCTGCTCCCTTTGGCCGCTCGGGCACACCGCCTGGGATGTCGCTGAGGAGCTGATCTTGCGGTCCGCTCCCTGGCAACGACGTAAACGATACCCGATGCCCGGGGGTGCTCCGCCACTCGATTGAGCGGCACCCGACGCGGGGGCGGTGGCTAGGCTTTACGGATGCGGTCCGCGTTCCACGGCCGCCTCTACGCACCCCGATACAAGGAGCCACAGGACATGGCCGACTCCAGTTTCGACATCGTCTCGAAGGTCGAGCGGCAGGAGGTCGACAACGCCCTCAACCAGGCCGCCAAGGAGATCTCGCAGCGCTACGACTTCCGCAACGTCGGGGCGTCGATCGCCTGGTCCGGCGACAAGATTCTGATGCAGGCCAATTCCGAGGACCGGGTGAACGCCGTCCTCGATGTCTTCCAGACCAAGCTGGTCAAGCGCGGGATCTCCCTGAAGTCGCTCGACCTCGGCGAGCCGCAGCTGTCCGGCAAGGAGTACAAGCTCTCCGCCTCGATCCAGGAGGGCATCTCCCAGGAGAACGCGAAGAAGGTCGCGAAGCTCATCCGTGACGAGGGCCCCAAGGGCATCAAGGCGCAGGTCCAGGGCGAGGAGCTGCGGGTCAGCTCGAAGAGCCGGGACGACCTCCAGACCGTCATCGCCCTGCTGAAGGGCCAGGAGTTCGACTTCGCGATCCAGTTCGTGAACTACCGGTAGGCGGGGCGGCGGTCCGGAGGTCCTTGATCGGCGGGCCTCGTGCGGCGCCTGCCGGGTGGCGGGCGCCGCGCTGAGGTGAGGTGGGTGACTACGGACTGGGCCGTGGGGCCGCGTAGCTCGGTGGTCGAGCCGGGGGTCCGGGCGGGGCCGGTGGTCCCCCGGGGCCGGGTCGGTGGTCCCCGGGGGCTCAGGGGCCCGCTGCGGGCTTCCCAGGGGTCGGTACGGTAGCTGCCGGGGGCCTGACGCGGTGGGCGTAGTCCGGCCAGGCGGGGAGGTCCATGTCGCTCTCGTCCCCGTCGTACCAGCCGGTGCCGTCCAGCCAGTCCTGGAGCCAGCGGGCGAGGCTCGGGCTGTCGGAGAACCAGGCGTACTCCGGGTTGCCGCCGTTCGGCTCGTAGAGGAGGACGGGGGCGGCCTCGTCGGTGCAGTCGACGCAGGCGTACATGCCGCAGCCCCAGTGGGCGATCTGGAGCACCCCGGCGGGCCAGGGCCACTCGGGGTCGGCCCGCGCGGCGAGGTACTGGCCCACCGCCGGGGGCTCGCCTCCGGCGGAGCCCTCCAGCAGGGGCAGCAGACCGTACTCCGGGCCGAATCCCCCGTCGGCCACCCGGGTGTACAGGGCGGCCAGCAGGGGTGGCAGGGCGAAGCCGAGGGCTTCCTCCGCGCGCGCGAGCGTCCCCGGGTCGGCCGGGGCGGGCGGGGCGCTCCAGCCCCAGGGGGGATCGGTGCGCGCCCTGTCTGCGAGACGGGTCAGCAAGTCCTCGGTGTCGGGCATGACTTCATGCTGCCATCCGCCACTGACAACGCGGACGCGCCGGGTCCCGGGCGGGTCACCAGCGGCCGGCGAAGGGCTGGTCGGTGCTGACGATCTCCTTGCCGAGCGGCATCAGGGAAACCGGGATCAGCTTGAAGTTGGCGAGGCCCAGCGGGATGCCGATGATCGTGACGCACTGGATGACGCCCGTGACGATATGGGCCAGGGCCAGCCACCAGCCCGCGAGGATCAGCCACAGGACGTTGCCCACGAAGGACGCGGCGCCCGAGGTGGGCCGCTCGACCACGGTCTGCCCGAAGGGCCACAGGGCGTAGAAGCCGATCCGCCACGACGCCAGGGCGAAGGGGATGCCGATGATCGTGATGAACAGCAGCACACCGGCGAACATATAGCCGAGGAACAGCCAGAAGCCGCTGAATATGAGCCAGATGATGTTGAGGATTGTCTTCACTGATGTCGACCTGCCATCTGTTCGAGCCGGGCGATGCGCTCGGCCATCGGCGGATGTGTGGAGAACATCTTGGAGAGGCCCCGGCCCGGCCGGAACGGGTTGGCGATCATCATATGACTCGCCGTCTCGATCCTGGGCTCGGGCGGCAGGGGCAGCTGCTTGGTGCCCGCGTCCAGCTTCCGCAGGGCGCTGGCGAGTGCCAGGGGGTCCCCGGTGAGCTGGGCGCCGGAGGCGTCGGCCTCGTACTCGCGGGAGCGGCTGATCGACAGCTGGATGACCGACGCTGCCAGCGGGCCGAGCAGCATGATCAGCAGCATGCCGAAGATGCCGGGGCCGTCGTCGTTGTCGGAGCGGCCGAACGGGATCAGCCAGGCGAAGTTGACGAGGAACATGATCACGGAGGCGAGGGCGCCGGCGACCGAGGAGATGAGGATGTCGCGGTTGTAGACATGGCTCAGCTCATGCCCGATGACGCCGCGCAGCTCGCGTTCGTCGAGCAGCCGGAGGATGCCTTCCGTGCAGCAGACGGCGGCGTTGCGCGGGTTGCGGCCCGTCGCGAACGCGTTCGGCGCCTCGGTGGGTGAGATGTAGAGCCGGGGCATCGGCTGACGGGCCTGGGTGGAGAGCTCGCGCACCATGCGGTACAGCGCCGGGGCCTCGAACTCGCTGACCGGGCGGGCCCGCATCGCGCGCAGGGCCAGCTTGTCGCTGTTCCAGTACGCGTACGCGTTGGTGCCCAGGGCCACGACGACGGCGACGATCAGGCCCGTACGCCCGAAGAGACTGCCGATGACGATGATGAGCGCCGACAGTCCTCCGAGAAGAACGGCGGTCTTCAGCCCGTTGTGCCGGCGGTGCACAGTCAGCCCTCCTGGTGGTGCGGCAGGGGAACCCTCTGCTCCTTGGTGCTCCGCAGCGGTGGTGCCGCTGCCGGTACTTCTTCCTACGGTCCAGTGGACCCTCCCGTACTGGTCAACGCCAGGCGGGCGGGACTAGTTCCCTTGTGCTCGCGCCCGCCGGGGTCGGCCGACCGGGTGACCCCGGCCCGGCGGCGGGTGCGGCCGGGGGGAGGGAAGCGCCGTCCCGCACTGTGGCTTCTTTAACTTTTGGCGATGTCAAATTTCTTTGACATCGCCAAAAGTTGAAGAGAGAGCTCGGCCGCGGTGCGGGAGTGGCGCTTCCGCCCCCGGGTCGTGGGGTCAGAAGAGGACCGTGTCGGAGAACCTCAGGACGAGCTGCGGCGCGCCGGACAGGACGACGGCCAGAACGGCCGCCAGGGCGATGGCCGCGGCGAGGGCGAGGGGGACGGGGAGCCCCGGCCGGGGGGCGGCACCGGTTTCCGGTGTCCCCGGGACCGTCGCCACGTCCGGGCTGACGGATGACCCGTCCGGTGCGGCCGGTACGGCCGGGGCGGTGCCCGCGGCGGCCTTCCCGGCTCCCGCGGACCCCGCGGGCCCGGCGGCCTTCACCGTCTCCGTGCCCTCCGCGGTCTCCGGGGTGCGGAACAGCAGCGCGGTCCACTGAAGGTAGTAGTACAGGGCGATGACGACGTTGACGGCCATGATCACGGCGAGCCAGCCGAGGCCCGCGTCCACCGCCGACGAGAAGACGGTGACCTTCGCGAAGAGCCCGATGATGCCCGGCGGCAGCCCCGCGAGGCACAGCAGGAAGAACGCGAGGACGAGGGCGGCCAGCGGGCGCTCCGCGTACAGGCCCCGGTAGTCGCTGAGCCGGTTGAGGGGCCGGGTCCGGGCGACCAGCGCGGCGACGGCGAAGGCGCCCAGGTTCACGGCGGCATACATCAGGGCGTACGACACGGTGGAGCCGACCGCGCGTTCGCCGTCCTTCGCGTAGGCCGCCGCGGCGATCGGGACCAGGAGGTACCCGGCCTGGCCGACGGAGGACCAGGCGAGCAGGCGTACCGCGCTGTACGCGCGCGTGACGCTCTGCCGCAGGGCCGCCGCGTTGCCGATGGTCATGGTGAGGGCCGCCAGTACGGCGAGCGCGGGGCCCCATACGTCGGCGTACGAGGGGAACGCGACGACGGTGACGAGGATCAGCCCGGAGAAGCCGACGGCCTTGCCGATGACCGACAGATACGCGGCGATCGGCAGGGGCGCGCCGACATAGGTGTCGGGGACCCAGAAGTGGAACGGTACGGCGGCCGTCTTGAAGGCGAAGCCGATGAGGGTGAGGACGACACCTGTCCGCGCGAGGGTGTCGAACTGTCCGTCCACGCGCGTGAGGCCGTCGGCGATCTCCGTCAGATAGAGGCTGCCGGTGGTGGCGTAGACGAAGCTGACGCCCATCAGGGTGACGGCGGTGGCGGTGACCGAGGACAGGAAGAACTTGAGGGCGGCCTCGGAGGACATCCGGTCGCCGCGCTTCAGGCCGACCAGCGCGAACGCGGGCAGGGACGCCACCTCAAGGGCGACCACCAGGGTGGCGAGATCGCGGGAGGCGGGCAGCAGGGCGGCGCCCGCGGCGGAGGACAGCAGCAGGAACCAGTACTCGCCGCCGGGCACGGCGCGCGCGCGTGGGGTGTCGGCGTGGTCGCGGGAGGCGGTCACCGACAGCAGCGCGGTGAGGAGCGCGCCGCCGAGGACGAGGAGCTGGACGGCGAGGGTGAACTGGTCGGCGGTGTAGCTGCACACGTCGTCGTCGGACAGCCGGCAGAACGTGGCGCGGTCGGCGTCCAGCAGCGGCAGCAGGGACAGCGTGGCGAGGGTGAGTCCCGCGACGGAGGCCCAGCCGAGGAGGTGCTTGCGGCCCTCGGGGACGAAGAGGTCGGCGACGAGGACCAGCAGCCCGATGACCGCCGTGATGGCGGGGGGCGCGATCGCGATCCAGTCGACGGACTGGACGACGTCGGGGACCTCCAGGGCGGCGAGGGTCACGACTTGCCTCCTGAGAGGAGCTTCTGCACGGCCGGGTCGGTGAGGCCCAGCAGCAGGGCGGGCCAGAGTCCGGCGATGACGGTGAGGACGACGAGCGGGGACCAGGCGGCGTACTCGTAGCCGCGTACGTCGGGGAGCGTGAGGGGGGTACGGGTGGCGGCGGGTCCCGGTCCCGCGGCGGAGGTGTCCGGGGCGGGCGTGTCCGGGACGGTGGCGGCCGAAGTGGTGGCGGCCGGGGTGGTGGCGGCCGGAGCGGGTGCGGGGGCGCCCATGCAGACGCGGCGGACCACGATCAGCAGATACGCGGCGGTGAGCAGGGTGCCGAACCCGGCGAGGGCCGTGAAGGTGAGGTACGCGGGCCGGTTGAGGCCGTCGGCGGGGTCGAACGCGCCGAACATCGCGAGCATCTCGCCCCAGAACCCGGCGAGGCCGGGCAGTCCGAGGGACGCGACGGCGCCGAAGGCGAAGAGTCCGCCGAGCCGGGGCGCCTTGCCGTACAGGGCGGCGCCGGTGTCCTGGGCGAGGGAGTCCAGGTCGGTGGTGCCGGTGCGGTCCTTGAGGGCGCCGACGAGGAAGAACAGCAGGCCGGTGATCAGACCGTGCGCGATGTTCGCGAAGAGGGCGCCGTTGACGCCGGTCGGGGTGAGGGTGGCGATCCCGAGGAGGACGAAGCCCATGTGCCCGACGGACGAGTAGGCGATGAGGCGCTTGAGGTCGCCCTTGGCGCCCGGCCTGGCGAGGGCGAGACAGGCGAGTGAGCCGTAGATGATCCCGACGACGGCGAACGCGGCGAGGTACGGCGCGAAGATGTGCATGCCGTCCGGGGCGACCGGCAGCAGGACACGGACGAATCCGTAGGTGCCCATCTTCAGCAGGACCCCGGCCAGCAGGACCGATCCGACGGTCGGGGCGGCGGTGTGGGCGTCGGGCAGCCAGCTGTGGAAGGGCCACATCGGGGCCTTCACCGCGAGCCCGATCCCGATCGCCAGCACCGCGACGACCTGCACGGACGTACTGAGCGAGCGGCCGTTGTCGGTGGCGAGTGCCACCATGTCGAAGGTGCCCGCCCTGAGACCGATCAGGAGCAGGCCCAGCAGCATCACGACCGAGCCGAGCAGGGTGTAGAGGATGAACTTCCAGGCCGCCGCCTGCCTGCCCGCGCCGCCCCAGCGGGCGATCAGGAAGTACATCGGGATGAGGACCATCTCGAAGGCCAGGAAGAACAGGATCAGATCGAGGACGGCGAAGGTCGCGAGCGTGCCCGACTCCAGGACCAGGACAAGGGCGACGAACGCCTTCGGGGACGGGCCCGCGGGCGGGTGGTAGTAGCTGTACACGGCGCACAGGAAGGTCAACAGCGCCGTGAGGACGAGCAGGGGGAGCGAGATGCCGTCGATGCCGAGGTGGAGGCGTACGTCCAGGGCCGCGATCCAGCTGACGTCGGTCGTGGCCTGCATCCGTGACGGCCGGTCATGGTCGAAGCCGAGGGTGAGGACGATCGCGGCGGCCAGCACCGCACCGGTCACGGTGACGCCGTGCCGCAGGACCGCCTGGTCGGGCGAGCTGCCCCGCAGACCCGGCGGGGCCGGGAGCAGCGCGGCGGCGGCGCCCAGCAGCGGGGCGGCGACGACGAACGCCAGAAGGAACTGCATCACGGTCTCGTTGATCTCGATCACTGCGGTTCACGCTCCGGCGGTGGCGACGAGGACTGCGGCGACCGCCAGGAGGACGGTCCCCGCGAACAGCGCGCTCACATAGGTCTGCACATTGCCGGTCTGGGCCCGACGTACGGCGGTGCCGAGCCAGCGGGGCAGCGCGCCCGCGCCGCGGACATAGGTGTCGACGACCTCGCGGTCCAGGAAGCGGACGAGTTCGGCCGCCGCCTTCACGGGGCGGACGAACAGCACGGTGTACACGGCGTCGAGGTGGAAGCCGGAGGCGGCGTGCCGGTGCAGCGGACCGAGCAGCAGCCGTCCGGGGTCGGCGGGGTCGCACGCTCCGGCGATGTCGCCGTACGCGCGCGGGTGCAGGGCGATGGCCTCGGCCTCGACATGTCCGCCGTCCGCGTCGGGGTGGGCGACGACGGCGCCCATCGGGGTCCGGGCGGCGACCGCGGAGGTGTGCCGCCAGGCCCCGTACATCAGGAGGCCGCCGACGAGGGCGGCGCCCGTGCCGAGGACGGAGGTGGTGAGCGTCGGGGTGAGGGACTCGCCGCCGAACCACTCGGGCAGTACGCCCACGGCCAGACCGAAGCCCAGGGAGGGGATCGCGAGGACCCACAGGACGGTGGTCATGGCGAGCGGCTGCCGGCCGTGGTCGGCGGCCTCGGGGCCGCGGCCCCGGAAGGCGAGCAGCCACAGCCGGGCGGCGTAGGCGGCGGTGAGCAGGGCGGTCAGCAGACCGGCGGTGAGGACGGTCCAGCCCGCGGCCGTGGGGACGCCCGCGACATCGCCGTGGGCGGCGTGCTCGGCGCCGACGAGGACGGCTTCCTTGGAGAAGAAGCCGCTGAACGGGGGGATCGCGGCGAGCGCGAGCAGCGCCACGGTCATCGTCCAGTAGGCGTCGGGGATACGGGTGCGCAGGCCGCCCATCCGGGACATGGCGGCCAGCGAGTTGGTACCGGCGGCGTGGATGACGGCTCCGGCGGCGAGGAACAGCAGCGCCTTGAAGGCGCCGTGCGACAGGAGGTGGAAGACGGCCGCGCCGGGGTCGCCGACGGCGAGGGCGCCGGTCATGTAGCCGAGCTGGCCGATGGTGGAGTAGGCGAGGACGCGTTTGATGTCGTCCTGGGCGAGGGCGGCGAGCGCCGATCCGATCATCGTCACGGTCGCCATCACGGCGAGGACGACGAGGGCGGCGCCGGAGGCGGCGAAGACGGGCAGCAGCCGGGCGATGAAGTAGACCCCGGCGGTGACCATCGTCGCGGCGTGGATCAGCGCGGAGACGGGGGTGGGTCCCGCCATCGCGTCGGGCAGCCAGGTGTGCAGCGGGAACTGCGCCGACTTGCCCGCGACACCCGCGAGCAGCAGCAGCGCGATCACCGTGGGGTGGTCGAGCCCGCCGTCGGCGACGGTGTCGAGGACGGCGCTGATCCGGAACGACCCGGCGTCCGCGGCGAGCGCGAACAGACCGATCAGGAAGGGGACGTCACCGAGTTTGGTGACGAGGAACGCCTTGAGGGAGGCGGCGCGGGCCTCGGGGGTCTCCCAGTAGTGGCCGACCAGGAAGTACGAGCAGATGCCCATGATCTCCCAGCCCACCAGCAGCACCATCAGATCGCCCGAGTAGACGACGAGGAACATCGCGGAGGTGAACAGGGAGACGAGCGCCGCGTACGAGGGGTAGCGGGGGTCGTCGCGCAGATATCCGGTCGAGTAGAGCTGCACACAGGTCGCGACGGCACCGACGAGGACGGCGACGAGGACGGCGAAGCCGTCGAGGCGCAGCGCCAGTTCGATGGGGACGGAGCCGGTGGGGGTGAGCTGGGTCGCCGCCTCGATGGTCCGGTCGCCGCCCTGCCGTACGGCGACGAGGACGGCGAGGGCCAGCGCGGCGAGCGTCGGCAGGATCGCGAGCGGGCGGACGAAGCCGGGGGCGGTGCGGCCGAGGAGCAGCCCGGCGACGGCGCCGAGGAACGGCAGGAGGGGGACGAGTACGGCGAGGGTCGTGGTGGTCACGCGGCGGCCTCTGTCCTGGGTGCCGTGGCGGTGGTGCCGTCGGGGTCGCCGGGCCCGTCGCCGTGCTCGGCGGTGTCGCGGAGCTTGTCGATGTCGGAGGTGCCGCGGTTGCGGTAGACGGTGAGGACGATCGCGAGGCCGATGCCGATCTCGGCGGCGGCGATGGCGATGGTGAACAGCGTCAGGGCCTGGCCGGAGTGCAGGGTGTCGCGGGCGGCCTCGCTGAGCCATACGTCGAAGGCGACGAGGTTCAGGTTGACGGCGTTGAGCATCAGCTCGACGGACATCAGCACGAGGATCGCGTTCCGGCGGGCCAGCACGCCGTACAGGCCGGTGCAGAAGAGGAGGACGGACAGCACCGCGGGGTAGGCGAGATGCATCAGCCGGTCTCCGTCCGGTCGGCGGGCGGCTGGGCGCCGGGGCGGCCCGGGGTGCCACCCGTGGGCGGGGTGCCGCCGGGCCGGGTGGGGCCGGACGGGCTGCCGCGGCGTGCCGGGGCGGGCGGGGGGCCGTCGGAGCGGTCGGCGGCCCTCTTGCGGGACAGCACGATCGCGCCGACCAGGGCCGCCAGCAGCAGCACGGAAAGGGCCTCGAAGGGGAGCACCCAGTTCTGGAAGAGGCTCTCGCCCATGACGTCGGTGGAGCCCTGGACGGTGTCGAGGTCCATCCGGGTGGTGCGGAACGCGTCCACGACGACCCAGACCAGCGCGACGGCGGCGGTGACGGCGACCGCGAGGGCGACCCACCGGTTCCCCGAGTCGGCGTCCGGGGAGCGGCCGATGGGCGCCCGGGTGAGCATCAGCCCGAAGAGCAGCAGGACGACGACGGAACCGACGTAGATCAGGACCTGTACCCAGGCGATGAACTCGGCGGTGAGCAGCAGGTACTCCACGGCGATCCCGCCGAGCGCGACGACCAGCCACAGCGCGGCGTGCACCAGCTGCTTGGTGGTGACGGTGATGATCGCGGCGCCCAGGGTGACGACGCCGACGAGCAGGAACGCGATCTCGACGCCCGTCGGGGAGAGGAATCCGGAGCTCCCGGCGGCGAGGGGGGCCGCCAGGGTCGGGGACATGGGGATCACGGGGTTCCCTCCGGTCCGGGGGCCGTGTCGTCGGGGGTGGCCGACGGGGTGCCGGGGGTGGCCTGGGACGCTGCCGTCGCCGCCGCAGCCGCCTGCGCCTCCGCTTCGGCCTCCGCCGCGTACTTGTCGGCGGTCTTACGGGCGGCGGCCAGTTCCTTGGGCTCCTCGGCGGCGGGGTCGAGGGCGGGCGGCGCCGGGACGGTCCACATCCACTCGCGGAGCTTGTCCCGCTCATGGGTCAGTTCGAGGATGTCCGTCTCGGCGTACTCGAACTCCGGCGACCAGAACAGCGCGTCGAACGGGCACACCTCGATGCAGATACCGCAGTACATGCAGAGCGAGAAGTCGATGGCGAACCGGTCGAGCACATTGCGGCTGCGCTCGCGTCCGCCGGGGGCGGCGGCCGGCACCGTCTCCTTGTGGGAGTCGATGTAGATGCACCAGTCGGGGCATTCGCGGGCGCAGAGCATGCAGACCGTGCAGTTCTCCTCGAACAGCGCGATGACGCCCCGGGTGCGGGGCGGCAGTTCGGGCTGGACATCGGGGTACTGCGCGGTGACCGTCCTGCGGGTCATCGTCCGCAGGGTGACGGCCAGGCCCTTCGCGAGGCCGGACCCGGGGAACCTGCGCGGCGGAAGCGACTCGGACATGGGTGTCACATCACCACCTTGACGACGCCGGTGAGGGCGATCTGGGCGAGGGCGAGGGGGACGAGCGTGGTCCAGGCGAGGCGCTGGAGCTGGTCCTCCCGCAGTCGGGGATAGGTCACGCGCAGCCAGATGACGACGAACGCGAGGACGGCGGTCTTCAGCAGGGTCCACACCCAGCCGAGCCCGTCGGCGCCGAGCGGACCGTGCCAGCCGCCCAGGAACAGGACGGTGGTCAGCCCGCACAGGACGACGATCCCGGCGTACTCGGCGAGCAGGAACAGCGCGAACCGCAGTCCGGTGTACTCGGTGTACGCGCCGAAGATGATCTCCGAGTCCGCGACCGGCATGTCGAACGGCGGACGTTGCAGCTCCGCGAGTCCGGCCACGAAGAAGACGATCGCGCCGACGATCTGCCAGGGCAGCCACCACCACTCGAACGCGGCGACGATTCCCGGCAGCGAGACGGTACCGGCGGCCATCGCCACGGACGCGGCGGCGAGCAGCATCGGCAGCTCGTACGACAGCAGCTGGGCGGCGGTGCGCAGTCCGCCGAGCAGGGAGAACTTGTTGGCGGACGCCCAGCCCGCCATCAGCGAGCCGAGGACGCTGACGCCCATGACCGCGAGGACGAAGAAGATGCCCGCGTCGATCACCTCGCCGACGGCGCCCTCACCGGGTCCGATCGGGATGGCGAGGAGGACGAGCAGATACGGCAGCAGGGCGACGGCCGGGGCGAGTTGGAAGACCTTGCGGTCGGCCCGCGCCGGGACGATGTCCTCCTTCTGGGCGAACTTGACGCCGTCGGCGACGAGCTGGGCCCAGCCGTGGAACCCGCCCGCGTACATCGGGCCGAGGCGGCCCTGCATATGGGCCATCACCTTGTGCTCGGCCTGTCCGACGACGAGCGGCAGCACGAGGAAGACGGCGAAGACGACGAGGAGTCGCAGGGCGACGTCGAGCGCGTCGTTCACTGCGGACCTCCAGGGGTGTCGTCGTCCGTGGCTGTGTCCGGGTCCGGGTCCGTGCTCGGGTCCGGGGTCGGGGTCGGGGCCGGGGTCGGGGCCGTGGTGTTGTTCGTGGCCGCGTCCGGGGCTGCGTTCGTGTCCGAGTCCGTGGCCTTGTCGTCCGCCTTGGCTTCGGCCTTGGCTTCCTCCTTGTCCTCGGTACGGGACCCGCTGTCCGGTTTCGTGGCCTCGGGTTTCGTGACCTCGGGTTCGGTGGCGGCCGGTTCCGTGGTCTTGGGTTCCGTGGTCCCGGGTTCGGTGGTCCCGGGTTCCGTGGCCGGTGGGCTGTCGCCGGTGGGGCGTGACGCGTCGAAGGCGGGCCGCGCGTGGTGCCAGGGCGCGTCGGGGCTGCCGGTGCGGGGCGGTGCGGCCGGGGCGGCGGACTCGGCGGAGGTGTCCGCCGCGCTGTCGCCGGAGGCCGTGGGCGCCGAGGACTCCGGCGAACCGGAGTCGGGAGCCGGGGCGGAGTCCGGGGCCGGGGCGGCCTCGGGACGCTGGGACGCGGAGCCGCCGGAGACGGACCGTGCCCTGCGGGCGGGCCGGGCCCCGGGTTCGGCCGTCGTACCGGCCCCGGTGTCCGTACCGGTACCGGAAGTCGGCGTACCGGTCGAGCCGTCGGACGCCGGTGCAGCAGTACCCGTGGCACCGCTGGCCGGGGCGCCCGTACCGGGTGCCGCGCCCGCCACCGGCGCACCCGTGTCGGCAGCCGTACCCGTCTCCGTACCCGCCGTACCCGTCTCCGTACCTGCGGACCCCGCGGGGGCCGTACGCGCGCGGCGGACCGGTCGGTCCCCGGCCGCGCGTGCGGCGGCGCCGCCCGCGCGGCCCGCCGCGCCGCGGGCCGGACGGGCCGGGGCGGGTGGGAGCTGGCCCTTGAGGGGGCCCCACTCGTTGGGGTCGGGGACGCCCGGCGGCAGCATCTGGCGGCGCTTGGGCCCGCCGTGCTCGGACTCGCCGGGCTCCTTCGCGCCGGGCCACGCCTTGACGACCCGGGCGGCGAGCACGAAGTCCTTGCGCAGCGGGTGTCCCTCGAAGGTCTCGGGCAGCAGCAGCGGATCGAGGCCGGGGTGGCCGTCGAAGCCGACGCCGAACATCTCGTGGGTCTCGCGTTCGTGCCAGGCGGCGCCCGCGTACACGCCGACCGCCGAGGGCAGTACGGCGGCCTCACGCGGGACGGCGGTGCGCACGAGCAGCCGACGTACCGGGCCGAGGGCGACGACGTGCGCCGAGACGCGGAATCCCGTCCCGCCCTCGTCGACAGCGCTCAGCCAGTCGAAGTACGTGCAGCCGAGGGTGGTGCGCGCGGTCTCCAGGGCGGTGATCCAGGAGGCGGCGGGGACGTCGACGGTCAGCAGGTCGTACGACTCGTCCGCCGTGGCTTCGGGGCCGAACAGCTCCTCGGCGGGAGCGGGCAGCCAGCCCGTCATCGGTCGCCCTCCCGCTCGTCCGCGGCGGCGGCCGGCGGCGCGGGCGGCGGCGTCAGACCGCTCTGGAGCGCGGCGGCCGACGGGCCGCCGGTCACGCCGTACCGCTCCCCCAGCGACTCCCGGGCGATCTTCTCCTGGAGCTTGAGGATGCCCTGGAGCAGCGCCTCGGGCCGCGGCGGGCAGCCGGGGACGTACACGTCGACGGGGATGATCTGGTCGACGCCCTTGGTGACCGAGTACGAGTCCCAGTACGGGCCGCCGCAGTTGGAGCAGGCGCCGAAGGAGATGACGTACTTGGGCTCGGGCATCTGCTCGTACAGCCGCTTCACGGCCGGGGCCATCTTGTCGGTGACCGTGCCGGAGACGATCATCAGATCGGCCTGCCGGGGGCCCGGGGCGAACGGGATGACCCCGAGGCGGATGAAGTCGTGGCGGGCCATCGACGCGGCGATGAACTCGATGGCGCAGCAGGCGAGTCCGAAGTTGAAGACCCACAGGCTGTACCGGCGGCCCCAGTTGAGGACCACCTTCATCGGTTCGGGGGCCAGCCGGGAGAGCGCGCCGAGCCTGCGGGGCTCGGGCAGCGGCACGGGGCCCGGCGCGGTGGCGGATGCGGGCGGGGTCACGTCCATGTCAGGACGCCCTTCTTGTACGCGTAGAGCAGGCCCACGGCGAGGAACCCGAGGAAGATGAACATCTCGACGAGGGTCGTCGCCCCGTACCCCGGGTCCGCGAAGACGGTGGCCCAGGGGAAGAGGAAGATCGAGTCGACGGCGAAGATCACGTACAGGAACGAGTAGACGTAGTAGCGGACCTGGGTGTGTGCCCAGCCGTCGCCGACGGGGTCGACACCGCACTCGTAGGTGAGAAGTTTCTCCGGTGTCGGCACGACCGGGCGCAGCAGTCGTCCGGCGCCGAAGGCGACGGCGACGAAGAGCACGCCGATGACGGCGAGCAGTCCTACGACGGAGTACGACTGGAAGTAGCTCTCCGAGCCCTCCGCGAGAACGGTCGGTTCCGGCACGTCCGCCCCTCGCTCCCTGAATCTTGCGCCCGATGGCGCGTTCCGGACCCGGAACGCCGGGCGGCGGAGCGGGTGGTGCGCGTGCGGTGCGCGATGTTCGACGTTCTGTACGCACGGGAGTCTAGGCCCTGCTAAGGGGACCGTAAGCAGCCCGGCACGGGGCCGCGGCCGGAGCGGGGCCGGACCGCGTTCGGGGCGGGGGGTGCGGCGAGGGGGCGGGGGGTGCGGTGGCGCGAGGTGCGGCGGAGGCGCGGCGGGGGGTGTGGCGCGGGTGCGGCGGGGGGTGTCGTGGCCGGGCCTCGGGGTGGGGGACGGGGCGGATGGTGGGGTTATCCACAGCGTGGGAAGGCGGTCCGCCTCATGGCGCCGGGGGCCCACCACCAGGCACGCTTTGGACATGACCGCACGAATGACCGCATCCGCCGAGGGCGGGGGCAGGGCTTCCGGCCCGGGCCCGACGGCAGGGCAGCCCGCCGCGAGAGGCGGGTCCCGTACCCCGGGGGCCCGGCCCGGGGTGTCCGGGGACCGAGGGGCCGGAGGGGAGCTGGTGGAGAAGCCGCCCCCGCCGCGCTTCCCGCTGGACAGGTGGGCCCGGCGGGAGACGCTGCATCTTCTGCTGAACCTGCCGTTCGGCCTGCTCGGCTTCGTCTACGCGGTGACGACCCTGGCGCTCGGTGCCGGGCTCGCCGTGACGGTGATCGGTCTGCCGCTGCTCGCGGCGAGTCTGGCCGGTTCGCGGCGGCTCGGCCGCGCGGAGCGGACCCGGGCGCGGGTCCTGCTGGGGGTGCGGGTGGAGGAGCCGAGCCCGCTGCCGCTGCGCGGGCGGCCGTACCTGGTGCGGCTGCGGACGATGCTGGCGGACCCGGTGGCCTGGCGGGCGGCGCTCTACGCGGTCATCAGACTGCCGTGGGGTGTGCTGACGTTCGCGCTGGCGCTGGTGTCGCTGCTGGTGCTGTGGCCGCTGCTGCCGTATCTGGCCCGCTGGCTGACCGATGTCGACCGGATGATGGTGCGCGGCCTGCTCTCGCCCTCCGACGAGCTGGAGCGGCGGATCGCCGAGCTGGAGTCGGACCGGGGGGTCGTGGTGGACACCGCGGCGGCCGATCTTCGCCGTATCGAGCGTGACCTGCACGACGGGGCCCAGGCCCGGCTCGTCAACCTCGCGATGGGCCTCGGCCTCGCCAAGGAGAAGCTGCTGGAGGACCCCGACACGGCCGCGCTGATGGTCGACGAGGCGCACGGCGAGGTGAAGCTGGCGCTCCAGGAGCTGCGGGACCTCGCCCGGGGCATCCACCCGGCCGTCCTCACCGACCGCGGACTGGACGCCGCCCTGTCCTCGGTGGCCACCCGCTGCACGGTCCCGGTCCGGGTGACGACCGACATGGGCGGCCGACCCGCCGCCGCGATCGAGGGCATCGCGTACTTCACCGTCTCGGAACTCCTCCAGAACGTCAGCAAGCACAGCCGCGCCCGCTCCGCCTCGGTGGAGGTCTGGCGCTCGGGGGACCGCCTCCTCATCCAGGTCGAGGACGACGGCCAGGGCGGCGCGAGCCTCGAAGGGGGGACCGGGATGGCGGGCCTCGCGGACCGGCTGGGCGCGGTCGACGGCCTGTTCATGGTCGATTCCCCGGTCGGCGGCCCGACCACGGTCACGGCGGAGCTGCCGTGGCGCGACCGGGTCGCGGACCCCCCGTCCGAGCGGAAGGGATAGGGGGAGCGGGCAGCCCGCCGGCCCGGAGGTGGGCCCGGAGGTGGGCCCGGGGGTAGGGAAAACCCCCGGGCGGAGACGGAGACCTGCCGCATGGTCCCGCCCGGCCGGGGCCGGGAAGCTGGAAGCACGGACGGACAGCCGGTGGTCCGGGTGGGCCGATGGGAACGCGCCGGTCCGGCGTGACGAGCAGAAGGACGACGAAGATGGCCACGGAGTACGGACAGGATTACGGGCGGCAGGGCCGGCCCGGGTTCGGCGGGGCGGGGTCCGGCGCACGGCATCTGCTTCCGGCGGGGCTGCGCGCGCCGTTCGCGGCGCGGATGTGGCGCGAGTTCGGCTTCACCCTGCTCAGTCTCCCGATCAGCGTCATCACGTTCACCCTCGCGGTGACGATGTTCTCGCTGAGTGCCGGACTGCTGATCACGTTCCTCGGCGTCCCGCTCCTGGCGGCCACGCTCGCGTCGGCCCGGGGATTCGCCGCGATGGAGCGCACCCGGGCCCGGGCCCTGCTGGGCATGGAGATCGGGAGCGCGGAGCCGCTGCGCGCCGCGAAGCCGGGCTTCATGGGATGGGTCGGCGCGGTCTTCAAGAGCGGCTCCTCCTGGCGGAACCTGCTGTACATGGTGCTGCACATGCCCTGGTCGATCGTGACCTTCACGGTGTCGGTGACCTTCTGGTCCCTCGGCTGGGCCCTGCTGACGTACCCGCTCTGGTACTGGGTCTTCCCCACGTACGTCGGCCAGGACGGCATCCAGCTCTTCGGTGACGAGAACCGCTCGGTGTATCTGAACAACCCGTTCGAGCTGGCGGTGACCGCCGGGATCGGGCTGGCGCTGACGCTGGCCACCCCGTGGCTGATCCGGGGCCTGACGATGGTGGACCGGCTGCTGGTCTGGGGCCTGCTGAGCCCGTCGAAGCTGGTCAACCGGGTGGTCGAGCTGGAGTCGGACCGGGGTGTCGTGGTCGATACGGCGGCGGCCGATCTGCGCCGTATCGAGCGCGACCTGCACGACGGGGCCCAGGCCCGGCTCGTCAACCTCGCGATGGGCCTCGGCCTCGCCAAGGAGAAGCTGAACGAGGACCCGCACGCGGCGGCCCGCATGGTGGACGAGGCGCACGGCGAGGTGAAGACCGCGCTCCAGGAGCTGCGGGACCTCGCCCGGGGCATCCACCCGGCCGTCCTCACCGACCGCGGGCTGGACGCCGCGCTGTCCTCGGTGGCCTCGCGGTGCACGGTCCCGGTGCAGGTCGAGGTGGATCTGCCGCAGCGTCCGGCGCCCGCGATCGAGGGGATCGCGTACTTCACCGTCTCGGAACTCCTCCAGAACGTCAGCAAGCACAGCGGGGCGACCCGGGCCACCGTGGACGTCTGGCGGGTGGAGAACCGGCTGCTGCTCCAGGTCACGGACAACGGCGTGGGCGGCGCGGAGGTCGGTGCGGGGTCCGGTCTCGCGGGGCTGGCGGAACGCCTCGGCGCGGTGGACGGCGTCCTGGTCGTCGACTCCCCCGTCGCGGGCCCCACCCGGGTCACGGCGGAACTCCCCTGGCGCACGTGACGCCTTCGCTTGCGCTTTTGGGGTACTGCCTCGTGCTGCCGCTCTTCGGGTAAGGGGTCGCCCTCACTTCCGAGGTCTGTCCGGCTGGACGTACTTCGTTCCTGTGCCGTCGCTCGGTGGTTTCGCGCAGTTCCCCGCGCCCCTGGATGCTGCCCCATTACGGTCGCTTCTTCGGGTGCGGGTCGGCCCTCGTCTTCGCGCAGTTCCCCGCGCCCCTTTGGGGCGCGTCCGGTCGGTTCTTCGGGTCGGTGCCGGTCGGGATTCTCCGTCCTCGCTCCAACGCGCTCGGTACGACGTACCCGTACCCGACTGAAGAGCATCGGAGTCTGCGGGCAGAGATTCCCGCCCACCCCCTTACGTGAGTCCTGCGACTGCGCGGGGAGGGTGGTCCCGCACCCGAAAGGCCGCCTGAAGGAGCGCCCCAAAGGGGCGCGGGGAACTGCGCACCCCACGAGCGACGGCACAGGAACGAAGTGCGCCCAGCACAGGAAACCCAGGGGCGCGGGGAACTGCGCACCCCACGAGCGACGGCACAGGGACAAGTACGTCCAACCGGACAGACCTCGAAAGCGCAAGCGAAGGCGACCCGTGGAGGCGAACGGCCACTGTTGGCCACCTGGGATGCTGGACCCGACCGACGGGATTCAGCTCAGGGTGGGGGGCCAAAGCGTGGAGGCAAGGGTGAGAGTGGTCATCGCCGAGGATTCGGTGCTGCTCCGGGAAGGACTGACCCGGTTGCTGACCGACCGGGGCCACGACGTGGTCGCGGGCGTGGGCGACGCGGAGACACTGATCAAGACCATCACGGAGCTCGCCGCCGAGAACGCGCTGCCGGACGTGGTGGTGGCCGATGTCCGGATGCCGCCGACCCACACGGACGAGGGTGTCCGCGCGGCGGTCCGGCTCCGCAAGGCACACCCGGGCCTGGGCGTCCTCGTGCTGTCCCAGTACGTGGAGGAGCGGTACGCGACGGAGCTGCTCGCGGGTTCCAGCCGCGGTGTGGGCTATCTGCTGAAGGACCGGGTCGCGGACGTCCGGGACTTCGTGGACGCGGTGGTCCGGGTCGCCCAGGGCGGCACCGCCCTGGACCCCGAGGTGGTGGCGCAGCTCCTGGGCCGCAGCCGCAAGCAGGACGTGCTCGCGGGGCTGACCCCCCGGGAGCGGGAGGTGCTGGGGCTGATGGCGGAGGGCCGGACGAACTCCGCGGTGGCCCGGCAGCTCGTGGTGAGCGACGGTGCCGTGGAGAAGCACGTCAGCAACATCTTCCTGAAGCTGGGGCTGTCGCCGAGTGACGGGGATCACCGGCGTGTTCTAGCGGTCCTCACGTATCTCAATTCTTGATCGCCCCACACTCTGTCGGGGACACGAAGAGACGAGGCGGGAGCGTCGCCCCGCCGGGAATCGGGGCCACGAGTGATCATGGAGAGCCGGGTCGCCATGCCATATCAGCCATCATGCGCATCTCACGAACGCGTCCATCATACGAACGGCCGAGGGAAGGTGACCCTTACCGACGTAGGGTATGGGCGGGGTAGGTCGGCCACCCGGCCCACCTGGAAGAGCCGCCCCGAGGGAGGTCCAGTTCAGTGACCAGCCAGGTCAGTAGCCCAGCCGAACCGGCCGACGGGACCGCCGTCGAACATGTCGGCGGGCAGCGTCTGCCGACGCCGGACCAACCAGGTGGTGAGAAGGAAGTCCGCCGACTGGACAGGGTGATCATCCGCTTCGCGGGTGACTCCGGGGACGGTATGCAGCTCACCGGTGACCGCTTCACCTCGGAGACCGCGTCCTTCGGCAACGACCTGTCGACGCTGCCGAACTTCCCCGCCGAGATCCGCGCCCCCGCAGGCACCCTGCCGGGGGTCTCGTCCTTCCAGCTGCACTTCGCCGATCACGACATCCTGACCCCGGGCGACGCGCCGAACGTCCTGGTCGCGATGAACCCGGCCGCGTTGAAGGCGAACATCGCCGACGTGCCGCGCGGCGCGGAGATCATCGTCAACACGGACGAGTTCACCAAGCGGGCCATGCAGAAGGTGGGATACGACACATCCCCCCTGGAGGACGGCTCGCTGGACGGCTTCAGCGTGCACCCGGTGCCGCTGACCACGCTGACCGTGGAGGCGCTGAAGGAGTACGACCTGTCCCGCAAGGACGCGGGCCGCAGCAAGAACATGTTCGCGCTGGGACTGCTGTCCTGGATGTACCACCGGCCGACCGAGGGCACCGAGAAGTTCCTGCGGACGAAGTTCGCGAAGAAGCCGGACATCGCCGAGGCGAACATCACGGCGTTCCGCGCGGGCTGGAACTTCGGCGAGACGACCGAGGACTTCGCGGTCTCCTACGAGGTGGCCCCGGCGACGAAGGCGTTCCCCGCGGGCACGTACCGCAACATCTCCGGCAACCTCGCCCTGTCGTACGGGCTGGTCGCGGCCGGGCAGCTGGCGGATCTGCCGCTGTACCTCGGGTCGTACCCGATCACTCCCGCCTCCGACATCCTGCACGAGCTGTCCAAGCACAAGAACTTCGGTGTGCGGACGTTCCAGGCCGAGGACGAGATCGCGGGCATCGGCGCCGCGCTCGGCGCGGCCTTCGGCGGTTCGCTCGGGGTGACCACGACCTCCGGTCCGGGTGTCGCGCTCAAGAGCGAGGCGATCGGGCTCGCGGTCTCCCTGGAGCTGCCGCTGCTGATCGTGGACATCCAGCGCGGCGGCCCGTCCACCGGGCTGCCCACCAAGACCGAGCAGGCCGACCTCCTCCAGGCGATGTACGGCCGCAACGGCGAGGCGCCGGTGCCGATCGTGGCGCCGCGGACCCCGGGGGACTGCTTCGACGCGGCGATCGAGGCCGCGCGGATCGCGCTGGAGTACCGCACCCCGGTGTTCCTGCTCAGCGACGGCTACCTCGCCAACGGCTCCGAGCCGTGGCGGGTCCCGGAGACCGAGGAGCTGCCGGACCTGCGGGTCCAGTTCGCGCAGGGCCCCAACCACACGCTGGACGACGGCACCGAGGTCTTCTGGCCGTACAAGCGCGACCCGCGGACGCTGGCGCGGCCGTGGGCGATCCCCGGCACGCCCGGTCTGGAGCACCGGATCGGCGGCATCGAGAAGCAGGACGGCACGGGCAACATCTCGTACGACCCGGCCAACCACGACTTCATGACCCGCACCCGGCAGGCGAAGATCGACGGGATCGCGGTCCCCGACCTGGAGGTCGACGACCCGTCCGGCGAGGCGCGGCTGCTGGTGCTCGGCTGGGGTTCGACGTACGGGCCGATCACGGCGGCGGCACGGCGGCTGCGGGCGGCCGGTGAGCAGGTCGCGCAGGCGCATCTGCGGCACCTCAACCCGTTCCCGGCGAATCTGGGCGAGATCCTGGAGCGCTACGACAAGGTGGTGATCCCCGAGATGAACCTCGGCCAGCTCGCCACCCTCGTCCGCGCCAAGTACCTGGTCGACGCCCGGTCCTACACCCAGGTGACCGGACTGCCGTTCAAGGCGGAGCAGCTCGCCACGGTTCTCAAGGAGGCCATCGATGGCTGAGACCACCACGGACGGCGCAGGCGGCATCCAGGCTTTTTCCCTGGTGCCGAAGGCCACGGCCAAGCAGTCCATGAAGGACTTCAAGTCCGACCAGGAGGTGCGCTGGTGCCCCGGGTGCGGGGACTACGCGGTCCTCGCGGCGGTCCAGGGCTTCATGCCGGAGCTGGGCCTGGCGAAGGAGAACGTCGTCTTCGTCAGCGGGATCGGGTGCAGCTCCCGTTTCCCGTACTACATGAACACCTACGGGCTGCACTCGATCCACGGCCGGGCGCCGTCCATCGCGACGGGCCTCGCGTCCTCGCGGCGGGACCTGAGCGTGTGGGTCGTCACGGGTGACGGTGACGCCCTCTCCATCGGCGGCAACCATCTGATCCACGCGCTGCGCCGCAACGTCAACCTCAAGATCCTGCTCTTCAACAACCGGATCTACGGTCTGACGAAGGGCCAGTACTCCCCGACCTCGGAGGTCGGCAAGATCACCAAGTCGACGCCGATGGGGTCGCTGGACGCGCCCTTCAACCCGGTGTCGCTGGCGATCGGCTCCGAGGCGTCGTTCGTGGCGCGGACGGTGGACTCCGACCGCCAGCATCTGACGAGTGTGCTGCGGCAGGCCGCGGCGCATCCCGGTACGGCGCTGGTGGAGATCTACCAGAACTGCAACATCTTCAACGACGGCGCGTTCGAGGTCCTCAAGGACCGGCAGCAGGCCGAGGAGGCCGTGATCCGGCTGGAGCACGGGCAGCCGATCCGGTTCGGGGTGGACGGCGCGAAGGGTGTCGTCCGCGATCAGCTGACCGGTGACCTCCAGGTGGTGGAGGTCACGGAGGAGAACGCGGATCAGGTGCTGGTGCATGACGCGCACAGTCCGTCGGTGACGAACGCGTTCGCGCTGTCGCGGCTCGCCGATCCCGACACGCTGCACCACACCCCCATCGGGGTGTTCCGGTCGGTGGACCGGCCGGTGTACGACACGTTGATGGCGGACCAGCTGGATTCCGCGGTCGAGCAGCACGGGAAGGGGGACCTCGCGGGGCTGCTCGCGGGGGGCGACACCTGGACGGTCGTCGGCTGATCCCTTGGCAGGTGGCCTTCGTAAGTCGCACGTCGCAGGTCGCCTTTGCTCGCGCCCCCGGGTTCGTACCTGGGGGCGCACCTGTTTCCTGTGCCGTCGCTCGGTGGGTTCGCGCAATTCCCCGCGGGTCGCCTTCGCTTGCGCTTCCCAGGTCCGTCCGGCGGGACGCACTTCGTTCCTGTGCCGTCGCTCGTGGGTTTCGCGCAGTTCCCCGCGCCCCTATCGGGGCGCCATCTGCTTGTTCTTCGGGTCGGTGCCGGTCGGGATTCTCCGTCCTCGCTCCAACGCGCTCGGTCGGACATTCCCCTTGCCCGACTGAAGAGCATCGGAGTCTGCGGGCAGAGATTCCCGCCCACCCCCTCCCGCAGCAGCGCGACTGCGGGAGGGAAGGGGGTGCCCCGTCAGGGGCGCGGGGAACTACGCAAAGACGAGGACGGCCCCGCACCCGGCGAACGACCGCAAGGGGCAGCACCCAGGGGCGCGGGGAACTGCGCACCCCACGAGCGACCCGCACAGGAAACAAGTACGCCCAGCCGGACAGACCTGGGAAGCGCAAGCGAAGGCGACCCGCGGGGAACTGCGCACCCCACGAGCGACCCGCACAGGGACAAGTACGCCCAGCCGGACGAACCTGGGGAGCGGGAGCGGGAGCGAAGGCGACGCGAGGGCGGCTCACGGGGTGTCATGACCGTATCGCGGTACGGGCATGACAGGGCGGGGGAGTCGGCGCTACCTTCTTGGAGGCGTGCCGTTCGCACGCGCATCCGGTACGAGGGGGAGCCATGGCTGCGACGGAGGCGGGAGCCGCTGCGACGGCCGGACCGGGGGCGTCGACCGGCGCGTCCCCGGGCGCCCCGAGGGACGCCCACGGCGAGCACCGTTTCGGCCTGCTGAACGGCGTCACCGCGTACGCCATGTGGGGGCTCGTCCCCCTCTTCTGGCCGCTGCTGAAGCCCGCCGCGGCGGCGGAGATCCTGGCCCACCGCATGGTGTGGTCGCTCGCCTTCGTCGCCCTGGGCCTGCTCGTCGTACGCCGCTGGGCGTGGGCCGGGGAGCTCATACGCAGCCCCCGTCAGCTGGCGATGCTCGTCGGCGCGGCGGTGGTGATCACCATCAACTGGGGCGTGTACATCTGGTCGGTGAACGCCGGCCACGTGGTCGAGGCGTCGCTCGGGTACTTCATCAACCCGCTGGTCACCATCGCGATCGGCGTGCTGCTGCTCAAGGAGCGGCTGCGCCGCTGGCAGTGGGTGGCGGTGGGCACCGGTGCCGCCGCGGTCGTCGTGCTCACCATCGGGTACGGCCGGCCGCCATGGATCTCGCTGTGCCTGGCGTTCTCGTTCGCGGTGTACGGGCTGCTGAAGAAGAAGGTGGGGCTCGGGGGGCTGGAGTCGCTGTCCGCCGAGACCGCGGTCCTGTTCCTGCCGGCGCTCGGCTATCTGCTGTGGCTGGGCGCACGCGGTGAGTCGACGTTCGGCAGCGAGGGCTTCGGCCATATGGCGCTGCTCGCGGCGACCGGCCTGGTGACCGCCGTACCGCTGGTCTGCTTCGGGGCCGCGGCGATCCGGGTCCCGCTGTCCACGCTGGGGCTGCTCCAGTACATGGCGCCGATGTTCCAGTTCCTGCTGGGTGTCCTGTACTTCAAGGAGGCCATGCCGCTGGAACGCTGGCTCGGCTTCGCCCTGGTGTGGGCCGCGCTGTCACTGCTGACCTGGGACGCGATCCGCACAGCCCGCAACAACCGCAGGCTCCTCGCCGCCCAGAACACCCTCACCCGCCGTACCTGAACCGCCCGAGCGATCGCACTCGCGCCGAAGCCCGCACGGAATACCGGTACCGGCGGAACCCCGCGCTCCCGTTCCTGCACGTTTGTCCGGGGGCACCTACGCCCAGGTGGGAGGACACCACGGGGGACGGGCCGGACGGCCCCTCAACCGACCGCCCGCGCGTCGTACGCGGCCCGCGCCGCCGCGATCTCCGCCCGATGCGCCTCCGTCCAGTTCACCAGGGACTGGATCGTCTCGTGCAACGTGCACCCCAGCGAGGTCAGCCCGTACTCCACCCGGGGCGGCACCACGGGGTGAACCGTCCGGTGGACCAGCCCGTCCCGCTCCAGCTGCCGCAGCGTCACCGTCAGCATCCGCTGGCTGATGCCGTCGATCTCCCGCCGCAGTTCCGTGAACCGCAGCGTCCTGTTGTCGAGGAGCGCGATCACCAGCAGGGACCACTTGTCCGCGATCCGGTCGAGGATCTGCCGTACCTCGCAGTCCTCACGGGTGTCCCACTGGAACGGGTCGAAGCAGTCCGCGTCGGTCCCGTCCACGACCGGTGCGCCGGACCCGTCCACGCCTGGAGCGTCGGCCACGGCCATGGTGCCGCCGGGGTTACTCGGTGACTTCGAAGTGCCTTCTTCCATGCTGGCCGAGCATGCCGCAGGATCGCCTTGGTTACAAGAGGGAACCGACCCCCGATGGGGAACCGACCCTCACTCCGGTAACCGACCGATCCCGCGCGACCTCTGTGAAGGAGCCTCGTCATGGCCACGAGCATGAGCACCGGTACGGGCGCCGGTACAGGCACCGGTATGGGCACCCGCGCCTGGGCACTGCTGCTCGTCCTCTGCGGAACGATCTTCCTGGAGGGCATCGACGTCGCGATGCTCGCCGTGGCGATCCCCACGATCCGCGCCGATCTAGGACTCGGCACAGGCACCGCGGCATGGGTGGTGAGCGGCTACGTACTGGGCTACGCGGGCTTCACCCTGCTGGGCGGCAGAGCGGCGGACCTGCTGGGCAGACGGCGGATGTTCCTCTTCTGGCTCACCGTCTTCCTGCTCTTCTCCGGGCTCGGCGGCTTCGCCACCGAGGGCTGGATGCTGGTCGTCGCCCGCTTCGTGACCGGTGTCGCCGCCGCGTTCATGACCCCCGCCGCGCTGTCCCTGATCACCACGTCGTACGAGGAGGGCCCCGCACGCAACAAGGCCCTGCTGATCTTCGCCGGGACCGCCGCCGCGGGCTTCTCGCTCGGGCTCGTCATCGGCGGTCTGCTCACGGAACTGGGCTGGCGCTGGGTGTTCTTCGCACCGGTCCTGCTCGCCGGCGCGCTGCTGATCGCGGCGGTCCGGCTGATCCCCGTGCAGCCGGTGCCCGTGCGCACCGGCGGACCGGCCGGCTTCGACGCGCTGGGCGCGGTGACGGCCGCGGGGGCGATGCTGCTCACCGCGTACGGGATCGTACGGCTGGAGCACGGTTTCGACGGGTGGCGGCTGACCGTGGGCGCGCTGGCCGCCGGGGCGCTGCTGCTGGGCGCGTTCGTCGCGGTCGAACGGCGCAGCAGCGATCCGCTGGTGCGGCTGGGGATCTTCCGCAAGGCGCCGATGGTCCGCGCGGACCTCGGGGCGCTGCTCTTCGTCGGGGCCTTCTTCGGCTTCCAGTTCGTGCTGACCCTCTACCTCCAGGAGCTGCGCGGCTGGTCCTCGCTCCAGACCGCGGTGGCGCTGGTCGTGATGGGCGTGGACGCGATCCTGGCGCCGACGCTCACCCCGAAGCTGGTCGAACGCTTCGGCAACGCCCGGGTGATCCTCGGCGGTTTCGTCGCCGCGGTCCTCGCGTACGTGATGTTCCTGCCGGTGGGCATGGACTGGTCGTACACGGCGATGCTCCCGACGCTGCTGCTCGCGGGGGTCGCCTTCGGGCTGGCGTACGGGCCGCTGACCATCGCGGCGACCGACGGTATCGACGCGGAGGAGCAGGGGCTGGCCGGTGGACTGCTGCACACCTCCGTGCAGTTCGGCTCGGCCATCGGCATCTCGGCGGTGACGGCGGTGTACGGGATCGCCTCGGCCGGCGCGGGCGACGATCCGGGCGCCCGGCTGGACGCGTTCCGCTCCGCGTTGTTCGTGCCGGTGGTGATGGTCCTGGTCGGACTCGCCCTCGCGATCCACGGGGTACGCCGCGCCGAACGCCCGGTCCGCTCCCCCGCCGAGCAGACCGTCCCCGTGGAGCAGATCGTCCCGGGCATCCCGGGTTCCCCGGATCCCGGTTCCCTCGTGACCCCGTCGCACCGCTGAGTGCCTGCGCCTGTGCCTGTGCCTGTGCCGGTTTCCGAATCCCGTATCGGCAGGCCGGAGGGCGCTGGCCCGAGAGGGGAGCTTCGGGGAAGCGTTCGGGGGACGGTCACGGTGACCGTCCCCCGAACGGAAACGGCTGAGACGGGCGTGCTGCGGGGAGACGAGCGGCGAACGCCGTGGCGGGCGTCGCTCCGACCGGTCACAGACCGGTGATCTCCCGGCCCTTCTTCAGCACGGAGCCGAGCCTGTCCACCGCGGCACCCTGCCGCCTCTCCCGCGCCGCCCGGTCCGCCGGTACCAGCCGCGCGGCAGCCTGTACGGCACAGGCGTCCGGGTCGCCGAACGCGGCCCGCGGCTGCTCTCCCGTATCCGCGCAGTGCGCCGTGACCTCCTTCACCGCCTGGAGCACCACTGCCCGGTCCACGCCCGGCTGCATGGCCAGCCGCACCTGGAAACGGGCCAGCCACTTCTCGCGGTCCTTCGCCGCGTCCGTTGTCAGGTCCTTCTTCGCCACGTGCCCTCCCGGGTGACCGGCAGCCGTCCGTCAAGGGGTCGGACGCCCACAGCTTTCCGCCGCGCCTGCCCGGAAATCCCGGTGCCAGACCTCCCGCCCCGGTGACACCTGTCGCGCCTCGGGTGCGGACCGGGTACGTGTACGGGTCGGAGCTCGCCGGCCGCGACCGTGTTGCCGGGAAGACCTCGTCGTCCTCCCTCTCCGGATCACCTCACGTTCTGCGGCGTGCGGTTCGTTCGGCGTCGGGCACCGAACGTATGAAGGCGATCGCGCGCGAACGCACGCCTTCGCGGCGCGCGGCGATGATGTCGTCGCCCGGGGGATCGTAGGCATGGCGGGTCGGCTCGGTACGCGTCTTCACCGCGCAGTCGAGATCGGTGCACAGGAGGAGACCGACGGTGTTCAGGCGTTCGCGTTTGTCGCGGGACGGGCGCCGGGCGGTGAACAGTGAGACCTCGTTGAACCGGCGGCTGGACCGGCACAGGTCGCACATCATCGCGCGCGATCCGTCCGCATGGTTCGGGGCCTGCCGCAGCAGCACCCCCAACGCCTGGCCGTCGGCCTCCGTGACGAGGTAGGCGCACTTCGCGGCGCGCGGATCCCGCCACCCGAGGTAGTCGATCCGATGCCATGGGGCGTCGTCGAACCAGGCCGGCAGTCGTACCTTGCTCCCGGTTCGGTCGAGGTTCACGATCGCGCCGCGCACCTCTTCCCTGCTCATCGGGCGCATGACTTCACCTGCCGCCGGTGGCAGACGAAAGTGCCGGTCAGGATGTTCGGTGGAGTGCTGGAGAGAGTCTTGCAGGTGCTGGACACCCGGGGTGCTCCTTGCTGGGAGGTCTGCGATGGCAGCAAGAGCAGGCCGAGCGGCCTCGACGAAGACACCCGCCCCCGGGCACCGCGACATACGCGCGGGCGGAGACGTGGGCTGATTCAGAGCACCGGAGATCGTCACGTCCGGTCACCGTCGGAGAGAGGACGGCGTCACGAGGACGGACTACTAGCTACAGCTAGACGGTGCCGCGAGGCGCGCGCGGCGCGAGCCGAAACATAGATCTCTCTCCTCGGGCACACAGGGCCCAGAACACATCGAAGGAACCCCGCGACAGTAACAACGGCGCCCAGACGAAGGCCACGCATTTACCGGGCACCGCCGGGCCGCCGTCGGTCCTGACGGTCGCCCCGGTGGTCCTGCTGCTCGAACCGTCCGGCCGTCACCGGGGTCGGCCGCGTTCGAGTCCTCCACGGTCGGGTCCCCCACCTTCGGGTCCCCCGCGTTCAGGTCCCCGCGTTCGGGTCCGCCGGGCGGGCCCGGTGGGTGCGGACCTTGTGCCGGTTGCCGCACCGTTCCATCGAGCACCAGCGCCGCCGTCCCGGCCGCGACGTGTCCACGAACAGCAGGGCGCAGTTGTCCGTGGCGCACTCCCGGACCCGGTCCCCGTGCGGTCCGCCGAACAGTTCGACGGCGTCCCGGGCGACGGTCGACAGCAGCTGTCCGCCCGTGGCCCCCGGCGCCCAGGCCCGTCCCCCGTCCGGGGTGAAGCGGACGCCCAGCGGGGGGACGGCCGCGGCGGCGCTGACCTGTGCGAGCCGTGCCGGGTCCGGCGTCCGGCCGTGCGCCCGGTCCGCGGCGATCACGTGGAGCGCGTCCCGTACGGTACGGGCGGCGGCCAGTTCGTCCTCGTCCACGGTGAGGTCGAGCCCGTCCGGCAGTCGGCTCAGTACCGCCCACCGCGCCAGGTCGGCGGGCTCGTGCAGCACCTCGAACCGCGCGAGCCACCCCGGTCCCCCGGTGAGCAGCAGCTCCAGGCACAGGGCGCCGGGGTCGAAGCGGAACGAGGTCCCTCCGTGCGAGTGCAGAGTGAGGCCGGGCGTCCGCCGCCGGTCACCCAGCCAGAGCCCGACCGGTCCGGCGCCTGCCTCATTCGTCATGTAACCACCATAAACGGTTACGTCGCCCCGGACATCACGCGCGGCAACTCCGGCGGACGGTACGCGGAATGCTCCGCCGCACACGGGCCCGAGGCGGCGGCATGGACGTGCTCGGGGCACACATGATGCGTGCCCGCGCCACCGCAGCCCACCCTCCCGTACCCGATCACCACGGGGGCCGCCGTCCAGCGCCCGCATACACAGCACTGTTCGCGCGGGGGCTCGGAAACCCGGCCGGTCAGCGCGTCACGCGTCACGCCGCCGCCGTCCGGAACTGGTGCACCCCGTCGGCCGCATACGGGTAGTCGTAGCCGAGTTCGGCCCACGCGGTCACGAAGAAGCGTTCCCGGCGCTCGGGGTCGAGGCCGCACGCCTCCTCCGCCCGGAAGACGGCCCGTGCCTGGGCGGAGGAGGGTCCGGGCCAAGGACGCCGCCACACCGATCCAGGGTCGGCGGCCACCTCCTCCGCCACACCGCGTACGTCGCGCGCGGCGAAATGGGCGGCGGAGTGCCGCCCCGGCCCGGTACGCCGCGTCGACAGGATGAGGTCGAGCACCCGCACGAGGGCATGGGCGATAACATCACGCATGTTCGGTCAGCTCCTTGAAAGCTGGTCGTTCGGAGCCCCGGCAGCCGGTCCTAAGCGGCTGCCGGGGCATTTTCATGTCCGACAGTACTCACCCTTGTCTGCACTCGTCTACCTCTGGCCATAGGCGTACACATCGACAGCTGTACGTACCGGCTCACCTATGGTTTGGCGCATGACAGAGGGCGCGATTGACCACGGCTCACCGGTTCCGGTCTACCGGCAGATCGCGGCGAGGATCATCGCCGACATCGAGCGGGGCACCCTGGCCGTGAACAGGAAGATCCCGTCGGAGTCGGACATGGTCCAGGAGTACGGCGTGGCCCGCGAAACGGCGCGCAACGCGGTCCGGTTCCTGCGCGACGAGGGATACGTCTTCACCGTGCCGCACCGGGGCACGTACGTCACCGACCGGACCGCCGAAGGCCCGTCCGGCAGCGGGGGCTAGACCCGCTCCCCCGGCCCGGCGGGAGGCACGCACTTCACGAGCGGGCAACAGGGACGGTGTCCCCATGCCGGACGGTCCCGAACCCGCAGCGTGTTCCAGACCGAGCCGTTCGAACAGCAACGGACCGGAGGAGTGGCGTACCCAGGCTGGTCGATATGCGCGCGAGCCGCTTGGTGACGCTGTGGGGGGCGGCAAACGGCGGCGGGAGCCTTGCGGCGTCAGATGCGGCCGGTCTCGTGGGCCCACATGGCGACCTCGACGCGGTTTCGGGCGCCGAGCTTTCGCATGAGGGCGGCGAGGTGGGCCTTGACGGTGCTCGGGGTGATGTGGAGCTCGTCGGCGATCTCATTGTTGGTGCGGCCTTGGGCTACCGGCACGAGGACTTCCTCCTCGCGGGCGGTGAGCGGTTCCATCGGCTGCCTGGGTGGCGGGGTCTGTGCGCGGGCGAACGCTGCGAGCAGTCGGACGGTGACGCTGGGTGCGATCAGTGCGTCTCCGTCGGCGGCGGCGTGGACGGCCTGGGTCAGCAGGGCGGGTCCGGCGTCCTTGAGCAGGAACCCGCGGGCGCCGGCTTTGAGCGCCCCGTGGACGTACTCGTCGAGATCGAAGGTGGTGATGACCACGATCGGCAGGGGATCGGGGACGTCGGGGCCGGCGAGGCGTCGGGTGGCTTCGATGCCGTCCATCAGCGGCATGCGGATGTCGAACAGGCCGACGTCGGGGCGCAGCTGGAGCGCCAGGCGGACTGCCTCGCGCCCGTCGGCGGCGGCGCCGACCACTTCGATGTCGGGCTGGGCGTCGAGCAGCATCGTCAGCCCGGAGCGCACGATGGGCTGGTCGTCGGCGATGAGGACCCTGATGCTCATCGTGGCGTCCCGGTTCGGGGCAGGACCGCCTCCACCCGCCAGCCCCGCTCGGCGGCGGGGCCCGCGTGGAAGGTGCCGCCGAGCAGTGAGGCGCGTTCCCGCATGCCCACGAGGCCGTACCCGGCCGGGGCGCGGCGGCCGGCGGCGGAGCCGTCGTCGTCGATGGTCAGCCGTACGTGGTCGGCGTCGCCTGTGACGGCGACGGTGACCTGGGTCGCCTGGCGGGCGTGCCGTCGGGCGTTGGTGACGGACTCCTGGGCCAGGCGGTAGACCGCGGCCCCGACCGCCGGGCTGAGGCCGTCGAACTCGCCGGACAGCGTCACCTCGACGCAGGGACGCGTCCGGCCATCGGTGGCGAGCTGCTCGACCTCGGCCATGCCGGGTTGCGGCGCGAACTCGGTGTCCTGTGTGTCGCGGAGTACGCCGACGATGGCGCGCAGCTCGGTGAGGGTGCGGGTCGCCGCGTCCTCGATGACAGCCAGGGCCTCGACGGCACGCTCGGGGCGGGAGGCCGCGACGGCACGTCCCGCTTGGGCCTGGATGGCGATGCCCGAGACGTGGTGGGCGACGGTGTCGTGGAGCTCACGGGCGAGCTGTTCGCGTTCGCGGGCCTTGGCCTGGTCGATGTCGCGGATAAGGATCTTCGTGTGATAGCGGATCGCGGCGCCGAGCGCGGCGGCGAACAGGAAGAACCCGTATGCCGCGACCGAATCCGCCAGGCTGGTGGTGTCGGCGATGTTGGTGAGGGCCAGCCAGAGCAGGATGACGCCGAGGCCGCCGGCGGCTTCCCGGCCGGAGCCCCACCGGAACAGGGCGTAGGCCAGGATCAGCGCCGCGGAGATGCTGTTCAGCAGGGCGCCTTGCGACCCGGTGAGGATTCTGACGATGTCGACGACCGTCAGCGTGCCGAAGGAGACCGCGACCGCGACGAGCGGGTGCGTGCGCCGCCACAGCAGGGGTCCGAGGACCGCGGGCACCGCGAGCAGCAGCAGCGGGCGTGGCGCCAGGTCCTGGCGAAGCACCGCTTCCAGCAGGGACCAGCAGCTCAGTACCGCGACCAGGGCCCAGTCCCGCGGCCTCCGGCCCGGGGCATTGGCGGGTCGGGGTTCGGCCCACAGCGAGCGGAGTGCGTTGGTGGCCATCTGATCAGCCTAGGCGGCCCGCGTGCTCGGTGTATCCGCCGAAAGTACAAGAGCCCGGCTGTGCCGATGGCCAGGTCGAATCAGGCTCTGCGGCTGATGTGCCCGCCGCCGGCATCCGTGAAGGTGGAAGCACCACCCGATCGAGCAAGGGAGCATTGCGATGAGAACGCCTCGATCCCGTACCGCACCGGAGAATCCGCCGCCCCGGAGCACGCTGGAAGATCCGCGCATGCCCGTGCGGGCCAAGCTCGCGGCGGCATGGACCAGCTTCATGTTCCTCTACATCTACGTCGACTACCTCGCCCTGTACAAGCCCGGTTTCATCGACGACCTCCTGGCCGGCACCGTCCACGAGTTCGACACCGGTCCGACGTTTGTCGCCGTCGCGCTCACGCTCATGGCCGTCCCGATCCTCATGATCCTGCTCTCCGTGACACTGCCCGCCCGTGTCAACCGCGGCATCAACCTCGTCGTAGCAGCGCTCTACATCCCCGTCTCGCTGTTCAACGCGGCAGGGGAGTCCTGGACCTACTCCTACTTCTACGGCCTCTCCATCGGACTGGAGGTGCTGCTCCTGGCCTTCATCCTGCGCTCCGCCTGGACCTGGCCGCGCCGCAGGCCGCAGCAGGCGTGACTGCCCGCTCCGCGTACCCGCGCGGGGAACACGCGAACACCTTCCGGGACCTGGGCGACGCCGAGGCCGCCGAAAACACGCCCGCCGGTCGATCGGGCACACGGACCGGCGGAACCGAGCCCGCCGAGGTGCCATGTCGCAAGCCGCGCTTGCCGTGTCACCTCTTCAGCGGCGTGACCTGGAAGCCGCGTACGCAGCGGGCATACGGACGCTCATGCTGTCCGGGCGGTGTCCGGGCGGGTGAAGTCGGCACGTGCCGGAAGCGCGGACCTAGGCCTCGGGCTTCTCCGGCACCGCGTAGCCGGGTACCGACGGCCAGCGGACGGTCAGCACCACCGACTCCTCCTCCGCGATCCAGGAGTGGTCGACTCCGCGCCCCCACACGACGTAGTCACCCTGCTGCTCCAGAAGCACGCTGCGACCGGGGAGCTCGACCCGGAACCGGCCGCTGATGAGCACCAGAAGAGCGACGCGTTCCTCGCCCTCCACCCACTGGGAGCGCTCGTCGCCCGGGGGGTGGACGCCCCACTTGATCTCCACGGCCTCGCTGTGGCGCGGGTCACCGACATCCTTGAAGTGTCCGAGGAGCCATCCCCGGTCCAGTGCCGCATCCTTGCCCGCATTGCCCACGTACACGCTGTCGTTCACGAGGCCGGACGCTAGCAAAGCTGTTCCCGTGATCGGAAACCGGCTCCGCCGCGGATCGGTTCCGCCGGACATCGGTTCCGCCGGTCCGGTCGGCGGGGCCGTCATCAGGCCAGATCCTCCGGGACCGGGCCGGGCGTTGCCCGAGTCGGGACGGGACGGGGCCGCGCATTCGGGTGGGCGAGCGGGCGCGCGTCATGCGCCGGGGGCTGTTCAGCTGACGGGGACGGCGTCGGACGGGGCGGTGTGCCAGTTGGTGACGACCGGCTTGTCGACGGTGATGGTGCCGACCGGCAGGGAGACCGGGTTCGGGTCGTCGTCGGCGGCGCTGACGATGATGTGCTCCAGCTCCTTGCCACCGTCCTCCGTGGTGGTCTTCGGGTTCAGCCCGGCGTAGGCGGTGGTGTCCCCGGTCAGCGTGATCTGCCGGCCTGCGGACTGCTCGGCGGGACCCGCCTCGGTGCCGTCGGAGCCGAACGCCACGACCGGGAGCGCGGCCGCCAGGTCACAGGTGATCCCCGGCTTCGCCTTCGCGATGATCAGGATGTATCCGCCGGCCTGGCTCTCGGCCCTGGTGCTCCAGGAGATGTCGTTGGTGCCGCAGCTCTGCCCGACCGGCGTCCGCTCCCCGTCGCCGGTGTCGACACCGGAACCGCCCTGGTCCTCGGTGACCGGCTGCCGCTCCCCGTCGCCCGTGTCGGCACCGGAGCCCGGCGCTTCCTCGGCACCCTTGTCCGTCGAGTCGGCACCCTTGTCGCCGCCCGCACCGCTCTCCGCGGCCGACGAGCCGGACTCGGCGGCCTCGCTCCCGGCCGAAGCGGCGGACGACGAATCCCGCGCGCCGTTGTCCTTGGCCGTGTCCTGGCACGCCGTCAGCAGCATGGCGCCGCCCACGAGGGCCGCGGAGACGAGGAAGGACTTGCGACGGTCGCGGAACATGAAATCCCCTTGGGTGATCGGTGGTCGAGGCCGAATCGGTCTCGGCCGCTCGGTGGTCGCTCGATCACTATGAGGCGGCGGTGAGCCGGACGGCTCCCCGCGTATTCGTTCCAGAACCCGGCTGTCACAGACCGGTGACATGATCACGAAGGGGAGATACCTGGAGACGGCATGTTCGTCCCACGCCGGGCCCTGACCTGCGGCGGTACCCGGAGTGCGGCGCCCCGACCCCCGCCCCACCGCACCACGGACCCCGTACGCGCACGGGGCACCGGCGGGCCCCGTGCGGGAGCGGGCCCCGCCGGGGGCGGGTGCGCCCCCGGCCGGGTACCGCGTGCCGGACTTCTCAAGCGGTCGCCGTCAGCCGAACTGGCCGGGCTGGTAGCTGCCCGCGGGCTGCTGGACGATGACGTTGGCGCGGTTGAAGGCGTTGATGATGGCGATGAGGGCCACCAGCGCGGCCAGCTGCTCCTCGTCGTAGTGCTTGGCGGCGTTCGCCCAGACCTCGTCCGGGACACCGCCCGCCGCGTCGGCGATACGGGTGCCCTCCTCCGCCAGCTCCAGCGCGGCGCGCTCGGCGTCGGTGAACACCGTGGCCTCGCGCCAGGCCGCGACCAGGTGGAGGCGGGTGGCGGTCTCCCCCGCGTGCGTGGCCTCCTTGGTGTGCATGTCGGTGCAGAATCCACAGCCGTTGATCTGGCTGGCGCGGATCTTCACCAGTTCCTGTGTCGCGGCCGGCAGCGTCGAGTCCGATATCACCTTCCCCGCCGCGCTGAGCTGCTGCACGAACTTGCCAGCGAGCTGGTTGCCGAAGAGGTTCAAACGAGCACTCATGGTGCACTCCTTGCGCCATCGTCATCGGGTTGCACCTCTTCGACGGAACGGCGCGTCAGGATGTGACACGGACGCGTGTGACCTGCGCCACTCAGGCCACCCCCACGCTCCCGTGACGACTCCAACACCCCGTACCCGTCCGGCGCTTGCGGCTCCCGAACGTAACCTCTATAACTGGTTACATGACTTCACGCACCCTGCACTGGAAGCTCGTCATCGACGCCGGGGACCCGCACGCACAGGCGGAGTTCTGGGCCGACGCCCTCGGCTATGCGATCGAGGACAACAACGCGCTCATCGAGGGGCTGCTGGCCGCCGGACACGCCCCCGAGGAGCTGACCGTCGAGCGCTGGGGGCGCCGGGCCTGGCGGGACCTCGTCGCGGTGCGGCACCCCGACGACCCCTACGACGAGGCGAGCGGGACGGGGCTGGGGCGGCGGCTGCTGTTCCAGCGGGTGCCCGAGGTGAAGACCGTCAAGAATCGGCTACATATCGACGTGCACCCGGCGGCCGGTGAGCGCGAGGCGGAAGTGGCCCGGCTGGCGGATCGCGGCGCCACCGTACTGACGCGGGTGAAGGAACCGGGAGGTGAGTGGGTCGTCATGAGCGATCCCGAGGGCAACGAGTTCTGCGTGAGCTGACGGTCCGCGCCCCGGCACCGGATCGCCGCACGTTCGACTATCGAACGATTCCCGCTATCCGAACACCAGTGTCCAAATAGCGCTCTTGATGGAATCTCATGTTCCGCTGACCATCGGGCTCCTCAGTTCCCCCCACGGAATCCGGAGCCCCCCACATGACCGCCACCCTCACCCGTCGCACCGTACGACGCCGGGCGCTCATCGCCGCCTTCGCCGCCGGTGCCACCCTTCTCACCAGCGGGTTCGTCACCGGTCCGACCACCGCGCCGAAGGTCGCGGCGGCCCCGGACATCCCGCTGGCGAACCTGACGGGTCATCTGAACCAGTTCCAGTCCATCGCCACGGCCAACGGGGGCAACCGCGCCCACGGCAGGCCGGGTTACCGGGCCTCGCTCGACTACGTCAAGGCCAAGCTGGACGCGGCCGGGTACACGACGAGCATCCGCACCTTCACCTCCGGCGGGCGCGCCGGGTACAACCTGATAGCCGACTGGCCGGGCGGCGACCCCAACCAGGTGATCATGGCGGGCGCCCATCTCGACAGTGTGGCCGCGGGCGCCGGGATCAACGACAACGCGACCGGTTCGGCGGCGGTCCTGGAGACCGCGCTGGCCGTGTCCCGCGCGCAGTTCCGGCCCACGAAGCATCTGCGGTTCGCGTGGTGGGGCGCCGAGGAGCTGGGCCTGGTGGGCTCCCGCAACTACGTGAACGGGCTGTCCGCGGCCGACCGCACCCGGATCAAGGGCTACCTCAACCTCGACATGGTCGGCTCCCCCAACCCGGGTTACTTCGTCTATGACGACGACCCGGTCATCGAGCAGACGTTCAAGGGCTACTTCGCCGGGCTCGGCGTCCCGACCGAGATCGAGACCGAGGGCGACGGCCGCTCGGACCACGCCCCGTTCAAGAACGTCGGCATCCCGGTCGGCGGGCTCTTCACGGGCGCCGGGTACGTCAAGTCGGCCGCCCAGGCCGCCAAGTGGGGCGGGACCTCCGGCGTCGCGTTCGACCGCTGCTACCACCGCGCGTGCGACACCACGGCCAACGTCTCCACGACCGCCCTGGACCGCAACAGCGACGCGCTCGCGCACACGCTCTGGACGCTCTCCTCGTAGCAGCGGCGGCCGGGCGCCGGACATCCGGTCCCGGGTGTCGGACGTCGGACGTCGGACGTCGGACGTCGGACGTCAGGTGCCGGGCACCGGCTGTCGGGCGTCAGGGCGTCATCGGGTCCCGTGGCACGGGCCCGCCGACCGGGCAGGGCTCCGCCCCCCGGCCCGCGGCGCAGGCCACGTGGACGGGGGTGCGCCGTGCGAACACGCGGCGCCCCGCCGTCCCGGCCGGGGGCCGGCCGTCCATCAGGGCGGTCGGCCCCCTGGCGGGACCTCGGGTCCAGGAGGGACGGTCCGCCACCGGGGCGGTCGGCTCCGATGGGGCGGTCGGCTCCGACGGGGCGGTCGGCCCTGGCTGGGCGGTCGGCCCTGGCTGGGATTCGGGCACGGCGGGGATTCGGGCACGGGATACCCTTGTGTCACCGTCCGGTGGGAGATTTCCGTATCGCCGCCCCGGGTGACCCTCGCGGAACTGCCAGGGCGGGCGCCCCCACTATCAAGTCCCAGGGCTCGCAAATCACACTCAGAGCCCGGGTCAATACAACTCAGAGTCCAACTTCCGCTGCTCTTGCCCCGCTCGGGAGCGCGCCGCTGTCGTGATTTGACTGTTACTTGGCCAGCAATTGACAGTCAAACAAGGCTGACCCTATTGATGGGACTTCCCAACTCGCCCCCGGCGGCCGCCCAGACCCCCGGCCCCGGGCCGGCCCGGAGGTCCTTCATGCGCCGTCCCCCCACCCATCGCGGCAGCACCCTCGCGCTGTCCGCGCTGCTGCTGCCCGCGCTCGCCGCCTGCGGCGGGTCCGGCAGCGGTTCGGGCGACAAGAAGGAGCGGAAGGCCGACCCCAAGGTGCGGGCCGCCGAGAAGCTGGTCATCTACTCCGGGCGCGACGAGAAACTGGTCGCCCCGATCGTCGCCAAGCTGGAGAAGGCCACCAACACCAAGGTCGAGATCCACTACGGCGACAGCGCCGAACTGGCCGCCCGCATCCTGAAGGAGGGCCACCGGACCCAGGCCGGGCTGTTCTTCTCGCAGGACGCGGGCGCGCTCGGCGCGCTGTCGCGCGCCGGGATGCTCGCCGAACTGCCCCGGGCCTCGCTGGAGAAGGTCGACTCCGCGTTCCGCGGCAGCGGGGGCGACTGGATCGGCGTCTCCGGCCGGTCGCGGGTCATCGCGTACGACGCACGGCAGACCGACGCGGCCCCGGACAGCGTCAAGGAGCTGACCGGGCCCAAGTGGAAGGGCAAGGTCGGCTACGCGCCCACCAACGCGTCCTTCCAGTCGTTCGTCACCGGGATGCGCGTCCTGGAGGGCGATAGGACCACCCTGAAGTGGCTCAAGGACCTCAAGGCCAACGGCGCCCGCCCGTACGGGAAGAACGACGCGATCCTCAACGGCGTGGAATCCGGCGAGATCGCCCTCGGCCTGATCAACCACTACTACTGGTACGAGCAGCACGCCGCGATCGAGGCACGCGGCGGCAAGGTCCACTCGAAGATCCACTTCCTGCCGGGCGGCGACCCGGGCGCCCTGATCAACACGGCGGGCGTGGGTGTCCTCAAGGACGGCGGGCAGAACGCGGCCGCCGGGCGGGCCGTCGACTATCTGCTCGGCAAGGAGGCGCAGAAGTACTTCGCCGGGAAGACCAAGGAGTACCCGCTCGCCGAGGGCGTCACCTCCCCCGTCAAGGACCTCCTTCCGTCGCTGAAGTCCCTGGACGCCCCGAAGATCGACCTCGGCAGGCTGGACTCGCTCAAGAAGACCCAGGAGATGCTCAAGGAAGCCGGGATGGTCTGAGGCGGGATGGGCTGAGGGGCACGGGGCGCCCGGGGCGCGGGTCGCGGGCGTGCGGTTCGGGTGCTCGGTGTGCCGGGTGGTTCGGTGTGCCGGGTGCCGTAACGGGGGGCGTCGGGTGTGGCGTTACGCCGTGACGTCCTTCGCCGTGAACCTCGCCCAGGCCGCCGACCCGAACACCGCCGCGTACACCGCCTGGACTCCCGCGTTACGGACCAGGTCGTCCCAGTACACCGGCTCCCGCATCAGATCCGCGAACGACAGCCAGTGATGCGAGAAGAGGTACGGCTGTATCGCGTGCAACTGGGGTATCTGGTCGAGGATCTGCACCGTGATCAGCAGCCCCACCGTCGTCGCCATCGCGGCGATACCGCTGTGGGTCAGCGTGGACACGAACAGCCCCAGCGCCGCGATCCCGACCAGCGACAGCGCGACGGCGACCGCGATCAGCGCGGTCCGCACCAGCCCCTCACCGAAGCTGATCCGGGTCCCGGAGATGGTGGTGAGATCACCGAGCGGGAACAGCAGCGCCCCCACGGTGAGCGCCGACACCGCCACCACCAGCGTCGCGACCAGGCAGAACGTGAGCACCGCGGCGTACTTGACCAGCAGCAGTCTGGTCCGGCCGGCCGGGGCCACCAGCAGATACCGCAGGGTGCCCGCACCGGACTCGCCCGCGACGGCGTCCCCGGCCACCACCCCGACGGCCATCGGCAGGAAGAACGGCAGGGTCGCGGCGAGCCCGGTGAAGACGAGGAAGAGCCCGTTGTTCGTGACCTGCGCGATGAAGGCCGGGCCCGCGCCCGCCCCGCCCGGACCACCGCCGGTCTCGATCCGCACGGCGATGCCCACCAGGAGCGGTACGGCCGCGAGCACCCCGAGCAGCGCGACCGTCCGCCAGCGCCGGAACGTCATCACCAGCTCGGACCGGAACAGCCCGAACGTCCAGGTCCACCGCGGCTCACGACCGGCGGCGGACGGCACACCGGCGGCACCCGGCCCTGCGGGACCCGTTCCCACGTCATCCGTCCCCATGTCCACGTCATCCGCTCCGGCACGGGCTTCCCCCGCCCCGGCCGTCTCACTGCGCGACATCGAAGCCCTCCCCCGTCAGCGCCATGAACGCGTCCTCCAGCGAGGCCCGCTCCACGGCGAAGCCCCGTACCCGTACGCCCGCCTCCACCAGGGCCCGGGAGACCTCGGCGAGTTCACCGTCGGGAGGCTCGGCCGTGACGCGGTCGTCCGTGACGACGACATCGACCAGGCCCCGTTCCTTCAGCAGCCGGGCGGCGTCGGCCGGGTCGGGGGTGGTGACGACGAGTCTGCCCCGGACACCCGAGGCCAGCTCGGCCACCGGGCCCTGGACGATCAGCCGGCCCCGGGCCATCACCGCCGCGTGGGTGCACACCTGCTCGATCTCGTCGAGGAGATGGGAGGACAGGAACACCGTCGTCCCGTCCGAGGCCAGCTCCCGTACCAGCGCGCGGATCTCCCGCATGCCCTGCGGGTCGAGACCGTTGGTCGGCTCGTCGAGGACGAGCAGCCGACGGGGGCGCAGCAGGGCCGCCGCGAGCCCGAGCCGCTGTTTCATCCCGAGGCTGTAGGCACGCGCCTTCTTCCCCGCGGCGGCGGTGAGTCCCACCCGCTGAAGGGCGGTCTCCACCCGGGCGCGGCGGGTGCGGGGGTCGGCGGTGGGGTCGGCGGAGTCGTAGCGGACGAGGTTGTCGCGGCCGGTCAGGAATCCGTACAGCGCGGGGCCCTCGATCAGGGCGCCCACCTGGGGGAGCACCGTGCGGGACGCGCGGGGCATCGGGCTGCCCAGCACCTCGGCGGTGCCCGTGGTCGGCTCGATCAGGCCCATCAGCATGCGGATGGTGGTGGTCTTCCCGGAGCCGTTGGGCCCGAGGAAGCCGAAGACGCTGCCTTCGGGGACGCTGAGGTCCAGTCCGTCGACCGCGAGCTGTCCCCGGCCGTACCGCTTCGTCAGCCCCTTGGTCGTGATGACCGCCGGGCCGTCGTCGGTTTCCGCCACAGTGGCCCACCTCCCCCGGCCGACGCTACCCGACCTCCTCGGGCCCCCGGCCCCGTGTGTACGGGGCCGGTGCCCACCCGTCTGTCCTGGGTACCGGGACGGGAACCGCCGGGCGCCCGGACCCGGCCGTGCGGGCTCGCCGGGTGGTGCGGGGCGGGCCGCGAACGGTCCGCCCCGGACCTCCGGGTCGATCAGATCCGCCCGGACCCCGGAGGGGTCAGCGGGCGCCCTCCGCCGCCTTCAGCAGCGTGTCCTTGGTGACCGCGCCGACGTACACCTTGCCGTCGTCGGTGACCAGGGCGTTCACCAGGCGGGTCGAGTAGACCGTGCCGGAACCGAACTTCCCGGAGACCTTGTCCCCGAGGGAGTCGAGGAACTGGCCCGCCGCGCCCGGCACGTCCTCCCCGCCGGACGGCAGGGCCGCCCCGCCGGGTGTGCTGATCTCGGCTATGGCGTTCCACCCGGAGCCGATGACCTTCGTCCGGGCGCCGTCGGCCGTGGCCGCGTCCCCGATGCCGGGCAGCGGGAGACCGTCGAACTTCGGCGCGTCCCCGCCCTTCGGCCTGTCCTTGGGGGCGTCCTTGGCGTCCGCCAGGCCGTCCGCCTCGGTGACCTCGGCGCCCTTGGGCGGGGTGAAGTCGAAGGTCGAGGCCGCCGGCTTGGCGAAGTCGACCTTGGTGAAGGTGACGTCCACGATCGCGCTGCCACCGGCCGCGGGGACCAGTGTGAACTTCAGCGGGGTGCCGTTCTTCGCGTCGACCGCGAGCTGGATCGACCCGACGGTCGAACCCGACGCCTTCGGCTTGACGACGAGCTTGTACGCGTCCCGGCCCGCGACGCGCGTGCTGCCGTCCACGGTGACCGAGGTGGTGTCCCCGGCGGCCTTCAGCACCTCGTCGGCGAACGCCTTGGGCGTGGCCGGGAGGTCGTCGGCCTTGCTCTGCCGCTTGTCCTTCTGCGCGCGGTCCTTCCCCGCGCTCTCATGGGCCCCGCCCTTGGCGTGGAACACCTCGTTCGACCCGCTGTCGTACGCCCATACGTCCCCGCCGTTGCGGATGAGGCTGTACTCGGACGCCTCGCCCAGCACCGACAGCTTGGCGCGCTCCGCGCCGTCCGCCGCGACCCGCAGGGTGTGGGTGCCCTGCGCGAGCTCCAGCAGCTTGGCCTGCGGATCGGCCGTCGAGCTCCCCTCACCCTCGGGGGCGAAGGAGCCGAGGGCCCCGGACGCGATGCTCGGCAGCCCGAGATCGGTACTGATCTTCACCGTGCCCGAGAGCTGCTCGGTCTCCGACGCGGCGATCTTCTCGATGAGCTGCTGTGCGCTGATCTCCGGCAGGTCCGGGTCGCCCGAGTCGGCGAGCGCGGGGACGAGGCCGATGGTCGCCACCGCCACCCCCACGACCGTCACCGGGACGGCGTACCGTGCCGCCCGGCGGCGCCCCGCGCGGGGTCGTGCGGCCCGCGCGGAGCCTGCTGCGCCCTCGACGGGAGTCTTCTCGGATTCGTACGGTGCCATGTGTGCCCTACCTCCGTGGTCCGGCGACGACCTTCCGTACCCCTGATGGGTCCACCCCGCGCCGCCATTCTCACCCGGGTGCTCAGGAGTGCTCCTCTCCATGAGACCAAATCCCATGCCCCGGGGCGTCAGACCTCGGAGCCAACTTCCCGTACTGCCGAGGTATGACATCCACGGGTACCACGTTCACTCTCCCGTAGGGGATGACACCACCCGTGTGCGTGTGCAAGGCCCGCCCCAGGGCCGCGCGTCGGCTCCCGGGACGCCGTCAGCGCTGGACGAAGACGTAGTCCGCGCCGTACGGGACCCCCTTGACCGTGCCGGGCACGCAGTTCCCCGCCGGGGCGACGCCGCCGGTCGTGTTGAGCCGGAGGATCTCGGCGGTGGTGGCGAGCAGCCCCTGCTTCTTGCCCGACTTCTTTGCCCTGAGGTCCAGTTCGGGGATGTTCGCGGCGCCGTTCGGCGTCCGGCCGACGACCTCGCCGGTGACGGCGCTGCCGTCGCGCGCGACCCACCGGGGGGTCCCGGAGCCGGGCCGGGTGAAGGTGTGGCCGATCCGGCCGTCGAGCACGGCCCGCACATCGCGCTGCGCGAAGCTGTGGCCACCGGCGCGGTTACGCTCGCAACGGTAGATCTGCTCGCCCTTGACGACGGACGCCTGGAAGCTGTCCGGGGCGTGCCGGAAGTCGACGCGGGCGGTGACCTTGTGGAGCTGGCCCCGGACCGCCCCGCCCGGGAACTCGGCGGTGTGCAGATTCGCGTAGAAGCCGGCCGGGTCGTCCCTCAGCCGCTGGAGCACCGTCCGGTCCGTGACGGTGACGGTGGCGGTCAGGCTGTTGCCCCTGGCGGCGCCGAGCAGCGGGGTGTAGTCGACCTCGATGGCTCCGTTGACGCCCTTGACCCCGTCGTGGATGTGCAGCGCGGTGGGCGGGGTGACGCCGTGCCACTTCACCGCGACGGACACCTTGTCGCCCTTGACCCGCAGGAACAGGAGGGCGCCTCCGTCCGGGTCGCCCACGGCCGCGCCGCTGGCGGGCGGCACCTCGTTGGCCCCGCGCAGGGACGCGGCGAGGACGGTACTCGTACCGGCGGCGGTAGCCGCACCTTCTGTGGTGCCCGCCCCTGACGGGGTACCGCTGCCGTGGCCGGCGGCATGCCCGTCGCGGTGGGTGAGGCCATGGCCCCCGGTGTCCCGGGCGCCGCTGTCCGCTGTCGCGGGCAGGACCGTGACGGTGACGCCCAGCGCGGTGGCGGCGGCCAGGGAGCCGACCGTGATCACGGTGCGGCGGCGATTGGCAAATACGTTCATATCAGTAAACCTCCCCGTTCGAGGCGGACGACTGCGGCGTCTGCCTGCGGCGTGTGGCGAAGGGACCGGTTCCCCCTTCGCGGTCGGCCCAAGCGGAGATCCACCCGGCTGAGCGCGCCCACCCCCCACACGTGGCTCCGCCGGACCTGGTTCACCCCGGTTCCCCGCGCCGTCGCTCGGTGGGTGCGCAGTTCCCCGCGGGTCGCCTTCGCTCGCGCTTCCCAGGTCTGTCCGGCTGGACGTACTTGTTCCCTGTGCCGTCGCTCGTGGGGTGCGCAGTTCCCCGCAGGTCGCCCTTCGCTCGCGCTTCCCAGGTCTGTCCGGGTGGGCGCACTTGTTCGCGGTGCCGTCGCTCGGTGGGTGCGCAGTTCCCCGCGCCCCTTACGTGCTGCCCTCTTGCGGTCGCTTCTTCGAGTGCGGGTCGCCCTCGTTCTCGCGCAGTTCCCCGCAGGTCGCCTTCGCTCGCGCCCCCGAGGTTTCCGGTGCTGGACGTACTTGCCCCTGCGCCGTCGCTCGTGGGGTGCGCAGTTCCCCGCGCCCCTCAGGTCGCGCCCCTTACGGTTCCCGTTCGGCTGCGGATCGCCCGAGGTTGCTCGCGCAGTTCCCCGCAGGTCGCCCTTCGCTCGCGCTTCCCAGGTCTGTCCGGCTGGGCGTACCTGTTCCCGGTGCCGTCGCTCGTGGGGTGCGCAGTTCCCCGCGCCCCTCAGGTCGCGCCCCTTACGGTTCCCGTTCGGCTGCGGATCGCCCGAGGTTGCTCGCGCAGTTCCCCGCGCCCCTGAGGTGCTGCCCCATCACGGTCGCTCTTCGGGTGCGGGTCGGCCCTCGTTGTTGCGCAGTTCCCCGCGCCCCTGACGGGGCACCCCTCTCCTCGCGCAGTCGCGTTGCTACGGGAGGGGGTGGGCGGGAATCTCTGCCCGCAGACTCCGATGCTCTTCAGCACGGCAAGGGGAACGTCCGACCGAGCGCGTTGGATCGAGGACGGAGAATCCCGACCGGCCCCGACCCGAAGGACCGACAGAACGCGCCCCAAAGGGGCGCGGGGAACTGCGCGAAGACGAGAACCGGCCCGCACCCGACGAGCGACAGCAGGAGGCAGCATCCAGGGGCGCGGGGAACTGCGCACCCACCGAGCGACGGCACACGAACGAAGTGCGCCCACCCGGACAGACCTGGGAGGCGCGAGCGAAGGCGACCTGCGGGGAACTGCGCGAAAACGACGAGCGACGGCACAGCAACGAAGTTCGTCCACCCGGACGGACCTGGGAAGCGCAAGCGAAGGCGACCCGCGAAGGGGATTCAGCCCGCGCGGTGGACCACCGCATCGCACAGCTCCACCAACGCCGCCTTCGCGTAACACTCCGGCAAGGGCCCGAGCGCGGCCCGAGCGTCCTGCGCGTACCGCACGGTGTCCCGCCGGGCCTGCTCCAGCGCGGGATGCGCCCGCAACCGCGTCAGCGCCTCACGATGGCGCGCGTCGTCACTCAGATCGGAGTCCAGCAACGCGCACAGCGCGAGATCCTCCGCGTGCCCGAGCCGCGCGGCCCGCTCCCGCAGCCGCAGCACGGGCAGCGTGGGAATGCCCTCCCGCAGATCCGTGCCGGGCGTCTTGCCCGACTCATGGGAGTCGGACGCGATGTCGAGGACGTCGTCCGCGAGCTGGAACGCGACCCCGAGCCGCTCCCCGTACTGCGTGAGCACGTCGACGACCGTGTCGTCGGCGCCCGACATCATCGCCCCGAAGCGGCCGGCGACCGCGATCAGCGACCCCGTCTTGCCGCCGATCACATCGAGGTAGTGGTCGACGGGGTCCCGTCCGTCGCGCGGGCCGGCGGTCTCCAGGATCTGACCGGTGACCAGGCGTTCGAACGCCTCGGCCTGGATACGGACGGCCTCGGGCCCGAGGTCGGCCAGGATGTGGGACGCGCGGGCGAACAGGAAGTCGCCGGTGAGCACGGCCACCGAGTTGTCCCAGCGGCTGTTGGCGCTGGGCACCCCGCGCCGTACGTCCGCCTCGTCCATCACGTCGTCGTGGTAGAGCGTCGCCAGATGCGTCAGCTCCACGACCACGGCCGAGGGCACCACACCCGGCGCGTACGGGTCACCGAACTGCGCCGCGAGCATCGCCAGCAGGGGCCGGAAGCGCTTGCCCCCGGCACGCACCAGGTGCTGGGCGGCCCCGGTGATGAAGGGCACCTCGCTCTTGGTGGCTTCGAGCAGCCCCTCCTCGACAGCAGCCAATCCGGCCTGGACATCGGCTTCGAGAGCCTGGTCCCGCACGCTCAGCCCGAAAGGCCCGACGACGGTCACGAGGGGGTCTCCTGTCTGCTGACGGTCACGAGGTCGTACACACGGTTTGTCGATGTGTCGCCGCTATCACTCAAGTCAGCGTATCCGGTCCCCTTTCGATCACTGTGAGCCCCCGCCCGACCGTGCGGGGCACCACGCGATCAATGCCGGTAGGTTTTTGATCAGCTCATCCGATTTCACCGGAGACACACACGAAACCCAGGGAAAGACGGGAACCGCCGACCCGGGGACAAGGTTCCCATCCGCACCGGAGTCCCTGGTCACCGCCCCCGTCCGTCCGGTGGGCACCGCAACCGCGACCCGCCCCGCCCCGGGGTCCCGGTCCCGCGCGGACCGGCGCCCGCCGGGACCGCACACGTGTCACCCGGCGTATCGGATTCCGGCCGGATCAGGTCCGTACGGGCGCGGCCCCGTAGAGCCGTTCCAGCACCGCCGCCACGCCGTCGTCCTCGTTGGAGCCGGTGATCTCGTCGGAGACGGCCTTCAGCTCGTCATGGGCGTTGGCCATCGCCACGCCGTGGGCGGACCACAGGAACATGGGGATGTCGTTCGGCATGTCCCCGAAGGCGAGGGTGTCCCGGGGCCCGGTGCCGAGCAGATCGGCGGCCCGCGCGAGGGCGGTGGCCTTGGTGATGCCCAGCGGCTGGAGCTCGACCGCGCCGGGACCGGCCATGGTGACGGTCACCAGATCGCCGACGACGGTCCGGGCCGCCGCCGCCAGCTCGTCCTCGGCCAGCTCGGGGTGGTGGATCAGCACCTTGGTCAGCGGCCGGTCCCACAGCTCGTCACGATGCCCCGCACGCTCCCCGGACAGTGTCGGATGACGGACGGTGAACCCGGGCTCCATCAGCATCAGCCCGTCGGTGCCGTCCTGGTTCACCGCCGCGAGGACGCTGCCCACCTCGGCCTCCACCTTGCCCAGCGCGACCTCGGCGATCTCCCGGTCCAGGGTCACCGACCACACGATCCGGCCCGATCCGGCGTCGTACAGCTGCGCGCCCTGCCCGCACACCGCGAGCCCCCGGTGCCCCAGCTCCCGCAGCACGGGGACGACCTGCGGGACCGGCCGCCCGGTGGCCACGATGTGGGCCGCGCCCGCAGCGACCGCGCGGGTCAGGGCCGCGCGGGTACGCGGCGAGAGCGAATCGTCGGCGCGCAGCAGCGTGCCGTCGAGGTCGGTGGCGATGAGCGAGTATGCGAGTGCGGCCATGATCCCGAGAATACGGATGCTCCGGGGGTCAACGGGCCGACTGTGAAGAGGAGATGACCGGGACGGGCTCCGTACGGTAATGGGGCCCCGGACCACTCCGCCCCTCCCCCGGACCGGGCCCGGCGGCACCGGCCCCCGTGCGACACCGCACCGTCACCCGTGGGCCGCACCAGTACCCGTCGCCGCAGCACCCGCACCCGCACCCTCGGCCGCAGCACCCCAACCCGTGACCGCCAGCGCAGCACCCGCACCCGCACCCGTCGACCGCAGTACCCGTACCCGTACCCGTCGACCACCCCACCGCATCGTCATCCGTGGGCCGCCGCGAGATGCGCGGCCAACCGTGGTGACGCGAACCGGGTGCCGCACACGAAGCGCATCACCGGCCCGTACGACGCCGCCGCCGGGAGCCCCGTGAAGTACAGGCCGGGGACGGAGGAGACGAAGCCCGCGCGCAGCAGCGGGGTGCCCCGGCTCGTCCCGAGCCGGGCGCGCAGCGAGTGGCCGAGGAAGTCCAGCGCGGCGAGGTCGACGCGGTAGCCGGTGGCGGCGATCACATGGTCGGCGGAGAGCTCCCCTATACGTGCCGCTATACGGCCCGCGGGGGCCTCCAGGGCCAGCAGCGGACGGCTGTCCGGCCCGCTGCCCTCGACCCCGGAACGCACGACCCGCCGCACCTCGCGCACGGTCACCGAGCGCTCGAACCGCTCCCGCAGCCACCAGGCGCCCAGCGGTCCGAGGACCCGGCGGACCAGATGGTGGCGGGCCTGCGGCGGCAGGAAGCGGTACGGCTGCGCGTGATAGCTGAGCGCGTACAGCGACCAGGCCCGGCCGAAGGGCGACACGGGACGCAGCCGCGGCTGCTCCCAGGGCGGGTCCCCGAAGTCCACCGCGCCCTTGCCGCGGGCCACCACCCGTACCCGGGCCCCCGCCTCGGCGGCCAGCACGGCCGTCTCCAGGGCGGACTGCCCGGCTCCGACGACGGCGAGGTCCTTGCCGGCGAACACGCTCAGGTCGGTGTGCTGGGAGCTGTGCGACAGCGGTCCCTGCGGGCTGGGCCCGTCGGGCGCCGCCCCGGTCAGCTCGCGCGGGAGGTGGGTGAACGAGGACAGTCCGGTCGCGACGACGACCGCGCGGGCCACGCAGGTCTCGCCGGAGTCCAGCTTCAGTTCGAAGGTGTCACCGCGCGGTTCGACGGCGACGACCCGTACCCGTTCCAGCTCGGGGACCAACTCCTGCTGAAACCATTCTCCATAGGCGGTGAACGTCTCGACGGGGACCAGGTCCTCGTCGCTCACCAGGGGCCGCGCGCCGATCGCCGCGCAGTAGTCGGCCAGGGTGTGGCCCGGCCGGGGCGCGTCGATGTTCGACGCGGCGGGCGTCGACTTGAGGAGCATCCCGGCGGGCATGTTCGCCCGCCAGCTCGCCATCGGCTCGCCGAAGACGCGCACCGGCAGACCGCGTGCGCGTAAGTGTGCGGCGGTGGACAGGCCGTACGGCCCGGCTCCGACGACTGCGACCGGATGATTCACGAAGTCCCTCCTGAGGACGGCGACTTGCCTCACCACGGCCGCGCGGGCCGGACGCCCGTCACGCGCGCGTGGAACCGGTGTCCCGCACGGCCCGGCGGGCGCCGGAGCCGGGGCGCCCGGCCCGCCGGAACCACCGCGGACACCACGCCCAGGGGCGGACGGACAAGGCGGGCGGGCGCCACGGCGCGATGGCGTGGGACATCCACGAGGAACCGGTCCCCGCCGCGGGCACACACGGGGACACCGAACCGTCCGGGGCCGCGGACCACGCCCGGGCCACCGTGGTGGGACGGGTACTGGCCAAACTTGACGAGCAGGGGCGGTACGTCCTGGTCCGCTGTTGACGGCACGGTCGTGCGTCCGGCCATGGGCCCTCCACAACGTCCCCAGGACACGGATCGGACCGGTCCGCGTTCCCTGCGAGGACGCTACGGGACGGCGAGGCGGAACCGAGGAGTCCGGCAACGCGCTTTAATCCGGCATTGCGAACTCTTTAGTCACTGCCCCGGCTCGCGTGTCCGACGTAACGTGTGCCCCAACCACACGGAAAGTGAGGCAGCAGCCGATGCCCGACCAGCACGAGCAGACCCCGCTCGACCGTCCCCAGGGCGACCCCTTCGACCTCTCCGCGGGCGACCCTTTCGGTCCGCACAACCTTCCGTACGGTGTCTTCTCCCTGCCCACCCCCGACGCGGACCCCGCCCCCGGCGCCCCCGGCCCGTCGCCCGGGTCCGGTCCGTCGCCCGCCCCCGGCTCCGGCTCGTCCTCCGGGGCGGTGGACGGCCGCCGGGTGGGCGTACGGCTCGGGGACCATGTCCTGGACGCGGGCGCGGTGGCCGCCGCCCTCGGTTCGCCGTATGTGTCCCTGCTCGCCCGGCCCACCCTGAACCCCCTTCTCGCGGCGGGCCGCACCGCCTGGAGCGACGTACGCCGCGCGCTCACCGCGTGGGTGACGGTGCCCGCGTACCGCGAGACCGTACGGCCCCTGCTGCACCCGCTGTCGGAGGTGACGCTGCATCTGCCGTTCGACGTGGCGGACTACGTCGACTTCTACGCGTCCGAGCACCACGCCCGCAATGTCGGGCAGATCTTCCGCCCGGACGCCGAGGACTCACTGACCCCCAACTGGAAGCATCTGCCGATCGGTTACCACGGCCGCTCCGGGACCGTCGTCGTGTCCGGCACCGACATCGTCCGCCCACGGGGGCAGCGCAAGGCGCCCACCGATCCCGCGCCGGTGTTCGGGCCGTCGGTGAAGCTGGACATCGAGGCCGAGGTGGGCTTCGTCGTCGGCGCCCCCTCGGAGCGCGGCACCCCGGTCGGTCTCGGGGAGTTCCGGGAGCATGTCTTCGGGCTGTGCCTGCTCAACGACTGGTCGGCCCGGGACGTCCAGGCGTGGGAGTACGTCCCGCTGGGTCCGTTCCTCGGCAAGTCCTTCGCCACGTCCGTGTCCGCGTGGATCACCCCGCTCGACGCGCTGGAGGGCGCCCGGGTGTCCCCGCCGGAACGCACCCATCCGCTGCTGCCGTACCTCGACGACTCCCCCGAGGCGTCCGGCGAACCCGGCGGCCATGAGCCCGACGGCTACGACCTGCGGATCTCCGTCGCCATCAACGGACAGGTGGTCTCCGAGCCGCCGTTCGCCACCATGTACTGGACGGCCGCCCAGCAGCTCGCCCATATGACGGTCAACGGCGCCTCGCTGCGCACCGGTGACCTCTACGGCTCGGGGACGGTCAGCGGCCCCCGCCCCGACCAGCGCGGTTCCCTGCTGGAACTGACGTGGAACGGCCGGGACCCGCTGCCCCTCGACGACGGCCCCCGTACCTTCCTCGCGGACAAGGACGAGGTCACCCTGACCGCTTGGGCCCCCGGCCCGGACGGTACGCGGGTGGGCCTCGGCGAGGTACGGGGCCGGGTCGTGGGCGGCGACGCGTAACGGCGCACCGCACCGTAAGGGCCACCGGTCGTGAGACCGGCCGCCGGGCCGCGGAAGGCATCCACGCGCCCGGTGCCGGTCCGGCCGGACCGGCGACTACCAGCCCAGGTCCTCGGGCTCCGGCTCGTCCTCCGGGGCGGGCTCACGACTCCAGTCGTACCCGTCGTCCGCGGCATGGGCGGGCGCCTTCGCGGCGACCGGCTTGGCGGCGGACGGCTTCGACGCGGACGGCTTGGCGGTGGGCGTCGGCGCGGGTGACTGTGCGGCCGGGGACACCGGCTCCTCACCCGGACCAGGACCGTCACCGAAGGCCGCCAGGACCTCCAGCACCCCCTCCCCGTACGTGGCGAGCTTCTTCTCGCCGACCCCGCTGATCCCGCCCAGCTCACGGACCGAGGACGGCGACGCCGTCACGATCTCCCGCAGGGTCGCGTCATGGAAGATCACATACGCGGGAACGCCCTGCTCCCGGGCCTGCTCGGCACGCCACGCGCGCAGCGCCTCGAAGGCGGGCAGCAGCCCCGGCGCCAGATCGACGACGGCCTTGGGCTTGCGCTCGCCCTTGGCGGCGGCCGGGGTACGGGTGGTGGGGCGCTTGGGCTCCTTGCGCAGCGGCACCTTGCGCTCGCCGCGCAGCACGGTCCCGCTCTCCTCCGTGAGGACCAGCGCGCCGTGCTCGCCCTCGACCCCGAGCAGTTCCATGGCGAGCAGCTGGCGTACGACACCGCGCCACTCCGCCTCGGTCAGGTCCTCACCGATACCGAAGACCGACAGCTGGTCGTGGTCGAACTGGATGACCTTCGCGGTCCTGCGGCCCAGCAGGATGTCGACGATGTGCACACCGCCGAATTTCTGCCCGCGCCGCTCACGGTCCAGCCGCACGATCGTGGAGAGCACCTTCTGCGCGGCCACCGTGCCGTCCCAGGTCTCCGGCGGGCTCAGGCAGGTGTCGCAGTTGCCGCAGCCGCCCGTCCGCGGCTCCTGGCCGAAGTACTGGAGAAGGCGGCCCCGGCGGCACTCGACGGTCTCGCACAGGGCGAGCATCGCGTCGAGATGGGCACTGGCACGGCGCCGGAACGCGTCGTCCCCCTGGCTGGACTGGATCATCCTGCGCTGCTGGACGACGTCGTTGAGCCCGTACGCCATCCACGCCGTGGACGGCAGGCCGTCCCGGCCGGCGCGGCCCGTCTCCTGGTAGTAGCCCTCGACGGACTTCGGCAGATCGAGATGGGCGACGAACCGTACGTCGGGCTTGTCGATGCCCATACCGAACGCGATGGTCGCGACGACGACCAGGCCGTCCTCCCGCAGGAACCGGGACTGGTGCTCGGCACGGACGCGCCCTTCGAGACCGGCGTGGTACGGCACGGCCGCGATGCCGTTGCGCACCAGGAACTCCGCCGTCCGGTCCACCGACGCCCGCGACAGGCAGTAGACGATGCCCGCGTCGCCCGCGTGCTCCTCTTTCAGGAACGCCAGCAGCTGCTTGCGCTGCTCGGCCTTCGGCACGATCCGGTACTGGATGTTCGGCCGGTCGAAGCTCGCCTCGAAGTGCCGCGCGTCGGGCATCCCGAGCCGCGCGGTGATCTCCTGGTGGGTGGCGTGCGTGGCCGTCGCGGTGAGGGCGACCCTCGGGACGTCGGGCCAGCGCTCCCCCAGCACCGACAGGGCGAGGTAGTCCGGCCGGAAGTCATGGCCCCACTGGGCGACGCAGTGGGCCTCGTCGATCGCGAAGACCGAGACCTTGCCGCGCGAGAGCAGCTCCAGGCTGGAGTTCAGCTTCAGCCGCTCGGGCGCGAGGTACAGCAGGTCCAGCTCGCCGGAGACGAACTGGGCCTCGACCACCCTGCGCTCGTCGAAGTCCTGGGTGGAGTTGATGAACCCGGCGCGCACACCGAGCGCGCGCAGCGCGTCCACCTGGTCCTGCATCAGGGCGATCAGCGGGGACACGACGACCCCGGTGCCCGGCCGGACCAGCGCGGGGATCTGGTAGCACAGCGACTTGCCGCCGCCGGTCGGCATCAGCACGACGGCGTCCCCACCGGCCACCACATGCTCGATGACCGCTTCCTGGTCCCCCCGGAACGCCTCGTACCCGAAGACCCTCCGCAAGGTCTCCAGCGCGGCCCCGCCCGCACGCTCCGCGACCACGCCGCTCATGTCCGTCACCCCGGTCACCTCTGCCCGTCCCACCGTCTGTCCCCGTACTCCCCAGCCACCATAGGCGCCCCCACCGACACCCCGAACCACTTGTCCACAACCCCGCCCCCGTACGAATTCCGGAAGTGGCGCCCCCGAACGACCACCGCAAGGGGCGCCCCCAAAGGGGCGCGGGGAACTGCGCAAAGACGAGGACCGGCCCGCACCCGACGAACAACGGACCGGGGCAGCATCCAGGGGCGCGGGGAACTGCGCACCCCACGAGCGACGGCACAGGGAACAAGTACGCCCACCCGGACAGACCCAGAAAGCGCAAGCGAAGGCGACCCGCACGGGAACAAGTACGCCCAGCACAGGCAACCCGGGGCGCAAGCGAAGGCGAAACGCGACGGCCCGGCCCCCGAAGGGACCGGGCCAGGACGGACGGCCACGCCGGCGCGGATCACCCCGCCGACACGGAACGTCAGCGCACGAACACTCCCGCCTGACTGGCGAGGTCGAGGAAGTACTGGGGCGCGACACCGAGCACCAGCGTGACCACGACCCCCGTCCCGATCGCCGCGTACGTCAGCGCGGACGGCACCGCGACGGTCGGCCCCTCCGGGTTCGGCTCGCTGAAGAACATCAGCACGATCACCCGGACATAGAAGAACGCCGCGACGGCCGAGGACACGACACCGACGACGACCAGCGCCCCGGCACCGCCCTCCGCCGCCGCCTTGAACACGGCGAACTTCCCCGAGAACCCGGAGGTCAGCGGAATCCCGGCGAAGGCCAGCAGGAACACCGCGAAGACCGCCGCGACCAGCGGCGACCGCCGCCCCAGCCCCGCCCACTTCGACAGGTGCGTGGCCTCGCCGCCGGCGTCCCGTACCAGCGTGACCACGGCGAACGCGCCGATCGTCACGAAGGAGTACGCCCCGAGGTAGAACAGCACCGAGGACACGCCCTCGGGCGTCGCGGCGATGACACCCGCGAGGATGAACCCCGCGTGCGCGATCGACGAGTACGCGAGCAGCCGCTTGATGTCGGTCTGGGTGATCGCGACGATCGCCCCGCCGAGCATCGTGAGGATGGCGACGGCGTACATCACGGGCCGCCAGTCCCAGCGCAGCCCCGGGAGCACCACGTACAGCAGCCGCAGCAGCGCGCCGAAGGCCGCGACCTTGGTGGCCGCCGCCATGAAGCCGGTGACGGGGGTGGGCGCGCCCTGGTAGACGTCCGGGGTCCACATATGGAACGGCACCGCGCCGACCTTGAAGAGCAGGCCCATCACGATGAGGGCGGCGCCGACGAGCAGCAGCGCGTCGTTGCCCATGGTCCCGGCGAGGGCCGGGGTGATCTTCCCGACGGTGCCGTCGACGACCTCGGCGATCCTCGCGTACGACACGGAGCCCGCGTAGCCGTAGAGCAGGGCGATGCCGAAGAGGGTGAACGCGGAGGCGAAGGCGCCGAGCAGGAAGTACTTGACGGCCGCTTCCTGCGACATGAGCCGCTTGCGCCGGGCGAGCGCGCAGAGCAGGTACAGCGGCAGGGAGAAGACCTCCAGGGCGATGAACAGCGTCAGGAGGTCGTTCGCGGCGGGGAAGACGAGCATGCCGCCGATGGCGAACAGCGCGAGCGGGAACACCTCGGTGGTGGTGAATCCGGCCTTGACCGCGGCCTTCTCGCTGTCGCTGCCGGGTACGGACGCGGCCTGCGCGGCGAACGAGTCGACCTGGTTGCCGTGTGTGGCGGGGTCGAGGCGGCGTTCGGCGAAGGTGAAGATCGCGACCAGGCCGGTCAGCAGGATGGTGCCCTGGAGGAACAGGGCGGGTCCGTCGACGGCGACGGCGCCCATCGCGACGATGCCCGCCTTGGTGGTGCCGTAGCCGCTCGCCGCGAGGGCGACGACCGCGGCGAACGCCGCGGTCAGCGCCACCACGGCGGTGAAGAGCTGGGTGTGGTAGCGCGCTTTGCGCGGGACGACGGCCTCGATGAGGATGCCGAGCACCGCGGCGGCGATGATGATCAGGATGGGCGAGAGCTGCCCGTACTCGATCTTGGGGGTGTCGATCTTGGTGACGGGTTCGGCCGCCGTTGTCCACAGGCTGTGGACGGCTGATGCGTTCACTTGGCCGCCTCCACCTCGGGCTTGGGGTCCTTCTGCTGGACGTCGGACATGGTGTGCTGGACCGCCGGGTTGACGATGTCCGTGAGCGGCTTCGGGAAGACGCCCAGGAAGATGAGCAGCGCGATCAGCGGGGCCACCACCGCGAGCTCCCGGACCCGCAGGTCGGGCATGGTGGAGACCTCGGGTTTCACGGGGCCGGTCATCGTCCGCTGGTAGAGGACGAGGACGTACAGCGCGGCCAGGACGATGCCGAGGGTCGCGATGATCCCGGCGACCGGGTACCGCGCGAAGGTGCCGACCAGGACCAGGAACTCACTGACGAAGGGCGCGAGGCCCGGCAGTGAGAGGGTCGCCAGTCCGCCGATCAGGAACGTCCCGGCGAGTACCGGGGCGACCTTCTGGACTCCTCCGTAGTCGGCGATGAGCCGCGAGCCGCGCCGGGAGATCAGGAATCCGGCGACGAGCATCAGGGCGGCCGTGGAGATGCCGTGGTTGACCATGTAGAGCGTGGCGCCGCTCTGGCCCTGCGACGTCATCGCGAAGATGCCGAGGACGATGAACCCGAAGTGCGAGATCGACGCGTAGGCGACCAGGCGCTTCATGTCGCGCTGGCCGACGGCGAGCAGCGCCCCGTAGACGATGCTGACCAGGGCGAGGACCAGCACGACCGGGGTGGCCCACTTCGACGCCTCGGGGAAGAGCCCCAGGCAGAAGCGGAGCATCGCGAACGTGCCGACCTTGTCGACGACGGCGGTGATGAGCACGGCGACCGGTGCGGTGGCCTCGCCCATCGCGTTGGGCAGCCAGGTGTGCAGCGGCCACAGCGGCGCCTTCACCGCGAACGCGAAGAAGAAGCCGAGGAACAGCAGCCGTTCGGTGTTGGTCGCCATCTCCAGCGAACCGCTGGCACGGGCGGCGGTGATCTCCTGGAGCGAGAAGCTCCCGGCGACGACGTAGAGCCCGATGACGGCGGCGAGCATGATGAGCCCGCCCGCGAGGTTGTAGAGCAGGAACTTCACGGCGGCGTACGACCGCTGGGTCGCCGCCGCCTTGTCGCCGCCCTCGTGGGCACGGTCCCCGAAGCCGCCGATGAGGAAGTACATCGGGATCAGCATGGCTTCGAAGAAGATGTAGAAGAGGAAGATGTCGGTGGCCTCGAAGGAGAGGATCACCATCGCCTCGACGGAGAGGATCAGGGCGAAGAAGCCCTGGGTGGGCCGCCAGCGGGAGTTGCTGTCCTCCAGCGGGTCGGCGTCGTGCCAGCCGGCCAGGATGATGAACGGGATCAGCAGCGCGGTGAGCCCGATGAGGACGACGGCGATGCCGTCGACGCCGAGTTCGTAGCGCACCCCGAAGTCGCTGATCCAGGAGTGCGACTCGGTGAGCTGGTAGCGGTCGCCGCCCGGCTCGAAGCGGATCATGACGATCGCGGCGAGGACCAGGGTGGCGAGGGAGAACAGCAGCGCGAGCCATTTGGCCGCGGTGCGCCGTGCGGCGGGGACGGCGGCGGTGGCGATCGCGCCGATCGCCGGGAGCGCCGCCGTCACGGTGAGCAGGGGAAAGGACATCGGTATCAGACCGCCCTCATCAGCAGGGTCGCGGCGATGAGGACAGCCACGCCGCCGAACATCGAGACCGCGTACGAGCGCGCGTAACCGTTCTGGAGGCGGCGCAGCCGGCCGGACAGACCGCCGACGGAGGCGGCCGTGCCGTTGACGACGCCGTCGACCAGGGTGTGGTCGACGTACACCAGGGAGCGGGTGAGGTGCTCGCCGCCGCGGACCAGGACGACATGGTTGAAGTCGTCCTGGAGGAGGTCGCGGCGGGCGGCGCGGGTGAGCAGGGAGCCGCGCGGGGCGACGACGGGCACGGGCCGGCGGCCGTACATGCCGTACGCGATCGCCGCGCCGACGACCAGCGCGACGACCGTGGAGATGGTGACCGTCAGGGCGCTGATCGGCGGGTGGCCGTGCTCGGTGGCGCCGGTGACGGGCTCCAGCCAGAGCTGGAAGCGGTCACCGATGCTGAACAGGGCGCCCGCGAAGACCGAGCCGAAGGCCAGGATGATCATGGGGATCGTCATGGACTTCGGGGACTCGTGGGGGTGCGGCGGGTTGCCGTCGGCGTCGGGCTGCCAGCGCTTCTCACCGAAGAACGTCATGATCATCACGCGGGTCATGTAGAACGCGGTGAGGGCGGCGCCCAGCAGGGCGACCCCGCCGAAGATCCAGCCCTCGGTGCCGCCCTTGGCGAACGCCGCCTCGATGATCTTGTCCTTGGAGAAGAAGCCGGACAGGCCCGGGAAGCCGATGATCGCGAGATACCCGAGACCGAACGTCACGAAGGTGACGGGCATGTACTTGCGCAGCCCGCCGTACTTGCGCATGTCGACCTCGTCGTTCATGCCGTGCATGACGGAACCGGCACCGAGGAACAGCCCGGCCTTGAAGAAGCCGTGCGTCACCAGGTGCATGATCGCGAAGACGTAGCCGATGGGGCCGAGGCCCGCGGCCAGCACCATGTAGCCGATCTGCGACATCGTCGAACCGGCGAGCGCCTTCTTGATGTCGTCCTTGGCGCAACCGACGATCGCACCGAACAGCAGCGTCACCGCGCCGACGATGGCGACGACGAGCTGCGCGTCCGGGGCGGCGTTGAAGATGGCGCCGGAGCGGACGATCAGATAGACACCGGCGGTCACCATCGTCGCCGCGTGGATGAGGGCCGAGACCGGGGTCGGGCCCTCCATCGCGTCGCCCAGCCAGGACTGGAGCGGCACCTGGGCCGACTTGCCGCACGCGGCGAGCAGCAGCATCAGGCCGATCGCGGTGAGCGTGCCCTCGGAGGTGTCCCCGACGGCGCCGAGGACCGGGCCGAAGGCGAACGTCCCGAAGGTGGTGAACATCAGCATGATCGCGATGGACAGTCCGATGTCACCGACCCGGTTGACCAGGAACGCCTTCTTGGCGGCGGTCGCGGCACTGGGCTTGTGCTGCCAGAACCCGATCAGGAGGTACGAGGCGAGGCCCACGCCCTCCCAGCCGAAGTACAGCAGCAGGTAGTTGTCGGCGAGGACCAGGAGCAGCATCGCCGCGAGGAAGAGGTTGAGGTAGCCGAAGAAGCGGCGGCGCCGCTCGTCGTGCTCCATGTAGCCGATCGAGTAGATGTGGATCAGGGTGCCCACACCGGTGATCAGCAGGACGAAGGTCATCGACAGCTGGTCGAGCTGGAAGGCGATGTCCGCCTGGAAGCCCTCGACGGGAATCCAGCTGAAGAGGTGCTGGTGCAGGGTCCGGTCGTCGGCGTCACGGCCGAGCAGGCCCAGGAACAGCACGGCGCCGATGACGAAGGAGGCACCGGCGAGGAGCGTGCCCAGCAGATGTCCGGCGCGGTCCAGCCGGTGGCCCCCGCACAGCAGGACCACCGCTCCGAGCAGGGGCGCCGCCACCAGCAGCGCGATCAGGTTCTCCACGGTTCCGGGTCCCCTTACAGCTTCATCAGGCTGGCGTCGTCGACCGAGGCCGAATGCCGGGAGCGGAACAGCGACACGATGATCGCGAGTCCGACCACGACCTCGGCGGCGGCGACGACCATCGTGAAGAAGGCGATGATCTGTCCGTCGAGGTTGCCGTGCATCCGGGAGAAGGCGACGAGCGCGAGGTTGCAGGCGTTCAGCATCAGCTCGATGCACATGAACACCACGATGGCGTTACGCCTGATCAGGACGCCTGTGGCACCGATGGTGAACAACAGGGCGGCGAGATACAGGTAATTGACCGGGTTCACTTCGACGCCTCCTCGGACCGGGGCCGCTCCAGGCGGTCCGTGGAACGGTCCTCGATGGCCTTGAGGTCCTCCATGGCCTTCTGGGACACGTCCCGGATCTGGCCCCGCGCGCGCAGCGTCTGGTTGACGGTCAGCTCGGACGGGGTGCCGTCGGGGAGGAGACCGGCGATGTCGACCGCGTTGTGCCGGGCGTAGACACCCGGGGCGGGCAGCGGCGGGAGGTGCTTGCCCGCGCGGACCCGCTCCTCGGCCATCTCCCGCTGGGTCTTCGCCCGCTCGGTGCGCTCCCGGTGGGTGAGCACCATCGCGCCGACGGCCGCCGTGATGAGCAGCGCGCCGGTGATCTCGAAGGCGAAGACGTACTTGGTGAAGATCAGCGCGGCCAGGCCCTCGACATTGCCCCCGGCGTTGGCCTGGGCCAGACCGGTGAACTCGGTGAGGGACGCGTTGCCGATGCCGCCGATGAGCAGCGCGCCGAAGCCGAGACCGCACAGGGCGGCCAGCCAGCGCTGGCCCTTCAGGGTCTCCTTGAGGGAGTCCGCGGCGGTCACACCGACGAGCATGACCACGAACAGGAACAGCATCATGATCGCGCCGGTGTAGACGACGATCTGGACGATGCCGAGGAAGTACGCGCCGTTGGCGAGATAGAACACCGCGAGGATGATCATGGTCCCGGCCAGGCACAGCGCGCTGTGCACGGCCCGGCGCATCAGGATCGTGCACAGGGCGCCGATCACCGCGACCGTGCCGAGCACCCAGAACTGGATCGACTCACCGGTGGACGTGGTGTAGGCGGCGAGCTGGCTCATGAGCCGCTCCGCTCGCCCAGGTGGGCCGCTCCGGGACGCTGCGCCGACGGCTCCGGCACACCGCCCCGGCCCGACTCGTCGCTGTCCGGCTTCTCGCCCTTGGACACGGCCCGCTGGGGGATCGTGCCCGGCGCGGCGTGGGTGACGAGACCGCTGTAGTAGTCCTGCTCGTCGGCGCCGGGGAAGATCGAGTGCGGGCTGTCGACCATGCCCTCCTCAAGACCGGCGAGGAGCTGCTCCTTGGTGTAGATCAGGTTCGCGCGGCTGCTGTCGGCGAGCTCGAACTCGTTCGTCATCGTGAGCGCGCGGGTGGGGCACGCCTCGATGCACAGCCCGCACAGGATGCAGCGCGCGTAGTTGATCTGGTAGACGCGGCCGTAGCGCTCGCCCGGGGAGTAGCGCTCCTCCTCGGTGTTGTCGGCACCCTCCACATAGATGGCGTCGGCCGGGCACGCCCAGGCGCACAGCTCGCAGCCGACGCACTTCTCCAGCCCGTCGGGGTGACGGTTGAGCTGGTGGCGGCCGTGGAAGCGGGGGGCCGTGGTCTTCGGCTGCTCGGGGTACTGCTCGGTGAGCCGCTTCTTGAACATGGCCTTGAAGGTCACACCGAAGCCCGCGACCGGGTTCTGGAACCCCTGCTTCGCCGCGTCCGTCCCGCCGGGCTCCTTGGATCGCTCAGTCATTCGGACGCCTCCTTTCCGTCAACAGCTCCGTCACTCGCAGTATCCGGCCCGCCACTGACAATCAGCTCGCGCTCCCGGCGGGGACGCCTGCGGGGCACCGCGGGAGCCTCCTGACCGGGCAGCGGCGGTACGGGGAACCCGCCGGCCATCGGGTCGAACGCCACCGGGTCCACGACCTGTTCGGCGGCGGCCCGGGCCCGTCCTCTGTCGCGGTAGATGTCCACGACGACGGACAGCAGCAGCAACGCCAGGACACCGCCGCCGACGTACAGCGCGATGTCGGCGAAGTCGTAGTTCTCGTTGCGCAGGGTCCGCACGGTGGCGACGAGCATCAGCCACACCACCGAGACCGGGATGAGGACCTTCCAGCCGAGCTTCATCAGCTGGTCGTAACGCACCCGGGGCAGGGTGCCGCGCAGCCAGATGAAGAAGAACAACAGCAACTGCACCTTGACGATGAACCAGAGCATCGGCCACCAGCCCTGGTTCGCCCCCTCCCAGAAGGTGCTGATGGGGTACGGGGCCCGCCAGCCGCCCAGGAACAGCGTCACCGACACCGCCGACACCGTCACCATGTTCACGTACTCGGCGAGCATGAACAGCGCGAACTTGATGGACGAGTACTCGGTGTTGAAGCCGCCCACCAGGTCGCCCTCGGACTCCGGCATGTCGAACGGGGCCCGGTTGGTCTCCCCGACCATCGTCACGATGTAGATCAGGAACGACACCGGCAGCAGGATCACGTACCAGCGGTCGGCCTGCGCCTCCACGATCGCGGAGGTCGACATCGAACCGGAGTACAGGAACACCGACGCGAACGCGGCGCCCATCGCGATCTCGTACGAGATCATCTGCGCGCACGAGCGGAGCCCGCCGAGCAGCGGATACGTCGAACCGGAGCTCCAGCCCGCCAGCACGATGCCGTAGATCCCGACCGAGGCGACCGCGAGGATGTACAGCATCGCGATCGGCAGGTCGGTCAGCTGCATCGTGGTGCGCTGGCCGAAGATGGAGACCTGGTTGTCGGCGGGACCGAACGGGATCACCGCGATCGCCATGAACGCGGGGATCGCCGCCACGACCGGCGCGAGGACGTAGACCACCTTGTCCGCGCGTTTGACGATGATGTCCTCCTTGAGCATCAGCTTGATGCCGTCGGCCAGCGACTGGAGCATGCCCCAGGGGCCGTGCCGGTTGGGACCGATCCGCAGCTGCATCCAGGCGACGACCTTGCGTTCCCACACGATCGAGAACAGCACGGTCACCATCAGGAACGCGAAGCAGAACACCGCCTTGATCAGCACGAGCCACCAGGGGTCCCGGCCGAACATCGACAGGTCCTCCAGGGCGAGCGGTGTCAGAGTCGAGGGCGTCATGACTCCACCTCCGTGGCCTCCTGTGACACCGGCTCCACCGCCGGACCGATACGGACGAGTTCGCCGGGACGCGCTCCGGTGTCACCGGTGACACCCGCGCCCGCCGAGTTCAGCGGCAGCCACACCACCCGGTCCGGCATCCGGGTCACCCGCAGCACAAGCGCCGTGCTCCCGGCGGGACCCGTCACCGCGAGGACGTCGCCGTCCTTGACGCCCGCCTCGGCCGCCGTCGTCGCCGACAGCCGGGCGACGGCGGGATGCCGGGTCCCGGCCAGGGCGTCGTCGCCGTCCTGGAGACGTCCCTGGTCGAGCAGCAGCCGGTGCCCGGCGAGGACCGCCTCCCCGGCGGCCGGTCGCGGCAGGGCCGTCCCCGACTCCAGGGGGTCGCCCGCGCGCGGGCCGTCCCAGCCGCCGAGGCGGTCCAGCTCCCCGCGCAGGGTGCGCAGATCCGGCAGACCCAGATGGACGTCCATCGCGTCGGCCAGCATCTGGAGCACCCGCGCGTCGGTCGGCGCGACCCGCCGCGTCATCTGCTCGGGCTTCAGCGCCGCCTCGAACGGACGGCCCCGGCCCTCCCAGTTGAGGAACGTGCCCGCCTTCTCCGCGACCGCGGCGACCGGCAGGACCACGTCCGCGCGGTCCGTGACCTCGCTGGGCCGCAGCTCCAGGGAGACCACGAAGCCCGCCCCGTCGAGCGCGGCACGCGCGCGCGTGGGGTCCGGCAGATCCGCGACCTCGACCCCGCCCACCAGGAGCGCGCCGAGCAGACCACCGGCGGCGGCCTCCACGATCTCCCCGGTGTCACGGCCGTAACGGTGCGGGAGTTCGGCGACGCCCCAGGCGACGGCGATCTCCTGGCGCGCGCGCGGGTCGGTCGCCGGACGGCCGCCCGGCAGCAGCGACGGCAGCGCGCCCGCCTCGATCGCGCCCCGCTCACCGGAGCGGCGCGGAATCCACACCAGCCGCGCGCCGGTCGCGGTCGCGGCCCGCACGGCGGCCGTCAGACCGCCCCGCACGGCGGCGAGACGCTCCCCGACCACCAGCACGGACCCTTCGGCGCGCAGCGCCTCCGCGGCCCGCTCACCGCCCGCCTCCAGACCGACCCCGCTCGCGAGCGCGTCCAGCCACTCGGTCTCGGTGCCGGGCGCGGCGGGCAGCAGCGTGCCGCCGGCCTTCTTCAGACCCCGGCTGGCGTGCGTGGCGAGCGCGAACACCTGCTGTCCGTGGGTGCGCCACGCCTTGCGCAGCCGCAGGAACACCCCGGGCGCCTCCTCCTCGGCCTCGAAGCCGACGAGGAGCACGGCGGGCGCCTGTTCCAGCGTGCGGTAGGTGACACCGTCGCCGTCGAGGTCCCGGCCGTGGCCCGCGACCCGGGCGGCCAGGAAGTCGGCCTCCTCGGCGCTGTGCACGCGCGCGCGGAAGTCGATGTCGTTGGTGTCGAGCGCCACGCGCGCGAACTTGCTGTACGCGTAGGCGTCCTCGACGGTGAGCCGGCCACCGGTCAGCACACCGGTACGGCCACGGGCGGCGGCGAGCCCGCGGGCCGCCGCGTCCAGTGCCTCGGGCCAGCTCGCGGGCTCCAGCTCACCCGACGCGGCGTCGCGCACCAGCGGCTGCTGGAGCCGGTCGGGGCGCTGCGCGTAGCGGAACCCGAAGCGGCCCTTGTCGCACATCCACTCCTCGTTGACCTCGGGGTCGTCCGCCGCGAGACGGCGCATGACCTTGCCGCGCCGGTGGTCGGTGCGGGTGGCGCAGCCGCCGGAGCAGTGCTCGCACACGCTCGGCGACGACACCAGGTCGAAGGGCCGGGAGCGGAACCGGTACGCCGCCGAGGTCAGCGCGCCCACCGGGCAGATCTGGATGGTGTTCCCGGAGAAGTACGACTCGAAGGGGTCGCCCTCGCCGGTGCCGACCTGCTGGAGGGCGCCGCGCTCGATCAGCTCGATCATCGGGTCGCCCGCGATCTGGTTGCTGAAGCGGGTGCAGCGCGCGCACAGCACACAGCGCTCACGGTCGAGGAGCACCTGGGTGGAGATCGGTACGGGCTTCTCGAAGGTGCGCTTCCTCCCCTCGAAGCGGGAGTCCGCCGAACCGACCGCCATGGCCTGGTTCTGGAGCGGGCACTCGCCGCCCTTGTCGCAGACCGGGCAGTCCAGCGGGTGGTTGATGAGCAGCAGCTCCATCACCCCGCGCTGGGCCTTCTCGGCGACGGGCGAGGTGATCTGGGTCTTCACGACCATGCCGTCGGTGCAGGTGATCGTGCAGGACGCCATCGGCTTGCGCTGGCCCTCCACCTCGACGATGCACTGGCGGCAGGCGCCCGCGGGGTCGAGGAGGGGGTGGTCGCAGAAGCGGGGGATCTCGATGCCGAGCAGTTCGGCGGCACGGATCACCAGGGTGCCCTTGGGCACGCTGATGCCGACGCCGTCGATCGTCAGGGACACGAGGTCCTCGGGCGGGACCGCCGCCCCCGAGCTCCCGGAGGGAGCGCCAGTGGTGACCGTCATGCGTTCACCTCCGTGGTGTCGGCGGGGTTGTCGGCCCAGGCGGTGGACCGGGCCGGGTCGAACGGGCAGCCACGACCGGTGATGTGCTGCTCGTACTCGTCACGGAAGTACTGGAGCGAGGAGAAGATCGGCGACGCGGCTCCGTCGCCGAGGGCGCAGAAGGACTTTCCGTTGATGTTGTCGGCGATGTCGCCCAGCTTGTCCAGATCGCTCATGACGCCCTTGCCGGCCTCGATGTCCCGCATCAACTGGACGAGCCAGTAGGTGCCTTCGCGGCAGGGGGTGCACTTGCCGCAGGACTCGTGGGCGTAGAACTCGGTCCATCGGGTGACGGCCCGCACCACGCAGGTCGTCTCGTCGAAGCACTGGAGCGCCTTGGTGCCGAGCATCGACCCGGCGGCGGCGACACCCTCGTAGTCGAGGGGGACGTCCAGGTGCTCGTCGGTGAGCAGCGGGGTCGAGGAGCCGCCGGGGGTCCAGAACTTGAGGCGGTGGCCGGGGCGCATCCCGCCGCTCATGTCGAGCAGCTGGCGCAGGGTGATCCCGAGCGGTGCCTCGTACTGGCCGGGGCCCGCGACATGGCCGCTGAGCGAGTACAGCGTGAAGCCCGGGGACTTCTCGCTGCCGAGCGAGCGGAACCAGTCCTTGCCCCGGTGCAGGATCGCGGGAACCGAAGCGATGGACTCGACGTTGTTCACCACAGTGGGGCACGCGTAGAGGCCCGCGACGGCCGGGAAGGGAGGACGCAGTCGCGGCTGACCGCGGCGGCCTTCGAGCGAGTCGAGCAGCGCGGTCTCCTCGCCGCAGATGTACGCGCCGGCGCCGGCGTGGACGACGAGGTCGAGGTCCAGTCCGCTGCCGAGGATGTCCTTGCCGAGATATCCCGCGTCGTACGCCTCGCGCACGGCCTCGTGCAGTCTGCGCAGCACGGGGACGACCTCACCGCGCAGATAGATGAACGCGTGCTGCGAGCGGATGGCGTAGCAGGCGATGACGATGCCCTCGATGAGGGAATGCGGGTTGGCGAAGAGGAGCGGGATGTCCTTGCAGGTCCCGGGCTCCGATTCATCGGCGTTGACCACGAGGTAGTGGGGTTTGCCGTCGCCCTGGGGGATGAACTGCCACTTCATGCCCGTGGGGAAGCCTGCGCCGCCCCGGCCGCGCAGGCCGGATTCCTTGACGTAGGCGATGAGTTCGTCCGGTGACATGGCGAGGGCCTTGCGCAGTCCCTCGTACCCGTCGTGCCGCCGGTAGACGTCCAGGGACCAGGAGTTCTCCTCGTCCCAGAAGGCCGACAGGACCGGTGAGAGCAGTTTCTCCGGATTGTGGTGGCTGATCTCCGGCGCCAACGTCATCACTCCCCCTCCTCGGTGATGCCGGGGTCCCCGGCATTCCCGGTGACCGGACCCGACGGATGGGACGGGTCGGACGCCGAGGTGTCCTGCGGTGCGTCGTGCGAGCTGAGGTGCTCGGCGGCGCGGGTACGGCCATCAGGGGCCCGGTCCTCGGCGGTCCGGGCGCCCGGTCCGCCGGTGCGCGGTGAGACGACCTTCGCGGTGGGCTCGCCCTTGGCCAGCCGCAGCCCGATGAGGGACGCGGGTCCGGCGCCGCCGGTCGCCTCGACGGCTCCGGGGCGCTCGTCGGGGAAGCCCGCGAGGATGCGGGAGGTCTCCTTGAAGCTGCACAGCGGCGCCCCGCGCGTGGGTTCCACGGTGGCGCCCGCGCGCAGGTCGTCGACGAGGCGGATCGCGGAGCCGGGGGTCTGGTTGTCGAAGAACTCCCAGTTCACCATCACCACGGGCGCGAAGTCGCAGGCCGCGTTGCACTCGATGTGTTCGAGGGTGACCTTGCCGTCCTCGGTGGTCTCGCCGTTGCCGACACCCAGATGTTCCTTGAGGGTGTCGAAGATGGCGTCACCGCCCATGACGGCGCACAGCGTGTTGGTGCACACGCCGACCTGGTACTCCCCGCCCGGCTTGCGCCGGTACATCGAGTAGAAGGTGGCGACGGCGGTGACCTCGGCCGTCGTCAGTTCCAGGACCTCCGCGCAGAACCGCACCCCGGTCCGGGTGACATGGCCCTCCTCGCCCTGGACGAGATGCAGCAGCGGCAGCAGTGCCGAGCGGGAGTCCGGGTAGCGGGAGATCAGCTCCCCGGCGTCCGCCTCCAGCCGGGCACGGACGTCGGCCGGGTAGTCGGGGGCGGGGAGCTGGGGCATCCCGAGGCTCACCTCGGAAGGTGTGGCGCTCACCGGTCGACGCCTCCCATCACGGGGTCGATGGACGCGACAGCGACGATGACGTCGGCGACCTGGCCGCCTTCGCACATCGCCGCCATGGCCTGGAGGTTGGTGAACGACGGGTCGCGGAAGTGCACCCGGAACGGGCGGGTACCGCCGTCGGACACGGCGTGCACCCCGAGTTCGCCCTTGGGGGACTCGACGGCGGCGTACACCTGGCCGGCGGGGACCCGGAAGCCCTCGGTCACCAGCTTGAAGTGGTGGATCAGGGCCTCCATGGAGGTGCCCATGATCTTCTTGATGTGGTCGAGCGAGTTGCCGAGTCCGTCGGGCCCCTGCGCGAGCTGCGCGGGCCAGGCGATCTTCTTGTCGGCGACCATCACCGGACCGGGCTCCAGCCGGTCCAGACACTGCTCGACGATGCGCAGCGACTGGCGCATCTCCTCCAGCCGGATCAGGAAGCGTCCGTAGGAGTCGCAGGTGTCGGTGGTCGGGACCTCGAAGTCGTAGGTCTCGTACCCGCAGTAGGGCTGCGTCTTGCGCAGGTCGTGCGGGAGTCCGGCGGAGCGCAGCACGGGCCCGGTGGCGCCGAGGGCCATGCAGCCGGTGAGGTCGAGATGTCCCACGTCCTGCATACGGGCCTTGAAGATGGGGTTCCCCGTGGCGAGCTTGTCGTACTCGGGGAGGTTCTTCTTCATCGTCTTGACGAAGTCCCGCATCTGCTGGACCGCGCCGGGCGGCAGGTCCTGGGAGAGTCCGCCGGGCCGGATGTACGCGTGGTTCATCCGCAGACCGGTGATCAACTCGAACAGGTCCAGGATGAGTTCCCGGTCCCGGAAGCCGTAGATCATGATCGTGGTGGCGCCGAGTTCCATCCCGCCGGTGGCGATGCACACCAGGTGCGACGACAGCCGGTTGAGCTCCATCAGGAGCACCCGGACGATCGTCGCCCGGTCGGGGATCTCGTCCTCGATACCGAGCAGCCGCTCCACGGCGAGGCAGTAGGCGGCCTCGTTGAAGAACGGCGTCAGATAGTCCATCCGGGTCACGAAGGTCGTGCCCTGGGTCCAGGTCCGGTATTCGAGGTTCTTCTCGATCCCGGTGTGGAGGTAGCCGATCCCGCAGCGGGCCTCGGTGACCGTCTCGCCGTCGATCTCCAGGATCAGCCGGAGCACCCCGTGGGTGGAGGGGTGCTGGGGGCCCATGTTGACGATGATGCGCTCGTCGTCCGCCTTGGCCGCTGTCTGGACGACTTCGTCCCAGTCGCCGCCGGTGACCGTGTAGACGGTGCCCTCGGTGGTTTCCCTGGGAAACGCAGATGAAGTGGTCATCAGGAGTACGACCTCCGCTGGTCGGGAGCCGGGATCTGGGCGCCCTTGTACTCGACGGGGATACCGCCCAGGGGGTAGTCCTTGCGCTGCGGGAAGCCCTGCCAGTCGTCCGGCATCATGATCCGGGTGAGCGCGGGATGGCCGTCGAAGACGATCCCGAAGAAGTCGTACGTCTCACGCTCGTGCCAGTCGTTGGTCGGGTAGACCCGCACCAGCGAGGGGATGTGCGGGTCGCTGTCAGGGGCACAGACCTCCACCCGGATCAGCCGGTTGTGGGTGATCGACCGCAGGTGGTAGACGGCGTGCAGCTCACGGCCCTTGTCGCTGGGGTAGTGCACCCCGCTGACCCCGGTGCACAGTTCGAAGCGGAGCGCCGGGTCGTCGCGCAGGGTCTGCGCGACGCGCACCAGGTAGCCGCGTTCGACGTGGAAGGTCAGTTCGTCCCGGTCGACCACGGTCTTCTCGATCGCGTTCTCCGGGACGAGACCCTGTTCCTCCAGGGCCCCTTCCAGCTCGTCGGCGACCTCGTCGAACCAGCCGCCGTACGGGCGGACCGCCGCGCCCGGCAGCCGCACGGAGCGCACCAGCCCGCCGAAGCCGGAGGTGTCACCGCCGCCCGAGGCGCCGAACATGCCGCGCTGGACGCGGATCTCCTCGCCGTGGTCGCCGCGCTGCCCCGGCAGGTTCTGTTCGTTGAGGTCCCGGTCGGGGTTCACGCCATTGCCCTCGCTCATCGCAGCAGCCCCTTCATCTCGATGGTGGGGAGCGCCTTGAGCGCCGCCTCCTCCGCCTCGCGGGCCGCTTCCTCGGCGTTCACGCCGAGCTTGGAGCTCTGGATCTTCTGGTGGAGCTTGAGGATCGCGTCCAACAGCATCTCGGGCCGCGGCGGGCAGCCGGGGAGATAGATGTCGACGGGGACGACGTGGTCGACGCCCTGGACGATCGCGTAGTTGTTGAACATGCCGCCCGAGGACGCGCAGACGCCCATCGAGATGACCCACTTGGGGTTCGGCATCTGGTCGTAGACCTGCCGCAGTACCGGCGCCATCTTCTGACTGACCCGTCCGGCGACGATCATGAGGTCGGCCTGGCGCGGTGAACCGCGGAAGACCTCCATGCCGAAGCGGGCGAGGTCGTAGCGACCCGCGCCCGTCGTCATCATCTCGATCGCGCAGCACGCGAGGCCGAAGGTGGCGGGAAAGACGGACGCCTTGCGCACCCAGCCCGCGGCCTGTTCGACGGTGGTCAGCAGAAAACCGCTCGGCAGCTTCTCTTCGAGTCCCATTGGTGGCCCCTAGACCCTTCTGTCCCTCGCGGGTTTCAGTCCCATTCCAGGCCGCCGCGCCGCCATACGTACGCGTACGCGACGAAGACGGTGAGCACGAAGAGCAGCATCTCCACGAGCCCGAACAACCCGAGGGCGTCGAAACTGACGGCCCAGGGGTAGAGGAAGACGATCTCGATATCGAAGATGATGAAGAGCATCGCCGTGAGGTAGTACTTGATCGGGAACCGTCCGCCGCCCGCAGGCGTTGGTGTCGGCTCGATCCCGCATTCATACGCTTCGAGCTTCGCTCGGTTGTAACGCTTTGGACCGATAAGCGTGGCCATGACCACGGAGAAGATCGCAAAGCCTGCCCCGAGGGCTCCCAGTACGAGGATGGGCGCATAAGCGTTCACCGCTCCTCGCTCCCTTCAGTCGGCACTGACTGCTTCGGCGGTCCCCCCGCGGCCTCGGGGCCGGGGAGGCGTCGAACCCGTCACCCGCCCCACCCGTCCCACGAGCCCCACGGAACTCCTCGGTTCCGTGCGCCTCATGAGCCTCACCGGCCTTGGGGGGCGCTCCGCAGCCCTCGCGGATCGGTTCCCAAGATCGTGTTCATGTGAAGCAGGTCACAAGCCCAACTGCCGTGCATCCTATGCCTGCGGGTCTGTGATCTGCGACACGGGGTCCATGATCGCCTTTGTGATCTCCACCACCCGGCGAAGGATCACCAAGCCGGATGAGGGGTGATCTTCGTACGCGAAGCGGTGGGGTGGTTACGAGACGTGACAAGTTGCCTCGTCGATGCAGGTGGGAGGGCGTTTGCAATATCAAGGAGCGGGCGCGTGCAGCAAATTCGCGTTGGACGCGGGGCGCTGATAGTGGAGCGTTCACACCTCGCCGGCGGGGCTGTGGGGTGTGGACGGGGGTGAGGTGCGTGTGGACGGGGGTGGGAGTGCGTGCCCGTTTTCACGATCCGCCTTCGCTTGGGCTTTCGAGGTCTGCCCGGGCGGGCGTACTTCGGTGCTGTGCCGTCGCTCGGTGGGTGCGCAGTTCCCCGCAGGTCGCCTTCGCTTGCGCTTCCTAGGTCCGTCCGGCTGGGCGTACTTCGCTGCTGTGCCGTCGCTCGGTGGTTCTGCGCAGTTCCCCGCGGGTCGCCTTCGCTTGCGCTTCCCAGGTCCGTCCGGCTGGGCGCACTTCGCTGCTGTGCCGTCGCTCGGTGGTTCTGCGCAGTTCCCCGCGCCCCTTTGGGGCGCGTTCTGTTTGTTCTTCGGGGCGGGGCCGGTCGGGATTCTCCGTCCTCGCTCCAACGCGCTCGGTCGGACGCTCCCCTTGCCCTGCTGAAGAGCATCGGAGTCTGCGGGCAGAGATTCCCGCCCACCCCCTCCCGCAGCACCGCGACTGCGCGAGGAGAGGGGTGCCCCGTCAGGGGCGCGGGGAACTGCGCAAGGCGAGGGCAGACCCGCACCCGAAGAGCGACTGCAAGAGGGCAGCACTTAAGGGGCGCGGGGAACTGCGCGAAACCACCGAGCGACGGCACAGGAACGGAGTACGTCCCGCCGGACGGACCTGGCGACCTGTGGGGGGACAAGTACGTCCAGTGGTGGGACCTCGAAAGCGCGAGCGAAGGCGTGACGCTGTGTCAGGTTTCGTATCGCATTTTTTGGCGCAGACTTCTGCAAAAGGTCCCATTGGGCGCTAACCGCCCGTAGCGATATCGCTCCGTGACCTCCGCCACACCGGCGGGGCCGGGGGAATTGCCGGGCTTGGCCAACCGTATCGATGGGTGGTAGGTGCGGGGCAATACGGACGTAACCACGAAAAGCCGTGATCACACGCATGATCACCAACGCCCGTATTGTCCGTTACGGCGTCAATAAGAGCCGACACGCCCGGGATTCACGCAGGGTGACCCGCAACTGTGGCGCAGACCACGTTTCTTGAAGGTAACGGTGGCACCCTGATAGCGGTTGTCCCATGTCCCACACCGCTCACATACCCAGCCACCGGAAGCCCCGCCGCAGCGGCAGCAACAAGCTGCGTGCCGGTGTCGCCGGTGGCGTCCTCAGCACCCTGGCCGTGGCCGGTGCTTCGGGATCGGCCAGCGCCGCCGCACCCGTGACCGAGACCATCGAAATGCCCACGCTCACCTCCGACCTCTCGGCCCAGGTCGCCCGCTCGGCGAGTGCCACCCAGCTCACCGCCGCGGCCTACGAGCTCCAGGCCCAGCAGGAGCAGCTCCGCGCCGAGCAGGACCAGGCCGCCAAGAAGGCGTCCGGGCAGGCCAAGAAGGACCGGGCCGAGGCCGTCCGCAAGGCCGAGGCCGAGAAGAAGGCCGCGGAGCGCGCGGCGAAGGCCGAGGCCGAGCGCCGCGCCGAGACGGAGCGGGCCTCCCGTACCGCCGAGCGTGCCCCGCTCACCACCACCACGGCCGCCGCGCCCGCGTCGACGTCCACGCCGCAGTCGGACACGCCGTCCACCGGCACGTCGGACTCCACGGGCACCAGCGCCCCGTCCACGGGTTCCTCCTCGGAGAGCACCACCGCGCCGGCGAGCGGCAACCTCGGCTCCGTCATCGCCTTCCTCAAGGCGCAGGTCGGCGACGCGTACGTCATGGGCGGCACGGGCCCGAACTCGTGGGACTGCTCGGGCCTCGTCCAGGCCGCGTTTAAGGAGGCCGGGATCGACCTCCCGCGCACCTCGCAGACGCAGTCGACGGCCGGTACCCAGGTCGGCACGTCCAACCTCCAGGTCGGCGACATCCTGTACTGGGGTGGCGCGGGCTCCGCGTACCACACCGGTGTCTACATCGGTAACGGCCAGTACCTGGACGCGGCGAACCCGTCGAAGGGCGTCGTCATCCAGGACCTGTCGGGCTACCCCGCCGACGGCGCGGTCCGGGTGCTCTGAGCACCGGCACCACCGCACGATTCGTACAGCGAAAAGGGCCGCCACCCCTCGGGGTGGCGGCCCTTCCGTGTGCCGGGTCTCCGGGCGGGCGGGTCAGGCGCGCGGGGCGACCTTGCTGAGACCGTTGATGATGCGGTCCATCGCGTCGCCGCCGGTGGGGTCGGTCAGGTTGGCGAGCATCTTGAGGGTGAAGCGCATCAGCACGGGGTGCGTGAGGCCGCGTTCGGTCGCGAGCCGCATGATCTTCGGGTTGCCGATGAGCTTCACGAAGGCACGGCCCAGGTTGTAGTAACCGCCGTAGGTGTCCTTGAGGACCTTCGGGTAGCGCTGGAGCGCGAGTTCACGCTGGGCGTCCGTCGAGCGGGCGTGCGCCTGCACGATGACATCGGCGGCGATCTGCCCGGACTCCATCGCGTACGCGATGCCCTCGCCGTTGAACGGGTTCACCAGACCGCCCGCGTCACCGACGAGCAGCAGCCCGCGGGTGTAGTGCGGCTGGCGGTTGAACGCCATGGGCAGCGCCGCGCCCCGGACCGGACCGGTCATGTTCTCGTCGGTGTAGCCCCACTCCTCGGGCATCGACGCGCACCACGCCTTGAGCACCTCGCGCCAGTCCAGCTCCTTGAAGGACGAGGAGGTGTTGAGGACCCCGAGGCCGACGTTGGACGTGCCGTCGCCCATCCCGAAGATCCAGCCGTAGCCGGGGAGCAGCCGGTCCACCGGGCCGCGCCGGTCCCACAGTTCCAGCCAGGACTCCAGATAGTCGTCCTCGTGCCGGGGCGAGGTGAAGTACGTCCGGACGGCGACGCCCATCGGGCGGTCCTCCCGGCGGTGCAGGCCCATCGCCAGCGACAGCCGGGTGGAGTTGCCGTCGGCGGCGACGACCAGCGGGGCGTGGAAGGTGACCGGGGTCTTCTCCTCGCCGAGCTTGGCCTCGACACCGGTGATCCGGCCGGTCCGGTCGTCGGTGATCGGGGCGCCGACGTTGCAGCGCTCGTACAGCCGCGCGCCCGCCTTCTGCGCCTGCTGGGCGAGTTGGTCGTCGAAGTCGTCGCGCTTGCGCACCAGACCGTAGTCCGGGAAGGTGGCCAGCTCGGGCCAGTCGAGCTGGAGCCGTACGCCCCCGCTGATGATCCGCAGGCCCTTGTTGCGCAGCCAGCCCGCCTCCTCGGAGATGTCGATGCCCATGGCGACGAGCTGTTTGGTGGCGCGGGGCGTGAGGCCGTCGCCGCACACCTTCTCGCGCGGGAAGGCGGTCTTCTCCAGCAGCAGTACGTCCAGACCCGCCTTGGCCAGGTAGTACGCGGTCGTCGATCCCGCCGGTCCGGCTCCGACGACGATCACATCTGCGTGGTGTTCGGAGAGGGGCTCGGTCACGACGGGTTCTCCCGGGACTCGGAATTCTGCGTGCCGACCGGCACTGGACAAGTGCAGTCTAGGAGGCGGTACTGATCAGCGAGCTGAAGGGCCGCCCTGTGAGCCAACCCGTGCACCCCGTCGCGACCACCGCGACACCCTCCGCGTCCGTCACCTCCGCCCCTTCCCGGTCCGCGGTTCCCGCGCCCGCCGCGCCGGACCGCCCGCGGCCCGCCGTACGGCTGCGGGTGCCCACCCACGAGGACGCGTACCACTGGCACCGGGTGTTCGACCACCCGGAGGTGATGGAGTTCCACGGGGGCGCGTCGGCGGAGGTCTCGGTGTACGAGGAGCTGACGGCCCGGCAACGGCGTCATCACGCCGAACTCGGCTTCTGCCTGTGGACGATGGTCGCCCCCGACGCCCCCGACGGCCCCGTCACCGGTGAGGTCATCGGGTTCACCGGGGCGCAGCCGTGGCCGCACGCGTGGGGGCCCGTCGGTGAGGTGGAGATCGGCTGGCGGCTCGGGCGGGACCACTGGGGCCGGGGGTACGCGACCGAGGCGGCGCTCGCCGGGCTCGACGAGGTACGGGCCACGGGGGTGCGGCACGTCGTGGCGATGGTCGACGCGCGCAACGCCCGCTCCCTCGCGGTGACCGAGCGGCTCGGGATGGAGCGGGTGGAGACCTTCGCGACGCCCACGGGGCGGCGGGGGCACTGCTTCCGGCTGGAGCTGTGACCCGGCCCTCCGGCGCGGTGCCCGGGGGCGGGTGACCGGCGGCGTACGGAGGGTCGAGGGCGCGCGTCGTCCAGGGCGCGCGCCCTTTGGTACGCGGGGTCACGCTCCGCGTACGGGGCGTCGCGGCGGTTCCGGTGCGCCGGGTGCTGGAGCTACCCTTTCCGGTACGACTGGGGGTGAGTATGTGCGCATTGCACCCAGAACACGGGATGTACGTGTGCCCCGTTTCGTCGGTCTGATGGCGGTGGACGCGCGTGAGGTCGCGGAGAGCGAGGGATTGCTGCTCGCCGCGGCGGACCGGCCCGATCTTGTCTCGACGGTGGTCGAGTACGTGGTGCGGCAGTATCCGCCGGCCGGGGTGGAGGTGCCGCGGGGCGCGACGGTCACTGTCTGGTTCGACCTGGCGTCCGGCGAGGGCGACGGCGGTGCGGGGGTACGGGAGCCGCGGCGGCCCGACCCGGCCCCGGGAGGCGTCGAGGTCGAAGCAATCCCCTGACCGGGTGGGTCCCAGGTCCGTCCGGCGGGACGGACTTCGTTCCTGTGCCGTCGCTCGTGGGGTGCGCGGTTCCCCTGCGGGTCGCCTTCGCTTGCGCTTCCCAGGTCTGTCCGGGTGGGCCAACTTGTTTCCTGTGCCGTCGCTCGGTGGTTGTGCGCAGTTCCCCGCGCCCCTTTGGGGCGCGTTCTGCTTGTTCTTCGGGTCGGTGCCGGTCGGGATTCTCCGTCCTCGATCCGACACGCTCGGTAACACGTCCAGTGACCCGACTGAAGAGCATCGGAGTCTGCGAGCAGAGATTCCCGCCCACCCCCTTCGCTGAGTCCGGCGACTGCACGAGGAGTGTGGTTGAACCCCGCCCCCGGTTGACGCCGCCCCGCAGCCTGACCCCACCCGCAACCTGACGGACAGCCCCAGGCGGACGCCCCAAAGGGGCACGGGGAACTGCGCAAAACGAGGACAGCCCCGCACCCGAAGAACGACCGCAAGGGGGCACCACCCAGGGGCGCGAGGAACTGCGCACCCCCGGACGGCCCGCACAGGAACAAGAACGCCCAGCCGGACGAACCTCAGGGGCGCGAGGAACCGCGCACCCCCGGGTGTACCCGCACAGGGACAGGTACGCCCAGGTGGGGAACCCCAGGGGCGCGAGGAACCGCGCAAAACGAGGACGGCCCGCACCCGAAAAGCGACCGTAATAGGACAGCACCCCAGGGGCGCGAGGAACTGCGCACCCCCGGACGGCCCGCGCAGGAACAAGAACGCCCAGCCGGACGAACCTCAGGGGCGCGGGGAACTGCGCACCCCCGTCCGTACCCGCACAGGAACAGGTACGCCCAGGTGGGGAACCCCAGGCGCGCGAGGAACCGCGCAAAACGAGGACGGCCCGCACCCGAAAAGCGACCGTAATAGGACAGCACCCCAGGGGCGCGAGGAACTGCGCACCCCCGGACGGCCCGCACAGGAACAAGAACGCCCAGCCGGACGAACCTCAGGGGCGCGAGGAACCGCGCACCCCCGGACGTACCCGCACAGGGACACGTGCGTCCAGGTGGACGGACCTCAGAAGGGCGAGCGAAGGCGCGGCGCGACCGTCAGCGGGGAGCCGTAGGGGGGCGCAGCAGGGTGACCAGCAGGGCGCCCGCCAGCAACCCACCCGCCACCCACACCGTGCCGAACAGCAGCGCGTCCGGAATCGCCGTACCCACGTGCATCGTCTCCCCGCCCCGGTAGGACCCGCCCTGCGTCATCCCGTAGCCGCCGACCCCGGCGAGCAGCAGGAACAGCCCCAGGAACAGTCCCCCCGCGAGGAGTTGTTCCGCGCGGCGCTCATGGCGCCGCGCGGCGAGCACTCCGAGGAACAGTACGGACACCGCGCCGACCGCGAGGGTCCCGGCGACGGCCCAGGAACCGACCAGGTCCCCCAGCTCGGAGAGCCCGAGCGCTTCCTCCTCGGGGCGCAGCCGGGAGCTGAACTCCGCCTCGACCGGGGCGCCCCAGGACAGTCCGAGTCCGGCGACGCCGAGGTTCAGCAGGAGCAGGAGGACGGTCAGGGTGGCGGGGAAGTCCTCCCCGTACAGGGAGCCGCCCTCGTCGAACTCGTCGAGCTGGGTGTAGACGATCAGCAGGACGACCGAGCAGAGGGCGAGGGCGAACGTCATGGCCCGCAGGGCGGTGCCGCAGGCCCGGGTGAGGGCCTGGAGGCCGGGGCGGGCGGCGAGCCAGCCGGTGTGTTCGTCGCGGGCGAGCACGACGGCGGACAGGACGACCGACATCAGCAGGGCGCCCAGCACGGCGAACGGCACCCCGGAGGAGAGCTCGACGCCCTGGATGGTCGGCTGCGCGAACAGTGCCAGGACGAGGACTCCGGCGGTGACGAGCAGCCCGACCCGCAGGGCCGCCTCAAGTCCGGAGGTGGCGCCGTTGGTCCAGGGCGCGGCACCGGCCCAGGGACCGGCTGGCGGTCCCGTACCGGGCGCCGCGGCCCCCGTCGCGCCGGCCGCGAGCCGCCGCCGGTCGCGGTTGCGCAGCAGCCGCAGTCCGGCGTAGAGCGTGAGCAGCCAGCCCGCGGTGACCGTGAACGGGATCAGCTCGATGGAGCTCGTGGCCACGCCCAACTGTTCGGACAGGGTGGGCTCGTAACCGTACGAGTCCTCGCCGGGCTGTGCGCTGTCCCAGTCCTCGCCGGGACCGATGTCGTCGGAGCGGTCGGTCCGGGAGGTCTCGGCCTCAAGCTCCCCGCCCACCCCCTGGAGGACGAGGGCGAGGGTGATCTGGAACCGGTCGCCGAAGCCCACCGCGTCGTCGTCGGACATGTCCTGTCCGTAGCCGGGGACGGCGAGGGCGAAGGCGAGGGCCGTCACGAACACCAGGGGCCAGACGGCGGCCCGGAGCGCGCCGCTCCAGTCCCCGGAGAGGGCCCGCCGCAGGAACGCGGCGCCGTTCGAGGGCGGGGGCGGCGGCGGGGGCAGCACATGGCCGGGCGGGAAGGCGGTGTACGTGTGCTGTCCGGTCGCCGGTCCGCCCGACGGAGGCGGACCGGAGGGCGGGGGCGGGCCGGGGGGTGAGGGCGGGCCTGGGGGTGAGGGCGGGCCTGGGGGTGAGGGCGGGCCTGGGGGTGAGGGCGGGCTGGACGGTGCGGGCGGGCCGGAGGGTGCGGGCGGTGACTGCGGGGCCGGGGCCGGAGCAGCGGGCGGGACGGCAGGGGCGGCCGGGGCGGGCTGGGTCGCCGGGGGTGGTGCGGTCGTGGGGGCGGTGAGGGACTTCGGGGCTGGAGGGGACGACGGTGCGGGCGGGGTCGTGGGTGCTGGTGGGGCGGCGGGCTCAGGTGGGGCGGCCGGGGGCGGTACGGGTATCGCTCCGGTGGGCGGGGCCTGGCCCGGTGGCGCGGACGGGGCGGGCGGTGCGCCGGGCACCGGGGGGCGTTCGCGACCGCAGCTCATGCAGAAGCGGGCGTCATCAGGGCCGGGTGTTCCGCAATAGGGGCAGTACGCCGCCATGAAAGCACGCTCCGTCGTCCGGGACCGAGAGGTGCGGCGCCCGTGGTCGGGCGCCATCACGTACTCAACGGACACATCTTCCGGCCGACCGGTTCCCCTCAGACAGCCCTGGGCGGCGGGAAGTTCGGACGAACGGCGTGGGAAGGCGCGGTGCGGGGACGAAGACCGGGCGGAACAGGCGGAACCGGACGGGCTCAGCTGTCCTTGAAGCCGCGGTGCAGGGTCGCGATACCGCCCGAGAGATTGCGCCACGCGACCCGCGACCAGCCCGCGTCGCCCAGCATCGACGCCAGCTCCGCCTGGTCGGGCCAGTCGCGGATGGACTCGGCGAGGTACACGTACGCGTCGGGGTTGGACGACACCCGGCGGGCCACCGGCGGCAGCGCCCGCATCAGGTACTCGGTGTACAGGGTGCGGAAGGGGGCCCAGGTCGGGTGCGAGAACTCGCAGATCACGACCCGGCCGCCGGGCCGGGTGACCCGCAGCATCTCGCGCATCGCCCGCTCGGTGCCCTGGACGTTGCGCAGCCCGAAGGAGATCGTGACCGCGTCGAAGGTGTCGTCCTTGAAGGGCAGCCGGGTCGCGTCGCCCGCGGTGAGCGGCAGCCAGGGGTGGCGCCGCTTGCCGACCTGGAGCATGCCCAGCGAGAAGTCGCAGGGCACGACGTACGCCCCGGCCTTGGTGAACGGCAGGGAGGAGGTGGCGGTACCGGCGGCGAGGTCGAGGACCCGCTGCGCGGGCCGGGCGTCGACCGCCTTGGCGACCGCGCGGCGCCAGATCCGGTCCTGTCCCAGGGACAGGACGTCATTGGTGAGGTCGTACCGTTCCGCGACGTCGTCGAACATCGAAGCGACTTCGTGCGGCTGCTTGTCCAGGGATGCGCGGGTCACGGGCCCATTGTGGCAGCCGCCCCGGGACCGCTCCGGCCCGGGCCGCCCCCAGGGCTCGGCGGGGGTGCTCAGTGTCTGCGGTGCACGATCCGGCCCGCGCAGACCGTGACCACGGCTTCCGCGTCGGCGGCGGGGCGCCCGGGGGCGCCGGGGTCCGCGTCGAACACCGCGAGGTCCGCGCGACCGGACTCCGCGAGCGCGACCGGCTGTTCGGCGGGGAGCACGAGCACACCCGCGCGCGCGGCGGCGGCCCGCAGCGCCGGATCGGTGACCGCGCCCGCGGTCACCGCGACACCGCCCGTCTTCAGCACGGCGTGCACCCGCTCCCGCGGGGACGGCGCGGCGGGCAGCGCCCCGCCGTGCGTGCGGCCGGGCCCGAGCACGCCGGGCCAGCTGCGCACCCGGGCCTGCGGGAACCGGGCGCGCAGTTCGTCCAGGGTGCCGACGGCGGCGATCCGGTCCCCCTGGACGGCGACCGCGCCGCCGGGCAGAGGCGTACCGCCGTCCCAGGAGAGGACCAGTGCCCGGCCGGTGTGCAGGGTGAGCACGGGCGGTCAGTTGGGCGCGAGGAGCTTGAGCTCGGGGTGCGCGGTGCCCCCGGCGATCGCGGTGGACGAGATGTGGGACTGGACGCGGTCGTCGACGGGGTCGTTCGCCGGGTCGTCGTGCACGAGCAGGTGCTCGTAGGTGGTGGCGCGCTGCGCGGGGACGCGTCCGGCCTTGCGGATCAGGTCGATGATCTCCAGCCGGTTGGAGCGGTGCTTGGCCCCGGCCGACGAGACGACGTTCTCCTCCAGCATGATCGAACCGAGGTCGTCGGCGCCGTAGTGCAGCGACAGCTGGCCGACCTCCTTGCCCGTGGTCAGCCAGGAGCCCTGGATATGGGCGACGTTGTCGAAGAAGAGCCGGGCCACGGCGATGATGCGCAGGTACTCGAAGAGGGTGGCCTGGGTGCGGCCCTTGAGCCGGTTGTTCTCCGGCTGGTACGTGTACGGGATGAAGGCGCGGAAGCCGCCCGTCCGGTCCTGTACGTCGCGGATCATGCTCAGGTGCTCGATGCGCTCGGCGTTGGTCTCGCCGGTGCCCATGAGCATCGTGGAGGTGGACTCCACGCCCAGGCCGTGCGCGATCTCCATGATCTCCAGCCAGCGCTCGCCGCTCTCCTTCAGCGGGGCGATCGCCTTGCGCGGACGCGCGGGCAGCAGCTCCGCCCCGGCCCCGGCGAACGAATCGAGACCGGCCGCGTGGATACGGGTGACGGCCTCCTCCACGGAGACCTCGGAGATCCGGGCCATGTGCTCGACCTCGGAGGCGCCCAGCGAGTGGATGACGAGCTGCGGGTACGCCTGCTTGATGGCCGCGAAGTGCTTCTCGTAGTACTCGACGCCGAAGTCCGGGTGATGCCCGCCCTGGAACATGATCTGGGTGCCGCCCAGTTCGACGGTCTCCGCGCAGCGCCGCAGGATGTCGTCGAGATCGCGGGTCCAGCTCTTCTCCGTGTCCTTGGGGGCCGCGTAGAAGGCGCAGAACTTGCAGGCGGTCACACACACATTGGTGTAGTTGATGTTCCGCTCGATGATGTACGTCGCGATGTGCTCGGTCCCCGCGTAGCGCAGCCGGCGGGCGGCGTCGGCGGCGGAGCCCAGGGCGTGCAACGGAGCGTCCCGGTACAGGTCGAGGGCTTCCTCGGGGGTGATACGGCCACCCGCCGCGGCGCGGTCGAGGATGGGCTGAAGGCCGGCCTTCTCGGTCACCGGGGTCGTCCCTTTCGGCAGGGGGTGGGTGGTCCGATCCAGCGTACGTCAGGCCGGTGACAGCCCTTCGTACCGGCTGGTCCGGACGGGACGCGACCCCGGTCCCGCGCGGCGGTCGGCCCGGTCCGGCGCGGCGGTCAGCCCGCGTACCCGCCGAGCAGGACGCCGACCAGCGCGCCCGCGAGGAGGAACGGGCCGAACGGGACGGGGGTACGGCGGGTCGCCCGGCCGAGGACGACCAGCACCACCCCGTACAGCGTGGCGAACAGGAACCCCGCGAACGTCCCCACGAACACGGCGCCCCAGCCGTACCAGCCGAGGACGGCCCCGAGGGCGGGCGCGAGCTTCACATCGCCGAAGCCCAGCCCGTCCGGGTTCACCAGGAACAGGACGAGGAACCCGGCGCCCACGGCCACCGCGCCGAGGACCGCGCCGAGCCAGTGGCCCCCGTGCCCCGGCAGCAGCGCGGCGGCCCCCAGCAGCAGCACCGCGCCCGCGGCCAGCGGCAGGGTCAGCACATCGGGCAGCCGCCGGACCGACAGGTCGACCAGCGCGAGCAGCACCCCGACCGGAGCGGCCAGCAGCCACACGGCCAGCTCCGGCCGCGCCCCGGTGGCGCCCGCGAGCAGTGCGCAGAGCGCCGCCGTGACCGCCATGACCAGCGGGGTCCGCGGGCCGAACCAGCCGTCGGCGCAGCGCGCCGGACCCAGCCAGCCCCGGCCGCCGGGGGGTAGTGGACCGCCGTGCGGGCAGTGGTCGTGCCAGTCGTCGTCCGGGTCCACCGCCAGCCGGTAGGCGGGCCGGGGCAGCAGCGCCCCGACGGCCAGTCCCCACACCGCCGCGGCCCCCGTCACCAGCACGGTCCCCCCGCTCACCCCGCCCACCCCCGGTCCGCTCGTCGTGCTCCGTCCGGCACGCGCGCGTGCCGCGTCCGTACCGTCCCGCGCGGGCGTCCCGTACGCCCGAACGCCCCGTACCCCGCCGCCCGCCGGTTCCACCGCGCTCGCGGGAACCGGTGCCGTCCACGGGACGTCACCGTGCACGAGATCGACCACCACGCTCCGGTCCGTACCGGAGCCCTTCGGAACGGGGCCACAAGAGATGCGTACGTTAGCCGGGACCGGTCCGGGCGGACAGCGCCGCGCGTTGCGGGGAACCGCCGCGTTCGGTGTGGCGGCGGCCCTGTCGCTGACGGGGTGCGGGAGCGGCGCCACGGACGAGGGTGAGCGCGCCGCCCCGGCCCGGAGCGGTACACCGGCCCCGTCGGACCGCCCCTCGGCACCAGCCGCACCCGCCACGGTCACCCCCGCCGAGGACGCTGCCGGCACGGGTGCCACGGCCCGGCCGGACCTCACCCTGCCCGCCGGCCTCGTGGAGCGGTTCGAACTCTGGCGCGCCCACGACCCGGACCGCGACCGGGCGATGGCGGACGCGGGCCACGCGCAGACCGTCGTACTGGACGCCATCGCACGCGGGGGCACCGACACCGACGCGCTGGCGTTCTACTTCACCGGCCGGGCCCTGTCGGCCGCCAAGGCGCATGTACGGGGCCTCGCCGGGGCCGGGGAGTCCCGCAGCGGCTTCGTCCGCTACCACCGGCCCGAACTCGCGATGCCCGACCCGCGCGTGGACGCCCCCGGGAAGGGCACGGCCGCGCTGTCGTTCTGCGCCGACGAGTCGGAACTGTTCCGCGAGGACCGCGCGACCGGCGCGGTCGACCGCACCCCGGCGGGCGCCGACGCGCAGATCCACTACGAGACCCGGCTGCGGCTCAGCGACACGGGCGTGTGGCAGACGTACGAGCTGGCCACGCGACGCGGCGTCGACACCTGCGCGTCCTGACGGGCCGCCCACGGTGACGGACCCGACGGTGACGGACCTCACGGTGACGGGTCGTGGGGGTGACGGGCCGCAGGGGGCATGAGTCGCGGAGGTCACGGGCCGCAGGGGTCACGACATCTTCGAGAGCCGGGCAGTCGGGTTGCCCGCGCGGGCGTTGTCCGACGCGTAGGACAAGCCGCCCTCGCCGACCGGTTCGAGCCGTACCTCGTGGTCGCCGGTCGTGCACTGGGGCGGGTTGGACTTCTTGGGGCGGCCCGTCGCGACGACGCGCTCCGGCCCGGCCTCACGCAGGATCAGGACGTTCTCGCAGATCCCGCCGATCGGGTCGACCTGCCGGAACGTACCGAACGCGGCCCCCTCGCCGCCCTGACGGACCGTCACGGTGAAGGTCCCCATCGGCAGGGTGCCGGACAGGCCCGTCCCGTTGCCCTCCCAGGTGCCGAGGAAACGGTCCGGCACGGCAGGGTCCGCGGCGCTCGGCCGCGCGCCATCGGCCATACCGCCGTCCTTGCGGTCGCCGTCGTCGCCGGGCAGCAGTCCGGGCATGAGCAGCGCCCCGAACGTCACCGCGGCGAGGGCCCCCGCGACGGCGAGCGCGACCGAGCAGCTCAGCCGACGGCCGCGGCCGTCGGCGCCACGGGTCCGCGCGGCGGCCAGGGTCAGCGAGAACCGGCCGGGGGTCGCGGTCCCGTCCCCGCCCGCTCCGGCACCGGACGGGCGGGCGATGAGCGAGGGGTCCGGCGGGCCGAACTCCCCGAGGGCGACGGGTCCGGCCCCGGTGGGCGCGCCCAGGGACGGGCTGCTGAACGGCACGGGCCCGGACCCGCCGACGGGCGATGGGCCCGCGTACGGAGCGCCGACGGCCGGGCGGCCCATGGGTGCCGCGGGCGGGGCCACCTCGGCCGCCTCCAGATCCAGCAGCCGTACGGCCGCCCTGCTGACCTGGGCGACCAGCGGTCCGGGCAGCCAGCCCGCCGCCACGGGCCGGGCGGGCCCCTCCGGGGTGAGCAGCCGTACGAGTTCCCCGGCGCCGGGACGGTCGGCCGGGTCCTTGGCCAGACACGCGGCGACGACGTCCCGCAGCCCGTCGGGCACCCCGGACAGCTCCGGGGTGCCGTGGACGACGTGGTAGAGCAGCGAGGCCGAGGAGTCCCCGGGGAACGGTGAGCGGCCGGTGGCGCCGAACGCGAGGACCGCGCCGAGCGAGAACAGGTCGGCGGCGCCCGTGACACCCCGGCCGAGGATCTGTTCGGGGGCCATGTAGCCGGGTGAGCCGATGGAGACACCGGTCGAGGTGAGGGACGCGGTGCCGTCGGTGGCGCGGGCGATACCGAAGTCGATCAGCCGGGGGCCGTCGAGGGTGAGCAGGACGTTCGACGGTTTCACATCGCGGTGCACCAGCCCGAGGCCGTGCACCCGGGCCAGCGCCTCGGCGAGCCCCGCGCCCATGACCCGCACCGTGTGCGGGGGCAGCGGGACGGGTCCGTCCGGTCCGTCGACGGCACTCGCCAGGGAGGGGCCCGCGACGTACCCGGTCGCCACCCAGGGCACCGCGGCGGTGGGGTCCGCGTCCAGGACCGGAGCCGTCCAGTCGCCGCCGACCCGCCGGGCGGCCTCCACCTCCCGGCGGAACCGGGCCCGGAACTCCTCGTCCAGCGCGAAGTGCGGATGCACCACCTTGACGGCGACGGTCCGCCCGCCCGCGCTGCGGCCGAGATAGACCCGGCCCATCCCGCCCGCGCCCAGCCGGCCGAGCAGCCGGTAGGGGCCGATGGTGGTCGGCTCGTCGGAATCCAGTGGTCGCACGGTGTCCGGCTGCACGGCGGTGGCCTCCCCCAGAAACACATGGCTACGCCCCAAGCAGGGTAGTGCGCCCCGCCCCGGTACGACGGGCGGCCGACCGCGGCGGGCGGTCCGGTCCCCACCGCTCGACGGGACGAGCCTTCGCTGACGCGCCCTCACCGCCGGTTCCGGGTAAGCCGGTCAGATGCCGCGAACCGGTCGCCCCGGAATCCGGACGCATTCCGGCCCGGACGCCGCTCCCGCACCCCGTACGGAACGGGAAAGGGAATTACCCGGCGCCGTCCCGGTGAATTCCCCGCCGTCAGGGCGGGTCCGTGAATCACGCCCGCCCGTGACCCCGACGGAGGGCACGGGCGGGTACCGGGGGAACGTCCCGGGCCCGACGGCCGACGACCATGCCGGTGACCTGCCGGGCCTTGCCGGTGACCTTGTCGGTGGCCTTGTCCGTGACCTTGTGCGTGACCTTTGGAAGGCCGGGAATAGAGGCCCTCCGCCATTGCCGTCAGCGCCCGCCGATAACCGCCGCCGACGGCCGCGACGCACGGCACACGGTTCACGACACACCGCGCACGACGCGTATCGGACCGCGCACATCGGACCGCGCACGTCGCACGGTCCGTACACGCGGCGTCACGGAGTCAGGAGTTCGACCTTCACGTCCGGCGCGAAGCCGGTGGTCGCGCCCACCCGGCGGGCGAACTCACCGACCGCCGCCAGCTGCGGCCCGGCGAACCGGAAGTCGAGCGTACGGAAGTACCGTTCCAGCACCTCCGCGTCGAACGCCTCCCAGCGGGCCGCCTGCTCGGCCACCTTCGTGACCTCCTCCAGCGACAGATCACGCGACGCGAGGAACGCCTGGTGCACCTTGCGGACGACGTCGGGCCGCCGCTCCAGATAGTCCCGGCGCACCGCCCACACCGCGAACACGAACGGCAGTCCCGTCCACTCCTTCCACATCGCGCCCAGGTCGTGGACCTCCAGTCCGAGTCGGGGCGCGTAGTGCAGATGGGCGCGCAGGGCGGCGTCGCCGATCAGCACGGCCGCGTCGGCCTCCTGCATCATCACCCCGAGGTCCGGGGGGCAGGAGTAGTAGTCGGGCCGCACGCCGTACCGGTCGGAGAGCAGGAGCTGGGCCAGGCGCACCGAGGTCCGCGAGGTGGAACCGAGGGCGACCCGGGCCCGGTCGAGCTGGTCGAGCGGCACCTGGGAGACGATCACGCAGGACATCACCGGCCCGTCGCAGCCGACGGCGATGTCGGGCAGCGCGACCAGTTCGTCCGCGTGCTTCAGGAACTCGACGAGGGTCACCGGACCGATGTCCAGATCCCCCTCGATCAGCCGCCGGCTGAGCTTCTCCGGGGTGTCCTTCGTCAGCTCCAGATCGAGGAGCGCGCCGGTCCGCGCGAGCCCCCAGTACAGGGGTACGCAGTTGAGGAACTGGATGTGTCCGACCCGGGGCCGGGTGCGGTCAGGGTCCCGTCGAGCGGCGGCGTCCGGGTCCGACTGGGGTTCCGCGGGAGAATTGTCCACATCGTGAGGCTAGCTCCCGGGGCGCCGTACGGGACGCAGTGGGGCGAGCGGGTACGGTGACGGCACCCGGGGCGTTATCCCGGAGTGTGCGCCAGGCTTATGCCGTGGCGGTTTGCCGCCGATTGGCGGCCATGTACGCCGAGTCGGCACCCCGGTTCAAACATCCCGGTGCCGTGATCTTGGCCTCTATCGCTTTCGGGCGCCCTCGTGCTAAGCTCGCCGCAAGTTGCAGTTTGGTTTCCCTTGCAGTACAAAGCCTGCGGAGCATGTGACCCGCAGGCTTTTGTCGTTTTCAGACTTTTGCAGTTGTTACAACAGCAGGTTCTGGAGCAGGGCAACCCTTTGGCCCAAGGAGGGCTTATGGCTACCGGAACCGTGAAGTGGTTCAACGCCGAAAAGGGCTTTGGATTCATCGCCCAGGAAGGCGGGGGCCCCGACGTCTTCGTCCACTACTCCGCGATCAACGCGGCTGGGTTCCGCTCCCTTGAGGAGAACCAGGCCGTGAACTTCGACGTCACGCAGGGTCCGAAGGGCCCGCAGGCGGAGAACGTCACCCCGCTGTAAATCGGGGTCCCGAGGCCACTCGGGAGCTGATCTTCGGAACGGATAGCAGTACCCAAGGAGCCCCGCTCCCCCGCAGCCTGCGGCGGGAAGCGGGGCTCCTGCCCGTTTCCGGGCGGCGCCGGGTCGGCCCGGCTCCGGTCGGCCCGGCTCCGGTCGGCCCGGTCAGGGCGGGCCCTCCGGGGGCGGGTCCGCGGGAGCTCCCCGGGCGGGCGGTCCCCGGCGGCCTCTGGACGTATCCGTACCGCTCCGGCGTGCCCGGGGACATGCCGGGGGCGTGCGGGCGGCCCCCCGCACCGGCGCGCGGGCGCCCCGCGCCGCGCCATCACCGGCCCGCGCTTCCGCCCCGGGTCCGCCTTCGGTTTGTGCCGGGCGCCGGTGTGCCAGATTCACTCCGGTAGACGTCCGTTCCGCCGGCAGGGCGGGGCGGACCGGCGTGTTTCAGCGGAAGGATCGGTATGAGGGTGCGTTCCCTGTTGTGCGGAGTTCTGGCGGCGGGAGCGCTGGTGACCGCGGTGTCGGCCCCCGTGTCGGCGGCCGAGGTCCCGCCCGGCCCCTACGAGATCCGGTCGGCCTTCGGCGGCAAGTGTCTGGACGTCGCCGAGTCCGCCCACGAGAACGACGCCCCGGTCGTCCAGTGGACGTGTCTGGGCGCCCCCAACCAGGCGTGGGAGGTGGCGGTGTCCCCGGCCGCCCCGGACATGTTCGAGATCCGCTCGGTGAACAGCGGGAAGTGCCTGGACGTACGCGGCGCCGCGCTCGCCGAGGAGGCCCAGCTGATCCAGTGGGACTGCACGGGCTCCTCCTACCAGCGCTGGCGCATGGTCCCCGGCCCCGGCGACACGTTCGCCCTCCAGGTCGAGCACAGCGGCCACTGCCTCGCCGTGCTCCGGGACGACCCGCGCGACGGGGCCCAGGCCGTCCAGTCCCACTGCTCCGGCAAGGAGCAGCAGGAGTGGCGGTTCGCGAGGGTCTGACCGACCGGCGGGCCGGGGGACCGGACCGCCGGACATGACGGGCCGGGGCATGGGATGCCCCGGCCCTTTCGTGTTTCTCGCGGGCCGTCAGCCGTGCTGCATGACCATCACACAAGTGGTGCCGGGCTCCAGCGCCTCGCAGAGATGCGGTACATCACCCGGGTACGAGACGTAGTCGCCGGGCCCCAGCTCGACCGGCGCGTCCCGCGGGCCCGCGAGGACCCGGCCCGCGCCCACGACGAGATGTTCGACGGTGCCGGACATGTGCGGCGCCGACTCCCGGGGGGCCCGGCACCCTCTTGGAGGCCGGGGCCTTCGCGGGCTGGGCCCGGGGGCCGGGGCGGCGGCGGTACGGCGTGGCGCGGTGCGCCCTTCGCGGTGACGGTGCTCACCGCGGCCGTCGCCACCGGCGTGCTGCGAGCGTTCGGTGTCGCGTGACAGCTGGACATATCGGGTTCCGGACCGTCCCGCGGGCCGGGGCGGACGGGTCAGCCGGTGGGGCCGTCCGGGGGCACGGGCTCGGCGGAGCAGGACTGGCCGGAGGACGGGAGGTCACCTTCGAGGAAGAAGGTGTCGACGGTCCGTTTGACGCATTTCGAGGAGACGTATCCGCCGTGCCCCTCGCCGCGGTTGTCGAGGACGACGGCGGAGTCACCGAGACGCCGGGCGGTCTCCTCGGTCCACCGGTAAGGGGTGGCCGGGTCGCCCCGGGTGCCCACGAGCAGGAACTTCGGGGTGTCGACGTCATGGACGGACCGGACGTAGTCGCTGCCCTTCGGATGGCCCGCGCACAACAGGAGCTGATCGAGCTGGGCGGGACCGAAGACGGGCGATGCCTTGAGGTAGGCGGCACGCAGACGTTCGTACGCGACCGGATCGGACAGTTGGGCGGCGGTGAGGCGGTCCGGGTCGTCGGCGCAGTTGACGGCGGTCAGCGCGACCTGCGAGTTGTCGGCGGGGACGACGTCCCGGGGGCGGAGCGACGCGACCGGCACGGGCATCGAGGTCGCCAGCAGGGGGATCGGGTCGTTGTCGTCGATGAGCGTGGTGAGGGCACGGTTCAGGGAGGGCCAGTTGGCCTGGCTGTAGAGGGTGGCGCTGAGTGCCGAGACCAGAACCTCCGCGGTGAACAGGGAGCCGTCGTAGAGGGTGATGGGGTGTTCCTCGATCCGGTGCAGCAGCCGGACGACGCTCTCCTTGGCGGTACGGGAGTTGGTGCCGAGGGCGCAGTCCGACCGGCCGGCGCACCAGGTCGCGAAGTCGTCGAGCGCGGTCTGCCGGCCCTCGGCGATCACCAGCCCCTGTTCGGCGAGGGATTCGGTGAGGGTGTCGACACCGTCGAGGACCATCCGCCCCACCTTGTGCGGGAACTCCCCCGTGTACACGGCGCCGAGCCGGGTCCCGTACGAGAAGCCGAGATAGTTGAGCTTGTCGTCGCCCAGCGCGTCGCGGATGACGTCGAGATCCCGGGCGGCGTTGATCGTGCCGACATACGGGAGGACGGGGCCGGAGGCGCGCAGGCACTCGTCGTAGTACGTGTCGGCCTTCTTCAGCAGGGCCGCCGGATCGGTGCCGGTGAAAACGGGACGGGGGACGTTGCCACAGGTCACGGGTGAGCTGCGCCCCACCCCGCGCGGGTCGAAGGTGACCACGTCGTACGCGTCGGTGAGGTCGTTGAACGTCCGGCCGAACCCGGCGAGGGTGACGATGCCGGGGTCACCCGGCCCGCCGAAGTTCAGCAGGACCGAGCCCCGGGGGTGGGCGGAGGTGGACGCGATACGGGCCAGGGCGATGCTGACCGTGCCCTTGCCGGGGGCGGCGTAGTCGAGGGGGACGGTCACGTGCGCGCAGCGCATGTCCTCCGGGTTCATCGGGAGGTCGGCGCAGGGGGTCCACCTGAGGTGCTGGCTGTAGAAGGGCCGCAGGTCGGGTTGGGCGGACGAGGCGGAGGGGGAGACGGTGGGGGCCGGCGCCAGCAGGGCGGCGGTCACGGTGAGGGTGGCCGCGGCTGAGCGTACGCGCATGGTGCGCCCCTTCTGGAGAAGGTGCACTCGTTTCCACGATAGGTCGCGGGGGCGCACCCCGCCTGGTGGGTCCCGCTCCGGTCGTCCCCGGTTGCGGTCCCGGGGGCTGTCCGGCTGGGCGTACTTCGTTCCTGTGCGGGTCGCCTTCGCTTGCGCTTGCGAGGTCTGTCCGGCTGGGCGCACTCCGTTCCTGTGCCGTCGCTCGTCGTTTTCGCGCAGTTCCCCGCGCCCCTTTGGGGCGCGTTCTGCCGGTCCTTCGGGTCGGTGCCGGTCGGGATTCTCCGTCCTCGCTCCAACGCGCTCGGTACGACGTCCCCCTTGCCCGACTGAAGAGCATCGGAGTCTGCGGGCAGAGATTCCCGCCCATCCCCTCCCGCAGCCGGGCGACTGCACGAGGAGGGGGGGTTTGAACCCCGGCCCCGATTGCTGACAGCCCGCACCCTGACGACACCCCCAGATGGGCGCCCCCAAAGGGGCGCGGGGAACCGCGCGAAGACGAGGACAGCCCCGCACCCGAAGTGCGACCGCAAGGGGGCACCACCCAGGGGCGCGGGGAACTGCGCACCCACGGACGTACCCGCACGGCAACAGGTACGCCCAGGTGGGGAACCCCCAGGGGCGCGGGGAACTGCGCGAAAACGAGGACGGACCCGCACCCGAAGTGGCGACCGTAATGGGGCAGCGCCTAAGGGGCGCGGGGAACTGCGCACCCACGAACGACCTGTGCCGGAACAAGTACGCCCAGCACAGGCAACCCGAGAGCGCGAGCGAAGGCGACCTGCGGGGAACTGTGCACCCGAGAACGACCCGCACGGGAACACGTACGCCCAGCACAGGCAATCTCGGAAGCGCGAGCGAAGGCGGACCGTCAGGGGTGGGGGTGTGGGGGTGAAGGGGGTATCGGGGAGAGGTGGGGGGCGAGGCCCGGCCAGGTGAGGTCCATCAGGGTGGACACCGCTTCGCGGGCCGTGACGGACGGGTCACCGCCCGCCCACACCGCGAGCGACTCCGCCGCACCCACCAGCGCCTGGGCGAGCCCCACGGCCTCACGCCGTCCGAGCGCCGAGGCGCCCCCCGCGTCCCGCGCCGCCGAGACGATCAGCCGGGTGACGAGCCCGACGAGCTCCGTGCGCAGCGCCACGACCTGGTCCGCGGAGGATTCCCCTTGGGCACGGGCGTGAAGGTGGAGGACGGCCCAGCCCTCCGGGTGGCGGACGGTGTGCTGGAAGAAGGCGTGCAACCCGTCCCGCAGCTGCCGCTCCGCGGGATCACCGGCTCGTACGCCGCCTCGCACGGCGGCCAGCAGCGCACCCGCCTCCCGGCGGACGCAGGCGACGAAAAGGTCCTCCTTGGAGCGCAGATAGAGGTGGACGAGCGGCTGGGGGACCCCGGCGAGCTCCGCTATGTCGTCCATCGCGGCGGCGCGGTACCCCTGGCGGCCGAAGACCCGCACGGCGGCGTCGAGCATGTGCCGCTCGCGGACGGCCCGGGGCATCCGTCTGCCCCGCCGGTTCGGCGCGGTCGGGCCCGACGGCAGCGCGCCTCCGCCCCGGACGGGTCCGGCCTCACCGGCACGCGCCGCCGAAGCCCGGGCCCCCGTACCCGTACCTGTGGTCCCACCGGCACCGGCACCGGTGCCCACGCCCGGCCGGCCCACCGGCCCCGTACCGAGGCTCGGCCTCGTAGCCAGGCTCGGCCCCGTACCGAGGCTCGGCCCCGTAGCCAGGCTCGGGCCCGTACCGAGGCTCGGGCCCGTACGGGTACCGGTGCTGTGTCCGCCTTCTCGTTCCATGCCCGCCCTCTCCCCACCGGCTTCGCGCAGCCAAGCCTACGATCTTGGTCCGTATCGTTCCCGGGCTGTACAGGTGGCCGGAAATCGCCCCCGGAAACACCGCGCGGGGCCCGCCGTGGATGGCGGGCCCCGTGTGGTGAGTGGCTGGTGGCCGGGCGGGTCAGGCGACGGCCGGGGCCGGGGTGCGGTCGGCCGGGGCGTCGGAGGAGAGGTCCTCGTCGATGGGGGACGCGGACGCCGTGGTGTACGCGTCGTGGTCCAGGATCTTCTCGCGCGCCGAGACCAGGACCGGCACGAGCGCCTGGCCCGCGACGTTCGTGGCGGTGCGGATCATGTCGACGATCGGGTCGATGGCGAGGAGCAGACCGACGCCCTCCATGGGCAGGCCCAGGGTGGACAGGGTGAGGGTCAGCATGACCGTGGCGCCCGTCAGACCGGCCGTCGCGGCGGAACCGACCACCGAGACGAACGCGATGAGCAGGTAGTCCGCGATGGTCAGGTCGACCTTGAAGATCTCGGCCACGAAGATGGCGGCGATGGCCGGGTAGATCGCGGCGCAGCCGTCCATCTTGGTCGTGGCGCCGAACGGCACCGCGAAGGACGCGTACTCCTTGGGGACGCCGAGCCGCTCGGTGACGCGCTGGGTGAGCGGCATGGTGCCGACGGAGGAGCGGGAGACGAACGCGAGCTGGATCGCGGGCCAGGCACCCTTGAAGAAGTGGACCGGGTTGACCTTCGCGACCAGCGCGAGCAGCGCCGGGTACACACCGAACAGCACGATGAGGCAGCCGATGTAGACGTCGGCGGTGAAGACCGCGTAGTCGCCGATCAGGTCCCAGCCGTAGGTGGCGATGGCGACACCGATGAGGCCGACGGTGCCGACCGGGGCCAGCCGGATGACCCACCACAGGGCCTTCTGAAGGAGTTCGAGGACGGCTTCGCTGAGGCTCAGGATCGGCTGCGCGCGCTCACCGAGCTTGAGGGCGGCGATACCGGCGACGGCGGCCATGAACACGATCTGGAGGACGTTCAGGTCGGTGAACGGCGTGATCACGTCGGTCGGGACGATACCGGTCAGGAAGTCGATCCAGGAGCCGGTGACCTTGGGCTTGCCACCGTCGTCGGCGGTGAGGCCGGTGCCGGAGCCGGGGTTGGTCACCAGGCCGATGAACAGGCCGATCGCCACCGCGATCAGCGAGGTGATCATGAACCAGAGGAGTGTGCGGGAGGCCAGCCGGGCGGCGTTGTTGACCTTCCGGAGGTTGGTGATCGACACCAGGATGGCGAAGAACACCAGCGGGCCGACGGCGAGCTTCAGCAGCCCGATGAAGATGCCGCCCACCTTCTCCAGGGTGGTGAGCAGCCACGAGACGTCGAACTCGCGGGCGACCCAGCCGAGGACGACACCGAGGACGAGACCGAGAAGTATCTGCGCCCAGAAGGGCACCTTGAGCAGCCGTGTGGCCGGGCGGGCCGGCTTCGGCTGTGTGTTCGTGGCGGGGACGGACACGTGGACACACTCCATAGGGGGGTGAACGGGGGGTGCGGGACGGATCAGGGTGCGGCGTGGCCCTGGGGCGGTACGGAGAGATCCCGGGAGCCTTCGGGGGAAGGGCGCGGGACGCGTCGTGGTGCGGGTCCTGACGGGTGGGACGGTGGTCCGGTCCGGGGGTCAGGAACGACGGCAGGCCGCGCGCGGGGGGCGGCGACAGACCGCCGACAGACAGCGGCAGAGGTCGACATGCAGGCGCGCCACGAGCGGGACGCTCAGGGCGGTCATGGGCACGGATCCCATGACGGAGGGGCGCGCGGCTGCGGACTTCATGCCGAGCACGTTAACACTTGTACTTTGAGGCCCTCAAAGACCCGCTTTGACCCCGATGGAGGGGTCCCCGCTCTCGTTGTCATGCCCTGATGGTCCCCAACACCCCCCGGACACACACCACATGATTCAAGCCGCCCCCGCCCCGCTCACCACCCGGAGCCCCGATCCCCCGCCGGGACTGAGACCCACCTCACGCGGATCGCCTTCGCTCGCGCTCCCGAGCTCCGCCCGGCTGGACGCGCATTTCCCTGTGCGGGTAGCTCGGTGGCTGCGCAGTTCCCCGCGGGTCGCCTTCGCTTGCGCTTCCCAGGTCCGTCCGGCTGGACGCACTTCGTTCCTGTGCCGTCGCTCGCCGTTTTCGCGCAGTTCCCCGCGCCCCTTTGGGGCGCACCCTGTCGGTCCTTCGGGTCGGTGCCGGTCGGGATTCTCCGTCCTCGATCCGACGCGCTCGGTAACACGTCCAGTGACCCGGCTGAAGAGCATCGGAGTCTGCGAGCAGAGATTCCCGCCCACCCCCTCCCGCAGCAGGGCGACTGCACGAGGAGGATGGTCCGCAGACAACGGACGACAGCAAGGGGCGCCCCAAAGGGGCGCGGGGAACTGCGCAAAAGACGAGGGCCGGCACGCACCCGAAGAGCGACCGCAAGGGGGCAGCACCTCAGGGGCGCGGGGAACTGCGCACCCACGAACCGCCTGTGCGGGGACAGGTACGTCCAGTACAGGAAACCTACGGGCGCGGGCGAAGGGGACCCGCAGGGGTGGGCGGCGGTAGGACTCGGACGGCCGCCCCCGGAGGGCTCACCCTCCGGCTCGGGCACCGCCCGGGCCGGACCCCGCCTCGTCCGCCAGGTCCTCCTGGCTCGCACTGCGTCCGAACCCCGCCTTCGCCCGGTCCACCCGCGCCGCGATCTGCACGGACGCGGAGTCCCGCTGCTTGCGCAGCACCACGAAGCTGATCGGCGCGGACAGCACCATGGCCAGCAGCAGCAGCCACAGCCCGTTGGAGCTGCCGAGCCCCTGCGGCAGCAGACCCGCGTAGCTGAGCCCCCAGACCGCCGCGAAGCAGCCCGCGAAGATCCCGAGGCGCATCAGTGTGTAGCGGAGCATGTATCCCACTCTTCCGTTCCGACAATGGCCGCATATCAGTGAAGCACTCCGGCCGCGCGCGCCCTCAGCCGGGTGCGCGCCGCCGGAACACCGCTCTGTCCGGCCCGGGACTCACACCCGCATCGGCTGCGGGGACTCCCGGCGGTCCGCCTCGGGGCCGTCGAACTCGCGGATGATCTCGTACCGGGTGTTGCGCTCCACCGGCCGGAACCCGGCGTCCCGGATCAGCTCCAGCAGATCGTCACGGGTGAGCTTGCTCGGCGTACCGAAGTTGTCGGCGTCGTGCGTGATCTTGTACTCGACGACCGAGCCGTCCATGTCGTCGGCGCCGTGCTGGAGGGCGAGCTGCGCGGTCTGGACGCCGTGCATGACCCAGAAGACCTTCACGTGCGGCACGTTGTCGAACAGCAGCCGGGACACCGCGAAGGTCTTCAGCGCCTCCGCGCCGGTCGCCATGGAGGTGCGCGCCTGGAGCCGGTTGCGGATCTTGCCGTCCTTCATGTCCACGAAGTCGTGCTGGTAGCGCAGCGGGATGAAGACCTGGAAGCCGCCGGTCTCGTCCTGGAGCTCCCGCAGCCGCAGCACATGGTCCACCCGGTGACGCGGCTCCTCGATATGCCCGTAGAGCATCGTCGCGGGCGTCTTCAGCCCCTTCTCATGGGCGAGCCGGTGGATTCGGGACCAGTCCTCCCAGTGGGTGCGGTGGTCCACGATGTGCTGGCGGACCTCCCAGTCGAAGATCTCCGCGCCGCCGCCGGTCAGCGATTCGAGGCCCGCGTCGATCAGCTCGTCCAGGATCTCGCTCGCGGTCAGCTTGGAGATCGTCTCGAAGTGATGGATCTCGGTGGCCGTGAACGCCTTCAGCCCGACGTTCGGCAGCGCCTCCTTGAGGGCGCGCAGCGAACGCGGGTAGTACCGCCAGGGCAGCGACGGGTGGAGGCCGTTGACGATGTGCAGCTCGGTGAGGTTCTCGCCCTCCATCGCCTTGGCCAGCTTCACGGCCTCCTCGATGCGCATCGTGTACGCGTCCTTCTCCCCCGGCTTGCGCTGGAAGGAGCAGTACGCGCAGGACGCGGTGCACACATTGGTCATGTTGAGGTGCCGGTTGACGTTGAAGTGGACCACGTCACCGTTCTTGCGGGTGCGCACCTCGTGCGCCAGCCCGCCGAGCCAGGCCAGGTCGTCGGAGGCGTACAGCGCGATGCCGTCCTCGCGGCTCAGCCGCTCCCCGGCGAAGACCTTCGCCTCCAGCTCGCGCTTCAGGCCCACGTCCATTTGCCTCTGCCTCTTCCCTGCCGTGCCTCGGTCGTCTTCCTCGCGGACGCGCTCAACCGTACGCCTAGAGCTCCTCGGGGAGGTCCCCGACCCGGTTCTCCCACTTGGTGGACAGCACGATCGTGGTGCGGGTCCGGGACACCCCCTTGGTGCCCGAGAGCCGCCGGATGGTCTTCTCCAGGCCGTCGACGTCACCGACGCGGACCTTGAGCATGAACGAGTCGTCGCCCGCGATGAACCAGCAGTCCTCGATCTCGCCGAGGTCCCGCAGCCGCTGGGCCACGTCCTCGTGGTCGGCGGCGTCCGACAGCGAGATACCGATCAGGGCGGTGACCCCGAGACCGAGCGAGGCGGAGTCGACGGTCGCCCGGTACCCCGTGATGACCCCGGCGGCCTCCAGCCGGTTGATCCGGTCGGTGACACTGGGGCCGGAGAGGCCGACGAGCCGGCCGAGTTCGGCGTACGAGGCCCTGCCGTTCTCCCGCAGGGCCTGGATGAGCTGCCTGTCCACGGCGTCCATAGATCCGAGCCTTTCATTGTTCAGCAGTGCCGCGAGTTTATGTCCAACATCAAAGGTAAGCGGGCCAGACACCCTGCGAATCCCACTGGCTGGGCGAAGTGAGGCGGCGGGACGGGGCACCGGGGCGGGGCGCGCGGATCGGGGGGCGCGCCCGGCGTACGCCCGGCGCCGGTCCGGCGGGCCCGGGGTTCAGGAGGTGCGCGTGCCTCCCCCGAGCTGTCCCTCCCAGCGCCGGTACAGCCCGTGCGGCACCCCGGCCGCGTCGAGGGCGCGGCCGGCGACGAAGTCCACCAGGTCCTGGATATGGGTGGCGCCCGCGTAGAACGCGGGCGACGCCGGCAGGACCACCGCGCCCGCGTCGTCCAGGGTCACCAGATGACGCAGGGTCTGGCCGTTCAGCGGAGTCTCCCGGACCGCCACGATCAGGGGGCGGCCCTCCTTGAGGGTGACGCTCGCCGTCCGCTGGAGCAGATCCTTGGACAGCCCGAGCGCGACCCCCGCGACACACGCGGTGGACGCCGGCACGATGATCATCCCCTGTGCCGGGTACGACCCCGAGGACGGCCCGGCGGCCAGATCACCGGCGGCCCAGTACCGTACGTCGTCCAGCGCGGGCGGGGGGTACGTGTCCGGCTTGCCGTCGGCGCCCCGCACGAGCCACTGGGTGAGATCCGTGCGCCAGTGGGCGTCCCGGAACGCGATCCCCGTCTCGTCGAGCAGGGTCAGCCGGGAGGCCCGTGACACCACGAGGTCGACGCTCTCGCCCGCCGCGAGCAGGGCCCGCAGCAGCGACGCGGCGTACGGCGTGCCCGACGCGCCCGAGACACCCACGATCCACGGGCGGCGCCGGTTCTTCTCAAGCTGCTCCACACCTTCGAGCCTATCCGGCGCCCGGCGACGCCGTGTGCGCGGTACGGGCCCGGGGCGCGCGGCCCCGGACCCGCTCCCACCGGCCGGGGCGCGGACGCTCAGCCGCCCGGGGAACGCTCCGGCGGGGCATCCGCCCCCGCCCCCTTCGCCGGGGGTCCCGGCGGGTCCTCCAGGAAGCCCGCGGCCGGGGCGAAGAACAGGCTCCCGGTGACCGGGGTGGAGAAGTCGAGGATGCGGTCGTGGCTGGTGGGCCCGGACCCGAGGAACATGTTCCGCAGCATCCGCTCGGTGACCTCCGGGGTCCGCGCGTACCCGATGAAGTACGTACCGAACTCCCCGCTCCCCGGGCGGCCGAAGGGCATGTTGTCGCGGAGGATCTCCCGCTCGGTGCCGTCCGGGTCGGTGATCGTGTTGAGGTCGACATGGGAACCGGGCTGGTCCAGCTCCACGTTGTCGAACTTGCGCCGCCCGACGATCAGCTCCTGCGTCTCCACCGGCAGCGCGTTCCAGGCGGCCAGGTCGTGCAGATACTTCTGGGTGATCACGTACGCGCCGCCCGCGAAGTCCGGGTCCTCGTCCCCGACGACGACGGCGTCGGCCGCGGCCAGGCCCACCGGGTTCTCCGAACCGTCCACGAAACCGAGCAGATCCCGGTTGTCGTAGTAGGAGAAGCCGGGCGTCTCGTCGACGACGGTGACCGCGTCCCGCAGCCGCTCCATGATCAGCGCGGTGAGCGCGAAGCACAGGTCCTGGCGGGTGGCGCGCAGATGGAACAGCAGGTCGCCCGGGGTGGCGACGGCGTGATGGCGGGGGCCCGCCAGCTCGGTGAACGGATGCAGCGCGGCGGGGCGCGGCCCGTCGAAGAGCCGGTCCCAGGCGGCGGACCCGATCCCGGCGACACAGCTCAGGCCCCCGCCCGGGTACCCGAAGCCGACCGAACGCTCCAGTCCGGCCAGGTCGGCGAGCAACTCCCGTACGGCTTCCTCGCCCCCGTCGTCGACGGTGACGACGAGGAACAGGGCGGACGCGGTCAGGGGCGACAGAACGGACTGCGTGGGTGGAACTGCTTGCGATGCAGGCACGGATGTTCCCTTCGCGAAGCGGCACGTGGCACATTCCGTACCCACCGGCGCCCCCGCTCTCCCCCGGATTCCCCGCCGGCCGCCCGGCCGGTCCCGGGGCGTGCCCCGGGTCGCCGTCCCGGCGCGGGTCCCGTCGGCGGGCGCGGACGGAGGTCGGCGCAGGTCGGCGGAACACCCGGGGGTCCTCGCGCGTTGGAGGGGCTGGGGAGCCTGCGGTGGGCGGGCGGGGTGCGGACCACGACGAACTACGACGAACACGGGGAGGCCGTCATGGCACTCGGCGCACTACGGAACAGCTCCGCGCGCGGCACCGTGTCCGCCGTGAAACTGATGGCCGTATGGGTCGCGTTCCTGTGGCTGCTGGAAGCGGTCGACACCGCGCTCGGCCACTCCCTGGACGATCACGGCATATCCCCGCGCGCGGCGGGCGAGCTGTGGGACGTCGTCCCGGCGGCGTTCCTGCACAGCGGCTGGGACCATCTCGCGTCGAACACCGTGCCGCTGCTGATCCTCGGGTTCCTCGCCGCCCTCGCCGGGCTCGGCGTCTTCGCGGGCGTGGTCCTCACGATCATCGTGACCAGCGGGCTGGGCGTCTGGCTGACCTCCCCGGAGAACACCGTCACGCTCGGCGCCTCCGGTGTCGTCTTCGGGCTCTTCGGCTATCTCGTGGTGCGCGGCTTCGTGGACCGCAGACCGTGGGATCTCGTGATCGGCGTGGTCGTGGCCGTGTTCTACGGCTCACTGCTGTGGGGCGTGCTGCCCACCGACTCCGGCGTCAGCTGGCAGGGTCATCTGTTCGGGCTCGTCGGCGGTGTCCTCGCCGCCTTCGTCTTCCGCCGCTCGCGCCCCGCCGTCACCGTCTGAACCGTCACGCTCCGAACCATCACCGTCCGCCAACCCCCGGCGCAGCAGCGCGCGGAAGCATCCGCACGGCGCGCGCCGCGGTCGTCCCGGCCCGGGGTACGCCGGATGACAGGGGATCACGGGGCACGGCACACTGTCCGGCAATCGACCGGACGGAAGGGGGCCCTGTGAGTGCGCCCACGGTGCGTCGGCGCAGGCTCGGAGCGAAGTTGCGTGCCCTGCGCGGTGATCTCACCCTCGACGAGGTGGCGGAGCGGTCGAAAGGCGGGTTCATCACCTCGAAGCTGTCGCGGATAGAGACCGCCCGCAGCTCGGCGAAGGCCACCGACGTGGAAGCCCTGCTCGACCTCTACGCGACGCTCGGCCGGGACGTGACCGACGAGTTGCGCGCCGCGATGGTCACCCTCACGAAGGACAACACCCAGCGCGGCTGGTGGCACTCCTACCGGGGCGTGCTGTCCCCCGTCTACGAGGACCTGATCAGTCTGGAGGCGGAGGCGGAGTCCGTCTCGACCTGGCATCTGGGGGTGATCCCCGGGCTGCTCCAGACCGCCGAGTACTCCCGCGAGATCATCCGCGCGACCGCGATGACCGAGGCGATCGAGGCCCGGGTGGACGCGCTGGTCGAGGTACGCCTCGCCCGGCAGGCCGTCCTCACCCGCGATCAGCCGCTGGCCCTGTGGGCGATCATCTCGGAACAGGCCCTGCGCTCCGGCGTCCCGGGCAACGGCGTGATGTACGAGCAGCTCGGCAAGCTGCTCGCGATGGGCCGCCGGGCGAACGTCAACATCCAGATCCTGCGGTCCGACGCGCCCCTGCACGCGGGCCAGATGGGCTCGTTCAGCATCCTCGGCTTCGGTACGCACGCCGATCTCGACGTGGTCCACGCGGAGAGCCTGACGGCCGCCCTGTACATCGAGGAGCCGGACAAGGTGGCCATGTACCGGGACGCCGTGCAGCGGCTCACGTCCGCCGCCGAGTCGGTCGAGGCGTCCGTGGGGCTCATCGCCGAGATAAGGAAGGGCCATGAGCCATGCTGAGAACGCCGCCGCGCTCGCTGTGAGCTGGCGGAGGTCGTCGTACTCCGACAGCGGCTCGAACTGCGTGGAACTGGCGGTCCTCGCCCCCGACACCACGGCGATACGCGACAGCAAGAACCCCTTCGGCCCCGCGCTGCTGCTGAGCCGTCTGCCGACGACCGGCTTCGTCACGGCGCTGCGGGACGGCCGCCTCGGCACCACCCGGTGACCGGGTGGTGGGGGGTGAGCCTGGGGCGGTGTCGGTGCCCGGGGCGGGGTGAGCGTGGCGGTGGCGGGTGCCCGGACCGGGGTGGTGCGCCTTCCGCGATTCGGGCACGGTGTCGTGGGGCGTGAGGTACGCCGCGCTGGAGTGCTCCCGCGCGCCCTGTCCCGTCGGCACCGGCTTCCGTAACGTGAATCCCCCGGGCCCTGAGCGCCGGGCACCAAGCACCGGGACCCGCCCGGATCAACACGGATGAGGACAGTGCCATGCTTCTCGACGCACACGACGGCGACGGCCCCGAAGACGACGGCGACGGGCACCCCGGGCAGCCGTGGCAGCCCCCGCAGGACCCACCGTCCCCCGACGGCAGCACCCCGGAAGGCGACGGCAAGCACAAGAAGTGACCGGCGACGAGACGGAACGGCGGGCCCGCTCCGACTGGACGGCGCTGGGCCGGGCACTGCGTGAACGCGGCGTCCTGACCGCCGACTGGGCGCCGTCCTTCGAAGCGGTCCCCCGGGCCGGGTTCCTGCCCGAGGTGATGTGGCCGTACGACATGGCGTCCCGGACGAGCGCCGTGTGCGACCGGAACGCCGACCCCGCGCGCTGGTACGCCGCCGCGGCCACCAACGTGCCCATCACCACCCAGTGGGACGACGGCAGGCACACCGGGACCGCCCCCGGACGGGTACCGACCTCGTCGTCGTCCATGCCCAGCGTCGTCATGGAGATGCTGGCCGCCCTCGATGTGCGCGACGGCCACCGGGTCCTGGAGATCGGTACCGGCACCGGCTGGAACGCGGCCCTCCTCACCCACCGGCTCGGCGGGGACCGTGTCGTCACGGTGGAGGTCGACGCGACGGTGGCCGCGAGCGCCCGGGCCGCCCTCGACCGCGCGGGACGGCATCCCACAGTCCACACCGGCGACGGCCTCCTTGGGCACCCGGACCAAGGCCCGTACGACCGGACCGTGATCACGGCGGGACTGCGCCAAGTCCCTTACGCGCTGGTGGAGCAGACCGTCCCCGGCGGGCTGATCGTGATGCCCTGGGGTTCGTCCCTCACCACCGCCGACCGCTTGGTACGCCTCGTCGTCGCCGAGGACGGCCGCACCGCGTGCGGCCACCTCACCACCCCGGTCGAGTTCATGAAGGCACGCTCCCAGCGCGTCCAGGTCGACCAGGGCGCGTATCTGCCCGACGGGTTCCCGGGCGGCGCCACCGCGTCGTCCACCGGACTGACCGCGTCGGAAGCCGGGTTCGAGGAACCGTGGTCGCATCCGTTCATGACGGTCGCGGGTCTCCTCGTCCCCGACTGCCTGCTGCTCCGCGACCGCCGGGGCGACACGGTGAGCGTCTGGCTCTACGGACTGACCGACCGCTCATGGGCCGCGGCCCTGCTCACCGACGGCGTCGCCCGGAGCACCGTGCACCAGAGCGGCCCGCGCCACCTGTGGGAGGAACTCACCGGCGCCCACCGCTGGTGGACCGGCCACGGTTCTCCGTCCGCCGAACGCTTCGGCATCACGGTGACCCCCGAGGGCGGGACGGCGTGGCTGGACGATCCGGCGCGGACGGTGTGAGGGACGGCCGCACCGGCCACGCCGTGGGACGCGGAGCGGTCAGTTCGCGGCGAGTGCCCGGAGTGCGAGTTCCACCTGGTGGTCGATCGAGCTCGGCCCGCCGTCGGGCATCAGCTGCACGATGCGGATGAGTCCGAGGAGTTGGTAGGCGATGTCCTCAGGAGTCACATCGGGGGCGAGGGTCCGGTCGGTGCGGGAGCGGTCGACGGCGTCCTGACCGATCTTGGTGAGGTGGGCGAGGCATCGCTCAAGGTCGGCGTCCGACGGTGGTCCGCCGGCCAGTACGTCGATCATCGCCTGGTTGGCGGCGAGGGCGTCGAGCGTGGCCGTGAAGAACGCGCGGAGGCCGTCCGTCGCGGACTTGCCGGCGGGCAGGGCCGCGTGCGCGAGCGCGGCGAGGTCGGTTCCGGTCACGGCCCGTACGAGGTGTTCCCGGGTGGGGAAGTGCCGGTAGAGGGTGCCGACGCCGACACCGGCCGCGGCGGCCACGGCCCGCATGTCCACGGCCATGCCGGACCGGCGGAACGCCTCGCCCGCCGCGGCCAGGATGCGTTCCTTGTTGGCGGCGGCGTCCCGCCGCTGCTTGCGGTCCTGTGGCATCCCTCCACTATAGCGATTCGGAACACCTGTTCCGGTTGCTGCTATCTTCAAACGGAACAGGTGTTCCGGTATGAGGAGGCACAGCCATGATGCGAACGATCGTGATCACAGGCGGCACCGACGGCATGGGCGCGGCCCTGGCCCGCCACTACCTCACCGCGGGCGACCGCGTCATCGTCATCGGCCGGAGCCGCCCCAAGTTCGACGCGCTGGTCGCGGCCGTGACCGGCGAGGACCCCTCCGCGGCGGCGCGGGCCGAGTTCATCGCGGCCGACCTGTCCCTGGTCGCCGACGCCCGCCGCGTGATCGGTCACCTGCGGGCGCACCACCAGCGCGTCGACGCCCTGGTGCTGGCCGCGTCGTTCATCCGGCGGCACCGGCAGGTCACGGCCGAAGGACATGAGGCGTCCTGGGCGCTGTTCTTCCTCAGCAAGTACCTGCTCGTCACCGGGCTCGCGCCGCTGCTGCGCGCGTCCGGACGGCCGGTGATCGTGAACACCGCCGTCCCTGGCGCCCGGGCCGATGCCGTGGACTTCGCGGACCTGGAGATGACACATGGGTTCACCTTGAAACGCTCCAACGCCCAGCAGCGCCGCGCCAACGAACTCCTCGGCATCCTCGCCACCGACGACAACCCGGACCTCGCCTACCTCACCTGGGGGCCGGCCCGTCTGGTGCGCACCAGCTTCGCCGGTGAGGTCGGCCGGGGCATGAGGATCACCGCCGCCGTTCTCGGCAAGCTGCTGGGCCAGGACCCGGAAGCCGCGGTCCGACCCGTCATCCGCGTCGTCGACGACCCGAAGCCGGGACGGGCCGCCTACCGCGGCGCCACCCCGCGCGCGCTCACCGTCGGCGCCCATGACGCGAAGGACGCCGCCCGGCTGGCCGCCGCGGTCACGGAAACCCTGTGAGCCCCGCTGTCCTGGGCAGGCCTCGGCGGTCCGTCGGGTCCTCCGTTACGTCCAGACTCACCGGATGCCCCGGCGGAGATGTGAGCCCCGAGTGTTCAGGACCCGGCCCGAACGCGGTGCGAAGTGCCACCGCCGTGTCGGGGCGTGGCCACCCGGGCGCCCCGGACTCCCCCCACCGCAGTACGAGCGAGTGCCCGCCGGGCCGACGGCCCGGCGGCGCGCCGACCACCCGGCGGGCATCGCGGGACAGGGTCCTACGAACGGCGGGCCAGCAGGTGGGCGTCGAGGAAGCCCCGTTCGGAGGCGGGGTCGTGGAGCAGCTGGGCGAAGGGCACGAGCCCGGCGTCGGTCAGCAGTTGGGCGAGACGGTCCGCCGGCCAGCTGTAGGCGGGCGTCACCTTGTGGTCGAAGCGGACCGGTTCCGGTCCGTCGGTTCCGAAGAAGGAGACGAGGAGCAGGCCGCCCGGTGCCAGGACGCGTACCTGCTCGGCGAGCAGCGCCGGGAGTTCCACCGGCGGGGTATGGATCATCGAGTAGTGGGCCAGTACGCCACCGAGCGCGCCGTCCTCGATCGGCAGGGACTCCATCCGCCCCTCCTGGAAACGCAGCGCCGGATGGGCCCGCCGGGCGTGGTCGACCATGCCGGAGGAGAGGTCGAGCCCGAAGGCGTCCAGGCCCAGTTCGTTCAGCATGGCGGTCAGATGTCCGGGCCCGCACCCGACGTCCGCGGCCCGCGGGTTGCCTGTCGCGCGCACCAGTTCGGCGAAGGTGTCGATCATGGCCCGGGTGAACGGCTGTGTCTCCAGCCTGTTCGCGAACAGTGATGCGTACAGCTCGACGACTCCGTCGTAGGCCGCCCCGGTCCCGTCCTGATGATTCGCCACGGGCAGGACCCTACAACAGGTCCGACGATCGGTTTTTTTCCGGACCGGGGTGCCTCAGACCGCCCTAGCGCTCGGCCGACCGTGCGCCGTGTTCGGCGGCGAGCGCGGTGATACGGGACGCGAGAGCCGTGTCCCGCGCGGTGATCGCGCCCCCCGCGTCATGCGTGTTGAGCGTGAACGTGACCGTGCCGTAGAGGATGCGGATGTCGGCGTGGTGGTCGGCCTCGTCCTCGGCCGCGGCGACGGCCGCGTACAGGGCGGGCAGGGCGCTCCGGTCGGACGTGAAGGCGGCGGTGAGGCCGCTGTCCCCGGCGGTCCAGCCGGGCAGGGCACCGAGCGCCTGGTCGAGTTCGGAACTGCTCAGGGGAGACGCGGACATGTGGGGTTCCTTTCGGTCGGATCAGACGGTGATCGGTCGCAGTCCCAGTGTCTGCATCGGGTCGTCCACGGCGGTAGGGGACCTGGATCTGAAGCCGCGCTTTCGAATCTTGCGTGCGGACAGTTCACGGACCTGGGTTCGGGAAGCCCGCGTCAGCCTTCGCGGGGATCAGCTGGCAGCGGGTCGGCCCCGGTCGTCAGATGGAGCGCGAAGACACCTAGGGCTTCTTTGTCGGGTGGGTAGATGGCGCGGATCACGTCACCGAGTTCTTCGGGGCTCATGGTCCCGCCCCCGATCGCCGTGGGTGATTCGGCGTCCAGCAGCGCGCTGATCGAGTCGTGGATATGGATGCGTGCGACGCGGGTGGTGAGGGAGTCGTCGCCGGAGATCATCCGGAGGGTGTCACCGACCCGCATCCTGCGGATCTTGGGGTAGCCGACCCGGATCTCGACGGTTTTGGTGCCGCTCACGATGAGGTCGAAACAGGGCTTTCGGATGATGAGTTGGTGTGCCCGGGGCCGGGTCGCGTCGTCCATGGTCTGCTTCACCTTTCTGTGTCCCAGCGCCTTTGCTCAGTACACGTCCCATCGGGCCTGTGCGCGGCCCGTTCTCAGGGTGGTCAGCCGGTGGCTGAGCTGTGCCGTCGCTGAGGGGTCGCCCCCGTCGGCACGGCGGATGAACGACGCCAGCGTGTGCAGATCCCTCATGGTGATCAGGGTGCGGAGCCCCGGCCAGTGGGAGGGGTCGTGCCCGTAGTGACGGACGAACTCCTCGATCTCCTGACGGGTGCGGCCGAATCTGGCGCCCTGGAAGGTGTTCGCCAGGTCCAGCTCCCTGGGGCCGAAGGCGGCTTCGTCCCAGTCGGCCAGCCGTACGGTGTCCCCGTCCCAGAGGGTGTTGCCGGGGTAGGCGTCGCCGTGGACGAACCCCTGGCCGAGGGGCGAGCGGAGGGCCCGGTAGTCGCTCCGGCTCTCCTCGACGGCGCTCTCCAGCCAGCGCCGGTCGTCCGGGCTGAGCGTACTGCTGGACGTCACCGCGTCGTGAAGCGAAGCGAGGGGCTGGTACGGGGACAGCTCCACGGGCGGGACGGGCAGCTCGTGCAACTGACGCAGGAGCGTGCCCAGGGCGCTCGGCGGTGGCGCCCCGGTCCGGTGCTGGGAGTAGCGCACCCACAGCGTGACGACGTACGGCCCGCATTGCACGGGCTGGGGTACATCGAGGGGTTCGACGGCGGGGAAGCCCTGGTCGGTGAGCCAGCGGAGCAGGGCGATTCCACGAGCCGAGTCGGCCTCCTCGGCAAGGGGCTTGACCCGGGCCACGGCGTCCGCGCCGGGGAGGAGGAAGACGGGGGTGGCGTGGCTGCGTATCACGGTGATGTCCCGCGCCGAGAGGCCGAGCTGGGAGCAGGCATCACGGACCGCGCTCTCGGAGGCAGTAGGAGTGGTGGTCACTGGATCGACGTTAGCGCGGCACTTCCATCGAGAAGACGGAAGTCTCTGGTCAGCTCGGTCAGTTCCCGCGCCGCGCGATTCGACCGCAACCTCGGTTGGTGGAGCGCCTCCGTGACGCGACCCAGCGCGTTGCCGAGCTGCTGGATGCGCTGTTCCGGGTGGAGTGAGAGCACACGATGCAAGAGCGTCCCGGCGGTCTCGATGTCTCCCAAGGCGAGCCGGGCGGTGATGACATCGACAACGGCCAGGGCCTCGTCACCGTATGAACGCTCCTCACGGGGACCGTTGCTGTACGTGGCGATGGCACGGGTGGCGTAGCGCTCAGCCTCGGCGTGGTTGCCGAGCAGGGCATACGTCGCTCCGACGTAGTAGTCCTGCTTCGCAGCGGGGAAGGTGAGGATTCCGCCGAACTCACCTAATCCATCATCCCCAGGAGTTTCCTCCTGGGCGTCCTGTAGACGGGCGAGTGCAGCCGTGGCGCGCTGGTGATCACCGCTGCGAGCGGCCGTCCGGGCCTCGATGGCGATGACCCGGATTCTGGATTGGCCGGCGGAAGCGAGTTCGGCAGCCTCTTCCACGTACTCCAAGGCTCGGTGGTGGCGGGGAGACCACTCCGCGATCAAGGCCGCCGTGCCTCCGATCCAAGCGCGGAGCCCTTGGTGGTCGGCCTGCTGCGCGCAGGCACCAGCCGTACGGATCTGCGCCAAGGCAGACCGCTGGTCACCAAGGTTCTGAGAAGCGTGGGCCAGCAGCAGACAGCAGGTACCAGCGAGGAAGTAGAGACTCCTCGACTCCTGCGGCTTCTGCCGCCCTTTCAATAGGCCGAACACTTCGTCCCGTACGGCCACAAGAGAGACGAACAAAGGCCGAACAGGTGCGTGGACGTATTGCGCGGCAATGTCGGCGAGGGCGTCGGACAGGTACGAGAGGGTGTCGGTGTCGACGTTGCTGGGCGTGATGAACTCAGCGAACCGGAGTGAGTCCCTGGCTGCGGCCGTCACCGCTCCATGCAGTTCACACGGTGAGACACCACCAGAACCCGGAAGTCCGGCGAGTGGGACAGTGTGACCGAGGGCGGCCCTTCCCGCGTCCTCGTTCTCGCGCTGGCCCGGCCCCGCTCCGTCTCCCCCGTTCCTGCGCTGGGCACGTGCGGCGGAGGCATGCTTCTGAAGCTGCTCCGGCGACAGACCGAAGGTGATCGCGATGTGCGCGACCGTGTGGTTCGTCGGGATGTTCTCGTTGTTCTCGTACCGGCTGATCTCCCGCCGGGACATGGTGTCCCGACCAGAAACCGCGTTGATCACCTCGGCCTGTTTCTCCTGAGTGCGCCCCGCCCTGGTGCGAAGCCGGAGCAGCAACTCCCCGAAGGTCGCGGCCTCTTGCATGAATGAGCCCCCTGTCCACGCGCGTGGGCCCATCATGTACACCCGTTCCCCCGCCGTTTCCCCCTTGACAGGTCTTTCCCCCTTTCGATTCCCCTGGGCCGACGTTCGTCCTGACGATCTGATGGCGTCATGCCCCAGGATCGAGTAACCGGTCATACCGGCAACATGATTGTGTCTACCTTCAGCCCCAGCGGACCCGCCAAACTCCCGATCACCCCCGCCCAGCGTCTGCAAACCCTGCGCACCCTCTGCAACGGGGACTCCCATGAGCTGCCCGAGCGACGGGTGGCCCTGTATGTGCGCGGCGAGGCGGGGCGGGAAGGGGAGGCCGACGCGGTGTTCGCCCGGTTGCGGGGGTACGCGGAGCGGCGCGGGTGGGAGGTGGGTGCGGAGTACCAGGAGGTGGACGGGTTCTTCCCGTCGGGGTCAGCGCCCGCCTGGGAGGCCGTCCGGCTGGGGGTGGCGACCGGGTTCGTCCACGGTGTGCTGACCGTCGACCGGGGGCACCTCGACCCGGACGACCAGGTGTACGAGGACGAGATCCGCGCGGTGTGCGAGGGGACCGGGTTCCTGGTGCTGCTGGTGCCGGAGACGGCGGCGGACACCACGCCGTACCGCCCGTGAACGGCCGTCGGATGCCCCCGTCCGCGCGGGAGTGGGACGAGTGGCACAGCGAACACACCCCGTATCCGGTGACCGAGGAGGAGACGGACGGCTTCCTGGAGCTGACCGGGATGCGGCCGGGCGCCGTCGTGGCGGATCTCGGGTGCGGGACCGGGGAGTGGACGCGGGCGCTCGCGGCCAGGGGCGCGCGGGTGACGGGCTACGACTTCGCGCCGGGCGCGTTGCGTACCGCCCGCCGGGACGGGAGCTCCGACCGGTACGTCCACTGGGACATCGACACGGGGCCGGTGCCGCGTTCCCTCGCGCCCGGGAGTGTGGACGTCGTCACGTTCCGGGACTCCCTGCATCTGCTCCAGGTGTTCCGGGTGCTGGGTGACGCGGCCCGGTTCGTCCGCCCGGGAGGCGCCGTCCACATCCGGGAGAACCCGGCCGCCGGTACGGCCGACCCCCGGTTCCGGGGGCGGCTCACCGAAGGGCGCCTCAGCGGCATCCGCACTCTGAACCGCTGGCCGCACACCTTCTCCCGGTGCGCGGGGACCACGGTCCTCGTCCTGCGCCGCCCTGGCTGACCCCGGCCCCGGCCGACACGGACAGCCCGAGGTCGGACCGCCGGGCCCCAGGCGCCCGAGGTCGGACCGCCGGACACCGGACCGCCCCGGCACCACACACCCCCCGGCCGCCCGGACGACGCCCGTCCCAGGTCAGACCGACAGGCCCCGTAGCGCCAGGTCCGCCAGCGCGCAGACGAACAACGCGATGCCGATGAAGCCGTTCACCGTGAAGAACGCCCGGTTCAGCCGGGACAGGTCGTGCGGGCGGACCACCCGGTGCTCGTACACGAACGCGACGGCGACGATCAGCAGGCCCAGCCACAGGAGGACCCCCGCGTCGGTGGCCACCGCGTACCAGACGAGCAGGGCCATCGTCACCGCGTGGCACACCCGCGCCCCGTACAGGGCCGCCGGGATGCCGTAGCGGGCCGGGAAGGACAGCACGCCGTGCGCCCGGTCCGCCTGGACGTCCTGGCAGGCGAAGATCAGGTCGAAGCCGCCGATCCAGATCCCGACCGCGAGACCGAGGATCACCGCGTCCCCGGACCAGGTCCCGGTGACCGCGAGCCACGCGCCGACCGGGCCCATCGCCTGCGCGAACGCCAGGATCGCGTGCGGGAAGTTCGTGAACCGCTTCCCGTACGGGTAGACCACCATCGGGACGACCGCGGCGGGCGCGAGCATCAGGCACAGCGGGTTGAGCAGGGCCGCCGCGCCCAGGAAGACGGCGAGGGCCACGGCCGCGCCGGTCCACGCGGAACGCACGCTCACCGCGCCGGTCACGATCTCGCGGTTCGCGGTGCGCGGGTTACGGGCGTCGATCTCCCGGTCGATGATCCGGTTGCACGCCATCGCGAAGGTCCGCAGGCCCACCATCGCGACGGTGACGAGCAGCAGGGTGCCCCACCGGACGCCGCCGCCGTCCTGGAACATCGCGGTCAGCGTGGCGATGTACGCGAACGGCAGCGCGAAGACCGAGTGCTCGATCATCACCAGCCGCAGGAACGACCGGGTCCGGCTCGCCGGGCGGGCCGGACCCGGCCCGCCGACGACGCTCTCGGTGGCCGGCATCAGCGTTCCCCCGCCGTACCGCGCCGCGCCCGTACGGGGCTCACAGTCCGTACTCCTTCCAGCGGCGGTCGACCGTGGCCGCCGTCGCCGGGTCGGAGCTCACCATCTCCGGCCAGCCGCCGTCCCGCGTGTACCCCTCCTCGGGGAGCTTGCGGGTGGCGTCCAGGCCCAGCTTGCCGCCCCAGAACTTCTGGTACGAGGCGTGGTCGAGATGGTCGACGGGACCCTCCACCAGGCTGATGTCCCGGGAGTAGTCGACATTGCCGAGGGCCCGCCAGGCGACCTGCTCCAGGTCGTGGACGTCGCAGTCGGCGTCCACGATCACGATCAGCTTGGTCAGCGACATCATGTGGGCGCCCCAGATCGCGTGCATGACCTTCTGCGCGTGCTTGGGGTACTTCTTGTCGATCGCGACGATCGCGCAGTTGTGGAAGACCCCGGCCTCGGGCAGGTGGTAGTCCACGATGTCGGGGACGACGATCTTCAGCAGCGGCAGGAAGAAGCGTTCCGTCGCACGGCCCAGCGGACCGTCCTCGGTCGGCGGGCGGCCCACGACGATCGACTGGAGCAGCGGGCGCTTGCGCGTCGTCACACAGTCGATGGTGAGCGCCGGGAAGTCCTCCTGCGGCGTGTAGAAGCCCGTGTGGTCGCCGAACGGGCCCTCCGGGAGCGTCCGGCCGGGCTCCAGCCAGCCCTCCAGCACGACCTCCGCCTGCGCGGGCACCTGGAGCGGCACCGTCTTGCAGTCGACCATCTCGACGCGCTTGCCCTGGAGGAAACCGGCGAGCAGGTATTCGTCGATGTCACCGGGCAGCGGCGCGCTGGACGCGTACGTCACGGCCGGGGGGCAGCCGAAGGCGATCGCCACCGGCAGCCGCTCGCCGCGCCGGGCGGCGACCTGGTAGTGGTTGCGGCTGTCCTTGTGGATCTGCCAGTGCATCCCGATGGTGCGCTTGTCATGGCGCTGGAGCCGGTAGAGGCCGAGGTTGCGCACCCCGGTCTCGGGGTCCTTGGTGTGGGTCAGCCCCAGGTTGAAGAACGAACCGCCGTCCTTCGGCCAGGTGAACAACGCGGGCAGGGTGTCGAGGTCGACGTCGTCGCCGCGCAGCACGACCTCGTGCACGGGTCCGTCCTTGACCTTCTTCGGCGGGACGTGCGACATCGCGCCGAGCTTGCCGAACGCCTCACGGACCCCGACGAAACCGTTCGGCAGCTCGGGCTTGAGCAGCCCGCCGATCTTCTCGGTGATCTCCGTGTACGACTTCAGGCCCAGGGCCTTCAGCAGCCTGCGGTCCGTGCCGAACACATTCATGGCCAGGGGCATCGAGGAGCCCTTGACGTTCTCGAAGAGGAGCGCGGGGCCCTTCGCCTTCTGGACCCGGTCGACGATCTCGCCGACCTCCAGGTAGGGATCGACCTCGGCCTTGATTCTCTTGAGATCACCTTCGCGTTCGAGCGACCGGAGCAGGGAGCGAAGATCGTCGTAAGCCATGCCGTCCAGTATCCGGTACCGGTTACCCTGGCCCCGTCACCGGGGCCGCGCCACGGCCCGCCACCACCCGCTGGGGGATTACGCACCATGCTCAGGTATCTGCCGTTCCTGCTGATCCTGGCGCTGTGGATCTACGCCTTCATCGACTGCCTGAACACCCCCGAGGAGGAGGTCAAGCACCTCCCCAAGGTCGTGTGGGTGATCATCGTGCTGCTGTTCGGGCAGGTGCTGATCGGGCCGGTCGCGTGGCTCGTCGCGGGCAAGGTCAGGAAGGCCCCGGCCGTCGGTGGCCGGGGTGGCGGCCGGGGCCGGGCCCAGTGGGTGGCCCCCGACGACAACCCCGAGTTCCTGAAGTCCCTCGGCGAGGAGACCCGGCGCAAGTCGGAGCAGGACCCCGAGCCGGAGGACCGCACCGACCCGGACGAGGACCCGCAGGGCCGTAAGCCGTAAGCCGTAAGCCGTAACCAGCCCCACGGGTCCCGTCCGCCCCGGGCGTCCCGCGTCCCGGCGTGAGCTGTGACACGCGCGGCCCGCCGGTACGTGGCGCGCGGCTGGTCGGTACGTGATGTGCGGCCCGCCGGTACGTGGTGTGCGGCTCGTCACGTACGGGTGACGGACGCCGGGCCCCGGTCAGTGGCGGATCAGGGGCGGCGGCCCGCCTTGTCCACGATCTCGCGGTCGAGGATCGCGGAGGTGCCCAGCAGCTGGCCCTTCTTCAGCCCGTCCCCGGTGTCGCGCACGGCGACCACCCGCTCACCGAGGTACTCCTTGGTCCTCGGGTCGAAGACCAGCTGCTCCTGGTAGCCGTCCTCGTTCTCCCGCACCAGGGCGACCCCGGTCCGTCCGGCCGCGTCCTTCACGCCGTCGACCACCTCGACCGCCTTGATCCTCGCGGCGGCCCGGTACAGCGCGACGGCCTGCTTCTTGGGTACCAGCGACTCCCCGACCAGATCCCCGAAGAGGTTGAACGCCCGCTCGTCCTCGGGTGTCTTGTCCCCTTGGCCGTTGTCGTACAGCCACTTGTGCATCTTGGCGGGGTCGGTCGGCAGCTTCTGAAGACTGCGGTAGTCGGTGTTGCTCGCGTCACCGGGCTGGGGCGCGTCCAGCTTGATCCGTCCGTTCCGGTTGTCCTCGTCCAGCAGGCCCTCGCGGGTGCCGTCGACGGACGCCCAGACCTCCCGGTCGTGGATCCGCTCCAGCTCCGGCTTCGTGTTCTCGGCGAACGACATGTAGCCGATCCTGCTCTTGACGTAGACGAACTGGTCGTCCCGGATACGGGCCGGGGCGTCCCGCTTCGAGGCCGCCAGCGCGATGTCCTCCAGGAGCCGTGCCGCGTCGTCCGAGCCGTACCCGGCCGCCTTGCCGGGGGCTCCGGTGCCGCCGGGTGCGGCGGCGGTGTCACGGGAGCCGGTGCCGTCGGACGGCAGGGCCACGAGGACCCCGGCGGCGACAGCCGCGGCGGCGACGGCGACCAGGGCGGGCCGCGGCCACACCCGGCGCGCCGGGCGCGCGTCCGTCTGGGTTTCCTGCCGGAACTCGGTCATCAGGTGCTCCTTGAGGAGTCGGTGACGGCCCGGCGGAAGGTCCTTCTCGGGAAGTGTGCTCATCGTTTCCCCTCCTGGGTGGGCCCGGCCGCGATCGCGCGGCCACCTCTCATCTGTCCGTACCGGTGCGCGGGTTCCCGGTGTTCCGGAATCTCTTCGCGGGCCTGTCCGACCGCCGCCGCCAGCTTCTTGCGGGCCCGGGACAGCCGGGACCGTACGGTGCCCACCGGCACCCCGAGAGCCGCCGCCGCGGACACGTAGTCGAGGCCCGACCACACGCACAGCGCCAGCACCTCACGCTCCGGGCGCCGCAGCTTCGCCAGCGCGGTGCGCACCAGCGCGAGCTGCCGCGCGTCCCCGATCCGGTCGGCGAGCTCGTCGGCGAAGTCGGGGACGGCCTCGGGGCGGGGCAGCCTGGCGACGGCCGCCGTATGTCTTCGGGCGGCCCGCCGGGTGTTGCGGGTGACGTTGGTGGCGATGCCCAGCAGCCAGGGCCGCAGCGAGCCGCCGTCCTCGTCGACCTTGCCCCGCAGCCGCCAGGCCTCCAGAAAGGTCAGCGACACGATGTCCTCGGCCGACGACCAGTCCCCCGTCAGCCTGAACCCATGGTTGTAGACGGACCGGGCGTACGTGTCGAAGAGCGCGCCGAAGGTCTCGGCGTCCCCTTCGCGCACGCGGGCCCTGATCCGCCGCGTATTGGTGTCCACGTCCCCCATCTGTCCGGGGCCCTGGTCCGGGTTCCCATGACGAAGGGGGCCGTCCACGTGATCCGGATCACGTGGACGGCCCCCTTCGTCGCGGGGCCGGGCGGTCAGACGCCCGCGTACGAGTGCTTGCCCGTCACGAAGATGTTGACGCCGTAGTAGTTGAACAGCCAGCAGGCGAAGGCCAGCAGCGCCAGATACGCGGCCTTGCGGCCCTTCCACCCGGCCGTGGCACGGGCGTGCAGGTAGCACGCGTAGGCGACCCAGGTGATGAACGACCAGGTCTCCTTGGGGTCCCAGCCCCAGTAGCGGCCCCACGCGTCACCGGCCCAGATGGCGCCCGCGACGATCGTGAACGTCCACAGCGGGAAGACGGCCGCGTTGATCCGGTACGTGAACTTGTCCAGGGTCGCGGCGGACGGCAGCCGCTCCATCACCGAGGCGGCGAACCGGCCGGGGGTGTCACCCCGGGCGACCTTGCTCTCGTACGAGTCCCGGAAGAGGTAGAGCGTCGTCGACATCGCGCCCACGTAGAACACCGCGCCGCAGAAGATCGCGGTGGAGACATGGATGACCAGCCAGTACGAGTGGAGCGCGGGGACGAGCTGCGCGCTCTCGGTGTAGAGCACGGTGACCGCGACACCGAGGTCGAGCAGGACCATGGTGGTCAGCGGCAGACCGATCCAGCGGACGTTCTTGCGCAGCGCGAGCAGGCCGAGGTACACACCCGTCGCGACCGTGGAGAACGTGATGTTGAACTCGTACATGTTGCCCCACGGCACCCGCTGCACCGACAGGCCGCGGGCGAGGACCCCGGCCGCCTGCACGGCGAACGCGAGGACGCTCAGCGAGATGGCGATCCGGCCGTACAGATCGCCCTTCAGGGTCCCGCCGGCCGCGCCGGGCCCGTCGGGGACGTCACGGGTCCCGGTGGCGGCCCGGGTGACGACCTGGGGCCGGTCCAGCACCGTGGTGCCGCCCGCGGACTTCACGGTGACGGCGGGCGCGGCGGACTTCGTCCCGGCGGTGAGCGAGGCGGCGGTACGGCCCACCTTGCTGCGGCTGCCGAACGTCCACTCGGCGATGTAGGCGAAGAAGGCCAGCGTGTAGACGGCCATCGCGGAGTAGATCAGCGTGTTGCTGATGTTCGCGAGGTTTTCGTTGGTCGCTGCGGCGAGAGTCACTTCTCTGCCCCTTCGGCAGGAACGGCTGGGGTCGTGGTCGTGTTCGGGGGCGTGCTGGTGGGGGCCGGGTCCGGTTCGGCGGCGGTCGCCTCGGCGTCGGCGTCGGCGTCGGCGCGGTCGGCGTCGGTCGTCGGGGCCTGGTCGTACAGGGCTCCGGCGAGTTCGGACAGTTCCTCGGGGACCTTCGCGGACTCGCTGCGGCCGAGGCCGGCCATCTCCACGACCGTCACCCCGTCGCGGCCGGTGACCGCCCGCACCCAGACCCGGCGGCGCTGGATGAACAGCGAGGCGGCGAGCCCGACGATCGCGGCGCCCGCGCCGATGAGCGCCCAGCCGCTGCCGGGCTCACGGGTGATCTGGAACCCGGCCCACTCCTGGGTCTCCTTCTCGTAGGTGACCGAACCGGCGCCGCCGGGCAGCTTCATGGTCTCGCCCGGCCGCAGCATCTCCTTGAAGAGTTCGCCGTCCTTGTCCTTGAACTCCTTCAGCTTGCGCTTGTCGAGCTGGTAGACGTTCTGCGGCACACCCGCGTCGACCCCGAGCGAGCCGTGGTACGCGGACAGCGCGAGGACCGGGTAGTCGAGCGCCGGGAAGTTGGACAGCATCTGGCCCTGGCCCTCGCCCGCGAAGGACGGCACGAAGAACGCGTTGAAGCCGAGCTGTTCCTTCTCGCCCTTCGTGTTGCGGTAGCCGTCCATGACCTTGACCGCGCCGGACGAGGTGACGTTGGCGTCGAGCGGCAGCAGCGGCACCGGCTCCTTGAAGATCACCTTGCCCTTGGGGTCGCGGACCGTGATCACGGGCGCGTAGCCATGGCTGACCAGGTAGACCTTGGTGCCGTCGATGTTCAGCGGCTCGTTGACCTTGATGGTCTTCTTCTTCTCCGGCCCGTCGGCGCCCTCGCTGTAGACGACGTCCGCCTTGAACGTACGCGGGGTGCCCCGGGTCGGCCCGGTGCGCTCGTAGGTGCCCACGAACTTGTCGAACCGGAAGCTGAAGGCGTTCAGGTCGTCGGCGGTGAAGAGGTTCCCGGACTTGAAGTCGTCGTACTGCGTGAGCGTGTTCGCGAAGCCGCCGCCCGGCAGGATCAGCTTGTTGCCCTCGTAGCGCAGCAGCTGTCCGGCGCCGAACGCGACCAGCATCACGATCAGCGCGATATGGAAGGCGAGGTTGCCGGCCTCCCGGAGATAGCCCTTCTCGGCGGCGACGGCGTCCCCGACGGTGTGCGCCCGGAACCGCCCCTTCTTCAGCAGGGCGAGCGCCGCCGCGCGCACCTCCTCCGGCTTCGCGTCGGTGCGCCACGTCGTGTACGCGGGGAGCCGGGTGAGCCGCTTGGGAGCGGCCGGCGGACGGCTGCGGAGCTGGCCGACGAACTGCCAGGTGCGCGGGACGATGCAGCCGATCAGCGAGACGAACAGCAGGATGTAGATCGCGGAGAACCACACCGAGCTGTAGACGTTGAAGAGTCCGGCCGCGTCGTAGAAGGACGCCAGCGTCGGACTGTTCTCGCGGAGGTCCTCGATCCGGAAGTCGTCGGTGCCGCGCTGCGGGATCAGCGATCCGGGGATCGCCGCCAGCGACAGCAGCAGGAGCAGCAGCAGCGCGACCCGCATCGAGGTCAGCTGGCGCCAGAACCAGCGCGCCCAGCCGATCACCCCCATGGCGGGAAGGTTCGGGGCCTCCTCGCGGGGGGCGGTGGAGAGCTGCGCCCCCGCGGCGCCGAGGTCGTCGGCGGGGCGCGCGGAGGTGTTCCCCCCGGTGTCGCCCCGGTCGGCCTTGGCCTTGGTGTCGCTCATCTGCTCAGATCCCTACGGTGAAGCCGGTGGACCAGCCCTGCATGTCCTGGACGATCGTGGTCCAGACCCCGGTCAGCATCAGCAGCCCGGTCACGATCATCATGCCGCCGCCGATCCGCATCACCCAGACGTAGTGCTGCTTGACCCAGGCGAAGACGCCGAGCGCCTTACGGAAGGCAACCGCCGCGAAGATGAACGGCAGTCCGAGACCGAGGCAGTACGCGACCGTCAGTATGGCCCCGCGGCCCGCGGTGCCCTCACTGATGGCCAGGGTGTTCACCGCGGAGAGGGTCGGGCCCATGCACGGCACCCAGCCGACGCCGAAGAGGGCGCCGAGCAGTGGTGCGCCCGCGAGTCCGGCGGCGGGCTTCTTGTGGAAGCGGAACTCCCGCTGGGTGAGCCAGGGCATCAGGCCCATGAAGAACAGGCCCATCGCGACCATCAGCCCGCCGAGGACACGGGTGATCACCTCCTGGTGCTCCTGGAGCTGTCCCCCGAAGTATCCGAACAGCGCGCCGCCGGAGACGAACACCACGGTGAAGCCGAGCACGAACAGCGCGGCCCCGGTCGCCATCCGGCCGCGCCGCGCCTCCGCGAGGTCCACACCGCCGACCCCGGTGACATAGCTGAGATAGCCCGGGACGAGCGGCAGCACGCACGGGGAGAAGAAGGAGACGAGTCCGGCGAGCAGCGCGATCGGCAGCGCGAGCAGCAGGGCGCCGCTCATGATCGTCCGGTTCGGGCCCTCGATCGCGGCGAGGAACTGCGGGGCGGCGGCCAGTACGTGGGGGTCCGCGACGGAGGCGGCCCCGGTGAGGGTGGTCACACCGATCACTTCTCCGCGAGTACGGGAGCGATCATCTTGCGCAGGTTCTCCTCGCTGAGGGGGGTCAGGGCGCGTGCGGCGACCCGGCCCTCCCGGTCGAGGACCAGCGTGGAGGGGATCGACTGCGGGTTCAGCGTGCCCTTGGGGAAGCGCAGCATCAGCTTGCCCATGGGGTCGTACAGGCTCGGGTAGGTGACGCCGAAGTTCTTCTCGAACTCGACGGCCGGGCCTTTGCTGGAGTCGCGGGTGTTGATGCCGACGAACTCGGCGTCCGCCTTCAGGTCCTGGGAGACCTTCTGGAACCCGGGTGCCTCGGCACGGCACGGCGGGCACCAGGAGCCCCAGACGTTCAGCACGACGACCTTGCCCTTGAAGTCGGCGACGTCCAGCTGTCCGCCTTCGAGGGTCTCGCCGTCCAGCTTCGGCCCGTCCCGGCGGTCGGCCTTCTTCACCGTGGAGACACCGGCGTCACCGGCCACGAAGTTGGTGCTGTTGGAGCCACCGCTCGCGCCTCCGGAACCGCAGGCCGTCAGCAGCAGCGCGGCCCCCGCCACGGCCGGGACCGCAAGGGCGCCGCGGTTTCGCCGTCGGCTTCTTTCCTCCCGGCGGGGAGTGCGGGGTGCTGCGGCTGGGCTCTGCGGGGCACGGCGAACGGCACTCATGTGAAAAGTTTCGCATGCCTCATTCAGGGATCTTCCGCACCCCCCTGGAGGGGTCGAACACCCATGTCACACGGCGTACGAGGCCCCTGGCACGGTGAGCCGGTCCCCCTACCGGGACCCCTCGGAAACCGTCCCGGCGGTCTGCCGGTCCGCCCCATTCGTCCCGCCGCGCTCGCCGCCCCCCAGATACGTCCGCCAGCCACCGGCGGGCTCCCGCCCCACGTCCAGGGCCCGGAGCTTGGCCAGGACCTCGGGCCGCTGGACGTCCAGCCAGTCCACGAACTGCCGGAACGATACGAGTCGTACGTCCTTCTTGTCCGCTATCTCCTTGATGGTGTTCTCGACGGCGTCCATGTATATGCCGCCGTTCCACTGCTCGAAGTGGTTGCCGATGAACAGCGGCGCGCGATTGGTCTCGTACGCGCGGCGGAACCCCGAGAGGAACGCCCCGGTCGCCTGGTCGCGCCAGCGGTCGTGGTGCCGGACCGGGCCCTTGGTGGCGTTGCCGGACTGGTTGACGAGGATGTTGTAGTCCATCGACAGCACCTCGAACGAACGGCCGGGGAAAGGTATCGCCTGGAGCGGCAGATCCCAGACCCCGCCCTTCTTCTCCGGCCAGCGCTGGGTACCGCCCGGCGAGGACGAGTCGTACCGCCAGCCCAGCTCCCGGGCGACCGGCAGCAGCCGCTCCTGGCCGAGCAGACACGGGGTTCGGGCGCCGACGAGTTCCTTGTCGTAGTCGAACGGCAGCGACGGCAGATCCGTCCAGCCGGTGTTCGTGCGCCAGTTCTTGACGAACGACCTCGCCTGTTCGATCTCGCTGCGCCACTGCGCCCCGGTCCAGTTGCCGACGGACCCGGAACCGCCGCAGAAGTGACCGTTGAAATGCGTCCCGATCTCATGGCCGTCCCGCCAGGCCCGGTCCACGTTCTTGATCGTCCGCCGGATGTTGGCGTCCTTCAGATATCCGATGTCCGACGCGCCCACGGGGTTGTTCGGCGGACGGTACAGCCGCTTCTTCGACTCCGGCAGGAGATAGATCCCCGAGAGGAAGAAGGTCATATGCGCGCCGTACTCCCGGCCGAGATCGAGAAAGCGCGGGAACAGTCCGTTGCCGATCTCCCCGGCCCCGTCCCAGGAGAAGATCACGAATTGCGGCGGGGTCTGTCCGGGCTCCAGCGGGACGGGCGCGGGCGGCTGGTGCGGCTGCTTCCCCGTGAACGACGTGGACCCGTCCCCGATGGGCCGGGCCCCCGGCGCACTGGACCCGCCGCCCTTCGAAGGCTCCTTGGAAGCGCTCCCACGCCCCCGGTCGCCGGTACCCCCGCCACCCGATCCGCACGCCCCGACCCCGAACGCGGCCACCGCCCCCGCACCGGCCCCGATCATTCCCCGTCGGCTGAAGTCCCGCATGAATACCCCTGCTGCTCGTCGTCCCGCATCCCCCGAAGGTCCGCCCGATTTCCGGACGCACACACTTTGAGAGCACACAACGAACAAACAGGTTCCGAGAACGACCGAACCAGAACGACTTTTTACCCCTTTTTGATCACCCCCACCCAGCCAGCCAACAAGGCAAGGCGGCGCGCCGAAGACGCCCGGGGCCCGCACAAGCAACCACGAGCAACCGGCACCGAACCAGCACAGCAAAGGGGACGCGCCCCAAGGGGCGCGGGGAACTGCGCAAACCCACGAGCGACGGCACAGGAACAAGCGCGCCCAGCACCAGGTACCCAGGGGCGCGAGGAACTGCGCACCCCACGGACGACCCGCACGGGAACAGGTACGCCCAGCGGAGAAGACCTCAGGGGTGCGAGGAACTGCGCACCCCACGAACGACGGCACAGGGACAAGCACGCCCAGCACAGCAAACCCAGGGGCGCGAGGAACTGCGCACCCCACGAACGACGGCACAGGAACAGGTACGCCCAGCACAGCAAACCCAGGGGCGCGAGGAACTGCGCACCCACGGACGACCCGCACAGGAACAGGTACGCCCAGCACAGCAAACCCAGGGGCGCGAGGAACTGCGCACCCACGGACGACCCGCACGGGACCAGGTACGCCCAGGGACAAGAAACCCGGAGCCCGGGACAGCACGGGGACCGGACAGCTCAGCCCAGGGACCACCACGGGCGAGGCTGCACAGCCCTACGCCCCGAACGCCTTGCTCTTGCCCTTGACCGGCTTGGCGCCCGCCAGCAGATGCGGGGGTACGAGATCCCGCGCCGGCTCGGAGTACCCGACGGACACGATCCGGTCCCCCGCGTACGTGAAACTCGTCAGCGAGGCCAGCGTGCACTCCCGCCGCCGCGGGTCGTGCCAGAGCTTGCGCCGCTCCACATAGCTGCGCACGATCCAGATCGGCAGCTGGTGGCTCACCAGCACCGCCTCGTGCCCGCGCGCGGCGTCCTTCGCCGCGTCGAGCGCGGCCGTCATCCGCACGACCTGGTCGATGTACGGCTCGCCCCAGGAGGGCCGGAACGGATTGAGCAGATGCCGCCAGTTCTCCGGTCTGCGCAGCGCCCCGTCACCGACACCGAACGTCTTCCCCTGGAAGACGTTCCCCGCCTCGATGAGACGCCCGTCGCTGCCGAGGTCGAGCCCGTGGGACTTGGCGATCGGCATCGCCGTCTCCTGCGCGCGCTCCAGCGGCGAGGCCACCACCCGGGTGATGTCCCGGTCCGCGAGGTAGTCGGCGACCTTGTCGGCCATCCGGCGGCCCAGCTCGGAGAGGTGGTACCCGGACAGCCGTCCGTACAGGATGCCGTCCGGGTTGTGGACCTCGCCGTGCCGCATCAGATGCACCACGGTCAGCTCGGCGTCCGCCGCCGGGCCGCCGGTGGCGGCCGTCCCGTAGGCCTGCCCGCTCATGCCCGGGCTCCCGCGTCGTGCGGTTCGGTGGCCTCGGCCGCGGCACGGGCGGCGGCCGGCAGCGCGGCGGCGATCCGCTCGACCGCGCGGTCGTCGTGCGCGGTCGACACGAACCAGGACTCGAACGCGGAGGGCGGCAGGTACACGCCCTGCGCGAGCATCGAGTGGAAGAACGCGGTGAAGCGGAACGACTCCTGGCGCTTGGCGTCCGCGTAATCACGGACCTCGTCCTCGGTGAAGAACACGGAGAACATGTTCGACGCGCTCTGCACCCGGTGGGCCACACCCTCCTTGGTGAGCGCGTCGGCGACCAGGGTCCTGATCCGCTCGGCGACGGTGTCGACGGTGACGTACGCCGCGTCGTCGAGGAGCCGCAGCTGGGCGAGCCCGGCGGCCGTCGCCACCGGGTTACCGGACAGCGTGCCCGCCTGGTAGACCGGTCCGACGGGCGCCAGGGCGGCCATCACATCGGCCCGGCCGCCGAACGCGGCGGCGGGGAAGCCACCGCCCATGACCTTGCCGAACGTCATCAGATCGGGCTCGACCCCGTCGATCCCGAACCAGCCCGCCTTCGAGGTGCGGAACCCGGTCATCACCTCGTCCGAGATGAACAACGCGCCGTTGTCCCGGCACAGCTCCTTGAGCCCGGCGTTGAACCCCGGGCCCGGCGGGACGACACCCATGTTGCCCGGGGACGCCTCGGTGATCACACAGGCGATCTCCCCGGGGTGCGCGGCGAACGCGGCCCGTACGGCTTCGAGGTCGTTGTAGGGCAGCACCACCGTGTCGGCGGCCTGCGCGCCGGTCACGCCGGGCGTGTCGGGCAGCGCGAAGGTCGCGAGCCCGGACCCGGCCGCGGCGAGCAGCGCGTCGACATGGCCGTGGTAGCACCCGGCGAACTTGACGATCTTGGCGCGGCCGGTGAACCCGCGGGCCAGCCGGATGGCGGACATGGTCGCCTCGGTACCGCTGGAGACCAGCCGGACCTGCGCCACCGGCGCGACCCGGGCCACGATCTCCTCGGCGAGCGCGACCTCGCCCTCACCCGGCGTACCGAACGACGTACCGCGGGCGACGGCCTCCTGGACGGCGGCGATGACCTCGGGGCGGGCGTGCCCGAGGATCATGGGCCCCCAGGAGCACACGAGGTCGACGTATTCGCGGCCGTCGGCGTCGGTCAGGTACGGGCCCCGCCCGGACACCATGAACCGGGGCGTACCGCCCACGGCGCGGAACGCGCGCACGGGAGAGTTCACGCCGCCGGGCGTCACGAGGGCCGCACGGTCGAAAAGCGTCTGCGAAACTGGGGCGTCAAACGAATAGCTCACACAAGCCATGGTGTCAGAGGCTTCCGGCATCCCGCGTCTCGGTGTTTCACGGCACGTTTCGGCGTGCGGGCGCGGGGGAGGTCACTGTCACGATGATCGGGTTGCGCGGCGGGTACCGCGCGCCTCGGAAAAGCAGTCGGGTGGAGATATGCATCGCGGTGGCGGACTGGGCGAGGGCACCGACGGCCTGGGCCCCCGGCGTGCCCGGCGGGGAAGGCACCGGCGCGAGGCGGAGGCGGGCACGCCGGGGGCGCACATCCCGGCCGGGGCGCATGTCCCCGGCGGCCGGGACGGGACGGAGCAGGCACGGACGGGAAGCAGGAGCGGGCGGGTGGGGGTGACCTACAAATACTTCGGTGCCCCGGACGGCGCCACGGCCGCCAGAGTGCCCATCTCGATGCGGCCCGAGGAGCTCGGCGGCGATGAGCTGGGCATGGGCGGCATGTTCACCAAGATCAAGCCCGAGACGATGGCCGCGATGGTCCTCACGGGTATCGAGGGCATACCCCTGCACAAGGTCCCCCCGCTCGAACTGGTCGTCCTCCACCCCGACTACGCCGTCGTCAAGCTGCCCATGACCGTCGTCGACCCGCTGCGCGGTGTCGGTGAGGAAGCGGTCGGCGCCGCCGCGTTCATCTGGTCCACGGTCCCCGACCGGGGCGGCCCCCGCGACGCGTTCAACGTCTACCAACTCCTGCACGAGTGGCAGGACTTCTCGCACCGTCTGCACGAGGCCGGCCACCAGCCGTACTGCCTGGTCTGGCCCTGACAGGTCGCCTTCGCTTGCGCTTCGTAGGTCTGTCCGGGTGGGCGGACTCCGTTCCTGTGCCGTCGCTCGGTGGGTTTGCGCAGTTCCCCGCGGGTCGCCTTCGCTTGCGCTTCGTAGGTCTGTCCGGGTGGGCGCACTCCGTTCCTGTGCTGTCGCTCGTGGGTTTTGCGCAGTTCCCCGCGCCCCTTTGGGGCGCCTTCTGTTTGTTCTTCGGGTCGGTGCCGGTCGGGATTCTCCGTCCTCGATCCGACACGCTCGGCACGACGTACCCGTACCCGACTGAAGAGCATCGGAGTCTGCGAGCAGAGATTCCCGCCCACCCCCTTACGTGAGTCCGGCGACTGCGCGAGGAGGGTGGTTTGAACCCCGACCCCGGTCGCTGACAGCCCGCAGCCGGACGGCAGCCCCAGGAGGGCGCCCCCAAAGGGGCGCGGGAAACTGCGCACCCACCGAGCGACCCGCACAGGAACACGTACGCCCAGGCGGGGAACCCCAGGGGCGCGAGGAACCGCGCACCCCCGGACCTACCCGCACGGGGACACGTACGGCCGGGTGGGGAACCCGAGGGGTGTGAGTGGGGGCGACCCGGGGCGCCGGGGCCGAGCTGCCCGACGGTTGTTCGTAACCCAGCCGTGCCCAACGGCGTTCCAGGGATGTACACCGCCCGGCCGGGTGGAAGGCAGGGGCGCGGTGTACGCGGAAGTGACGTGCGCGTGTGGTGCGTGGGACGTGGAGCGGAAGGAAGCGCATGGAGCCGCCGGAGTATCCGAGGGACACCGTCGGGGGCGTTCGGAGCGCCGTCCGGGTGAGCAGACGCGGTGCCGGAACCGCGAACGACCGGGCACGGGAGGCACACGTATGAAGATCGCGTTCCTGCTGCACAACGCGTACGCGATCGGCGGCACCATCCGCACCACCCTCAATCTCGCCGCCGCCCTCTGCGACCGGCACGAGGTCGAGATCGCCTCGATGATGCGGCACCGCGAACAGCCCCGGTTCGCGGTGGACCCGCGCGTCACGCTCGTCCCGCTGGTCGACACCCGCGCGGGACGGGGCGACGCGGAGCGCCCCGAGTTCCATGAGCCCGCCGAGGACTTCCCCGCCCAGGACAAACGGCACCACCAGTACAGCCGGCTGGTGGACCTGCGCGCCCGGGAGTACCTGAAGGGCTGCGACGCCGATGTGATCTTCGGGACCCGGCCCGGGGTGAACGTGTACCTCTCGCTGTTCGGCCCGCCGACCGCGCTGCGGATCGCCCAGGAGCATCTGCGCCACGACGCGCACGGCAAGGAGCTGCGGGGCGTCCTGGCCCGGCACTACCGCACGCTGGACGCGCTGGTCACGATGACCGAGGCGGACGCGGTGGCGTACCGCTCGCGGATGCGGCTGCCGGGCGTACCGGTCGTCCCGGTGCCGAACATCGTGCCCGCGCCCCGGGGCGTCGTCCCGTCGGACGGCTCCGCGAAGGTGATCGCCGCGGCGGGGCGGCTGGCCAGGGGGAAACGGTTCGACCTGCTGATCGAGGCGTTCGGGAAGGTCGCCGGGGAGCAGCCCGACTGGCAGCTGCGGATCTACGGCGGCGGCGCCCAGCAGGAACGGCTCCAGCAGCTCGTGGACGCGCGGGAGCTGGGCGGGCGCGCGGTGCTGATGGGCCCGCGCTCCCCCATCGAACCGGAGTTCGCGAAAGCGTCGCTGGTGGTCAGCGCGTCCGACGCGGAGTCGTTCGGGATGACCCTGGTCGAGGCGATGCGCTGCGGGGTGCCGGTGATCAGCACGGACTGCCCGCTGGGGCCCGCGGAGATCATCAGCGACGGTGTCGACGGCAGGCTCGTGCCCGTCGGGGACGCCCCGGCCCTCGCCGCGGCGATGCTCGACCTGATCGGCGACGGCTCCGGCCGCAGGGCGATGGGCAGCGCGGCCCTGGAGAGCGCCCGGCGCTTCGACCCGGGCCCGATCGTCACCCGCTACGAGTCGCTGTTCGCGGAGCTGGGCACCTCCCGGGGCCGCCGCTACCGCAGGCGCACCCGCGCGCGTTACGCGGCGTCCCTGCGCCGCAGACTGCGGCGCCCGGCCCGGCAGGTACGGCGCTGGCGCAAGCGGCTCACGACCCGCCTGCGCGCGTGGCGAGCCGCCTGAGACGGCGACGGCGGTCCCCCGCGCTCCGGACGGCCGCCCCGGTGTGCTCCGGTGCGCGCGGGAGCCGGTCCGCCGTCGGATCCATGGGCACGGCTACGCGCGCGTGGCGGACGTTCGTCGGCCACGCGCGCGTGGGGTACTTCTCCGTGCCGTTCCCTGTGGTGCCGTTGTCGGCACTGCCGTGGTGTCGCGGTCCGTGCTGCCGTCGACCGTGGTGCCCGGCAGGGTCACCGGACCTTCAGGGCCGCGAGCTGCTGCTCGAAGGGGACGACCCGGTCCTTGAGGGAGCCGGTCCCGAGCGGGCGGTCCTCGACGGAGCCGACCGTACGGGGTGCCTGCCCGCGCGCGGGCGCCGCGCCCCGCTCCTGCGCGGGGACCGTCGCGGACGGGGCCGTGAGGGCGACCAGTTCCCCGGCGGCCCGCTCGATGCGCTCGGCGAGCCCCTCGGCGCCCCAGTCCTCGGACGCCGCGTACACCCCGGTCGGGACGACGACGGCCCGCAGATAGCCGAACAGCGGCCGCAGGGCGTGGTCGAGGACCAGCGAGTGGCGTCCGGTGCCCCCGGTGGCGCCGATGAGGACCGGCTTCCCGCTCAGCGCGTCCTTGTCGATCACGTCGAAGAACGACTTGAACAGTCCGCTGTAGGAGGCCGAGAACACGGGCGAGACCACGATCAGGGCGTCCGCCTCCGCCACCTTCCCCAGCGCCGCCTCCAGGGCGGGCGCCGGGAAGCCGGTGACGAAGTTGTTCGCGATGTCGACGGCCAGGTCACGCAGTTCGATGACGTGGACGTCCGTCCCCGGGGCCCCGCGCACGGCCGACTCGGTGAGCCGGTCCGCGAGCAGCCGGGTGGACGAGGGGACACTCAGTCCGGCGGACACGACGACGAGCTTCATGCGGTGGTCACCTCCTGCTTCCTGTCGTTGTCGTTGCCGTTGTCCTTGCCGCTGCGGGCGGCGGCAAGCAGCGAGCCGTGGGTGGGGGCGTCCGGCACGTTCGCGGGGCGGTTCTTGGCGAACTCCTTGCGCAGCACCGGCACGACCTCCTCGCCGAGCAGGTCGAGCTGCTCCAGGACCGTCTTGAGCGGCAGTCCCGCGTGGTCGACGAGGAACAGCTGACGCTGGTAGTCACCCGCGTACTCACGGAACGACAGCGTCTTCTCGATGACCTCCTGCGGCGAGCCCACCGTCAGCGGCGTCTGCTGCGTGAAGTCCTCCAGGGACGGACCGTGCCCGTAGACGGGCGCGTTGTCGAAGTACGGACGGAAGTCGCGTACCGCGTCCTGCGAGTTCTTCCGCATGAACACCTGACCGCCGAGTCCGACGATGGCCTGTTCGGCCGTGCCGTGCCCGTAGTGGGCGTACCGCTCGCGGTAGAGCTCCACCATCCGCTGGGTGTGCTGCTTGGGCCAGAAGATGTTGTTGTGGAAGAAGCCGTCACCGTAGTAGGCGGCCTGCTCCGCGATCTCCGGGGAGCGGATCGAACCGTGCCACACGAAGGGCGGCTGCCCGTCGAGGGGGCGCGGCGTCGAGGTGAACGACTGGAGCGGCGTACGGAAGTTGCCCTCCCAGTCGACGACGTCCTCGCGCCACAGCCGGTGCAGCAGCGCGTAGTTCTCGATCGCCATCGGGATGCCCTGGCGGATGTCCTTGCCGAACCACGGATACACCGGGCCGGTGTTGCCGCGGCCCATCATCACGTCCACCCGGCCGTTCGCGAGGTGCTGGAGCATCGCGAAGTCCTCGGCGATCTTCACCGGGTCGTTGGTGGTGATCAGCGTGGTCGACGTGGACAGGATCAGGTTCTCGGTGCGGGCCGCGATCCAGCCGAGCATGGTCGTCGGGGACGACGGTACGAACGGCGGGTTGTGGTGCTCACCGGTCGCGAAGACGTCGAGCCCGACCTCCTCGGCCTTCAGCGCGATCGCCGTCATCGCGTTGATCCGCTCGTGCTCGGACGGAACACGGCCGTTCGTCGGATCGGTCGTGACATCGCCGACGCTGAAGATCCCGAACTGCATGACTGCTCACCCTCAGAAGTGGTTGATTGTTCAACTACACCGACAGAACGGTACCCCGGCACAAGGTATTCCCGCACCCCGGCGGGGGCGCGGGTTGGGGGCTCACGGGGGTCGGTGGGGGGTGGTGAGGGGCCGTGGGGGGGGGCGGTGAGGGGCGGTGGGGGTGTCGGCGCGGGGCTGGAGGGCCCGGAGCGGGCGCCGGAGGGCCCGGTGGGCGCTTCCACGCCCGCCGGGCCCTCCCGATACGCCCTCCGCCGCCCTGCGGCGGCCACAGCCCCCGCCACGGGCGCCGGACACCCCCGCTACGGCCGCGTCCACCCCGGGTCGCGGCCGGTGACCGCCAGCAGCCGCTCGAAGTCCGGCGCGTCCTCCCGCACCGGGAGCGGTTCGGCGAACATCCCCATCCGCCGGGCCGTGGGCGCCAGCCCCGTCACCGCCGTCGCCAGGACGGGCACCACCCCGGCGCCCCCGGGATCGGGCCGGTACTCCCGCCCCGTCGCCCGCGCGAGGTCCCACGCGTGGACCGTGAGGTCCAGCAGCACCAGGCACCCCACCGTCCGCGCGGGCATGTCCATCGCCCCCGTGGTGCCCTCCTCGGCGCCCGGCGCCGACCAGACCCGGACCAGCTCGTCCACGGCGGCGGCGAAGGACTCCCGCCAGTGCCCGTCCGTTCCCACCACGTCCGGGGTGTCACCGAAGTCGGACGGCTTCTTCAGCGCCAGCTCGCGGAACTGCGTCACCACCTGGAACAGATGGTTCACCAGCGCCCGCACGTCGTAGTCGGCACACGGCGTGGCCGCCGCCAGCGCGTCGTCCGGCACCGCGCGGACCAGGGAGACCGCCTGCCCGCCCGAGGCGCCGAGCAGCGGCCCCAGAGCGGGCCCCGGCGGGTAGCGGTCGGCGGATGCGGATGCGGGGTCCTTCGGGAGATCGCTCATACGGCCACCGTACGAACGGCCCCCGGCCACCGCTTGAAGAAACGCGACAGCCCGGCCGGGACGAACGCGGCAGCCCGGTCGGGAAGGCCACGCATACGATCCCCCCATGGCCGCTCCACGCCGGGACACCAGGGGCATCGTCGACGCGGACGAACTGCTCGCACGGGTCCGCTTCCGCCGGTACCTCCCCGCCGGGGCGCTGCGCCCGTACCTGGAGCACTACTGGCTGATCGACTGGGACCTCACCGAGCCGTACGCCACCCATGTCGTCCCGCACCCGTCGGTCAACATCGTCTTCCAGCAGGACGAGGACCAGGAGCCCCGCGGCGAGGTCGCGGGCATCGGGCTCGGGCTGTTCACCCGGAAGCTGGAGCGGCGGGGCCGGGTCAGCGGTGTCCAGTTCCGCCCGGGAGGCTTCCGGCCCTTCGCGCCGCACGCGCCCGTGTCCCGGTGGACCGGCCGGCACCTCCCCCTCACGGACGTGCTGCGCGCGCCCGGCGGCGACCCGGTCCCCGACCCCGATCCGGACGCCTTCCTGGCGCCCGACGACGACCACGCGCGCGTGGCCGCGCTCGACGCCTTCCTGCTGGGTCTCGGCCCGCACGGCGAAGGTCCCGCGCCCGACCCCCGGGCCGGCCTCGCGACGGCCCTGGCCGACCGCGTCCGCCACGACCGGTCCCTGCGGCGGGTGACCGACCTCGCGCGCGAGGCGGGCCTGACGGTACGGGCCGTCCAGCGGCTGTTCGCGGCGTACGTCGGGGTGGGACCCAAGTGGATCATCCTGCGCCACCGGGTGCACGAGGTGCTGGAGCACGCGGAGAACGACCGGGCCGTCGACTGGGCGGCCCTCGCCGCCGACCTCGGCTACGCCGACCAGGCCCACCTCGTACGGGACTTCACCGCGACCGTCGGCGTACCCCCGGCCGCGTACCGCCGCCACTGACCCGGACGGTCGGCGCGGGGACGGTCGGACCGGCACCGGGGCGGCTGTCAGCAGTGGTCGCGCGGCCGGTCAGAAGTGGTAGACGTCCCCCGTGTCCAGCACCAGCACCTCGTGCTCGTTGTTCTCGGGGTTGCCGTCCCGCGCGCCGCCGTTCCACAGGGTGCCGATCCGCAGGGTCACCTCGCTGGGCGCGCCCTGGAACCGGACCGGTACGTCGATCCGCTCCCCGAGGCTGCCCGCCACCAGCCCGCCCGTCCGGCACACCAGGGACGAGCGGTCCGCCCGTACGCAGGACGCGGGCAGGGACTGGCCGTCCGCGAGCGGCTCGGACCAGTCCAGCCGGACGGTGGCGTCGTCGATGTCGGCCGGACCGAAGTTCTGCGGGGTGAACCGCAGCTCGGCCCCGCCCCCCGCCAGGGACACACTCCCGTGCTGAGCCAGATCGGCCTCCGGCTCGGGCGGCGCGGGAGCGACCACGGGTGGCACGGGTTCGGTCGTGGACGGCGCGGGGTCGGTCCTGGACGGCGCGGGGGTGTTCGCGGCTGGTACGAGGGTGCTCATCGGCGCCGCTCCCCCCACCACGAGCACCACCGCGCCCATCACGGCCGCCGCACCCACCCCCCGGCCCCCTCGTCCGCCCCGTACGGCCCGGACGGCCCCCGCCCACCGCGCACCGCCCCGTTCCGCCGTCGCCGCACACCCGCGCGTCGCGTCCACCACTCGCACCCACTCCTCCGGCCGCCGCTCACCCGCCACCACACCTCGATGTATCCCCGATGCCTCCCGGGGCAGGCGCCACCCAACAGGTGACGGCACCGGGCACCGGGACGGGCGGTCGCGACCCGGCACGGCACAGGGCGGCCGGACAGGGCCGGACGCGGCACCCGGCGGCCCGGCGGAGCCCGGCCGACCGCCGGACCGGGGTTGTCCACAGGTGGGGCGACGGGTTGTCCACAGGCCCGCCACGGGTCGGTGGCGCCGACCTATCCTGAAGCGGCACGCAGCCGTCCCCGGGCCCCGGCCCGGACCCGCACGGGCCGTACCAGCACACGAGCCGTCCGCGTGGACCCGGCCCGCGCTGTTCACCCAGTCCGTCCCACCGCCCAGGCCGAGGAGCCCCGCATGACCCGCCCGGACCCCAGCACCCAGCCCCGTACCGCGCCCGGCGCCGGACGTACGGCGGTGGTGACCGGTGCCAGCAGCGGCATCGGTGCCGCGACCGCGCGCAGGCTCGCCGCCGAGGGGTTCCATGTGGTGCTCACGGCCCGCCGCAAGGACCGGATCGAGGCCCTGGCGGAGGAGCTGACGGCCGCGGGCCACCGGGCCACGGCGTATCCGCTGGACATCACCGACCGGGCGGCCGTCGAGTCCTTCGCGGCGGGCCTGGACGCGTGCGAGGTCCTGGTGAACAACGCGGGCGGCGCCCTCGGCGCCGACCCGGTGGCCACGGGCGACCCGGCGGACTGGCGCCGGATGTTCGAGACGAACGTCATCGGCACCCTGCACGTCACCCAGTGCCTGCTCCCCGCGCTGGAGGCGAGCGGCGACGGCACGGTCGTCGTGGTGTCGTCCACGGCGGGCCACGCGGCCTACGAGGGCGGTGGCGGCTATGTGGCCGCCAAGCACGCCGAGCACGTACTCGCCGAGACACTGCGGCTGGAGATCGTGGGCCGTCCGGTCCGGGTGATCGAGGTGGCCCCCGGCATGGTCAGGACCGACGAGTTCGCGACGACCCGGTTCCGGGGTGACGAGGAGAAGGCCGCCAAGGTCTACGAGGGCGTCGCCGAACCCCTCACGGCGGACGACGTGGCCGACACCATCGGCTGGGCCGTCACCCGCCCCAGCCATGTCAACATCGACCTCCTGGTGGTCCGCCCCCGCGCCCAGGCGTCCAACACCAAGGTCCACCGCACCCGATGACCCCGGCCCGGCCGCCCCGTCAGCCCTTCACACAGACGACCTGCTTCAGCTTGGCCACGACCTCGACCAGGTCCCGCTGCTGCTCGATGACGTGCTCGATCGGCTTGTACGCGGCCGGGATCTCGTCCACGACACCGGAGTCCTTGCGGCACTCCACACCCCGGGTCTGGTCCGCCAGGTCCTGCGCCGTGAACCGCCGCTTCGCCGCGTTGCGGCTCATCCGCCGTCCGGCGCCGTGCGAGGCGGAGTTGAACGACTCCTCGTTGCCCAGACCGCGCACGATGTAGGAACCGGTCCCCATCGAGCCCGGGATGATCCCGAGGTCGCCGGAGCCCGCCCGGATCGCGCCCTTGCGGGTGACCAGCAGGTCCATACCGTCGTAGCGCTCCTCCGACACGTAGTTGTGGTGGCAGGAGATCTCCGGCTGGAAGGTGACCTTGGCCTTCTTGAACTCACGGCGTACGACGTCCTTCAGCAGCGACATCATCAGCGCCCGGTTGTACTTCGCGTACTCCTGCGCCCAGAAGAGGTCGTTGCGGTACGCCGCCATCTGCGGGGTGTCCGCGACGAACACCGCGAGGTCACGGTCGACCAGGCCCTGGTTGTGCGGGAGCGACTGGGCGACGCCCATGTGGTGCTCCGCCAGTTCCTTGCCGATGTTGCGCGAACCGGAGTGCAGCATCAGCCAGACGGCGTCCTGCGAGTCGACACAGACCTCGACGAAGTGGTTCCCCGAACCCAGCGTGCCCATCTGCTTCGTCGCGCGCTCCTGGCGGAAGTGGACGGCCTGCGCGACCCCGTCGAAACGGGTCCAGAAGTCGTCCCAGCCCGCCGTGGCGAATCCGTGGAAGCCGGTCGGGTCGACCGCGTCGTCGTGCATGCCCCGGCCCACCGGGATGGTCTGCTCGATCTTCGAGCGCAGCCGGGAGAGGTCACCGGGCAGATCGTTGGCCGTGAGGGACGTCTTCACCGCCGACATCCCGCAGCCGATGTCCACCCCGACCGCCGCCGGGCACACCGCGCCCTGCATCGCGATCACCGAGCCGACCGTGGCGCCCTTGCCGTAGTGCACGTCCGGCATGACCGCGAGGCCCTTGATCCACGGCAGCGTCGAGACATTGCGCAGCTGCTGGAGCGCGCCCTCCTCCACGGTGGCCGGATCGGCCCACATCCGGATCGGTACCTTGGCCCCCGGGACTTCTACGTACGACATAGCGCCCTCTTTCCCCCGTAATCGTTCAAAAGTTTGTAAGCGCAAATACCGGAGCCAAGGTCCATGAATGGGATGACGGACCGGCGTCCACGGCCATGCGTGCGATACACATAATGTCGGTCGACCTGTCCCCGGCGGCAAGCGAATAAGCCCCGCCGAACCTCCGCGCCCCCGGCGCGACCCGTGTCGAGAGGAGCGCATGACCGTGCAGCGGAAGGCGTACGTACCGGGCGTCGCGGTGCTCCTCACGGCACTGCTCGCCGGCTGCACCGCCGGCGACGACAGCGGCGGTTCCACCGGTGACGCCAAGCAGGGCGACGCCGGAGCGGCCGTCCCGGCCGCCGAGCCCGGCCGCTACCGGACCCTGCCCGAGCCGTGCGGCGCCCTCAGCCGGAGCACCCTCGACTCGCTGCTCCCCGGTATCAAGGAGAACCCGGACGAGGAGCAGCGGAACAAGGCGTACGAGGGCACCGCGACCGCCACGTACGACACGGACCGGCGGGTCGGCTGCCGCTGGAAGGCGGAGTCGGCCGCGGCCACCCACCATCTGCTGGTCGATCTGGACCGGATCGTGTCCTACGACAGCGACGTCAGCGACGACCAGCGCGCGGAAGAGGTGTACGCGGACAAGGAGAAGGCCGCGGAACTCCCGCCGTCCGGCACCCCGTCCGCGGGAGCGTCGGACGCCCCGGACCCGTCGTCGTCCACCGGTCCCGCCACCGCGTCCGGGAAGAGCCCCGCCGGGGAGACGTCCCCGAAGCCGGACGGCTCCCCCGGCTCCAGCGCCCCGACCGGCTCCGGCGCCCCCGGCGGCTCCGGCGAACCGGACGACGCGGGCGCCTCCGGCAGCACGGACGGCCCCGGAGACACGGACAGCACCGGCAGCACCGGCAGCACCAGCAGTGCCGACAACTCCGGCGAACCGGACGACGCGGCGGCCGAGGACGACCTCACCGCCCTGCTGCCCCGTGTCCTCGACGACCTCGGTGACGCCGCTTTCGTCGACGACGCCCTCGGCAGTCCGGGCTCCACGCAGCGCCGCACGGTCACTGTGGTGTTCCGCACGTCGAACGTGGTGGTGACGATCGAGTACGAGGCCCAGCCCACCGTTCCCGGCGAGCCGCCGAGCAGCAGGGAAATGCAGGACAGGGCGCGGAACCTGGCCGCGCGGCTGGCCGAGCGGCTCAGCAACTGACGGTCCGCCGGGCAGCCGCCGGACCGCCGGGGAACCGGATGTCACGGCCTCGGCGGTCACCTGTTCGGCGTACCGTGGCCCACCGGACCCCCCGCAACGACGACCGATGCACAGCGTCACGAGTGAAGGAACCATGCACCGACCAGCACAGCGACTCACCCGCGTTCTCGCCTGCGCAGCCGCCGTAACGGTGATCATCGGCGCGTCCGGCTGCTCGTCCGACTCCGGTTCGGACGACGCGGGGAAGAAGACCCCGGCGAACGCGTCGGCGTCCGGCGCCGCCACCTCCCCGAGCGGCGGGTCGTCGGCGCCGAAGGTCCCGGAAGCGGCGTACGCCAAGCTCCCCGACCCCTGTGAGTCGCTGGCGAAGAAGACCCGCGAGGATCTCGTCCCCAAGGGCGGCGCGGGCAAGGCCAGCACCTCCGACGACACCGCCACCCGCGGCACCTGCTCCTGGAGCAGCCTCGACAACAACGGCGTCAAGGGCTCGCAGTTCCGCTGGCTGAACGTGTCGCTGCTGCGCTTCGACTCGGACCAGACCCGTGGCGCGGGGGACAAGCTGGCGGGCGAGTACCTGGCCAAGCAGGTCAAGGACGCCGAGGCCACGAACGGGGCGAAGAAGCTCGGCACCACCCCGCTGTCCGGCACGGGCGACGAGGCGCGGACCGTGCGCTACGACCTGAAGAAGAAGGAAGGCGACTTCAAGCAGCAGACGGTCGTCGCCCGGGTCGAGAACGTCGTGGTCACCCTCGACTACAACGGCGCCGGACTCGCCGGGGACAGGACGCCGGACGCCGCCGCGCTCACCAAGTCGGCGGAGCGGGCCGCCAAGGAGGTCGTGGCGGCGGTCGTCGCGGCCAACGAGAAGGACGCGGCGCCCTCCGCGAGCGGCGACAAGGGCAAGACCAAGGACAAGCCCAAGGACAAGAGCGGGGACAAGCAGGCGGACGCGGACGGTGGCGCCGGAGCCTCCCCCGAGGCCCCCGCGAAGAACAAGTCCCCGAAAGCCACCTCCTGACACCTGCGGCACCTGTGTCACGCTGTTGCGCGCAACAGCAGAACGGGGAGGGGAGCGACGGTGGCCGGGAAAGTAGAGCTGACACGTACACACCGGATTCTGATCGGGGTGGTCGTCGCCGGCGCGGTCGTCATCGCGGGCATCGGCTTCGCGGGGTCGTACGCGGCCGTCCGTGAGCTCGCCCTGACCAAGGGCTTCGGGAACTTCAGCTATGTGTTCCCGATCGGCATCGACGCGGGCATCTGCGTACTGCTCGCCCTCGATCTGCTGCTGACGTGGATCCGTATCCCGTTCCCGCTGCTGCGGCAGACGGCGTGGCTGCTGACGCTGGCGACGATCGCGTTCAACGGCGCCGCGGCCTGGCCCGATCCGCTCGGCGTGGGCATGCACTCGGTGATACCGGTGCTGTTCGTGGTGACCGTGGAGGCCGCGCGGCACGCGGTCGGCCGGATCGCGGACATCACCGCGGACAAGCACATGGAGGGCGTGCGGCTGACGCGCTGGCTGCTCTCCCCGGTGCCGACGTTCCTGCTGTGGCGGCGGATGAAGCTGTGGGAGCTGCGCAGCTACGACCAGGTCATCAAGCTGGAGCAGGAACGTCTCGTCTACCGGGCCCGGCTGCGGTCCCGCTACGGCCGTTCCTGGCGCCGCAAGGCCCCGGTGGAGTCACTGATGCCGCTGCGGCTCGCCAAGTACGGGGTACCGCTGGCGGAGACGGCCCCCTCGGGGCTGGCGGCGGCCGGTATCGAACCGGCCGTCCTCCCGCCGGTCGCCCCCCAGGCCCAGGTCACGGCCCCCGGACCGGTCGCGGCCCCCGCCCCGGCCCTGGGCCGCGAACCGGAACGCCAGTTGGCCCCCGCGCCCCGGCGCGCACCGGAACCCGGCACGGAGCCGGGCACGGAGCTGGGCAGGGAACCGGAACCCGACCCCGGACCCGAGCCGGAGCCGGAGGAGGGCCTGAGCCCCTGGTTCAAGCAGCAGCAGCAACAACAGCGGTACGAGGGCGGCTACGACCCGTCCTCGTCGTACGAGCCCCCCGCGCAGTACCAGCAGTGGTACGACGAGCAGGACCGGTACGAGAGCCAGCAGGGCCGCCGCTACCAGGACGAACGCGGGTTCGAGGACCAGCGGGCGTACGAGGACGGCCAGGCTTTCGAGGACGGCTTCCGGGGCGACGGCCACCAGGGCGACGGCCACCGGGGTCAGGAGTACCCGCGGCCGGAGTACGTACGGCCGGAGCCGCCGCGGCCGGGGTTCCATGTCCCGTCAGGACCGGGCCAGACCCGTCCGCTCGGCCATGGGACGATCCCGGGCCCGCGGGCGGAACGGGATCCGCAGGACAACGGCTTCCCGGTACCGGACGGTACGGCGACCGATCTCTCGGAGGCGCGGCTGGGGGAAGCCGTCGACGCGGCCGTCGAGGGTGTCGGGCAGGGCGTCGGGCAAGGCGACGGTCAGGGTGCCGTGGAGGCGCCGCGGCCGGACTCCCGCTTCCCGGAGGGGATGTCTCAGGAGAACGCCTACTACCAGGTGTTCCGGCAGTCGACGAAGGGCCAGGGCAGTATGCCGACCCCGGCGTCCTTCGGCGCGGACATCAAGTCCACGTACGGGATACAGGAGAGCGACGCCGCGCTGAAGCGCTATGTGAAGTCCTTCGGCGACCGTCTCAACACGGAGATGACCGAGGAGCACATCGCCTGACGGCGGGGTTCAGCGTGCGGCGCGGACCTTGTCCCGCTTGCGGGAGATGTCCGCCCAGATGCCGAGTGCCAGTCCGCCCACGAGAATGACGGCGTACGCGGCCGGGGACAGGTCGAACCAGTGGTGGAGCAGGCCCTGCGGGCCGTCCCCCCACACCGGTCCGAGCAGACCCAGTCCGCCCTGGATTCCGACGATCCAGCCGGTCCATGCGCAGATCTCTTTCATGCCTCCAGCATGACCCCGGGGCCCCCGGGATCTCGTCCTGCGCGCGGGGGAGACGGGGGTACATCGAACGGTGCAGGGCCCTTCCGGGCGCGCCGCAGGGGGGGGTCGTCCGGGTCACCCTCGGTCGTGCCCCCCGGGTTTCCTGTGCTGAGCGCGCTTGTCCCTGTGCGGTCGGGTTTCCTGTGCTGAGCGCACTTGTCCCTGCGGCGTCGTTCGTGGGGTGCGCAGTTCCCCGCGCCCCTGAGGTGCTGCCCCATTGCGGTCGCTCTTCGGGTGCGGGGCGGTTCTCGTCCTTTGCGCAGTTCCCCGCGCCCCTTTGGGGCGCCCCTGGGGTTCGGGGGTCAGGGGGGCGGGAAGCGTTGCTCCAGTGTGGCGTCCAGGAGCGCCCGGACGTCCTCCCGTTCCATCCCCGTCGCCCGTGCGTCGTCCATCCAGGCGACGAGCTCCGCGGTCAGCCGCGCACCGTCCTCCGAGGGCGGACGCGCGAGGGACTGGCTCACGAACGTACCGACCCCGGGCCGCGGCTCGACCAGCCCCTCGCGTTCGAGCTCCCGGTACGCCTTGAGCGTGGTGTTGGGATTGACCCGTGTGGACGCGGCGACCTGCGCCGCGGTGGGCAGCCGGTCCCCCTCGACCAGGATGCCCATCCGCAGTGCCTGCTTGACCTGCTGCACGATCTGGAGATACGTGGCCATGCCGCTGCGCCGGTCGATCCGGAACTCGACCATGGTCACCCCTTCGTTCTTCCCACGTGCCGCCTCACAGCGACTTGCGCCGCATCCAGAACACCGTGGCGACGAGCATGGCCGCGGTCATCGCCAGCAGTACCGCCGTCATGGACCACTGGATGCCGGGCAGCTGATCGAGCTTCACATAGTCGATCACGTCGTTCACGATCCCATGCTTCTTCACGCACGCGTCGCTCTCGGCCTCCGTCATCAGGACGCATTTGCCCCATCCGTGCAGGGTGCCGTCCGCGCTGCCGACCCAGTTGTCCACCTGGATCTCACCGGACTTCAGCTCCGGGGCGTCCCCGCCCATGGGGTACGTGAGCTGGTGGAAGGTGACGAAGTATTCCGGCGCCCGGTCCTTCAGCGTCTGGGCTCCCAGGACGAGCACGAGGAAGGTGACGCCCATCGCGGCGACGGAGCGCCGCAGGACCGCCCCGGCGAGGATGCCGAACGCGGTGCTGAAGAGGGCGAGCGCCACCGGGACCGGGCCCGTGGTGGCGATGACGTCGCTGGTCCACCAGTTGCCGTGGGAGAAACGGGTGTCCACCGAACGCCACACCCAGGTGAAGGCCACCGACATCAGGGCCGTGGTGACGGCGACGACCAGCAGCGGCAGGGCCAGCATCGTCATGACGACCCGCAGGCGCGCGACCGACTGCGTGGTGATCAGCCGCAGCGTGTTGTGCTCCTGCTCGGCGGCGAGCAGCGGGGCGCCGAGGAACACCCCGAGGATCGCCGGCAGGAAGGCGAGCAGGAAGAAGGCGGTGCCCATGCGTTCCTCGTGGTGCGGCAGCAGCTGGCCGGGCTTGGCGGCGGCCTGCGGCGACGCCAGGAAGTCGGCGAGCATTCCGTGCAGGTACACGGAGTACCCGGCGAACAGGACGGTGACGCCGATCAGCAGCAGCAGCACGGTGCGGTTGCGGCGCCACACCACCCAGCTCGTCCCGCGCAGGAGCCCGCGGGCCGGGGCGGCGGCGCGGTCGCTCGGCGCCGCGGTGGTCGTCAGGGCGCTCATGCGGCCCTTCCCTTCTGCGGGGCCGCCGGGGCGGTGGCGGGGGCGGTGACATCGGCGCCGGGGGTGATCAGCGCGGGCGCTTCGGCGGAGCGCAGATAGGCGAGCAGGACCTCTTCGAGGCTCGGCTCGACGCTCTCGTACGCGTCGACGGCGTCCGTTCCGGGCCGGATCAGGGCGGTGAACTGGCGTCCGGTGATCCGGGACTCGATCACGGTGTGGCGCTCGGTGAAGACGGGCGGCAGCACTCCGTGGTCGTCGTGACCGGAGCCGGGGCCCGGGTCGGCGAGTCCGGTGACGAGCCGGTGGGCGGGGATCAGCTGGTCCGCGTAACCGGCCATCCGGAGACGGCCGTCGGCGAGGACGACCAGGTGGTCGCACATCTCCTCCAGCTCCGAGAGGAGGTGCGACGACATCAGTACGGTCAGTCCGCGTTCGGTGGCCTCCGAGAGGAGCAGCGCGGAGAGCTCGTGCCGGGCGAGCGGGTCGAGGTCGGCCATCGGCTCGTCGAGGAGGAGGAGTTCGGCCCGCTTGCCGAAGGCCAGTGCCAGCGCCACGCGGGTGCGCTGGCCGGAGGAGAGCGTGCCGATCCGGGCGCCGAGCGGTACCCGGCCGGCCTCCACGATCCGCTCGGCGGCGGCCTGGTCCCAGCGGGGGTTGAGCTCCCGGCCCAGGCGCAGGGTCTCGGCGACGCTGAAGCCCTTGTAGAGCGGGCGTTCCTGGTCCACGAAGGCGACGCGCTGGAGCGCGGCGGGGTCGCTCACCTCCGTGCCGAAGAGGCGGAGGCTGCCGGTGGTCGGGCGCAGCAGCCTCGCGGCGATGCCGAGGAAGGTGGACTTTCCGGCGCCGTTCGGGCCGACGAGTGCGCTGATGCAGCCTGCCGGCAGGCGGAAGGAAGCGTCACGCAGGGCCCAGCCTCGGAGGTACTTCTTGCCCAGGTCCAGAGCCTCGACGGCGTACGGGTGGGAATCGCCGCTCATTCAGGTCCCCCGTTTCACTAGTTAGTTAGTGGAATGATGCGATGCGGAGAGTATGGGGGTGCGGCACGCTGCGAGTCAAAGGGGTCCGCGGGTCGCCTTCGCTTGCGCTTCCCAGGTCCGTCCGGCTGGGCGCACTTCGTCCCTGTGCCGTCGCTCGGTGGTTTCGCGCAGTTCCCCGCGGGTCGCCTTCGCTTGCGCTTGTGAGGTCTGTCCGGCTGGGCGCACTCCGTTCCTGTGCCGTCACTCGGTGGGTTCGCGCAGTTCCCCGCGCCCCTTTGGGGCGCGTCCGGTCGGTTCTTCGGGTCGGTGCCGGTCGGGATTCTCCGTCCTCGATCCGACACGCTCGGTACGACGTTCCGTGACTCGACTGAAGAGCATCGGAGTCTGCGAGCAGAGATTCCCGCCCACCCCCTCCCGCAGCAGCGCGCCTGCACGAGGAGGATGGTCCAACCCCGTCCCCGCAGACGGAGAACAGCCCCAGGTGGCGCCCCAAAGGGGCGCGGGGAACTGCGCAAAAACGAGGACCGGCCCGCCCCCGAACAGCGACCGCAAGGGGGCACCACCCAGGGGCGCGAGCAACTGCGCACCCCCGAAATACCCGCACAGGAACAAGTACGCCCAGGTGAGACGACCTAAGGGGCGCGAGGAACTGCGCACCCACGAACGGCCCGCACAGGAACAAGCACGCCAAGCACAGGAAACCCAGGGGCGCGAGGAACTGCGCACCCACGAACGGCCCGCACAGGAACAAGTACGCCCAGGTGAGACGACCCAAGGGGCGCGAGGAACTGCGCACCCACGACGTATCGGCACAGGAACAAGTACGCCCAGGTGGGGAACCCAAGGGGCGCGGGGAACTGCGCGAAACCACCGAAGTACCCACACAGGAACAAGCAGGCCAAGCACAGGAAACCCAGGGGCGCGGGGAACTGCGCACCCACGAACGGCCCGCACAGGAACAAGTACGCCCAGGTGAGACGACCCAAGGGGCGCGAGGAACTGCGCACCCACGACGTATCGGCACAGGAACAAGTACGCCCAGGTGGGGAACCCAAGGGGCGCGGGGAACTGCGCACCCACGAACGGCCCGCGCAGGGACAAGTACGTTCACCCGGACGGACCTGGGAAGCGCAAGCGAAGGCGGCCCGCGGGGAACTGCGCACCCCACGAGCGACGGCACAGGGACAAGTACGCCCAGCACAAGAAACCCCGGGACCCGGGCGCCCCGGGAACGCGAAGGGCCCCGTCCTGGGGAGGACGGGGCCGAGGGGTGGGCGGGCGGGAGAGAACCGCTAGCCGGCGAGCAGCTTCCGCACCCGCCCCGCCCCCACCGCAAGCAACAACGTAGGCAACCGCGGCCCCGTGTCCCGCCCGACCAGCAGCCGGTACAGCAGCACGAAGAACTCCCGCTGCGCGGCCTTCAGCTCAGCGGTCGGCTTCGCGTCGGGCGCGAGCCCGGCCAGCACCTTCGGCACCCCGTACACCAGCCCGGTGAGCCCGTCGAGCGACCAGTGCGAGTCGAGCCCGTCGAGGAGCAGCCGCAGCGACTCCCGCCCGCGCTCGTCCAGCGAGCCCAGCAGCTCGGTGTCCGGCTCCTCGCGGACCACGGTCCGCGCCTCGCTCGGCACATACCGCAGCGTCCACGCCTCGGCCTTGTCGAACCGGGGCCGCACCTCGTCCAGCGAACCCAGCGGACGCTCCGGGTCCAGCTCGTCGAGAATCCGCAGCGCCTGGTCGGCATGACCGCCCGTGATGTCCGCGACGGACGCGAGCGTCCGGTACGGCAGCGCGCGCGGCGTCGCGGGCAGCTCACCCGCGGCGGTCCCGACGGCCCGCGCGTACGCCGCCGCGTCGGCGGGCAGCACCGACCCGTCCGCGACCTTCGCGCCGAGCTTGTCCCACTCGTCGTACAGCCGCTGGATCTCCTGGTCGAAGGCGATCTTGAACGACTGGTTCGGGCGGCGGCGCGCGTACAGCCAGCGCAGCAGCTGCGGTTCCATGATCTCCAGCGCGTCGGCGCCGGTGGGCACCCCGCCCTTGCTGGAGGACATCTTCGCCATGCCGGAGATGCCGACGAACGCGTACATCGGCCCGATGGGCTGCTCCCCGCCGAAGATCGGGCCGACGATCTGCCCGCCGACCTGGAACGACGACCCGGGCGAGGAGTGGTCGACGCCCGACGGCTCGAAGATCACGCCCTCGTACGCCCAGCGCATGGGCCAGTCGACCTTCCACACCAGCTTGCCGCGGTTGAACTCGCTGAGCCGCACCGTCTCACCGAAGCCGCACACGTCGCACGTGTACGCCAGTTCGGTGCTGTCGTCGTCGTACGACGTGATGGTGGTGAAGTCCTTCTCGCAGTTGCCGCAGTACGGCTTGTACGGGAAGTACCCGGCGGCCGTGGAGCCGTCGTCCTCACCGGCCGCGCCGGACCCCTCGGCGGCCTCGACCTCGGCCTCGTCCAGCGGCTTCTGCTGCTTCTTCGGCGGCGCCTTCTTGGTGCGGTACTGCCCGAGGATCGCGTCGATGTCGCCGCGGTGGCGCATGGCGTGCAGGATCTGCTCGCGGTACGCGCCGGCGGTGTACTGCCCGGTCTGGCTGATGCCGTCGTACTCGACGCCGAGCTCCGCGAGCGCCTCGGTCATCGCGGCCTTGAAGTGCTCCGACCAGTTGGCGTACGGGGAGCCCTTCGGCGCGGGCACCGAGGTCAGCGGCTTGCCGATGTGCTCGGCCCAGGACTCGTCCACGCCGTCGATCCCGGCGGGCACCTTGCGGTAGCGGTCGTAGTCGTCCCACGACAGCACATGGCGCACGGTCCGGCCCCGGCGGCGGATCTCGTCCGCGACCAGGTGCGGGGTCATGACCTCGCGGAGGTTGCCCAGGTGGATCGGGCCGGACGGGGAGAGACCGGACGCGACGACGACGGGTTTCCCGGGGGCCCGGCGCTCCGACGCCTCGATGACCTCGTCCGCGTAACGGGAGACCCAGTCGGTGGTCTCGTTGCTCTGAGCCACGATCGGCACGTCCTTCTTTCCCAGTGTTGACCCTGCGGCGCCGCCGGTGGGGCGGTCCGCCGTTCCGTCCTCGTACCGTCCGCCCGGCCCGCTCGCACGGCGGGCGGCGGCGTGGTCGGGCGCGGTGGTACGAGAGCGGTCCGCCCCATTCTCCCAGCTACCGCCGCAAGGGCGAAAACGGCTTTTCAGCGGGCGCGGGGCGCGTGGGATACTCGGAGCCTGTAGCCGTGCGCACTCCTCCCGGCCCGGCCGTGGGGCGAGCGGCGGCGGCTGCCCCAGATGCCTTCCAGCACCCGAAGGCACCTTCCGGAACCCGAGCAGAACGGCACCCCTCCATGGCCTCGGTCACGTCCCTTTCCGCTTCCGTCCACCAGCGCCTCGCGGCGGCCCTCCAGGCAGCCCTGCCGGAGTCCGGCGCCGCGGACCCGCTGCTGCGACGAAGCGACCGGGCCGATTTCCAGGCCAACGGCATCCTGGCCCTCGCGAAGAAGGCGAAGGCCAACCCGCGCGAGCTGGCCGGCCGGGTCACGGACGCCGTCCCGGCGGACGACGTGATCCAGGAGATCGAGGTCTCGGGCCCCGGCTTCCTGAACGTCACGGTCACCGACCGCGCGATCACCACGAACCTCGCCGCGCGCTTCGCGGACGACGGCGGCCGTCTCGGCGTGCCGCACGCGGAGCACCCGGGCACCACGGTGATCGACTACGCGCAGCCGAACGTCGCCAAGGAGATGCACGTCGGCCATCTGCGGTCGGCGGTCATCGGTGACGCGGCGGTCCGGCTGATGGAGTTCACCGGCGAGACGGTCGTGCGCCGGCACCACATCGGGGACTGGGGCACCCAGTTCGGGATGCTCATCGAGTACCTGATCGACCACCCGCACGAGCTGGACCACCAGGGCGACGCGACGGAGACGGCCGAGGGCCGGACCGCGATGTCCAACCTGAACCGGCTGTACAAGGCCGCGCGGACGCTCTTCGACTCGGACGAGGACTTCAAGGCGCGCGCCCGCCGCCGGGTGGTCTCGCTCCAGGCGGGCGACCCGGAGACCCGGGCGCTGTGGCAGCGCTTCGTGGACGAGTCGAAGCTCTACTTCTACTCGGTCTTCGAGAAGCTGGACATGGAGATCCGCGACCCCGACGTGGTCGGCGAGTCCGGGTACAACGACATGCTGGACGAGACCTGCCGCATCCTGGAGGAGTCGGGTGTCGCGGTCCGCTCGGAGGGCGCGCTGTGCGTGTTCTTCGACGACGTCAAGGGCCCGGACGGCAACCCCACCCCGCTGATCGTCCGCAAGTCCGACGGCGGCTACGGCTACGCGGCCACCGACCTGTCGGCGATCCGCGACCGGGTGTTCGGCCTCAAGGCGTCCACCCTGCTGTACGTGGTCGACGCCCGGCAGGCCCTGCACTTCAAGATGGTGTTCGAGACGGCCCGCCGCGCGGGCTGGCTGACCGACGACGTCCGCGCGGTGCAGCTCGCCTTCGGCACGGTCCTCGGCGCGGACGGCAAGCCGTTCAAGACCCGTGAGGGCGAGACGGTCCGGCTGGAGGACCTGCTGGACGAGGCGATCGACCGCGCCACGGCCGTCGTCCGCGAGAAGGACACCCTCGGGCAGCTCTCCGAGGAGGACATCACCGAGCGGGGCCGCCAGGTCGGCATCGGCGCGGTGAAGTACGCGGACCTGTCCACGTCCGCGAGCCGTGACTACAAGTTCGACCTCGACCAGATGGTGTCCCTGCACGGCGACACCAGTGTGTATCTCCAGTACGCGTACGCCCGTATCCGTTCGATCCTGCGCAAGGCGGGCGAGGCCAAGCCGGTCGCGCACCCGGAGCTCACGCTGGAGGACGCCGAGCGCGCGCTCGGGCTGCATCTGGACCAGTTCGGCGAGGCGGTCACGGAGGCGGCGAAGGAGTACGCCCCGCACAAGCTGACCGCGTACCTCTACCAGCTCGCGTCGCACTACACGACGTTCTACGACAAGTGCCCGGTCCTCAAGGCGGACACCCCCGAGCAGGTCGGGAACCGGCTGTTCCTCTGCGAGATCACGGCGGCCACCCTGCACCAGGGCATGGAGCTGCTGGGCATCCGGACCCCCGAGCGGCTGTAACCCGGCAGCCACGGAGTACACATTTCACAGGGGGCGCCTCCGGGCGCCCCCTGTGGCGTGCGCGCGGCCTTTCACGCCGGAGCGCGCTCCCCCGTCCGCGCCCTTTCATTTCGGCAGTATTGCCGCGCGTTGCGGTCCTGTGTACGCATTGACGCCGCTTCTTTCCTGTTCGATTTACCGCCCGCTACGGTGTCCCCGCCACAGCGGTACGGCACCCTGGGGCGTGTGGAATTCAGGGGGCCGGCCGTCATCGAATGCGAGGCACGAATTGACTGTGACAGATGAGTTCCTGGGGAACAACGAGACCTATGCGGCGGCGTTCTCCGGGCCCCTCGCCCTCCCCCCGAGGCGCAGGCTGGCGGTCGTGGCGTGCATGGACGCACGCCTCGACATCTTCTCGATCCTGGGCCTGCGCGAGGGCGACGCCCACATCATCCGCAACGCGGGCGGCGCGATCACCGAGGACGCCGTCCGCTCCCTGGTGATCAGCCAGCGGCTGCTGGGCACCCGCCACATCCTCCTCATCCATCACACGGACTGCGGAATGCTCACGTTCACCGATGACGAGTTCAAGACGGACATCCAGCGGGACGTCGGAATGCGTCCGTTCTGGTCCCCGGAATCGTTCACGGATCTGGAGGAGGACGTACGGCAGTCCGTACGCCGCATCAAGGCGAGTCCCTTTATCACTCATAAGAGTGCGCGCGGATTTGTGTTCGATGTGGCGACCGGGAAACTCCACGAAGTGAAGTGAAGTGAAGTAGGTCTGGTGGGTGACGTGATGTGACGTGCACCAGCACGGAGTGATCCGCGCCGAACCCGTGACGTTCAGCGGAACACCTTGCCGAGCCGTCGCAGCCCTTCCCGGATCTCGTCCGGGGTGTGCGTGACGAAGCAGAGGCGCAGGGTCGCCGGGTCCGGGGTGTCGCTGTGGAACGGCGCCCCGGGCACGTACGCCACATCGTGCGCGACGGCCTCCTTCAGCCGGGCCCCCGAGTCCTCACCGTCCGGCAGCCGGGCCCACACGAACATCCCGCCCTCGGGCCGGTTCCACACCGAACCCTCCGGCAGCGCGTCGGCCAGCCCGCCGAGCAGCGCGTCCCGGCGCTCCCCGTACGCGGCGGCGACCGTCCGCACATGGGCGTCCAGGTCCCGGTCCGCGAGATAGCGGGCGGCGGCGAGCTGGTTGACGGTCGGGGTGTGCAGATCGGCGGACTGCTTCGCCACGACACAGGCCCGCCGCAGCGCGCCCGGCGCCCGCAGCCAGCCCAGCCGCAGGCCCGGCGCCATCACCTTCGAGAAACTGCCGAGCAGCACGGTACGGTCGGCCGCCGCCTCCAGCGACGCGATCCACGGCACCCGCTCCCCCTCGAACCGCAGCTCCCCGTACGGATCGTCCTCCACGAGCCACAGCCCGCGCCGCGCCGCCACCTCCGCGACGGCCTCCCGCCGGGCGAGCGGCATCGTCCGGCCGGTCGGGTTCTGGAACGTCGGCACCGAGTAGAACAGCTTCGGCCGGTGCGCGGCGACGAGCCGGTCCAGCGCCCCAGGGTCGACCCCGTCCCCGTCCCCCGGCACGGCCACGATCCGGGCGCCCGCGAACGCGAACGCCTGGATCGCCGCGAGGTAGCACGGCCGCTCCACGAGGACGGTGTCACCCGGGTCTATCAGCGCCCCCGCGAGCAGGGAGAGCCCCTGCTGGGACCCGGTGGTCACCAGCACGTCGTCCGCCCCGGTGGCCAGCCCCCGAACGGTCGTCCGCTCCGCGAGCGCGGCCCGCAGCCCCGGTTCGCCCTCGGTGGTCGCGTACTGGAGCGCCCGCCCGGAGCTCTCCGCGAGCACGTCGCGGAACGCGGCGGCGACGCCCTCGTGGTCGAACAGCTCCGGCGCGGGGAGCCCGCCCGCGAAGTTCACGACCTCGGGCCGCGAGGTCACGGCGAGGATGTCCCGCACGGGTGAGCCGCCCGTCCGGGCGACCCGCGCGGCCAGGGCAGGCGGTTCCACGACGTTCCGCACGGTGACTCCTGAGGTTACGGGGGCCCGTCCGGCCCCGGCGGCTGTGCCGGGCACCCTAACGAGACGCATGCCACCTACACCCACCGTTCCGCGATCCGGACGATCGGGTCCACGCCGAAGGGGGGTGGATGCGGACGTGATGCGGGTGCCCGGAAAGTCGGCGCCCCGCTTCGTCCCCGTCGATACGATCTCCCCCGTCCTGGCAGTCCTGGCAGTCCTGGCAGTCCTGGAGGAGCAGACGTGACACAGCAGAACGCTGACGAGCGGCCCGGGGTCGCGGCGGCCATCATCGTGCACGACAACCGAGTGCTGTTGGTGCGGCGTCGGGTCAGTGAGGGCCGACTCTCCTGGCAGTTCCCCGCCGGGAAGGTCGAGCCCGGTGAATCACGCGAGGACGCGGCCGTACGGGAGACCCTTGAGGAGACCGGGCTGAAGGTGAAGGCCCTCAAACCGCTCGGCGAGCGCGTCCATCCGGCGACCGGACGGCTGATGTCCTACACGGTGTGTGAGGTCGTCAGCGGTACAGCGCATGTCGCGGACGCCGATGAGCTGGACGCGTTCGCCTGGGTCACCCATGACGAGATTCCCCAGTACGTCCCGTACGGACTGTTCGAGCCCGTACAGCAACACTTGGACGCTGCACTGGGCTGACCCGGCCCCCGATCCGGACGATCGGGTCCACACCGAAGGGGACAGGACCGCGTCAGGGCACCTTCCACTCGCACCACACGGCCTTGCCGCTTCCGCTCCCGTCCGGGTCCCGGTCCACACCCCAGGCGTCACTCGACGCGGCGACGAGCATCAGCCCCCGCCCCGACTCGTCCGGCACCCCCTCTCCCACACACGGCACCCCCGCGCCCCCGTCCCGCACCTCGACGCGCAACACCGCCCCGTCGTACCCGGCCCGCAGCCAGAACCCGTCGTCGCGCGGAGCGCCGTGCAGCAGCGCGTTGGTGGCCAGTTCGCTCACACACAGGACCACGGCCCCGTGGAGCCCGGAAAGCTCCCACTCACGGAGCAACGCCCGCGCGAACTCCCGCGCCGCACGGACGGATTGCAGCTCACCCAGGAAGAACTTCGATCGGGTGAGGCTCAGTTGAGTTGACTCGTTCACATGGCAAAGCTTGCGGAGCGTGATTACCGTGGTGCAGTGAGTCGCCCCGTACCGCTGTCAAGTACGGGGTGGGACAAAGGAGTCCGGGCTGCCAGTGAAAGTTGGGACCTCATGAGCCCCAGGAAACGTGCCAAGAACACCACATCGATGAAGATGCTCGGCCAGCAGGTGGCCGGGGCCCGCGTCGCCGCAGGCTACACACAGCGGACCCTCGCGGGGGAAGTGGGCCTCGACGAGGAGACGATCGCCTCGATCGAACAGGGCCGCCGTCCCCTGAAGCCGGACATCGCGGAACTGCTGGACCGCACCCTCGACACCAAGGGCCTGCTGTTCATCGGCGTGGACAACCTCCCCGAGATCGACCAGTTCCCCATGTGGGCCGAGCAGTACATGGCCCATGAGCGGGAGGCCGTGACGCTGTCCTGGTACGACAACCAGGTACTCCCGGGCCTGCTCCAGACCCAGAAGTACGCGAACACGGTTCTGCGTAACAGGATTCCGGCCTACGAGGAGTCCGAGATCGAGACGAAGACGGCTGGCCGAATGGAGCGCCAGCAGATACTCCACCGGAAGAACCCTCCGACGGTCAGCTTCGTGATCTGGGAACCGGTGCTGCGCCTCTCGCTGGGCGACCCGGCCATGCACAAGGGGCAGCTCAGCCATCTGCTGGAGTGCTCGCGGCTCCCCACCGTGGCACTCCAGTTCATGCCGATGGACAGCCCCTCACATGCTGGACTGAATGGGCCATTCACACTGCTGGAGACGCCAGACCACCAGCACCTCGCCTACGCGGAGACTCAGCGTGGAAGCCAGTGGATCTCCGACCCGGAGACGGTGTCCATCCTCACTCGCAAATATGCGATGCTGCGGACTCAGGCCCTCTCCGTCGAGAGGTCCCGGGACCTTCTGGACGATCTCCTGGGGGATCAATGAGCACCGCACGTCAGTGGTTCAAGTCGAGCTACAGCGGCGACGAAGGCGGCCAGTGCCTTGAGACCGCCTACTCATGGCACAAGTCGAGTTACAGCGGTAGCGAAGGCGGCGCCTGCGTCGAGATAGCCGCCTGCCCGGACACGATCCACGTCCGTGACTCGAAGAACCCCATCGGCCCGGAACTGGCGGTCGCGCCCAGCACGTGGGCGGCGTTCACCACGTACGCGGCCGAAGGCTGAACCGCGCAGCCGTACATCGTCCGAAAGGACATGGTTGGCAACCCGTCGCGACGCCGTCACAGTCGAAGCAGACAGGCGGCGTCGTCGGACGGAGTGGCCATGACCACGGAACGCGACTGGTTCAAGTCGACCCACAGCGGCGACGAAGGCGGCGAATGCCTCGAAGCGTCGTACACGTGGTTCAGGTCGAGCCACAGCGGCGACCAGGGCGGGCAGTGCGTGGAGACCGCGTACCGCTGGCACAGGTCCACGTACAGCGGTAGCGAAGGCGGGCAGTGCGTGGAGGTCGCCGCATGTCCCGCAACCGTCCACGTCCGTGACTCCAAGAACACCACCGGCCCGGAACTGGCGCTCGCACCCACCACCTGGGCGGCGTTCACCACGTACGCGGCAACAGGACCCGCCCGAGGACGATGACCAGCGAGCATGCCGACCGGTACCGGACCGCGCGAGGTACGGGACCGTCCACCCCGTACACCCTGGACCAGGGGATCGACTGGTCTGAGTACCGACTCGACAAGCGGTTCGAGCAGGTGCGGGCGGACGCGGAGCTGGCCGCGCTCTTCGGCTGTGAGCCCGGGGAGCGGCTGCTCGCCCGGCACTTCGTGTTCCACGACAACGACCAGCCCACCCAGATGAGCACCAGCTACGTGCGCTGGTCGGACGTGGCCGGCACACCCGTCGCGGACCCCATCAACGAACCCTGGCCGGGCGGCACCCGGGCGCAGCTCGCGACCTTGGGGATCAGCGTGAAGCAGGTCACCGAGTCGTTCACGGCGGCCATGCCGACGGAGCACGAAGCGGCGGTCCTGCGTATCGGCGCGGGTGTTCCGGTTCTGCGATACACCCGGCGCCATATCGCGGACACCGGCCGCGTCGTGGAGGTCGCTCACCCGATCGTCCGGCGCGGCGACACCACCGTCGTGGACTTCGTGATCGACCTGGACGACTGAACGGGCACCCGGGCCGGGTCGCACCGACGCCCAGCCCGTCAGCCCTCGTGCCGCGACGGCACCCGCGTGTAGCGGCGTACGACCGGCTCCAGGTAGTCCGCGTGCGGACCGGCCAGGCCGTCCAGGTCGTCCGGGGTGCGGACCAACGCGAGCGCGTCCAGCTCGGGTTCACGGCCCTGGGCGCGTTCCACCGGCTCATCGTCATGACGTACGCCGTCCCGGCCATTGCCGAACCGGCCCGCAGGCTTCGCGTCCTCGCGGGCGGTTAGAGTCCGGGCTGTGAACGAGCATGAGGCGAAGATGGCCCACCCCCGTATGGCAGCGGGCGCCCTCTTCTTCGACGAAGCCGGTCGTGTCCTGCTTGTCGAGCCGTCCTACAAGGACCATCTGGACGTTCCGGGTGGATATGTCGAGCGGAACGAGTCGCCCCTGCAAGCCTGTGTGCGCGAGGTCCGCGAGGAGTTGGCCATCACACCGCGTATCGGCCGGCTGCTCGTGGTCGACTGGGCGCCCAGCCCCGGGGAGGGGGACAAGGTGCTCTACCTCTTCGACGGGGGCCTGCTCGGCGTGGATCACCGCCGCCGGATCAGGCTTCAGGCCGACGAGCTGCGCGGCTACGGCTTCCACCACGCCGAACGGTTGCCGGAGCTCACCGTCCCCCGCCTCGTGCGCAGGATCAACGCCGGGTTCCAGGCTCGCGCGAGCGGCCTGACCGCGTATCTGGAACACGGTGAGGCGCCCGAAGCCGTATCGGGCAGCAAACGGCGCCGGTGAACTTCATGGGCCCCGCCCGAGGCCGTCCCACCGCGACTTGTCACGGTGCAAGGGTCGACGTGCCGCTGGGGTTCTCGGGGTCGCCGTAGCCGGTCAGGGCGAGGAAGTCGGCCTCGACGGGGGTCAGGTCCGCGATCAGGGCGTCGAGCGGGTAGGTGGCGACGAAGCGGGCCCGGGTGCTGGTGACGAGCAGGACCGCGAGGGGCTCTTCACCGGGCATGGGGAGACCCGGGTGGATGTCGCCGCCCCAGTACATGACCGGCGCTTCGGTGCCGGGGTGCGCGAAGCGGCCCGCACCGGCCAGCATCAGGAGGTCGGTCCGGGTGCGGGTCTCCTCGCCGTGGTAGTCGTACAGATAGACCTCAAGCGCCTCGTCACGGTGGCGGAGCAGGTCGTCGCCCCGTGCGGCGCGGGCGGCGAGCAGTTGCTGGGGGGTCTTGTCCCGGTCGGCGCGGATTCCGGCCACCGCCTGCGGGTAGTGGGCGGCGAGCGCGGTCATGTCCCAGTCGGGGTCGGCGCCGTCGACGGCCCACCCCGCGTACATCGCGGACGGGTTCTCGATGATGCCGAGGCCGGGCAGGGGTGTGCGCAGCCACGCGTCGAAGCCGTCGCGCGACATCGGTATCCGTGTCGCCAGCATGAACGAACGAGCGCCCATCGGGTGCCTCCTCGGGGCAACGGCGCGGGACCTGACCGGTGTCCGCCCGGCAAACCGGTATCCGGCCCGGAAGGCATCGGGTGCCCCGCACGATAGCCCCGCCCACCGACACCGCCTCGGCTCGCGCGCTTCCGCGCGTTGGCGGAGGCTCGGCGGGGGGTGGTTGGATGCGGGACGTTCGCGCACGCGGGCGGGTGTGTACGTACCGCCGCGTCCACGTACGCCTCGCACCCGGCCAGGGCTGTGCGCGTCGCCGGTGGCTCAAGGAGGGGGCATGCGTTGTCCATGCATATGGTCGAGGACCTGGTCGCGGACTCGGTGCGGGTCCTGGACGGCCATGCCGGGCCGGACGATCCACGGGTGCGGGACCGGTTCGCGGCGCTGTACGGGTTCCAGGGCGGGTACGACTGCTCGTTCACACACTTCCGGGTGATGGACATCCTGCTGCGGCGCGGGTTCACGTACCGCTTCCCGGTCGAGCGGCACCCCGACCACGCCGAGCGGAGCGCGTACTTCGGCGGCCTGACGGAGTTCACCGGTCTGCGCACGTTCGACGAGGACGCGCCCGGCTTCGACGGCTACGCATCCTGGCTGGAGGACGGCTACGTCGACCCGCCGTTCCTCTACTGCGACGCGGGCACCGCGCTGTGGCGGCGCATGGCCGACGCCGGTGAACTCCACGGACCCGACGCCGTCCCGCCGCGCCGGACCCCGCTGATCGACGTGGTCCGTGAGATCGCCGTCGCCGCCGAGAAGGAGCGGGACCACGATCTGATCGGCCTCTGGTACGCGTTCGGCTGCGAGACCCTGGTGGGCGGCCCGGCCGGGTGCCCCTCCGATGTCGGGGAGCTCGCGGAGATGCCCGCCGTACGGGATCTGCGGGCCGTGGTCCGCCGCACCGGCGCGCTGTCCGTCGCACGGCGGTCGCCGTACGCGGTCCCCGTGGAGTTCGCCGGTCACCATGAGCTCGAAGCCTGGTGGTGGGAGCTCTAGGGACACCCGGGCCGCCGGGCCGGAGGGGGCGGCGAGGGCGGGGGATGCGGATGCCGGGGCGACCGGCGCCGACCGCCTCCGTCAGCCCGCCGCGCCTGCCTCTGCCTCTGCCCCTGCCTCTGCCCCTGCGACCTCTACCGTCGGGTCCACGTCGGCCGCGACCAGATGGTGGTCCGAGTACGCGCTGGGGTGGACGTCGTGTTCGAGCGAGGTGATGCCCCGCAGGAACACGTAGTCGAACTTGCTCTGCCAGTCGGTGGTCACCCCGCAGACGCCCTCGCCGGTGGGCTCGGGACGGCAGCGGGGGTCCGTGTCCTCGGCGAGCGTCCAGATCCCGGTGAGCTCGGGCGACTGCGGCACCGCGTTGAAGTCCCCGAGGACGACCGCGCGCTCGTGCTTGGCGACCTCCTTGGCGAGCACCCCGGTCTGGCCCGCCCGTATCGCCTCCTGGCGGCGCTGGGCGAGGTGTGTGTTGAAGACCCGGACGGGCTGGCCGCCCACCATCGTGGTGACCGCTATGTACCCGCGGTCCTCGGAACCGCCGTCGGGGTACTCCACGGCGACGCGGTCCTCCATCGGCGCCGCCGAGAGGATCGCCTGGCCGAAGCCGCCCGGACTCCACGGCACCCCGCCGCAACGGCCCCGGTGCTGGAGCACCGCGCCGTACTCGACGTGGTAGACCAGCCCGTAAAGGCTCTCCAGATAGTCGCGGATCCTTCTGACGTCACCCTCGCAGGCTTCCTGAAGACCGATGACCTGGGGCGCGTACGTGGCTATCTCCGCCGCCCGGTCGAGGTCGCTCACGTCGCAGGGGTTGCAGAGGTTCCACGTCATGACCCGGTTCGGGACGACCTCCCCGGCGGCCCCGTCCGGCAGCGGCCTGGCGACGAGGGCACCGCTCGGCGCACTGGGCCCGAGGAGCATCACACAGGCCACCGCCATGGCGCCCGCGAGCACCTGCGCACCTCTTCCGAACACGATCGCCTCCCCCGGTGCGGACACCCATGGCGTCCGGCGTCTCCCCTGACGAGACTAAGGGACGGGCTGTCAGCACCACGTATGGTGCACCGGATCTCGCCCCGCCCGCCCGGCCCGCCGCCGGACGTGACGCGGCGCCGACACACGGGCGCCCAAACCCGGCCGAACGGCACTTGATCGATCCGGGGCGACGGTCGACAGCTTCGTCCTCGGTCCGCCCGGCAGCGCGCTATCGGCGCTGCTTGTTCCTCTTGGCCTGGCCGCGCCAGTAGTCGAGTCCGACCCGGGCGGTCCGTAGATGCGGGTGGTTCTCGCTCAGCACCCGTGTCATGTGCTCCAGCAGGTCGGTGAGGGCTTGCGCGGCCCCGGCCGCGTCCCCGGCCAGCCCGCGCATGCTGGCGAGGTTCCCCCGGGTGATGAGCGTGTCCGGGTGATCTTCACCAAGAACCCGGACACGATCGGCCAGTAACCCGGCGAAAGCATCCACGGCCCCGGCCACGTCTCCCGCCTGCCCGCGCCAAGCGGCAAGGTTGTTCCGGGTGGTGAAGGTGTCGGGGTGGTCTTCACCCAGCACACGCACCATGCGCTTCAGCAGATCGGCGAAGGCCGCCGCCGCTCCGGCCGCGTCCCCCGCCTCCCCCCGCATGGAGGCGAGGTTCCCCTGGGTGATGAGGGTGTCGGGGTGGTCTACGCCCAAGTCCCGGGCACGGTCGGTCAGCAGCGCGGCGAAAGCATCCACGGCCCCGGCCGCGCCCCCCGCCTGACCTCGCCAAGCGGCGAGGTTGTTCCGGGTGGTGACCGTCGCGGGGTGATCTTCACCCAGTACCCGGACCCGGTCGGCCAGCAGTGCGGCGAAGGCCTCCGCCGCTCCGGCCGCGTCCCCCGTCTCCCCGCGCATCCTGGCAAGGTGGCTTCGGGTGGTGAAGGTGTCGGGGTGATCTTCACCCAGCACACGCACCATGCGCTTCAGCAGATCGGCGAAGGCCGCCGCCGCTCCGGCCGCGTCCCCCGCCTCCCCCCGCATCCGGGCGAGGTTCCCCTGAATGGCGAGGGTGCCCCGGTGAACCGGGCCAAAGAGCCGGACGTGATCGGCCAGCAACTCGGCGAAGGTCTCCGCCGCTCCGGCCGCGTCCCCCGCCTGACCTCGCCAGAAGGCGAAATCGTTACGGGCGCCGAATGCGGCGGGGTGGTCCGCGCCGAAGTGGTGGCGGATGGTCCCGGCAAGGTGCTGGTAGTGGTCGCGAGCCGCGACCAACTGGCCGTTCGATCCGTAGCTGTAGCCCGTACGGAACAGCACCGCGTGCACGTCCGGCCGGTGGAGGGCGTCCTCGGCACAGCCGGCGAGAGCGATGGCGTTGGCACGCAGGGTCTGGGCGAAACCGGTGTCGCGTTCGATGGCGGGCCAGGCAGCGATGAGCGCGTCACCTGCGGTGCGTGCGATGCGGTCGAACCGCTCGGCGGTCAGGGTGTCGCAGGTGGCGCGCTGGATGAGCTGGTGGACGCGGACGGCCTGGTGCGGGGTTTCGGGGGTGTGGTCGAGGAGGCTGAGCCGGTGCAGGGCCCGCAGGGCGTGGACCGCGTCCCGAACGGATACCGGGCCTCCTTGCCCGGTGGTGTCCGGGGTAGCGAGGTGGGCCAGGACCGGCGGGCTGGTGAGTACGTCGTGGGGGATGCCGTTCGCGTCCAGCATGGCGACCAGTTGGAGCATGGGACGGGCCAGGCCGACGGGGCGCAGGGTGTCGGCGCGGTCGACGGAGAGGGACCAGGCGGCTGCCAGGGGAAGGGCCTGGTCGTCGGGCAGGGCGTCGGGAGCCGTGTCGGTGAGGGTGGTGGTGCGGTCGGCGAGGAGTTCCCGGTAGGTGGCCACGGTGTCGCCGGTGTCGATGAGGTAGGCGGCGGCCTGCGCGAGCGCCAGGGGAAGGTGTCCCAGCTCGCAGACCAGGGCGTCCAGTTGGTCGGCGGGCTCGGTGCGGCCGTGGGCGGCGAGGGAGGTCGTGAGGTAGGTGAGGGCTTCCCTCTTGCTGAACACGCCGACCTGGATAGGGCGGCGGCCGTCCCCGGCGAGAGCGGCGTCCCGTCGGCGGGTGGTGATCAGAGTGCGGCCGTGTCCGCCTGCCGGGGGCCACAGTCCGCGCAGGTCGGCGGGGTCGGTGACATCGTCCAGGACGATCAGCCACCGGCACGGCCGCGTCCCGGCCTTGGGGGTGAGCCAGGCCAGGAAGGAACGCGCGGCCCGCTCCGGATCACCCGGATCGGCCCGGCACAGCTCGACACCGGCCTGCGCGTACCCGGCCACGACGGCCTCCCGGGTACTCGCGGTGACCCACACCAGCACGTCCAGACCGCCGTACTCCCACGCGGTACTGGCGTAGTCGGCGGCGAGCTGGGTCTTCCCCACCCCGCCCATACCGGTCAGGACCTGGGACAGCACAGCCGTACCGCCACCGTCGATCCTCGTGGCCAACTGATCCACCGCACCACGATGCTGGAACGAGCGCGCCCGGAGCGGGATGACACCGACCTGGTGCGGCCACGGAGCAGGTTCCTGGGGCGCGCGCTGAACCACGTTCAAGGTGTCGATGTGCATATGACCGGTGCTGGCGACTCCGCCGTCGGTGGCGTTCGCGTCCCCGGTACCGGACACGCTCACCGGACCCCCGGGCGCCTGTCCGGTCCCCGGTGCCGGGCCGCGAAAGCCGGTCACGGCCGTACTGCCGGAGGCCGCCACGGCTTCGCCGGTACCGGACACCGTGACCTCCGGGGCACCGGCGGAGGCGTCAGGCCGAGTGCTTCTGCCCGGGCCACGCGGTCGTTCCCTCTTCACATCTGCTCCCCCCGGCAGGCCGCTCAGGTGTAGTCGATACCGGTGACCGCGCTGCTGCCCGCGCCGGACGCGGTGGCGTTCCCGGTGTCCTCCGCCTTCGCCGCTCTGCCGCCACGGCCCTGCGGACGCCGGATACCCGTGACGGCCGTCCCGCCGCCGCTCGCGTCCGCCGTCCCGGTGCGGGTCGCCGAGTCGTCCGGGCCGTCCCCCGACCGCTGGAACAGTGCCCAGACCAGGGCCATCACACCGGCACCGGCCTGCACGGAGGCGCCGACCAGCTGTCCCGCGCCGGGGCCGTCCAGCAGCCAGATCAACGGCGTGGAGACCACTCCCGCCGCCCCCAGCACAATGACCGTGACCTTCCACGCTCGTGTCACGCCGATCCCCCCTGCTCCAGCGGCACGCCCGTCGACCGCCGACAGGCCGCCCGCGGTCCACTATCCCAGCGATGCCGCGCCGTCGCACAACACATGGGCCCTGCGGGGGCGTTCGGGGGTGTCATCGCGCCGGACCCAGGAGGGCGACCGCTCCGCAGAGTCCGTACAGCCCGGAAGGACTGTCGTTCCTGGTGCACCCTCCGGACCGATGCCCTGAGCACGGCCTCACGATGCCGTCGGACCGGGTGGGGCCGACGGCACGTCACCCCGTGCAGGACACTGGTGATGCCGCACGGCTCCCGCTCCGGCTCACCGCGCCGACCGGCCCCGGGACGGATCCCCGGAATTCCCCGACGTTCCCTCAGATTCCCCTACAACCCTCGCCCCCCTTCGGAAGTCCCTCTTACGCCGAACACCCGTGCGCCTCAGGGACCCCGCCGATACCGGGCGGTACCCCGGGCGCACGTGGGCGGACGGCCACTTCGACGACGGGCGACGCCCGCACGAATGACCCGGACGCCCGAGAGGGCGTCCCCACCGCAGGAGATCCGTATGCACCAGCGCATAAGACCCGCCCTCGCGACGGCCGCCGTGGCCGCACTGACGGGCGGGCTCCTCACCTTCGCGGCCGGCCCCGCTGCCGCCGCTCCTGTCGCCGCCTCCGACGCGGACTTCAACAAGGACGGCTACGCGGACGTCGCCGTCTCCGCCAGCCGGGCCACCGTCGCGGGCAAGGCCGCCGCAGGACAGGTCGTCATCATCTACGGCGGCCGCTCGGACACCCGCAAGGTCGCGATCAGCCAGAACACCGCCGGGGTCCCCGGTACGGCCGAGAAGGAAGACTTCTTCGGCGGCGACACGACGTACGGCGACTTCGACAACGACGGTTACGACGACCTCGCCATCGGCGCCCTGGGCGAGGACATGGGCAGCGACAAGGACGGCGGCACCCTCATCATCATGTGGGGCTCCGCCTCGGGCCTCAAGAAGGGCTCCACCGTCGCCGACCCGCGCCCCACCAAGCACGACCACTTCGCCATGGGTTTGGAGGCGGCCGACTTCAACAAGGACGGGAAGGACGATCTGGCGATCTCCTCCCGCGGCTCCGCCACCATCGACATCCTGCGCGGCGGCTTCAACCGCTCGGCCAAGCCCGCCGGCCGCTACACCGTCACTCCGGCGATCCAGGACGGCCAGGACACCGGGGTCAGCAATCTGCACTCCGGCGACGCCAACGGCGACGGCCGCGAGGACCTGCTCGTCAACGGGTACTCCACTCGCGACGGGTACAACGCCAACTACTGGCTGCCCGGTTCGTCGCGCGGAGCCACCACCTCCGGCGCCCAGAAGCTCCCGGCAGGCCTGATCACCGATGTCGGCGACACGGACAACGACGGTATCCAGGACATCGTCCTGGGCATCCACTGGGACAACGGCATCGCGGGTGCCGCGCTGGGCGGCAAGGTGATCATCGCCAAGGGCACGCGCTCGGGCCCGGCGCACGGGGCGCGGCAGTCGTTCACCCAGAACACCAGCGGGGTCCCCGGCGGCAGCGAGAAGCAGGACGCCTTCGGCGGCGAGCTGGATCTCGGGGACGTCAACGGCGACAAGCGGCTCGACCTGGTCATCGGCGCGGCTGGTGAGGATCTGGCGGGCGGCAAGGACCAGGGCACGGTCACCGTCCTGTACGGCGCGGCCAACGGTTCCGGCATCAGCACGGCGGGCGCCCGCGTCCTCAACCAGGACACGACGGGCGTCCCGAACCACTCCGAGACCAAGGACTGGTTCGGCTCGGAGGTCCATGTGGACGACCTCAACGGTGACCGCCGCGGCGACGTGATCGTCGGAGCGCCGGGCGAGGACGGCGGCAACGGCGCGGTGTTCACCCTGCGCTCCCAGGCCAACGGGACGCTGACGTCCCCCGCCGGTATCTATGTGACCACCGTGGGCATTTCGACGGCCGGTTCCCCCTGGCTGGGCACCAACTTCTCCGACTGAGCCTCCGACCGGTCGCACCGCCGACCGGGGACCGGTGACCGGGTCCAGTCACCGGACTCCGATCGAGCAGTCCGACGCGCGCCTACCGCTTCTTCCCGCCCGGGACCGGGTCAGGAATCGAAGCGGTGGCGCGCGTCCTCGATATGACCGAGGTTCTGGTGGGTCCAGCCGCACATCGCGTCGACCGTGGCGCGCAGGCCCCGGCCCGGCCCGGTCAGGGTGTACTCGACCCGCGGCGGCACGGTCGGGTGGACCTTCCGGTGGACCAGGCCGTTGCGTTCCAGCATGCGCAGGTTCTGGGTGAGCATCTTGTGACTGATGCCCTCGACCTCGTTCCGCAGCTCGCTGAAGCGCAGCGTGCCGTCACCGAGCGCCTCGATGATCAGGAGCGCCCACTTGTTGGCCACGTCCGAGAAGATCTCCCGCGCCAGGGAGTCCGCGCGCCGCAGGTCCGCGTCCTCGGGCAGTCCCTTGAGCTGTTGCTTGGTCACCATCAGGTTCCCCAGTCACCGAAAAGTGCGTTCTTCCAGGTCAAGGCTCACTCTCCTATGGTTTCCGAGTAACCACAAGAGAGCGAAGGAAGGACGGACGCCATGTCCACTCCCGATGTCTTCCACCACCGCTTCCCGGCCGAGGACGACTTCGGCTACGCGCAGGCGATCAGGTCCGGCGCGCTGATCCATGTCTCCGGACAGCTCGCGTTCGACGCGGCGGGCGCGTTCGCGCACGCGGACGACTTCCCCGCCCAGCTCCGCCGCACCCACGTCAACCTGGACAGGGTCCTGGACCACTACGGCGCCACCCGGAACCAGGTCGTCTCCCAGACCTTGTACGTGGTGGACCTCCGCCACCACGCGACGGAGATGGCGGACGGCAACCGCGCGTACTTCGGCACCCACCACCCGGCCAGCACGGCCGTCGGCGTCGCCGAACTGACCTTCCCGGGGCAGCTCGTGGAGATCAGCGCGGTCGTGGACCTGGGGTTGCCCGCTTGACGGGGTGGGCGCCCGCTCGATGGGGTGGGCGCCCGCTCGACTGACGGGTGCGGGGCGGCGGGCCGGGCGGGCGACCTGATACCTCGCGGGCCGGGCGGTCCGGTGCGGCGGGGGACGGGAGGGCTTCCGGGGGGGGCATCCGGGGGGCCGTCCGTCCGCCGCGTCCCGGTCCGGAGCGGACTCAGTCCCGGTAGTGGTCGGCGACGGCGGCGAACGCGGCCTTCGGCTCCCAGGACAGACCCGGGTAGGTGTCGCCGTGGCGGTCCTCGAAGACCTTGACGATGCCGAGGCTGGCGAGGTCGAGGTCGTCGCGAGGATCACCGTCCGGCCGGTGGGGCAGGTTGTACAGGGCGAAGAGGAAGACGAAGGCGCTGTCGACGCCCTCGCTGTCGAAGATCTCCAGCAGTTCGCCCAGATAGGCCGCTTGGCCGGCCTCGTCGCGCTCGTACGCTCCGGCCAGCCGCAGCGGGGCGCCGGTCGCCCGGTCGGTTTCGAGGATCTCCATGCTGCGGGGTGCGACGTCACCCGCGCCGCGCCAGGTGGCGGTGCCGAAGCCGGTGATGGCGACGGGTCCGGGCTGTGCGACGAGGCTGCGCACGGCGTCCCGGAACCGGTCGGCCACCTCCGCGGTACGGATGAGTTCGAAGGTCCTGAAGTCGAACAGGTCCCAGTCGACGGCCTCGAACTGGATGGCGGCGTAGGTGACCTTGCCGTGGAAGCGTGCGCGGACCACCGCCGCGGCCTCGCGCAGGAAGGCGTTGAGACGGGCACCGGCCGCGGCGATCCGCTCGGGCCGGCGGGCCGGGTCGCCCAGCAGCCAGGCGAGCCGCTCCTCGGTGCCGTCACCTTCGAGGAACCCGTGGTTCATGACGCTCAGTTCGGCGCCGGTGACGAACACGACCTCGGCCCCCGTCGCCCGGAGCCGTTCGGCGCGCTCCGCGCAGTCGGCCAGCAGGACGAGGATCTCGTCGGTCGTCAGCTCCAGCGGGTAGGGCGAGAACCAGACCTCCAGCCCGAACCCGGCGGCGAGGCGGGCCGCCAGCTCCAGCCGGTCCGGGTCGCCGCCGGTCAGGTGGACGGCGGTGCAGTGGAGATCGTCGCGGATGACGGTCAGCTCCTTCTCGACCGGACCGGGGTCGAAGTGCTCCCGGGAGCTGGTGCCGCCGCGGAGGAAGCCGGTGTCGTAGCAGATGCCCTTGGCTCGCACGCGTGTGTCCTTTCCGGAGGAGGGCCCGAGAGTAGAAGCAAATATTGCGTGCACGCAAGTTTGCGTGCGCGCACTCCGGCTGGGATGCTGCGGGTATGACGACACGGCGGACCGGGCTGCGCGAGGAGAAGAAGCGGGCCACCCGGGTGGCCCTGCGCGAGGCGGCACTCCGGCTGGCCCTCGAACACGGACCCGCCGATGTCCGCGTCGACGACATCGCCGAGGCGGCCGGGGTCTCGCCGAGGACCTACAACAACTACTTCTCCAGTCGCGAACAGGCGATCGTCGCCGCCGTCACCGCCGGACGGGAGTCCCGGATCGCCGCGGCCGTGTCCGCCCGGCCCGCCCACGTCCGCCTCGCCGACGCCCTGGCCGACGCGATCCTGGAGCAGTACACCGAACCGCGTGACCACGACGAGCTGCTGCTGATCACCGCCAGTCCCGCGCTGCGCGACGCGTTCCTCGACGCCGCCGCGGCGATCGAGCACCCCCTCGCCACCGCGATCGACCAGCGCCTCGGCCACCCGGACCCACCCGCCCCCCGCGTCCTCGCGGCCGGTGTGGCCGCCGCGGTCCGGATCGCGCTCCAGCAGTGGCTCCGGCCTCCGGCCGCGCCCTTCGCGAGCGGCGGGCTCGTCGTACCGTCGGGCTCACTGCCGGACCTGCTCCGCGCCGCGCTCGCCGCACTCGAACCCGCGCTCGACGCCGCCGAGGAACAGGCGCGGCAGCGCTCGCGCGGCTGAGTCCGTCCCGCCGGCGCACAGCGCGCCCCGCCGTCCGGCCACGCAGCCGCCCCGCTCGCCGGGAAGCCCGCGTCACCCGGCACCACCCAATGGAGCGTCCCGGCGGGGTAGTTCACTCGTCCGGACCCAGCGCGTCCAGGATCAGGTCGAGGCCGAAGGCGAACTCGTCGGCGTAGTCGTAGCCGGGTTTGAGTACGTGCTCGGTGGCGATCTCCGCGAGGTGGGGGTAGGCGTCGGCGGGCATCTCGCGCAGGATCGCGCCCGCGACCTCGTCCAGCTCCGCCGGACCGCTGAACGGCAGGCTGAGTTCCTGCATGACGAAGCCGTAGAGATAGCTGTCGATCAGCGAGACGGCGTGCGCGGCCATCGGGACGGAGAAGCCGCCCCCGCGCAGGGTTCCGAGGACGGCGTCGTGGTGGCGCAGGGTCGACGGGCCGGGCCGCTTGCGGGAGTCCATCAGGGCGACGGCCCAGGGGTGGCGGCGGAGCGCGGCACGAGCGGAGCACGTCCGGTGGCGGACGGCGCTCCTCCAGTCCATGTCGCGGGGCGGCAGGTCGATCTCGCCGAACACCACGTCCACCATGCCGTCCAGGATGTCCTCCCGGCCCGCGACATGGTGGTAGAGCGACATCGCCTGGACGCCCAGCGGTTCCGCGACGGCCCGCATGCTGAGCGCGGCGGTGCCCTTCCCGTCCGCCACCGCCACCGCCGTACGGATCACACTCGCGCGGCTGAGCGGTGCGCGGGGTGTGCCTGATGTGCCTGACGTACGTGGTGCGCGAGGCGTGCGCGGTGACGTCCTGCGGCGGCCTTCGCCCTCGTCGCCCATCCGCGCTTCCCCTTCGCCCCTGTTGACCGGCTTACAGCATAAGGCTACCTTGCCTTACAGCATAAGGTTGACATTCCGGCGAAGGGGGACCGCGCCATGAGCACGGATCGCGTCAAGAGGGTCTGCGTCATCGGGGCTTCGGGGAAGCTCGGGCAGTACATGGTCCGGCTGGCACTGGAGCGCGGGTACGAGGTGGTCGGCGTGTGCCGGGAGCGGAGCGTGCCGAAGCTGGCGGCGTTCAAGGACCGGATCACCGTCGTCCCCGGACCCACGGACGACCCGGAGGTCGTCCGGCGGGCGGTGGACGGCTGCGACGGGGTGCTGACGGTCCTGGTGCCCTGGGGTGTGCGGCAGTACGCGTCGGGCACGGCGCAGGCGGTGCTCGACCACGCACGGCCGGGCGCCCGGCTGGTCTTCTCCTGCGGCTGGCACATCACCCGCGACGGCAAGGACACGTACTCGCGGATGTTCACCCTGGGCGTCCGGATCGCCGCCGTGGTGGGCAAGCTCGTCCGCGCCGTCGAGATCGACGACCAGGTGGAGGCGTGCCGGAGGGTGTTCGACAGCGGCACCCGCTGGACCGTCGTACGCGGCAGCACCCTGGAGGAGGGCGACAGCCAGGGGCTGCCCGCATGGAGCGCGCACGTGGGCGACCCGGTACTGGCCAGCGACCGGACCCGCCGCGTGGACTTCGCCCTGTTCATGGTGGAGGCACTGACCGACGACACCCTCGTACGGGAGGCACCGGCGATCGTCGGCCGCCTCACCCCCAGCGCCCTCGCCCACGCGGACGGGACCCGCGACCACGCGTAGGGGACGCCCGGGTCGCGGCCGCCCCCTTGGAACGCCCTCGGGTCAGACTTCCAGCGCCGCGAGTTCCGCGTTGGCGCGCTCGGTGACCAGGGCGAGCACCCGACCGGCCGCGGCCAGGTCCCCGGCCGGGATCCCGCCCCAGATGCGGGCCGCCGCGGGGGCGAGTTCCGCGCGGGCCGCGGCGAGCAGTTCGCGCCCCGTGTCCGTGGGGCGAAGGCGCGCGCCTTCCTGGACGAGCAGTCGCTTGACCAGCAGTTCGCCGAGCGTCGCGCGCAGGACGGCCGGATCGGCCTTGAGGGAGCCCTGGACCTCGGTGACGAGATCGTCCGGCGTTCGCGGGGCGTCGGCGGTCGCCGCGGCGTGCAGGACGATCTGCTCCTGGAACGTGAGGCCGTGCCGGGCCAGGACGTGCTCCAGGACCCCGCGGGCGGCGTAGTGGGCCAGACCGAGCACACGGGCGTCGGCGGCGGGCGCGGTCACAGCGGACGCGGACGTGGACGGGACGGTGGTCATGGCGTTCTCCCCTGGGTGGTCCCGTCGTTCGGCGGGAGCGGAGCGAGCGGTACGTCGAGCAGGGCGGTCAGTTCGTCGGTGAACGCGCGGGCCCGGGGGCCGTCGAGACCGCCGAGCGGCTCCATCGACCGGTCGACCAGCTCCCTGACCACCACGACGGCCCGCCGCGCGACGGCCTCGCCCTCCTCGGTGAGGGCGAGTTGTACGGCCCGGGGGTCGCGGGGATCACGGGTCCGCTCGATCAGTCCGGCCGACTCCAGGGCACGCGCCAGCTTCGACACGTACAGCGCCTCCATACCGGTGTGGTCGGCCAGTTGGCGCTGACTGGGCCGCTCACCGTCGTACCGCATGCCGTACAGCGACGAGATCAACGGGTACTGCGCGTGGGTCAGACCCAGCGGGGCCAGCGCGCGATCGACCGCGGCACGCCACTTGTTGGCGAGCCGCCACACCAGAAAGCCGGGAGTCGGACCCGGCGCATCCTCACTCATACCGAATAACGTACATGGCTACTATGTACATGGCTACCATTTTGCGGGACGCCGGACGGAGCGGCTTGCCGCGGACGGCGGGACGACCCACTGCGGGCTACGGACAGCGGGCCGACGCATCCACCGCGATCGACCGGGCGGCGCACCCGAACAGCCATGCCGCACAACAGAGTTGACCGGCAATCTCACCCGGAAGGCCGGACGGCGACGCTCCACCGTCCCGGACGTGGACGACGCGCTACCGTTCCGGACATGAAGGTCCGCCACAAGGCCCGCGCCGTACTTTTCGACGGCGATCAACTGGTGTTCCTGCGCCGGGGGTGGCCGGGAGGCTCCGCGTACTGCACGACGGTCGGGGGCGGCGTCGAGCCGGGTGACGCCGATCCCGAAGCGGCCCTGCGCCGCGAGGCGATGGAAGAGCTGGGCGCCACGATCGGTCCCGTCGAGGAGCTCATGACCCTGACCGATCCGGGCGGGGCGACCACGGTCGTGGAGCACTACTTCCTCGCCGACATCACGGACATGGACCTGAGCCTCCGCCACGGTCCCGAACTCGCCGACCCCGACACCGGCGACCACGAGCCGGTCCGGGTCCCCCTGGACGTGCGCGCCGTGAGTGGACTGAACCTCCAGCCGCCCGCACTCCGCGACCACGTGATCGAGCACATCGGGACGTGGGCCGTCCGGTCGGCCGGGAACCGGCGACTGGGTCCACTATAGGAAACCCCAGGTCAAGGGGCGTTGTCAGTGGGGGCCGTTACCTTCTGGGACATGGCCTCACTTCCCAACGCGCTGCCGAGACTCCAGGACGACCCGACCGGGCGGGCGTTCGGGCTGGAGCTGCCGCCCGGCGCCCTGGTCGACACCGTGCACGAAGGGTCGTGGCACGAGCCGCTGCTGTGGCTGTCCGCCGAGCCCGTCGGGTTCGGGGACTGGGGCCGGGCGTCGGCCGCGCGGCGTGCCGTCGGGCTGCTGCCCGTGCTGATCGCGGACCCCGACGGCAAGGGCGCGGACCCGGCCGAGTGGGGTCTGATGCCCGACCGGATGAGCTACCCGGGCGACCACGACGCGGACGACGTGCTCGCGGAGTACTGGGCGGGCCTGGCCGAGGACGGGCCCGGCGAGAGCGGGACCGGTGGCCACGAGGAGCCGCCGTGGCGGGGCCTCGCGGCGGGCAGCGACGAGTTCCCCGAGGACCCCGACAGCGCCGCCAGGGAATTCGCGGACATGATCAGCGACGGTGACGGCTGGCTCGGACAGCCCCGCCTCGCCCTCGTCCCCGCGCGCCGCAGCGCGGACATCCCCGCCGTGATCGGCTGGTCGGGCCCGCTGAACCATGACAACGACGTGGCACGGCTCTGCGCGGTCATGCGCTCGTGGGAGGACCGGTTCGGCACCCGTATCGTGGCGCTGACGTACGACCAGCTGGTGATATCGGTGGCCGCGCCGCCCCGGACCCAGGAGGCCGCGGAGGCGCTCGCCGCTGAGCACTTCGCCTTCTGCCCGGACAATCTCCATCAGTCCGACACCCCGGGCATCGCGCAGTACGCCCGCGAGCGGCTGCTCGACCAGTACGTGTGGAGCTTCTGGTGGGACTGAGACCCCGCGCCCGAGGACCGCACGGCCCCGGCCCGACCGCCACTACTACCGCCACCACCCGGACCACGGGCCACGGACCACGGGCCACCAGCCGTGACAGCCGACCCCGCCCGGCCTCCGGGCCCCGCCACGCCCGTCGGACCCCACCACGATCACCACGACCGCCACGCCCGCCCACCCGCCGGTCCGGGGCAGACGCGCCCGCCCGACCCGTTCAGCCCGCCGTCCCGGCGTACGCCGTCGACCAGCGCATCCCGTCCGCCAGCGGCTCCAGATACGCGGGGTCGGAGACCTTCACCGTGATCCCGGCGCAGGGAAGTTCCTCGAAGGGGCGGGTCTCCAGCAGTCGCCAGGTCCGCCAGTAGTCGAGGTCCGCGGGCTCGCTCCAGGTGGCCATCTCCTCCAGGCCGGGCTCCCACTCCTCGGGTTCCACGGCCGCGACATCGCTCCATACCGGCACGTTCACCAGCGGCCCGATGTCGTAGCCCGTGACGACCGACGCGGCCAGGCGGCCGAACGCGTCGGCGTCGGTCAGGGTGCGGACGTACGCGGACACCTCGTCGCGGTCCGCGCCTCCCAGGTCGTACACCTCGGCGGCCCGGCGGCGGGGTTCGAGGACCGTCGTCCCGTCGTCCGCCAGCAGGAAGCCGTCGTCGGTGACCCGCAGCAGCCGCCCGTGCAGGCACTCGTGCAGGACGCGGAACTCCCCGTCGAGCCGTGCGTCCCCCGTGTCCGGAGCGCCCCCACCGGCCGGTCCGCCACGGCCCCGCCGGGACCACGCGTCGACCAGCAGCGCGACGGGGAACGTCACATCGCGGGGCACCCGCACGGCGTCGGCGCCTATGAGATGGACACGGCCGTGGAAGGCCGCCCCCTCGACGCTGTCGACGGACACGGTGAAGAGATCGGTCATCAGAAGAGCCCATTTCGCCCAGGACACGGGTGATCACCACCGACCACCACAGGCCCAGACAGTAACCGTCCGGACGGACCGTCAAATCACGGGTGTGCGCTCACAGTTCGGCGCATCCCGTCCCAGGGGCCCGCATCCCCCGCCCCCACCCGTCACACGAACGGCAGCTCGTCCCGTCCCAGCATCTCCTCGGCGTCGTCGTGAAGTCCGTTCAGGGCCACCGGGATCGACTTCTGGTCGCCCGGGTCCGCCGGGTCGAACCACACCGCCGCCGGGTCCCCCACCCGGGGCAGCGCCGCCTTGTCGAAGCAGCCGCGGCGGGTCACCCACCGCCGTACGCCTTGGTGGTCGGTGAACCGGACGTCGAACTCCAGCCGGGGCCGGCCGTCGATCTCCACTCCCGTCGCGGACACCGCGGTGACCTCGCCGGGGACCCGGCGGCCGGTACGGAGGAGGTCCCGGGTCCGCGCGTCCCGGCGCCGTCGGACCCGGTCCCTGACCACGGCCGCCACCACACCCCGTACCGCCATCAGCAGCAACAGCCCGGGGACCCACCACTGCGAGGTCCACGCGGCCCACGGCCCGATCCCCCACTCGGCGCCCGCCCGGCCCGCCGCGTCCACGAAGGTGCCCGTCCGGGGCGGCCGGGTCCACAGGTCGCGGGCGCCGAGCAGCAGCCCCAGCCCCGCCCCGGTGCACGCGAGGGCGCGGAGCAGCGCGGGGCCGACGTACGGGCCCAGCCGGGTGGTGCAGCGCGCACCGACCGCCAGCCCCAGGAACAGGGCGGCGGTCGTGCCCGTGAACAGCGCCCACAGGTACCCGGGGGTGTCGTTCACCGGGAACAGGTCCTCGGTGAGGTAGCCGGACGCCAGCGGGAAGGCGGCGGCGTCGGCGGCCCCGTACGCCGCGAGCCCCCAGAGCCCGCCGTACGCGAGAAGGAGGCACCAGAAGAACACCCCGAGCGGCGCGCCCCGCCGGTTCCGTTCGGCGGCCCGCCGCTTCCGCGCGCGCCGCGCCTCACCCGGATCGACCGTACTCACCAGCTCAACCCCCGCACAGCAGACGTACGCCCAGGGGAACGAGCCCCCGGCGCCGGGACGTGTCACACGGCCGGGACGGTCCCGGGCGCGGGCTCGACACCGCCCCGGGGATCGGGACCGAACCGGTTCCCACCGGCCTGCCCCTCCGCCCCGAGCAGCGCCAGCACCGCGCACCAGCCGGCGACCGGCACCAGCCACAGCAGGGCGAACCACCCGCCGCGCCCGGTGTCGTGCAGCCGCCGGACCACCGCCGCGAGGACGGGCGGCAGGGTCGCCAGCGTGTACGCGGCCGTCAGCCAGGGCGCCCGCGCGCCGAACAGCGTCACGTCCAGGGCGTAGAGACAGAGGGTGGCAAGGGCGTGCACCACGGCGAAGTACCAGAGCTCACGGCAGCGGGCCCGGCCGCCGAACACGGCGTACCGTCCGAGCACGGTCGCGTACCACCGGAACATGCCAACCCCCTGCCCCCTATGACCGGTACGACCCGATCATTGAGTCAGGTCGGGGGCGGGAAGGTAAGCGGGCTTGATGAACACTGATCAAACCGTTACCCGGAGTCGCCTCCGTCCCCTCCCGCCCCCGCTCCGGCCGGATTCCTCAGGTCGCGGACAGCGCCTCCGTCGGCGACAGCCTGGACGCGCGGATCGCCGGGTACAGACCCGCGAGACCGCCGATGACCAGCGTCGCCGCGACCCCGCCGGCCACCGCCCACAGCGGGACGACCGTCGGCCAGCCCTGGTACACCGCGTACCCGCCGGTGACCCCCGTACCGAGGACCGCGCCGCCCAGCCCGCCGAGCGCGGACAACAGCAGCGACTCGGCGAGGAACTGCGTCCGGATCTGCCCCCGGGTCGCGCCCAGCGAACGCCGCAGACCGATCTCGGCCCGCCGTTCCAGTACGGAGATCACCATGGTGTTGGCGACCCCGACCCCGCCGACGAGCAGCGCCACCGCGCCGAGCCCGAGCAGCAGCCCGGTGAACGCCTCCCCGGCCGCCTGCTGCGCGGCCAGCGCGTCGGACGGACGGGACACATTGACCTCGTCGGGCTGCTGGGGGTTGGCGGTCGCGCCCAGCACGGACTGCACCTGCGGGACCGCCGACTCGGCGGAGCGCGTGTAGATGGTGGTCGCGTGCCCGTCGAACCCGAGGTACGTGGCGGCCGACCGCCAGCCGATCAGCGCGGCGGCGTCGAGTTCGGGCGCGAGCGCGGCTTCCTCCAGGATGCCGACGACGGTGAACCACCGCTGTCCGACGAGGACCCGGGTGTCGGGGTCGACCTTCCCGATGCCGAGCCGGGCCGCCGCGTCCGAACCGAGGACGACCGCCGGATAGCGGGCGGTCGCCGCGTTCAGCCAGCTCCCGGCGCGCAGTTCGGCGCCGACCGTCGTCCGCAGGTCGTCGCGTACCGCGTACGCCGAGAGGCCGCCCGTCTCCGCGGCCGGGATCTTGTCGTTGCGGTAGACCTTGGTGTCCGGGACCTTGCCGATGGCAGAGACCGCGTCGACGGGACCGATCCGCGACACCATGTCCTCCGCCGTGAGCGGCAGCGTCGCCTGGCCGCCCATCATGGTGCTGCCGGGGGTGACGGTCAGCAGATTGGTGCCGAGCGCGTCGAGGGTGCGGTCGAGGTCGGCGCGCGACGAGGACGAGATCCCGACCACGGCGACCATCGCCGCGATCCCGATCGCGATACCCAGCGCGGACAGGAACGCCCGCAGCGGACGCGTCCGCAGTCCCACCGCGCCGACCTTCACCACATCGCGCGGTGACAGCCGGGCGGGCCGCAGCCTCGGCCGGTCCCCGGCCGGGGACCCGTGACGCGACCTGCCCCGCGAGGCCCCGCGCGACCCGGGCCGCCCGAGGACGGAGGTACCACCGGACCCGCTGGACGTGCCGGACGTGCCCGACGCACTGGACGCACTGGACGTGGTCATCGTGTCCCCTCCCCCGCGCCGGACACGGACTCCCCGGACGAGTACGCCCCGGACAACGCGTCCCCGGACGAGTACGCCCCGGACGAGAACTCCGTCTCGCCGGACAACGCGGTCGCACCGCCCGTGCGGGTGTCGTCCGCGACCACCCGTCCGTCCCGCATCCGCACCTGCCGGGGCAGCGACTCCGCGATCTCCCGTTCGTGCGTGATGACGACGACGGTCGTCCCGGACGCGTTCAGCTCCCGCAGCAGGGCCATCACCCCGGCCCCCGAGTGCGAGTCCAGCGCACCCGTCGGCTCGTCCGCGAGCAGCAGCGCGGGTTCCCCCGCGACGGCCCGCGCGATGGCGACCCGCTGCCGTTCCCCGCCGGACAGTTCGTGCGGCTCATGGTCCAGCCGGTGGCCGAGGCCGACCCGTTCCAGCACGGCCGCCGCGCGCCGCCGCCGTTCCCCGCTCCGCAGCCCGGTGTACAGCAGTCCGTCGGCGACATTGTCGAGGGCGGTCGTACCGGCCGCGAGGTGGAAGTGCTGGAACACGAACCCGATCCGGGTGGCCCGCAGCGCCGACAGTTCGGCGTCGGACAGTTCCCCGACCGGGTACCCGTCGAGACGGACCCGGCCGGCGGTGGGCCGGTCGAGGGTGCCGAGCACATTGAGCATGGTGGACTTGCCGGAGCCCGACGGGCCGACGATGGCGACGAGTTCACCGGCGGCGATGTGCAGCGACACCCCGTCCAGGGCGGTCACCCCGCCCGCGTACGTCCGGGTCACCCCGTCCAGGGAGATCACTCCGGTACCCCCACCTTCGTGCCCTCGGTGATCCCGTCGCCGGTGATCTCGACCCGGCCGTCCGCGAACAGTCCGGGCTCCACCGGTGCGTAGCGCGTCGCGGTCCCCTCGACCACCTCCACGCCGAAGCCGCCCTCGGACAGCGCGAGCAGCGCCGACACGGGCACGGTCAGCACGTCCTCACGGGTGCCGGCGGTGAACTCCACGTCCACCGCGGCCAGCGCGTACGAGTCGGCGGCCTTGCGGCCCTTGGCGTCGGTGAGTCCGATGACGACCTCGACGGTCGTCTCGGCCTCGTCGTCCTCCCCGTTGCCGCCGGGTGTGATGACGGTGGTGACGTCCTCGACGACCCCCTTGGCGACGGTGTCGTCGGGCAGGACGACCTCGACCTTGGTGCCCTCCTTCGCCATGTCCTGGTCGGCGGGTTCGAGTTCCACGGTCACCGCCTTGCCGGTGCCGGTGTACGCGAGGACCTTCCCGCCGGGCGCGAGTGCCGCGCCCTGTTCCGCCTCGACGCTGTCCACCCGGACCTCGCCGGGCACGAAGACGACCCGTCCGAGGTCGACCGTGCCGGTCTCCTTGACGCCCAGGTCCTCCTGCCACTCCTTCACCGCGTCGGCGGTCAGGTCCGTGAACTCCTCGTCCACGGTGAAGCCGCTGTACCCGAGGGCGGCGAGATTGCGCTCCAACTGGCGTACGTCATCGCCCTCCAGGCCGGATTTCAGCGCCCGGTACGCGGGCGTCGGCCCGTACATCAGCGTGACGGGCACGTCGTCCACCTCGTACAGCGCCTTGCCGCGTCCGACGGTGTCCCCCGCCTCCGCGACCCCGGTGAGGGTGCCGCCGATCCGGGAGATGGCGGTCCGTGAGGTGCCGAACCCGAGGGAACCGTCCGTGCTCTTGGCGTCCTTGAGGTCACGGCGGTCCACCTCGGCGGTCTTCGGGGGCAGCGCGGGGGTGCTGGCGGTGTCGTCCTGCGCTCTGCCGAGCCCCAGCGCCGCGGCGGCGGCAGCCCCGCCCGCGATCAGTACGACCAGCGCGAGGGCCAGCCTCCCCCGGCGGGACCTGCGGGCCCGCTTGGCGCCCCGGGGCCCGGCCGGACCCCCGCCCGCGCCGAGCACGGCTCCGAGCCCCCCGTCGGCCGTGGCGGGAGCGACACCGGCCCCACCGGTACCGGTACGGGTATCAGTACCCGTACCCGTACCGGCCCCCGGACCCCCGTCCGTGTCCGTGTCCGCGGCCATCAGCGCTTCCCCCCGCCCAGCAGTCCGCCGCCGCCCTTGCCCATCTTGGGCTTGCACTTCTTGTCGGCGGCCGGGACGTCCGGGTCCTCCGCGACCTTGGCGTCCAGCCGCATCCCGCCGCCCTGCGGGTCCGGGAACTCCTCGACACCGTTCTCCCGCATGCACTTGGCGTACTCGCGCATGTTGTCCATCGCCTTGGGATCGGCGCCCTTGTCCAGCCCCTGCGGCGCGAACTTGCGGCACGCCGCCATCGCGTCGTCGACCTTCTTCTTGCTCATCTTCTTGCCGCGCCCCTGGATCTGGACGCCGCCGCCCTCCTCCGGGTCGGCCACGTCCATCCCCTGATCACGCATGCACTGGGCCATCTTCAGCGCGCGCTTCTCGGGGCTCAGGCTCTCCTTGGCGGCGGCCGTCTTCCCCTTGCCGTCGCCGGCGGCGGAGGCCACCTTGTCGTCGGTGCCGCCTGCCCCGCACCCGGTGAGCAGCAGCGCCACCAGTACCGGCACCGCCGCCAGCGTGCCCCGTGTCCGTGATCGCATCGTGGTTCGTCTCCTTCGGTCCGCGTCGCCGCGGCTCTCCGCGCCGTCCGCCCGGCCGGTCGAGAACCGGCCCGATGGCTCCGAGAGAACGCCACCCGCTGTTTCCCGGGCGTTTCCCCGTCCGGCGGCCCGACCGGACGGCAAGGCCGAGGCCGCCAACTCCCCCCGGAGGCACAGCGATCACTAACGGGGAGGAAACACGGCCCCGGGGACCATGGACCTCTCAGCACCGCGCACCCGGCCGCCGACCACGCCCGGGACACGGCGCACGGCGAGGGACCAGCGGCAGGGACGGGGCTCATGCGGGTACTGATCGTGGAGGACGAACCGCTGCTCGCGGACGCCATCGCGGAATGGCTCCGCGAGGAGACCCACGCGGTGGACATCGCGCACGACGGCGCGGCGGCCCTGGAACGCCTGACGGTCCACGCCTACGACGTCGTGGTCCTCGACCGGGACATCCCGGCCGTCCACGGCGACGACGTGTGCCGGGAACTCGTCGGCGCGGACACCGCGCCACGGGTGCTGATGCTGACCGCGGCGGCCGGGATCGCCGACCGGGTGGCCGGGCTGTCCCTCGGCGCGGACGACTATCTGACGAAGCCGTTCGCGTTCGCGGAACTCGCGGCCCGCGTCCACTCGCTCGGCCGCCGCTCCCGCCCCGCCGCGCCCCCGGTGCTGCGCCGCGCGGGCCTCACCCTGGACCCGGGGCGCCGCGAGGTCTACCGCGACGGCCGGTACGTCCCGCTGGCCCGCAAGGAGTTCGCCGTACTGGCCGAACTGCTGCGCGCCGACGGGGCACCGGTCTCCGCCGAGGTGCTGCTGGAGAAGGTGTGGGACGAGAACGCCGACCCGTTCTCCGGGGTGGTCCGGCTGACGATCCTCAAACTCCGCCGCAAGCTGGCCGCCCCGCCCCTGGTGGAGACGGTGACCGGAGTGGGGTACCGCATCCCGTGAACCGCCACCCCGACGAGGCCCCGAAGCCCGGCGACCGGCCCACGAAAGCCCCCGACCACACACCGAGGTCCCGCGGCCACCGCGGCCCGGGACCCCGAACCGCGCTCCGCCGCCGGCGCCGCCCCACGGCCCCGCGCCGCCTCAGCCTGCGCGGCCGGCTCACCCTGCTGTACGGGGTCCTGTTCCTGATCGCGGGGCTGCTGCTGCTCGGGCTCACCCAGGTCCTGTTCGACCAGCAGACCGAGGGCTCCGGGCCGAAGATACTGACCGGCGGAGCCGCGTCCGAGCGGTCCGCCGCCTCCTCCGCCGTACCGCTGCCCACCCCGCCGCCCCTGGACCGCAACACCCGGGTCTATCTGCGCGGCGGCACCGTCCTGAAGGGCGAGGAGGCCGGGGAATGGCTCACGAAGGAGCAGGACCGGCTGAGGTCCGCGGCGACGACCGCCCTGCTGACCCAGAGCGGTATCGCCCTGCTCGTCGTGGGCGGGGTGGCGGCCGGGTTCGGCTGGCTGATCGCGGGCCGCGTCCTCGCCCCGCTGCACCGGGTCACCGAAACGGCCCGGCGGATCGCCAACGCGCCCGCCGCCGACCGCGGACTGCACGAACGCATCGCGCTGAGCGGCCCGCACGACGAGGTGAAGGACCTGGCCGACACCTTCGACACCATGATCGAGCGGCTGGACCGCTCCTTCGACGGACAGCGCCGCTTCGTCGCCAACGCCTCCCACGAACTGCGCACCCCGCTGACCCTGGGCCGCGCCCTGGTCGAGGTGGCGATGCACCGGCGCACCGCCTCGGAGGACGTCCGGCGGCTCGGGGAGAACCTGCTGGAGATCAACGACCGTCATGAACGGCTCATCGGCGGACTGCTGATGCTGGCGTCCTCGGAGAACGCCCTCACCGAGCGCGCCCCGGTCGACCTCGCCGACGTGGTCGAGCACGTCGTGGCGCAGACCGGCGCGGAGGCACGGGCGGCGGGCGTCGGCATCCGGTCCACCGCCGACGAGGCCCTGACGACGGGGGACGCGCTGCTGCTGGAGCGGCTGGTGCACAACCTGGTGGAGAACGCGGTACGCCACAACACCGGGCCCGGGGGCCGGATCGAGATCGTCAGCGGTCCCGTACCGGAGGAGGACGGAACGGCGGGGACCCGGGTGGGTGTGACGGTCGCCAACACCGGCCCGGTCATCCCCGCGTACGAGATCCCCTCGCTGTTCGAGCCGTTCCGCCGCCGGGGCACGGACCGGCTCGTCACCGCGAAGGGCGCCGGGCTCGGACTGTCCATCGTCCGCTCGATCGCCCGCGCCCACGACGGCGAGGTCACGGCCCACCCCCGGGAGGAGGGGGGCCTCAGCATCTCGGTGACCCTTCCGGCGGCGGACCCCCTGGGAACCCTCACTGACCTTTCGGTGCGTATCTGAGGAATTGGTCGGTACTTGTCGGCGGCGGCCGGGCGAACAAGGATGAACACATTCCCGGAACACCCCACCGCCCCGAAAAGGAATTCCCATGCCCGCACCCGAAACCACCGCGACGACTTCCCCCGACCCCGCTCCCGCGCATGTTTCGGTGATCGGTCTGGGAATGATGGGATCGGCCCTGGCGGCGGCGCTCCTCAAGGCCGGACACCAGGTGACGGTATGGAACCGGAACCCTGCGAAGACCGGAATCCTCACCGCCCAGGGAGCTGTTCCCGCACAATCCCCGGCCGCCGCGATCGAGGCGGGTGAACTCACGATCCTGTGCCTCACCACCTACGACGACGTCACCGGACTGCTCACCCCGATCGCCGCCTCACTGAAGGGCCGCGTCCTCGCGAACCTCACGAACGGCACCCCCGCCCAGGCCCGCGAACTGGCCGCCTGGACGGCGGAGCAGGGCGCCGCTTACCTCGACGGCGGCATCATGGCCGTCCCCCAGATGATCGCCACCCCCGCCGGTTACATCCTCTACAGCGGCGACGAGCGCGCGTACGAGGCACACCGCCCGACCCTGGCCGCGCTCGGCGGCACCCGCTGGACCGGCACCGACCCCGGCTACGCGGCCCTGTACGACCTGGCCCTGCTCACAGGCATGTACGGCATGGTCATGGGCGTCACCCAGGCGTACGCGATGATCCGCTCGGAGAACATCCCGGCCACGGATTTCGCGCCCCTGCTGGCGGACTGGGTGACCGCGATGACCCAGGGCAACGTCCCGGGCATCGCGGCGGCCCTGGACTCCGGCGACCATCTCACCGATGTCTCCAGCCTCGCCGTCAACCAGGCCGCGATCGGCGGCTTCCTGGACGCCTTCGCCGCCCAGGGCGTCAGCCCCGCCTTCTTCGAGCCGCTGCGCGATCTCCTCGACCGCTCGGTGGCGGAAGGCCACTCCGCCGACGGCTTTTCCCGCCTGGTGGAACTCCTGGGAAAGTAAACAGAACCCGAGCGGCAAGACGCGAATACGCCACCGGCCCTATCCGCGCACCGCATGCCTCTTGAATTCATCCTGAGGCGTCATTGCGTCAACCGCCCCTCACCTATGGCAATCGATAATCACGGAGGGTCCAATGGTCGTACCGCAAGGCATTCCACGACCCGAAAGGCTGAACCCTCCATGCGCAAAGCAGTCGGTGCCCTCCTCGCCACGACCGCCCTCGCCCTCACCACCGGTATGACGTTCGGCGCGGGCAGCGCCGCCGCCCAGTCCGCCGACACCACGGCCGCCGTACAGGCGATCCATGCGACGACCGCGTCCACCGGCAACGGCGTACGCGTCACCTACTACGCGGGCACCGAGCGCCTCGGCTACGGCGAATGGCACCAGAACGCGCAGGGCCTGATCCAGGACGACACCCTGGAGGTCGTCGACTTCGGCGACACCACGTACGAGTTCGTGGCCCAGCTCAGCGACGGACGCAGGGCGTCGACCGTCGGCCAGACCGACAACGTCGACCGGGTCACCCGCAACCTCCCCGAGGGCTCCACCCACACCATGCGGGTCTGCCTCGTCCAGAACACCGGCACCAACCACTGCGCGAGCACCCCCGTAACCGCCTGACACCAACACGTCCCCGCGCCCAAAAGGGCGCGGGGAACCGCACCGGACGAACAACAGCCAGGAGCGCCCCAAAGGGGCGCGGGGAACTGCGCACCCACCGAGCGACGGCACAGGGAACAAGTACGCCCACCCGGACAGACCTCGGAAGCCCAAGCAAAGGCGACCCGCGGGGAACTGCGCACGAGGGCAGACCCGCACCGGACGAACAACAGCCAGGGGCGCCCCAAAGGGGCGCGGGGAACTGCGCACCCACCGAGCGACGGCACAGGGAACAAGTACGCCCACCCGGACAGACCTCGGAAGCCCAAGCAAAGGCGACCCGCGGGGAACTGCGCACCCGCCGAGCGACGGCACAGGGAACAAGTACGTCCACCCGGACAGACCCCGAAAGCCCAAGCAAAGGCGACCCGCGGGGAACGGGGCACAGCAAGAGGCAGCCCCCCGACCCCCGAAGGGGCGAACCCGAACCGGGCCGGGTCAGCCCCGCAACCCCCGCGCGACCTCGGTAGCCCAATACGTGAGGATCATGTTCGCCCCGGCCCGCTTGATCCCGAGCAGCGACTCCAGGATCGCCCGGTCCCGGTCGATCCACCCCCGCTCCGCCGCCGCCTCGACCATCGCGTACTCCCCGGAGATCTGGTACGCGGCGACCGGGACCTCCACCGCCTGCGCGACCTTCGCGAGCACGTCGAGATACGGCCCGGCCGGCTTGACCATCACCATGTCCGCGCCCTCCTCCAGGTCCAGCGCCAGCTCCCGCAGCGACTCACGGGCGTTCGCGGGGTCCTGCTGGTACGTCTTGCGGTCACCCTTCAGCGAGGAGCCCACCGCCTCCCGGAACGGCCCGTAGAACGCCGACGCGTACTTCACCGTGTACGCGAGGATCGCCACATCGTCCCGGTCGATCTGGTCGAGCGCGTCGCGGACCACCCCGATCTGGCCGTCCATCATCCCGCTGGGGCCCACGACATGGGCGCCCGCGTCGGCCTGGACCTGCGCCATCTCCGCGTACCGCTCCAGCGTCGCGTCGTTGTCGACACGGCCGTCCGTGTCGAGGACCCCGCAGTGCCCGTGGTCGGTGAACTCGTCCAGGCACAGATCGGACATGACGATCAGCTCGTCCCCGACCTCCGCCCGCACATCGCGCAACGCGACCTGGAGAATCCCGTCCGGGTCGGTACCGGCCGTGCCGAGGGCGTCCTTCTTGCCCTCCTCCGGCACCCCGAACAGCATGATCCCGGACACCCCGGCCGCCACCGCCTCGACGGCCGCCGCCCGCAGACTGTCCCGGGTGTGCTGGACCACCCCGGGCATCGTCCCGATCGGCACCGGCGCCGACACCCCTTCCCGCACGAACGCGGGAAGGATCAGATCGGCGGGGTGCAACCGGGTCTCGGCGACCATCCGCCGCAGTACGGGCGTCGCCCGCAGCCGTCGGGGCCGTGCCCCGGGAAAAGAACCGTACTTACTCAACGTCGAACTCCGTAGCGTCACGCCCGGAACGGCTGTCCGCCCCGGGCCGGACGGCCCGGCACCACCACCGGCCCGCCACGTCCCGTACCGCGCCCGGCCCCGGCGCCAAGCACAGGCACCGGACCCGCCACCGGACGGAAACGGACGGGCGGCCCGGCGTCACCGGACGTCCGCACCCTTCCAACCTAGGCCCTGCCCCCGCACCAGGCGGCACCACCCGGCCCACAACGGCACCGCCCACCACCGCACCCGCCCACAGCGGCACCCGCCCCACCATCGCACCGGGCCCGCACCAACGGCCCCGGCCCGACGAAACCGGCCGGGCACCACCAGTGGTGGTACCCGGCCGACTCACGGACACGGTGACCGGGCTCGGCGCCCGGCCACGACCACGGGACCGGTCCAGCACCGACCGCCCCTGGTGAACCCGTCCTACCGCTACGGCGCCGCGCGTCTGCGCCGCGCCCCCGGCCGCCGCTCACTGGGCCGGGTCACGTACTCCCCCGCCTCCACCGCGGCGTCCCGCCGGGCCGCGCCGAAGTCGGCGAGCGCGGCGGCCAGCTTGTGCACGGACGGCTCGGGAGCCATCACGTCCACCCGCAGCCCGTGCTCCTCCGCCGTCTTCGCGGTGGCGGGCCCGATACAGGCGATGACGGTGACGTTGTGCGGCTTCCCGGCGATACCCACCAGGTTCCGCACGGTCGACGACGAGGTGAACAGCACCGCGTCGAACCCGCCGCCCTTGATGGCCTCCCGGGTGTCGGCCGGCGGCGGCGACGCCCGTACGGTCCGGTAGGCCGTCACGTCGTCCACCTCCCAGCCCAGCTCGATCAGCCCGGCCACCAGCGTCTCGGTGGCGATGTCGGCGCGCGGCAGGAACACCCGGTCGATCGGGTCGAAGACCGGGTCGTACGGCGGCCAGTCCTCCAGGAGACCGGCGGCCGACTGCTCACCGCTGGGCACCAGGTCCGGCTTGACGCCGAAGGCGATCAGCGCGGCGGCGGTCTGCTCACCGACCGCGGCGACCTTGATCCCCGCGAACGCCCGCGCGTCGAGCCCGTACTCCTCGAACTTCTCCCGGACCGCCTTCACCGCGTTGACGGAGGTGAACGCGATCCACTCGTACCGCCCGGTCACCAGACCCTTGACGGCGCGTTCCATCTGCTGCGGGGTGCGCGGCGGCTCCACCGCGATCGTCGGCACCTCGTGCGGCACCGCGCCGTAACCGCGGAGCTGGTCGGAGAGCGACGCCGCCTGCTCCTTGGTCCGCGGTACGAGCACCCGCCACCCGAACAGGGGCTTCGACTCGAACCACGAGAGCTGGTCACGCTGCGCGGCGGCCGAGCACTCGCCGACCACGGCTATCACCGACCGGCCGCCGTCGGGCGACGGCAGCACCTTCGACTGCTTGAGGGTCTGCGCGATCGTCCCGAGCGTCGCGGACCAGGTCCGCTGCCGGGTCGTCGTCCCGCCGACGGTCACCGTCAGCGGGGTGTCCGGCTTGCGGCCGGCCGCGACCAGCTCACCGGCCGCCGCGGCGACGGTCTCCAGGGTCGCCGAGACCACGACGGTCCCGTCGGAGGCCCCGACCTCGCTCCAGCAGCGCTCGGAGGCCGTCCGCGCGTCCACGAACCGTACGTCGGTGCCCCGTTCGTCCCGCAGCGGCACCCCGGCGTACGCGGGCACGCCCACGGCCGCCGCGACACCCGGTACGACCTCGAAGGGCACCCCGCCGGCCGCGCAGGCCAGCATCTCCCCGGCGGCGTAGGTGTCCAGGCCGGGATCGCCCGGAACCGCGCGCACGACCCGCTTGCCGCCGCGCGCGGCCTCCATGACAAGATTGGCCGTGTCCCTCAAAACGGGACCACCGACGGCAGTTGACGCCCTGTCAGCAGCCGGTTCCGGTGCGCCCGACAGCGACCGGGGCGCCGCCGTGGGGGCGTTGGCGTCAAGGACGGCAACACCCGCCCTGGCATGCGCCCGGACCACATCGAGCACATCGGGCTCGGCGATCAGTACGTCCGCACCCGCGAGCGCCTCCACGGCGCGCAGGGTCAGCAGTCCCGGATCACCCGGTCCGGCACCCAGGAAGGTGACGTGCCCGTGCGCGGGAACGGCGGAGTGGTTGGCGGTGGTGGGGCTCACTGTGCTCGCTCCCCCATCAGACCGGCCGCGCCCTTGGCCAGCATCTCGTCCGCGAGTTCGCGGCCGAGCGCGGTGGCCTGCTCATGCGTCGAAGGCACGGGACCGGTGGTGGACAGCGCGACCAGCGCGGAGCCGTCGGTACTGCCGACCACTCCGCGAAGGCGCATTTCCTTGACGATCTGCCCGTCGGCCAACAGGTCGGCCAGCGCCCCGACGGGTGCGCTGCAACCGGCCTCCAGGGCGGCGAGCAGAGAACGCTCGGCGGTCACGGCGGCCCGCGTCAGCGGGTCGTCGAGCTCTCCGAGCACGGCGGCGAGCGCGGTGTCACGGGACGCGCACTCGATCGCCAGGGCCCCCTGGCCGGGGGCGGGCAGGACGGTGTCGACCGGCAGGAAGTCGGTGGCGTCACCGATCCTGCCGAGCCGGTTCAGCCCGGCGGCGGCGAGCACGACGGCGTCGAGCTCCCCCGCGCGGACGTATCCGATGCGCGAGTCCACGTTCCCGCGGATCGCCACGGTCTCGATGGTCATGCCGTGACCTCGGGCGTACGCGTTGAGCTGCGCCATCCGGCGCGGCGAACCGGTACCGATCCGCGCCCCGTCGGGCAGCTCGGCGAACGTCAGCCCGTCCCGGGCGACCAGTACGTCGCGGGGGTCCTCCCGCGGCGGCACGGCGGCCAGGGTGAAGTCGGGGGACTGCGTCGTCGGCAGGTCCTTGAGGGAGTGCACGGCGAAGTCCACGTCACCGCGCAGCAGCGCGTCGCGCAGCGCGGTCACGAAGACGCCGGTGCCCCCGATCTGCGCCAGGTGCTGGCGCGAGGTGTCACCGAACGTGGTGATCTCGACCAACTCGACCTCACGCCCGGTCAGTTCCCGGACGGCCTCCGCCACGAGTGCGGACTGGGCCATGGCGAGCTTGCTGCGCCTGGTCCCCAGCCTCAGTGCCTTCTCAGTCATGCGCGTCCTCGGTTCCTGCCGTTCGTGACGTTCGGTGGGACACCGTCGGCGTCTTGGGGTACGCCGGTGATGCCCGGAACGTTCGTGACCTGGGTGACATGGGCGACGCTCGGTACGTCGCTCCTTGCATCGTTCCTCGGGTCGTTGTCGCCCCGGTCGGCCCGCGAGACGGAGGCGACGGCCTCCGGGTCGAGGTCGAACAGGGTACGCAGCGCGTCCGCGTATCCGGCGCCGCCGGGTTCGGCGGCGAGCTGCTTGATCCGTACGGTCGGCGCGTGCAGCAGCTTGTCGACCACGCGCTTGACGGTCTGGGTGATCTCGGCGCGTTCCTTCTCGCCGAGGGCGGGCAGCCGTCCGTCGAGGCGGGCGATCTCCCCGGCGACGACATCGGCGGCCATGGTCCGCAGTGCCACCACGGTCGGGGCGACGTGCGCGGCGCGCTGGGCGGCGCCGAACGCGTCGACCTCGGCGGAGACGATCGCGCGCACCTGGTCGACATCGGCGGCCATCGGGGCGTCCGCGGACGCCCCGGCGAGGGACTCTATGTCGACGAGCCGGACTCCGGCGACGTCATGGACGGCGGCGTCGATGTCGCGGGGCATCGCGAGGTCGAGCAGGGCCAGCGGGCTGGCCGGTTCCCCGGCGACCGCGTCCTCCATGGCCCGTCCGGCGACGGCGTCCGCGACGTCCTGGCCGGTCAGGACCAGTCCGGAGGCGCCGGTGCAGGACACCACGATGTCTGCACGTGTCAGCTCCGCGGCCACCCGGTCCATCCGGACGGCACGGGCGGACACTCCCGTGCCACCGGGCTCGGAGAGGATCGCGGCGAGCCGCTCGGCGCGTTCCAGGGTGCGGTTGGCGACGACGATCTCGCTGACCCCGGTCCGGGCGAGGGTCGCGGCGGCCAGCGAGGACATGGACCCGGCGCCGATGACGAGGGCCCGCTTGCCCCTGGCCCAGGCCGCGGTGTCGCCGCCGGCGGCGAACTGCTGGAGGCCGAAGGTGACGAGCGACTGTCCGGCCCGGTCGATCCCGGTCTCGGAGTGAGCGCGCTTGCCGACCCGCAGGGACTGCTGGAAGAGGTCGTTGATCAGCCGTCCGGCGGTGTGCAGGTCCTGCGAGACGGCGAGGGCGTCCTTGATCTGCGCGAGGATCTGCCCCTCGCCGACGACCATCGAGTCGAGTCCGCAGGCCACCGAGAAGAGATGGTGGACGGCCCGGTCCTCGTAGTGGACGTAGAGATGCGGGGTCAGCTCGTCGAGACCGACATCGCTGTGCTGGGCGAGCAGGGTGGACAGCTCCGCGACACCGGCGTGGAACTTGTCGACGTCCGCGTACAGCTCGACCCGGTTGCAGGTCGCGAGGACGGCCGCCTCCACGGCGGGCTCCGCGGCGAGGGTGTCCTGGAGGAGCTTGCCCTGGCTGTCACGGGACAGCGCGGCCCGCTCCAGCACGCTGACGGGTGCGCTGCGATGGCTCAGCCCGACGACGAGGAGAGTCATGCCGGCATCACGGCGGGCATGTCCCCGTCAGGTCCCTTACGCGGGTCACGGGCCGTCCGGGCCGCCTCGGCCGCTTCCGCCGCCTCCGCGGCCTCGGCGATCTCCTCACCGGCCTTGCGCTGCTCGTGGAAGGCGAGGATCTGGAGCTCGATCGAGAGGTCGACCTTGCGTACGTCGACCCCGTCCGGCACGTTGAGGACCGTCGGGGCGAAGTTCAGGATGGAGGTCACCCCGGCGGCGACCAGCCGTTCGCACACCTGCTGGGCGGCGCCCGCGGGGGTCGCGATGACGCCGATCGACACCCCGTTCTCGTCGATGATCTTCTCCAGCTCGTCGGTGTGCTGGACCGGGATGCCCGCGACCGGCTTGCCCGCCATCTCGGGGTCGGCGTCGATCAGCGCGGCGACCCGGAACCCGCGGGAGGCGAACCCACCGTAATTGGCGAGCGCGGCACCGAGGTTGCCGATCCCGACGATCACCACGGGCCAGTCCTGGGTCAGACCCAGTTCCCGGGAGATCTGGTAGACGAGGTACTCGACGTCATAGCCCACACCACGGGTGCCGTACGAGCCGAGGTAGGAGAAGTCCTTGCGGAGCTTGGCGGAGTTGACCCCCGCGGCGGCGGCCAGTTCCTCCGACGAGACCGTGGGCACCGAGCGCTCGGAAAGCGCGGTGAGAGCCCTCAGATACAGCGGGAGCCGGGCGACGGTGGCCTCGGGAATCCCTCGGCTTCGGGTCGCCGGTCGGTGTGTTCGGCCAGTTGCCACGGTGCTCCTGCGGGTAGAGCGGGGCTGTGGGCGGCCGTAGGTGCCGGGACCGCCCCGTCGACAGCAGGCTATGTCTTTGTGAACGCGTGCACAAAGATGGTGTCCGATTTGCCCGGCCAACGTGACCGGGGTCACGCACTCCCGGCGCGCGATCCGGGAACCGGCGCACGGACCTCCAGAACGCTCATCCGTAGGGGGCAAAGCGGTACACACTCCTCAAAACAACCCCGCCCCCGAAGCCGAACCCGGTCAATCAGCATGCAAACAGCAACGATCGTAACGCGTTCTTTAGCCCTAAAGTGCCCCTCCGTTCCCCGAACACACCCCCCTCGACCGCCCGATTCCGGCCAACCTCCGCCCGCCCCAAGGGAATCCACACCAAACTCACCAAACCCGCACGGACCTCCGACAAGCGGAGCAGCCCGCCCCACCCCCCACGAACCACCCGCCCCGCGCACCACGAGCGAGCCCGCGCCGAGCCCTCCCGGCCGACCCTCCGCCGGGAGGCGCGCGTCAGCCCGTCAGGGCCTTCCGCAGCCGCTCCTCCTTGACCCGCCAGAAGTCGTGCTGGGCACCGTCCACCAGCACCACCGGGATCTGCTCCCAGTACAGCCGGTGCAGCTCCTCGTCCTGGGTGATGTCCTTCTTCTCCCAGGAGGCACCCACCTCCCCGCACACCTTCTCGATCACGACCTGCGCGTCATCGCACAGATGACACCCGGGCTTCCCGATCAGCGTCACGACACGCTCCGCGGGAGGCTTCTTCTCCGTACGTCGAAAGAGGGGACTCATACGGCCCATTGTCGCCCCGCGCCCCGCGCGCCGGGGAGCCCCGCGACCGAAGAGAGCGCGGCGCGCACCACGCACCCGCGCACGACCGGCCGTCGAGCGGCACCGGGAGCGGAGCACAGGGGCCGGATCCCGGAGCGGAGCGTGAGCGGTACCGGGAGCAGCACCGGAGCCGGTACCGGAGGCGGATCGGGAGCCAGTTCCGGAGGCGGATCCGGGAGCGGCGGGAAGGGCCACCCGGATGTTCACCGCACCGCGTCACCACCGCCGGGGAACCACCGAACAAACTGGCTATGCTCACCGCATGGCCGCTCTCGGATGGCTCACTTCCCGTAGGCGCTCCGCCACGGCGCGGAGCGTGCTCGCAGGCGAGGCCTCGGCGGAGGCAGCCCGCAAGACCTCGCAGGACCTCGAATCCGCCCGGCGGGCCCCGGCCCCGGACGGCACCCCCGAGGAACCGGCGTTCCCCGTGGTCGGCGACCGCCGCGCCGCCGCGTTCTTCGACCTGGACAACACCGTGATGCAGGGCGCCGCCCTCTTCCACTTCGGCCGGGGCCTGTACAAACGCAAGTTCTTCGACACCCGCGAGCTCACCCGCTTCGCCTGGCAGCAGGCGTGGTTCCGGCTCGCCGGCGTCGAGGACCCCGAGCACATGCAGGACGCCCGGGACTCCGCGCTGTCCATCGTCAAGGGCCACCGGGTCGCCGAGCTGATGACCATCGGCGAGGAGATCTACGACGAGTACATGGCCGACCGGATCTGGCCGGGCACCCGCGCCCTCGCCCAGGCCCATCTGGACGCGGGCCAGAAGGTGTGGCTCGTCACCGCCGCCCCCGTGGAGATCGCCACCGTGATCGCCGGCCGCCTCGGACTGACCGGCGCGCTCGGCACCGTCGCGGAGTCCGTCGGCGGCGTCTACACCGGACGGCTCGTCGGCGAACCCCTGCACGGCCCCGCCAAGGCCGAGGCGGTCCGCGCGCTGGCCACCGCCGAGATCCTGGACCTGACCCGCTGCGCCGCCTACAGCGACTCCCACAACGACATCCCCATGCTGTCCCTGGTCGGCCACCCCTACGCGATCAACCCGGACGCCAAGCTCCGCAAGCACGCCCGCGCCCGCGACTGGCGGCTGCGCGACTACCGCACCGGCCGCAAGGCCGCGAAGGTCGGCATCCCCGCGGCGGCGGGCGTCGGCGCGGTCGCCGGCGGCACGGCCGCCGCCATCGCCCTGCACCGCAGGACCCGCCGCTGACCTCCACGGCCACCTCGGCCCGGACACCGCCGCGGGTCGTCCGCCCGGTGCGCCCACCCGGACGACTCGGCACCCGGACACCCGGACGCCCGCGCACCCGCACACACGTCCACCCGGACGAGCCGTCAGGAGCGGCACCCCCAATGAGCACAACACACCCCCATCCGCCCTGTATCGATCCCGTTTGGTCAACAACCTGTCACTCTCCGACACTTGAACCAACGCCGATCGATAACAGAAGCGACGTAATCGATGATTTGAGCAACTGGGCGTAGCACCGCCTGTACGAAGCGTTATTCTCCTCAGACGCAAGCCGGTACCCACACGTCGCCACGACGGGTGAACGGTCCCGCACAGCACGTGATGCAAGCTCTGCCTCTGGGAGTCCCGTGTACCCACACGTCGGGGTTGACGCCTCGGGCCTGGCTACGCTGCGCGCGACGGTCCTCGACCACCTGCGCGGCTTCGTCCCCACCGCGTACGCCGTCCCCGCATACGCCGTCCCCGCACCAACCGCCCCGCACACCGCCCCACGTCCCGCCGCGCAGTCCCCCCGCACCTCCCGCGCCACCCGTACCGCCGCCCAGGCCGGACCCACCGGCCCCTGCTACGCCCTGGCGGACGGCACGGCGGCCGTCGGCAGGCGCAGCCGCGGCGCGGGCTCCACGACGACCACGACGACCACCCGCAGGCCCGCCGCGGACAGCGACAGCGCCCGCATGATGGAACTCGTCGAACGCGCCCAGTCCGGCGAGGCCGAGGCGTTCGGCAGGCTGTACGACCAGTACAGCGACACCGTCTACCGCTACATCTACTACCGGGTGGGCAGCAAGGCCACCGCCGAGGACCTCACCAGCGAGACGTTCCTGCGCGCCCTGCGCCGGATCGGCACGTTCACCTGGCAGGGCCGCGACTTCGGCGCCTGGCTCGTGACCATCGCCCGCAACCTCGTCGCCGACCACTTCAAGTCGAGCCGCTTCCGGCTCGAAGTGACGACCGGCGAGATGCTCGACGCCAACGAGGTCGAGCGCAGCCCCGAGGACTCCGTCCTGGAGGCCCTCTCCAACGCCGCCCTCCTCGAAGCGGTCCGCCGTCTCAACCCCCAGCAGCAGGAGTGTGTGACCCTCCGTTTCCTCCAGGGCCTGTCGGTCGCCGAGACCGCCCGGGTCATGGGCAAGAACGAAGGCGCGATCAAGACCCTCCAGTACCGGGCCGTACGCACCCTCGCCCGGCTCCTCCCGGACGACGCCCGCTGACCGGTGAACCCGACATCCACCACCTCCGGCCCGCCCCCCATCACACCCGGCGACCCCCCGCCCCACCGGGCCCGCCCGACCCCTGAATCCCGCCCCGACACGGTGCGCGACCAGCAACTCACCCAACGTGAGCTACAGTTGACCGGCCACTCCGGTCACCACCGGTCCGTAACCGAAGTGCCGCGCCACTCGTTGTGCGGGATACAGGCTCCCTGTGGTCACCCCCCGGCCGCCCCCGCTCACTCGAAGGAGTGGAGGCAGCCAGGGAATGGAACCCTCAGGACCCCCTGGGGAGTCGACCGTCATGACGAGAGGAGGTGCCGCCAGTGATCGCGAACGTATCGGCGCACCGGCGGGCGAACGCCTTCGCCCAGGCCCTGGAGGAACCGACCGACCGGGGCCCGGCGGCCGAGCAGTCCGATCAGCGGTCCGCCCCGGGCGCGACCCCCGACCCGGCGGGTACCGCGCCGGCCGGCCCGAGGACCGAGCAGCAACGCCTGCTCACCCTCGCGGGCGGTCTCGCCGACCTGCCCAGACCCACGCTGGACCCCGAGGTCAAGATCGTCCAGCGCGCGCAGCTCGTGGCCGCCATGGAGGCCATGCTGATGGCGGGCGCGGGCGGTGGGGCGATGGACCCTTCGGTGCCCGAGCAGCGGTCCCGCAAGGGGACGAAGGGCGCCCACCGGGCAGGACCGCTGCGGAAACTACGCCCACGCTCCCGGCTGAGCAAGAGCCTCGTCGCGGGCGGACTCACGGTCGGCGTCGCGGCGGGCGCCCTCGGGGGCGTGGCCGCCGCGAGCTCCGACGCCCTCCCCGGTGACTCCCTCTACGGCCTCAAGCGCGGCGTCGAGGACATCAAGCGGGGCCTCGCCGACGGTGACACCGACCGCGGGGAGATCTACCTCGACCAGGCGTCGACCCGCCTGAGCGAGGCCCGCAGGCTCATGGAACGCGACCGCGGCGGCCCTCTCGACCACGAATCCGTGGGCGAGGTCCGCCGCACCCTCAACGGCATGCGCCACGACGCCGCCGAGGGCCACCGCCTCCTCCTCGCCGCCTACGAACGCGACGGCTCCCTCGGCCCCATCCAGGCCCTGTCCGCGTTCTCCCGATCCCACCGCGACAGCTGGAGCGCCCTGCGCGACCGGCTGCCCGTCCAGCTCGGCGACGTCAGCCAGGAGGTCAGCTCCGTCTTCGACGCCATGGAGCAGGAGGTCGAACCCCTGCGTTCGCTGCTCCCCGAGCCCCCCGCCCCCCGCGGCGGCCCCAGCCAGGGCCCCCGCACCGAGCGGTCCCCCGCGGGCCCCACCCAGGACGGCACCGAACGCCCCGCCGCGCCCACCCGCTCCGGCGAAGGCGAGGCCCCCCGGGACACGACACCCCGGGACCAGGGCGGCGGCAGTCCCGAACCCTCCGCGCCGGACCCCTCCGGCAAGAAGGACGAAGGACTCCTCGGCGGCGGCACCGGCGGCCTCCTCGACACCCCCAAGGAACAGGACAAGGCCAGCCCCAGCCCCTCGGGCAGGACCAGCCCGGTCCCCAAGCCGGACGTCACCCTGCCCCCGCTGCTGCCCGGACTCCTCCCGGGCCTCGGCCTCGACGCCGAGGAATCGGGCCCGTAGCCCGCACACCACGGCCACCAGCACACCCGCTCGCGCACACCGGATACGGGAACGGGGGCGCCCCTTGTCGGAGGCGCCCCCGTTCCCGCACACCGCACCACCTGCTACCCGGCCGCCCGGCTACTCGGCCACCGGACCCGGAAGAACACCAGGGCCGGTCGGAGGTACACCAGGGCCGACCGGAAAGATCAGAAGAACACGGACCGCCGCTGCACCAGCAGCTTGTACAGCGTGTGCTGGATCTGCTCCCGCACCTGATCCGTCAGATTGAACATCAGCATCGGGTCCTCCGCCGCCTCCGCCGGATACCCCTCCGTGGGGATCGGCTCCCCGAACTGGATCGTCCACTTCGTCGGCAGCGGCACCGCCCCCAGCGGACCCAGCAGCGGGAACGTCGGCGTGATCGGGAAGTACGGGAACCCCAGCAGCCGCGCCAGCGTCTTCGAGTTGCCGATCATCGGGTAGATCTCCTCCGCCCCCACGATCGAGCACGGCACGATCGGCGTCCCCGTCCGCAGCGCCGTCGACACGAACCCGCCCCGCCCGAACCGCTGGAGCTTGTACCGCTCCCCGAACGGCTTGCCGAGCCCCTTGAACCCCTCCGGCATCACCCCGACGAGCTCACCGCGCCGCAACAGCGCCTCCGCGTCCTCCGCGCAGGCCAGCGTGTGCCCCGCCTTGCGCGCCAGCTCGTTGACCACCGGCAGCATGAACACCAGATCCGCCGCCAGCAACCGCAGATGCCGCCCCTGCGGATGATGGTCATGGACGGCGACCTGCATCATCAGCCCGTCCAGCGGCAGCGTCCCCGAATGGTTCGAGACGATCAGCGCCCCGCCGTCCGCCGGGATGTTCTCGATGCCCTTCACCTCGACCCGGAAGTACTTCTCGTACACCGGCCGCAGCAACGACATCAGGACCTGATCGGTCAGCTCCTCGTCGTACCCGAAGTCGTCGACCTCGTAGTCACCCGTCAGCCTGCGCCGCAGGAACGCCAGGCCCCCGGCGACCCGCCGCTCCCAGCCGTCACGCCCCGCCCCACCGGGCACCCCCGGCTCACGCACCTCATCCGTCACCGGCCCATCATCCTGCCCGGCGGGCTGCCCCGGCAGCGTCGTGACCTCACTCACCGGCCCCGGCGGCGCGGTCCGGCCAGGCGGCACCGACCGCCGGGCCGGCCCCGACCGCCGCCGGGCCGGGCGCTGCGCACCCCCGCGCGAGCGGTCGTCGTCGAAGGGAATGACCTTGGCGTCCGCCATCGTTGCTGCGCTCCTCGGTTGGCGCCCCGCGACCGGCCCGGCCGTGCGTACGGGCGCACTGCGTCAGGTTCGGGTCCGGCCCCCGGGCGCGGGCACGGCGAGTTCCGCGATCCGGTCGACCGTCCGTGCGACGGCCTCCGGCGGCAGCAGCCCGGGGCCCCGGCTGCCCACGAAGTCCTCGAAGGCCCCGGCGGTCGTGTACGTGGGCCGGTAGCCGAGCGTCTCGCGCATCTGACGTGTCGCCACCACCCGCCCATGGGTCAGCAGCCGCAACTGCTCCGGCGAGAAGTCGGACAGCCCCAGCGTCCGCAGCGCCGACCCCAGCCAGGTCACCGCGGGCAGCGGTGTCGGCACCGTCGGACGGCCCAGCCGGCGCGCGCACTGCGACAGCAGCAGCACCCCGTCCCCGGCGATGTTGAACGTCCCGCTGTTGAGGGTGCCCCGCTCCGGCTCCCGGGCACCGATCCGCAGCACCTCGATCACATCGTCCTCGTGGACGAACTGGAGCCGCGGGTCGTACCCGAACACCGTCGGCAGCACCGGCATCGAGAAGTAGTCGGCCAGCGGGGAGTCCGCGTGCGGCCCCAGGATGTTCGCGAACCGCAGCACACACACCGCCACATCGGGCCGGCGCCGCGCGAAACCGCGCACATACCCCTCGACCTCGACGGTGTCCTTCGCGAACCCGCCGCTCGGCAGCGACTTCGCCGCGGTGGTCTCCGTGAAGTACGCCGGATCACGCGGCGCCGACCCGTACACGTTCGTCGACGACTTCACCACGAGCCGCTGCACGTACGGCGACTTCTGGCAGGCACCGAGAAGCTGCATCGTCCCGATGACGTTGGTCTCCTTGAGCGCCACCCGGCCGCCACCGCCCAGCGGGGTACCCGTCACATCCAGATGCACGACGGTGTCCACGGCGTGCTCGGCCAGGACCCGCGCGATCGCCGGGTGCCGGATGTCCGCGCGGACGAAGTCGGCGCCCCCCAGGGAGTGCGCGGGAGTCACCGCGTCCACGGCGACCACCCGGTCGACCTCGGGGTCCCGCAGGACCCGCCGCACGAACCGGCTCCCCAGCTGCCGGGCCACCCCGGTCACGAGCACGACCTTGCCCACGAATCAGCGCCTGCCTTCCGCTCCGCCGCGCCCCAGTGCCGCGTGGGCCCCCCGTGGCCGGTGACCGCCCCGGGGAAGGCCCTGGCGGCCACGTTAGCGGGTCGGTGCCGGGCTGTGACGGCCCGCGCGACCCGGCGGGCCGGGAAAAATGCCCGGAAACGGGCTGTGGCCCCTCCACCGGAGTGGAGGGGCCACGTAGCGCGCCGTTACAACGTCGCCGAAGCAGTTCCCGGAAGCGATCCGCCACCGCTCCGCCTCGTACCTTCCCGGGACATGTCCCCGGAAGGCCGGGCGGAGGACCGCCGACCGCTTCTCCTCAAAAGGAGAACTACTTCTTGTTGCGACGCTGAACGCGAGTGCGCTTCAGCAGCTTGCGGTGCTTCTTCTTCGCCATCCGCTTACGCCGCTTCTTGATTACAGAGCCCACGTCATACCCTCGCTCACTTCTCGGACAACCCCTGCTGGGCAGGGACAATCACTCGGTGCGGGGCTGCAATGGGGCCCACACGACCTACGGGGGGCCAGCCTACCCCGCCCGAGAGCCGAGCCTGTAATCGAGTCGGACGATCAGGCGGTGTCCACCCCCACGTAGGACTCACGCAGGTACTCGTGGACCGCGTTCTCCGGAACCCGGAAGGACCTCCCCACCCTGATCGCGGGCAGATGACCGCTGTGCACCAACCGGTACACGGTCATCTTGGACACTCGCATCACCGAGGCGACTTCCGCCACGGTCAAGAACTGGACCTCGCTCAGAGGCCGATCGGCAGCAGCCATGACACACCTGAACCTTCCACACATGACGGGCACCGGCTTCCCCTCCGGTGACTCCTCGTCGCTGTGCGCTCACTCCCCAGACTAGGTGCGGGTGATGCGAGTGGGGAAGAGGAGCAGCGATCGGCGGCCTACTGTGACAGACACGCTCGTTTGAGTACATAGCGAGTAAGCGGCCGGTAGTAAACAGACCGCGCAGCGTCATCGATCGGCACGGCCACCGACACCCGCCCCTCGGCCTGTCCGACGAACAACGCCGGATCGTCCGTATCCCCCAGCCCGATGGCCTCGAACCCCAGCTGACCTGCCCCGCAGACCCATCCGTGGTCCCCGACGACCAGCGCCGGCAGGAGCCCCCCGGAGGCCGCGGCAGCCGCCAGCGCGACCCGAACCGGCAGGGGTGAATGGGTGTGTGCGCCGGTCTCACCCCCGGCGCACCCGGGGTCGCGCTCCCGGACGAACGCGACCCCCCGTGCATAGTCGAGCCGGTGTGTGCGTACCCCGAACCGGGTCGTTATGTCGACACGGCTGCCCTCCCCCAGGATGAGGACTTCACATCCCGCCGCCGACAAGGCACCGGCCAAACTGACGTAGAACTCCAGCAGCCTGCCCGGGTGTCCGGTCCCCAGCAGGACGGGTTCCCCCCGCTCGGCGGCGAGTCCGATCCGCTCCGCGAACGCGTCCAGCGCCGCCACGGTCAGCACCGGGTCGATCACATCGCGCCCGGTCCGGTGCCCCGGGTCCCCCGACACCCCGCACCGCGCGGCCATCAGCGCCAGGACGTCCGCCTCGCTCCACCGTGCCACAGGGTCGAGCCCGAGCAGGACCCGAGGATCACGCTCGCCGAACAGCTGGTAGCTCCGCAGACTCCCCTCCCGGGACGTCCCCACCGCCCCCGCGAGCCCCACCGCGGCCAGGTACTCCCGCAACCACCCCGCACCCGTCACCCCACCATGCTCCGCCCCCGCCCCACCCCCCGTCCCCGGAACACCCCCCACCCCCACGAACGGCCTAAAAACCAGCGGACCCCCCGCACAGGAACAGGTACGTCCAGGTGGGCCCCCAAAGGGGCGCGGGGAACTGCGCACCCGACGAGCGACGGCACAGGAACAAGTGCGCTCAGCCGGACAGACCCAGGGGCGCGGGGAACTGCGCGAGCAACCAAGAACCACCCGCACCCGAACGGGAACCGCAAGAGGCGCGACCGAAGGGGCGCGAGGAACTGCGCACCCACGAACGACCCGCACGGGGACAAGTGGGCCCAGCACAGAAAACCCAGGAAGCCGAGGACCCACCGGCACAGGCAGCCCCACGAACCGCCGCCCCCGGCCTACGCCAGCAGCCCCCGCAGCGGAAAGACCGCCCGCCGCGCGGCGAGCACGGCCTGATCCAGCCGGTCCGCCGGGTCGTACCCGGCGTCCCACGCGGCCCAGTCCACGGGCCACCGCCCGTCCGTCATCCGCCGCGGACCCGGCAGCCGGGTCCGCGCGAAGACCTCCTGCCGCCACTCCTCCGGAACCTCCGCGCCCGGCTCGACGGGCGCACCCGCCGCGATCCCCACCAGATGCGTCCAGGACCGCGGCACGACGTCCACCACGGAGTACCCGCCGCCGCCGAGCGCGAGCCACCGCCCGTCCGCGTGCTCGTGCGCCAGGTCGTGACAGGCCGCCTGAACGGCCCGCTGGGCGTCCAGGGACACCGCGAGATGCGCCAGGGGGTCCTCGAAGTGCGTGTCCGCCCCGTGCTGCGACACCAGCACCTGCGGCCGGAAGTCCGCCAGCAGCTCGGGCACGACCGCGTGGAACGCCCGCAGCCACCCCGCGTCCCCGGTCCCCGCGGGCAGCGCGACGTTCACCGCCGAGCCCTCCGCCGAGTCCGCCCCGGTCTCCTCGGGCCAACCGGTGCCCGGGAACAGCGTCCGCGGGTGCTCGTGCAAGGAGACGGTGAGCACCCGGGGGTCGTCCCAGAACGCGGCCTGGACGCCGTCACCGTGGTGCACGTCCACATCCACGTACGCGACCCGCTCGGCACCCAGCTCCAGCAGCCGCGCGATCGCCAGCGAGGCGTCGTTGTAGACGCAGAATCCGGCGGCCGCCCCGGGCATCGCGTGATGCAGCCCGCCGGCGAAGTTCACCGCGTGCAGCGCGTCACCCCGCCACACGGCCTCCGCGGCACCCACCGACTGTCCGGCGATGAGCGCGGACACCTCGTGCATCCGCGTGAACGCGGGGTCGTCCACGGTCCCGATCCCGTACGCGCTGTCGGCGGCCCGGGGGTCCGCCGACGCGGCCTTCACGGCGTCGATGTAGTCCTGCCGGTGCACGAGCCGCAAGGTGGACTCCCCCGCCGGCCTGGCCGCCACCACATCCAGCCGCCGGTCGAGCCCGAAGGCCCGCACCAGACTCCGGGTGAGGTCCAGCCGGACCGGGTTCATGGGGTGCTGCGGTCCGAAGTCGTAGCCCGTCACCGCTTCGTCCCACATCAACTGTGCGTGGCCGCTCATGCCCGTCACCGTATCGGTCGGCCCCGGGCCGGACCGCACAGGCGTCCGCCCGGCCGGGCCCCGCAGGTCAGGCCAGCAGTCCCGGCAGCTCCCGCATCTCCGCGAAGGTCCCCGTGACGTCCCCGAGCCGCTCGGCGGGCGTCATCGCGGTGAACCCGTAGACGTCCATCCCGGCCGCCACCGCCGCCCGCACCCCCAGCGGACTGTCCTCGACCACGACGCACCGCGCGGGAGCGACCCCCATCCGGGCTGCGGCGTGCAGGAACAGATCAGGCGCGGGCTTGCCCTGGCCCACATCCTCCGCGCTGAAGATCCGCGCGTCGTCGAACCACCGCCCGAGCCCCGCCGTACGGTGCCCCACCCTGATCCGCTGATGGCTCCCGGACGACGCGACACAGTACGGGACCCCCTCCGCCGACAGCTCCGCCAGTACGTCGACCGCCCCGGTCACCGGCTTCAGCTCCCGCTCGAACGCGGCGAAGACCCGGGCATGCAGCTCGTCGTCGAAGTCCTCGGGCAACCGCCGGCCGGTGCGTTCCCCGACGAGGTCGTGCACCCGGTGCACCGCGGCCCCCATGTAGTCCCGCAGGGAGTCCTCGTACGTGGTCGGATGCCCGAGTTCGGTGAGATACCCGGCGAGGATGCCGTTGGAGATCGGCTCACTGTCCACCAGGACACCGTCATTGTCGAAGATCACGAGGTCGTAGCGCATACGACGACCCTAGACGGCCCGGAATTACCCGGGAACGCAAAGAAGGCCGTGGTCTTCAAGAGAAACAAGTTCTCTTGAAGACCACGGCCTTCATATAAAGTTAGTTCGGCGGTGTCCTACTCTCCCACAGGGTCCCCCCTGCAGTACCATCGGCGCTGTAAGGCTTAGCTTCCGGGTTCGGAATGTAACCGGGCGTTTCCCTCACGCTATGACCACCGAAACACTACGAAACACACCCCGCACACCCCCACCGGCCCACACAACCCAAGAATTGGGTCGGGGCAGAGGGGTGTTGGTTGTTCGTGGTTTCAGAACCAACACAGTGGACGCGAGCAACTGAGGACAAGCCCTCGGCCTATTAGTACCAGTCAACTCCACCGGTCACCCGGCTTCCATATCTGGCCTATCAACCCAGTCGTCTACTGGGAGCCTTACCCCATCAAGTGGGTGGGAGTCCTCATCTCGAAGCAGGCTTCCCGCTTAGATGCTTTCAGCGGTTATCCCTCCCGAACGTAGCCAACCAGCCATGCCCTTGGCAGGACAACTGGCACACCAGAGGTTCGTCCGTCCCGGTCCTCTCGTACTAGGGACAGCCCTTCTCAAGACTCCTGCGCGCGCAGCGGATAGGGACCGAACTGTCTCACGACGTTCTAAACCCAGCTCGCGTACCGCTTTAATGGGCGAACAGCCCAACCCTTGGGACCGACTCCAGCCCCAGGATGCGACGAGCCGACATCGAGGTGCCAAACCATCCCGTCGATATGGACTCTTGGGGAAGATCAGCCTGTTATCCCCGGGGTACCTTTTATCCGTTGAGCGACGGCGCTTCCACAAGCCACCGCCGGATCACTAGTCCCGACTTTCGTCCCTGCTCGACCCGTCGGTCTCACAGTCAAGCTCCCTTGTGCACTTACACTCAACACCTGATTACCAACCAGGCTGAGGGAACCTTTGGGCGCCTCCGTTACTCTTTAGGAGGCAACCGCCCCAGTTAAACTACCCATCAGACACTGTCCCTGATCCGGATCACGGACCCAGGTTAGACATCCAGCACGACCAGAGTGGTATTTCAACAGCGACTCCACAACCACTGGCGTGGCCGCTTCAAAGTCTCCCACCTATCCTACACAAGCCGAACCGAACACCAATATCAAACTATAGTAAAGGTCCCGGGGTCTTTCCGTCCTGCTGCGCGAAACGAGCATCTTTACTCGTAGTGCAATTTCACCGGGCCTATGGTTGAGACAGTCGAGAAGTCGTTACGCCATTCGTGCAGGTCGGAACTTACCCGACAAGGAATTTCGCTACCTTAGGATGGTTATAGTTACCACCGCCGTTTACTGGCGCTTAAGTTCTCAGCCTCGCCCACCCGAAAGTGAGCTAACCGGTCCCCTTAACGTTCCAGCACCGGGCAGGCGTCAGTCCGTATACATCGCCTTACGGCTTCGCACGGACCTGTGTTTTTAGTAAACAGTCGCTTCTCGCTGGTCTCTGCGGCCACCCCCAGCTCAAGCAGCAAGTGCTATCACCAGAAATGGCCCCCTTCTCCCGAAGTTACGGGGGCATTTTGCCGAGTTCCTTAACCATAGTTCACCCGAACGCCTCGGTATTCTCTACCTGACCACCTGAGTCGGTTTAGGGTACGGGCCGCCATGAAACTCGCTAGAGGCTTTTCTCGACAGCATAGGATCATCCACTTCACCACAATCGGCTCGGCATCAGGTCTCAGCCTTGATGAGTGGCGGATTTACCTGCCACTCGGCCTACACCCTTACCCCGGGACAACCACCGCCCGGGATGGACTACCTTCCTGCGTCACCCCATCACTCACCTACTACAAGTCCGGGTCACCGGCTCCACCACTTTCCTTTCCCCGAAGGGTCCGGAACGGCTTCACGGGCTTAGCATCGCCTGATTCGATGTTTGACGCTTCACAGCGGGTACCGGAATATCAACCGGTTATCCATCGACTACGCCTGTCGGCCTCGCCTTAGGTCCCGACTTACCCTGGGCAGATCAGCTTGACCCAGGAACCCTTAGTCAATCGGCGCACACGTTTCCCACGTGTGTATCGCTACTCATGCCTGCATTCTCACTCGTGAACCGTCCACCACTGCCTTACGGCGCGGCTTCACCCGGCACACGACGCTCCCCTACCCATCACAGCGGGCGTTGGCCCTCATGCTGCAATGACACGACTTCGGCGGTACGCTTGAGCCCCGCTACATTGTCGGCGCGGAATCACTAGACCAGTGAGCTATTACGCACTCTTTCAAGGGTGGCTGCTTCTAAGCCAACCTCCTGGTTGTCTGTGCGACTCCACATCCTTTCCCACTTAGCGTACGCTTAGGGGCCTTAGTCGATGCTCTGGGCTGTTTCCCTCTCGACCATGGAGCTTATCCCCCACAGTCTCACTGCCGCGCTCTCACTTACCGGCATTCGGAGTTTGGCTAAGGTCAGTAACCCGGTAGGGCCCATCGCCTATCCAGTGCTCTACCTCCGGCAAGAAACACACGACGCTGCACCTAAATGCATTTCGGGGAGAACCAGCTATCACGGAGTTTGATTGGCCTTTCACCCCTAACCACAGGTCATCCCCCAGGTTTTCAACCCTGGTGGGTTCGGTCCTCCACGACCTCTTACAGCCGCTTCAACCTGCCCATGGCTAGATCACTCCGCTTCGGGTCTTGAGCGCGCTACTATATCGCCCTGTTCGGACTCGCTTTCGCTACGGCTTCCCCACACGGGTTAACCTCGCAACACACCGCAAACTCGCAGGCTCATTCTTCAAAAGGCACGCAGTCACGACATGCAAGCAAGCTTGCATGCGACGCTCCCACGGCTTGTAGGCACACGGTTTCAGGTACTATTTCACTCCCCTCCCGGGGTACTTTTCACCATTCCCTCACGGTACTATCCGCTATCGGTCACCAGGGAATATTTAGGCTTAGCGGGTGGTCCCGCCAGATTCACACGGGATTTCTCGGGCCCCGTGCTACTTGGGTGTCTCTTCCAACGAGCCGTTGACGTTTCAGCTACGGGGGTCTTACCCTCTACGCCGGGCCTTTCGCATGCCCTTCGCCTACACCAACGGTTTATAACTCGCCGACCGGCCGGCAGACCGATCCAAAGAGATCCCACAACCCCCTGCATGCAACCCCTGCCGGGTCTCACACATACAGGGTTTAGCCTCATCCGGTTTCGCTCGCCACTACTCCCGGAATCACGGTTGTTTTCTCTTCCTGCGGGTACTGAGATGTTTCACTTCCCCGCGTTCCCTCCACATGCCCTATGTGTTCAGGCATGGGTGACAGCCCATGACGACTGCCGGGTTTCCCCATTCGGAAACCCCCGGATCAAAGCCTGGTTGACGGCTCCCCGGGGACTATCGTGGCCTCCCACGTCCTTCATCGGTTCCTGGTACCAAGGCATCCACCGTGCGCCCTTAAAAACTTGGCCACAGATGCTCGCGTCCACTGTGCAGTTCTCAAACAACGACCAACCACCCGTCACAGCCCGCCGAAGCAGACTTTCACCGGGGCCGGCAACCGAAGACACCAACCGCGAACGGCCGTGCCCTCAGACACCCAACAGCGCGCCCGACCCGACCCCGCCCGGAGATCATGCTTTCCACGCCCCGAAGGACAGTACTTGCAAGCCTCCGACCCGGAAACCGGACCGAATAGTCAACGTTCCACCCATGAGCAACCAGCACCGGACATTCGCCGATGAACTGGCCTCTGGACCACCAGGCAAGCCTGGCAGCCGAGAAGTGCTCCTTAGAAAGGAGGTGATCCAGCCGCACCTTCCGGTACGGCTACCTTGTTACGACTTCGTCCTAATCGCCAGTCCCACCTTCGACAGCTCCCTCCCCACAAGGGGGTTGGGCCACCGGCTTCGGGTGTTACCGACTTTCATGACGTGACGGGCGGTGTGTACAAGGCCCGGGAACGTATTCACCGCAGCAATGCTGATCTGCGATTACTAGCGACTCCGACTTCATGGGGTCGAGTTGCAGACCCCAATCCGAACTGAGACCGGCTTTTTGAGATTCGCTCCACCTCGCGGTATCGCAGCTCATTGTACCGGCCATTGTAGCACGTGTGCAGCCCAAGACATAAGGGGCATGATGACTTGACGTCGTCCCCACCTTCCTCCGAGTTGACCCCGGCGGTCTCCCGTGAGTCCCCAACCGGCCGAAACCGTTGCTGGCAACACGGGACAAGGGTTGCGCTCGTTGCGGGACTTAACCCAACATCTCACGACACGAGCTGACGACAGCCATGCACCACCTGTACACCGACCACAAGGGGGGCATCATCTCTGATGCTTTCCGGTGTATGTCAAGCCTTGGTAAGGTTCTTCGCGTTGCGTCGAATTAAGCCACATGCTCCGCCGCTTGTGCGGGCCCCCGTCAATTCCTTTGAGTTTTAGCCTTGCGGCCGTACTCCCCAGGCGGGGCACTTAATGCGTTAGCTGCGGCACGGACAACGTGGAATGTTGCCCACACCTAGTGCCCACCGTTTACGGCGTGGACTACCAGGGTATCTAATCCTGTTCGCTCCCCACGCTTTCGCTCCTCAGCGTCAGTATCGGCCCAGAGATCCGCCTTCGCCACCGGTGTTCCTCCTGATATCTGCGCATTTCACCGCTACACCAGGAATTCCGATCTCCCCTACCGAACTCTAGCCTGCCCGTATCGCCTGCAGACCCGGGGTTAAGCCCCGGGCTTTCACAATCGACGTGACAAGCCGCCTACGAGCTCTTTACGCCCAATAATTCCGGACAACGCTCGCGCCCTACGTATTACCGCGGCTGCTGGCACGTAGTTAGCCGGCGCTTCTTCTGCAGGTACCGTCACTTTCGCTTCTTCCCTGCTGAAAGAGGTTTACAACCCGAAGGCCGTCATCCCTCACGCGGCGTCGCTGCATCAGGCTTTCGCCCATTGTGCAATATTCCCCACTGCTGCCTCCCGTAGGAGTCTGGGCCGTGTCTCAGTCCCAGTGTGGCCGGTCGCCCTCTCAGGCCGGCTACCCGTCGTCGCCTTGGTGAGCCACTACCTCACCAACAAGCTGATAGGCCGCGGGCTCATCCTGCACCGCCGGAGCTTTCCACCCACCCCCATGCGAGGGCAGGTCGTATCCGGTATTAGACCCCGTTTCCAGGGCTTGTCCCAGAGTGCAGGGCAGATTGCCCACGTGTTACTCACCCGTTCGCCACTAATCCCCACCGAAGTGGTTCATCGTTCGACTTGCATGTGTTAAGCACGCCGCCAGCGTTCGTCCTGAGCCAGGATCAAACTCTCCGTGAATGTGTACCCGTAATCGGGTCAACCACCACGGGAGCGGAACAAGCCGGGAGGAATAGTCCCGAACTCGTCCACAGCATCCTCGCTGTGTTGTATTTCAAAGGAACCTCGCCCTCACCGGAACAAGTCCGGCAAGGAACGGGGTAATCAACATATCTGGCGTTGACTTTTGGCACGCTGTTGAGTTCTCAAGGAACGGACGCTTCCTTCGTACTCACCCCAGCCATTCGGCTCAGGCTTTCCTCCGGGCGCTTCCCTTCGGTGTTCCCGACTCTATCAGACCGTTTCCGTATCCGATTTCCTCGGTGCTTTCCGGGAAAACCGCTTCCGCGCTTTTCCTTTCCGGCGGTTCCGACTCTATCAGATCCTTTCGGGCCTGATCCCCGGTCAGCGGGGTTTGTCTTTCCGGCTGTTGGGCCGTTCCGACGAGTGAGACTTTAGCGGAATCCCGGCCTCCCCGCTAATCGGGGGTGGTCGCCCGCGTTCTTATCGAACGCGGATTCCTCATTCTGCAAAAACACGCGCAAAGGAGCAGATGACGAGTCATCGCTTCTTGGTGAGTTGGTGCGGAATGACTGTCCGGGGACCGACCGTGGGTCGGCGCTCACGTCGGACAGCTCGGAGAACATTACGTATCGCGCGGAAGAGTGTCAACTCCGGGTCAGGAGGCCTTGGCGTGGCTACGCTGTCGGGCATGAAGCATGCGTCCACGCACCAGTGGTGGCCCGCCTGACGGCGGCCGGCTCACGCATGCACTCGACGGCCGCCGCAATCCGGCGGCCGTTCTGCGTCCCTCCTGGGGACCCGGAGCCCGGCCGACGGGCAGCGGGGGTCCTGACCAGGAGGTGGAGAGATGGCAAGGGTATTCAGCGGGGTCAAGCCGACCGGGCATCTGACGCTCGGCAACTATCTGGGGGCCGTCCGGCGGTGGGCCGCGGTGGACCAGTACCGGGCGGACTCCTTGTTCTGTGTGGTCGATCTGCACGCGCTCACCGTCGATCACGATCCGGGACGGGTGCGGCGGCTGACCCGGCAGGCGGCGACGCTGCTGCTGGCGGCCGGCCTCGATCCGGAGCGGTGCACGGTGTTCGTCCAGAGTCAGGTGGACGAACACGCCCGGCTCTCGTATCTGCTGGAGTGCGTCGCGAACGACGGGGAGATGCGGCGGATGATCCAGTACAAGGAGAAGGCCGCCCTGGAACGTGAGCGCGGCGGGAGCGTACGGCTGTCGCTGCTGACGTATCCGGTGCTGATGGCGGCCGACATCCTGGCGTACGGGACCGACGTGGTTCCCGTGGGCGACGACCAGGCGCAGCACGTCGAGCTGACGCGGGATCTCGCGGTGCGGTTCAACCAGCGGTACGGGCACACGTTCGTGGTGCCGCGGGCCGCGCATCCGGAGGTGGCGGCGCGGGTCATGGATCTTCAGGACCCGACGTCGAAGATGGGGAAGTCCCACGGCGGCGGGGCCGGCATCGTCTATCTGCTGGACGACCCGGACGTGGTGCGGAAGAAGATCATGCGAGCCGTGACGGACAGCGGGGACGAGGTCGTCCACGATCCCGAGGCGAAGCCGGGGGTCTCGAATCTGCTGGAGATCCTCGCCGCGTGCGAGGCGCAGAAGTCGGGTGCCGGGACCGGGAACCCGGAGGCCCTCAGCGGTGTACATAAAACGTACGGCTCGTTGAAGAAGGAGACCGCCGAGGCCGTGGTGGAGCTGCTGAGGCCCGTGCAGCAGCGGCACAGCGAGCTGGCGCGTGATCCCGGATATGTGGAGGAGGTGTTGCGCCGGGGTGCGGAGAAGGCGAGGGCGATGGCCCGTCCTACGGTCGACGCGGCCTACCGGGCGATCGGTCTGCTTCCGCCTGTCTGAAGGCCGCGCGGTAGGCGCGGGGGCTGGTGGCGAGGCGTGAGGAGAAGTGCTGGCGCATCGTGACCTCGCTGCCGAACCCCGCGCGGTGGGCGATGTCGGGCATGGGGAGGTCGGTGCGTTCGAGGAGCCTCTGGGCGGCGGCGAGGCGCTGGTCGAGGAGCCAGCGCAGCGGGGTGGTGCCGGTGGCGGCGGTGAAGTGCCGGGTGAAGGAGCGGGGTGACATCCCGGCCCGGTCGGCCAGGTCGGCGACGGTGAAGGACTGGTCGAGGTGGCGCAGCGCGTGTTCCCGTACGGCGGCGAGGGCGTCGGCGTCCCGGTCGGCCAGGGGTGTGGGGTGCTCGATGAACTGGGCCTGGGTCCCGGTGCGGAAGGGGGCGGTGACCATCGACCGGGCGATGGTGGCGGCGGCTTCCGCGCCGTGGCTCCGGCGGACCAGGTGCAGACAGAGGTCGATACCGGCAGCCGTGCCGGCCGAGGTCCAGATGTTGTCGTCCTCGATGAAGAGGGCGTCGGGGTGGACACCGACGAGGGGGTGGTGGGCGCGGAGGAGGTCGACCAGGTTCCAGTGGGTGACCGCGCGGCGGCCGTCGAGGAGTCCCGCCTGCGCGAGGGTGAAGGCGCCTCCGCAGAGGGCGGCGATGGGGGTACCGCGTGCGTGGGCGTCGCGGAGCGCGGCGAGGACGGGGGGTGGTGCGGGGGTGAGGTGGTCGTCGAGGCCGGGGACGACGACCAGGTCGGCGCGGTGCAGCCAGCTCAGGGTGCGGTCGGGGGTGAGGGCGAGGGAGCCGCGCATCGGGACGGGTGCGGAGTCGGGGGCGACCCGGCGCAGTTCGAAGGCGGGTGCGTTCCGGTCGGTGCGGTCGGTTCCCCAGACCTCGGTGATCACGGCGACGTCGAAGGCCCGGATACCCGGGAAGGCGAGCAGGGCCACGCGGTGCGGTGGGGTGGCCGGAGTGCTTGGGCTGCTCGGGGTGGTGGAGCAGGAGGTGGGGTGCGGGGGTGTCGCTTGGTGCGGGGGCGTCCCGGGGGGTTGGTGCTGAGGGGTCCGGTGCTGGGGGGTCCGGTGCTCGTCCACCGTGGCAGTAAACCATCGATCGCTGTCTTCCCACCCTCTGGGGCGGGGTGGTTGCGGGCGGCAGCATCGGAGGTATGGAGATTGCGGAGAACGCGGCACTGCTGGTGATCGACGTCCAGAAGGCGTTCGAGGACCTGGACTTCTGGGGGCCTCGGAACAATCCGGCGGCCGACAGCCATATCGCCGCACTGATCGATGCCTGGCAGGCGACGGCACGGCCGGTGGTGTGGACGCGGCACGACTCGGTTCAGCCGGGGTCGCCGCTGCGGAAGGGGGACGAGGGGAATGACTTCAAGGGGTACGTGGAGGAACGACGGGGGAAGGGGGCCGCGGCGGAGCTGCTGGTGACGAAGACCGTGAACTCGGCCTTCTACGGGTCGCCGGACCTGGACGCCTGGCTGCGGGCCTCGGGAGTGGGGCAGCTGGTGGTCACCGGTATCCAGACGAACATGTGCGCGGAGACGACAGCGCGGATGGGCGGCAACCTCGGGTACGACGTGCTGTTCGTGCTGGAAGCGACGCACACGTTCGATCTGGAGGGGCCGTTCGGCTGGCGACTGCCGGCGGACGAGTTGGCGCGGGCCACCGCGGTGTCCTTGCACGGCGGTGGGTTCGCCCAGGTGGTGCGGACGGCTGAGGTGCTCGATGCGGTGGGGGTCAGCGCTGGGCCGGAGGGTGCTGGGTTGGAGGGTGCTGGGCGCTGAGAAGGGCTTCCGCTGTGGGGGTCCGGTAGTAGAGGACGGAGCGGCCCGCGCGGCGGCGTTCGACGAGGTGGGCGTCGTGAAGGATCTTCAGGTGCCGGCCGATGGTGCCCAGGGCCTGGCCGGTGAGGGCGACGAGGTGGGTGGTGCTCTTGGGGGTGTCCAGCAAGGTCAGGACGGTGGCGCGCACGGGGCCGAGGAGCCGGGTCAGGGCTTCGGGGGCGAGCGGCGGGGTGACGGGGTGCGGCGGGGCGGGGCGGGTGTCCCTGGCTGGGGGGCCCGGACGGCGGGAGGGTGAGTGGGGTGGCGGGAGGGGCGCGGGTACCGGGGTGGGGCGAGGGGCGAGGGCGAGGGTGAGGGCGCCGGTGCAGGGATAGGTGATGGCGTGGGTGCGGGCGTTCCAGGATGCCCAGCCGTGCTGGGGGGTCACGGGGACGAAGAAGAGCTGGGTGCCGGTGAGGTCGCGGGGTGGGTACTCGTCGACGTTGACCTGGAGGCGGCCTTCGCCGAGCCAGCGCACTCCTGGGCGCATGCCGTCGAGGGCGGCGGCCCATCCGCCGCGGGTGAGGTGCTGGAGGCGGGCGATGACGTCGGCTTCGAGGATGCGGCGACGTCGGGGCCAGGTGGGCAGGACGGTTTCGGTCCAGACCCAGTGGAGGAGGTCGGCGGTGCGTTCCGGTAGGTCGGAACGGTCGAGCAGGGCGGGCAGGGGGCCGGCGAGGGAGCGGGTGAGGTGGGCGCGGGCCATGGCGGGGGGTGTGGAGCGGACGAGGGACAGTTCGGTTTCGAGGACGGGGGTGGCGTCGTCGGTGGGGGTGAGATCACCGGTGGGGGTGGGCGTGAGGTAGTCGGCGAGCCAGAAGCGGCCGAGGGCGGCGCGGATCAGCTGGGCGGTGGTGGGGTCGGCGGCGAGGCGTTCGCGGTAGGCGGGGCGGTGGAGGTTGAGCCAGTGCTGGTCGCCGGGGTGGGCCGGTTCACCGCGTTCGAGGCTCATGACGGCGGCGACGGTCTCACTGAGCGGGGAGAGAGTGAAACGGCCGGCGGCGAGGGTGTCCGCGTCGACGTGCCACCAGCCCATGTACCTTCTCCTGTCCTGTTCTGAACCGTTCCGACCTACTTCGCCTTGTTGCGTCTTGTTCCGTCTTGTTCCGCCTCGTCTTCTGTTCTGCGTTGGTCGGTGCGTTGGTCGGTGTTGCCTCTTTGGGGGATCGCGGGGTGGCGCCGGGCCGGGCTGGGTTTCGCGTGGGGGCGAAAGACTAAGGGGTTCAGGGGTGGGGTGTTGAGACTCCGAGGATGCGTACTTACCGGGAGTTGTTCGGGGCGCCTGAGTTCACGCCGCTGTTCTTGAGCAGTTCGTTGCATGTGGCGGCGTCGACGGTCAGCGGGCTGGCGCTGGGGGTGCTGGTCTACGGGGCGACGGGGTCGCCGTTGCTCGCGGCGCTCAGCATGTTCGGGCAGGCGCTGGCCCAGGTCGTGGGGGCGACGGTACTGATGTCGGCGGCGGACCGGGTGCCGCCGAGGGCGGCGCTCGTGGGGCTGGCGGCGCTGTTCGCGGTGGGGACGGCGGTGCAGGCCGTGCCGGGGATGCCGGTGTGGGCGCTGTTCGTGGTCCTGTTCGTGATGGGCGCGGCGGCGTCGCTCGGGGGCGGGGTGCGGTACGGGCTGCTCAACGAGATCCTCGCGCGGGAGGGGTATCTGCTGGGGCGGTCGGTGATGAACATGGCCACGGGACTGATGCAGGTGGCCGGGTTCGCGGTGGGCGGGGTGCTGATCACACTGATGTCGCCGCGGGGGGCGCTGCTGCTGGGGGCGGGGCTGTATCTGGGTTCGGCGGTCATCACCCGGTTCGGGCTGACCGAGCGGGCGCCGAGGGTGGCGGGACGGGCTTCGGTCACGGAGACATGGCGTACGAACCGGCTGCTGTGGTCGTCGCGGCCACGGCGGTACACGTATCTCGCGCTGTGGGTGCCGAACGGCCTGGTCGTCGGGTGCGAGGCGTTGTTCGTGCCGTACGACCCCGAGCGGGCGGGGCTGTTGTTCGCGTTCGCGGCGCTGGGGATGTTCATCGGGGACACGGTGGCGGGGCGGTTCCTGCCGCCGCGGTGGCGGGCGCGGCTCGACGCGCCGTTGCGGTTGCTGTTGGCGGTGCCGTACGTGGTGTTCCTGTTCGGTCCGCCGACGGCGCTGGCGGCGGTGGCGGTGACGCTGGCCTCGGTGGGGTTCGCGTCGACGTTGCTGTTGCAGGAGCGGTTGATGGCGCTCACCCCGGAGGAGTTGAGCGGGCAGGCACTCGGGCTGCACGGCGCGGGGATGATGACGGCGCAGGGGCTGGCCGCCGGGCTCGCGGGCGCGGTCGCGCAGTGGACCTCGCCGTCGGTGGCGATAGGGGTGATGGCCGCGATGTCGGTGGCTGTGACGGTGGCCCTGGCCCCGGGGCTGCGGGGCCCGGTGGACGCGGAGCCCTCCTGGAGCGTGGCCGGTGGGGCGGGAGATGCCCGGGAGGCCGGTTCCGTGGGTGGGGACGGCAGCGGTACCGGGGGTGCGGATTCCGGTGGGCGGAACGGCCCGCAGCGGGGTGGTGCGGTGTCCGGGGGGCGGGAGGACGCGGGGAAGTCCGCCGGTGGAGGTGGGAGTGGGGGTGCGGGTGAAGCTGCTGACGGCTGAGGTCTCGGGGTTCCCCGGCTGAGGTCCGGGGGTGGGGTGGCTCGGGGTGGGGTCCGGGGGTGGTGGTTGGCTGGGGGGATGAGTGAGGTGCTGCCGAAAGGCTTCGAGTTGTCCGAGGATGTCGCGCGGGTCGATCGCGCAGAGGTGCATCGCTGGTTGTCGCAGGACTCGTACTGGGCGCGCGGGCGCTCACGGGAGAAGCAGGATCAGGCGATCGACGGGTCGCTGAACTTCGGTGTGTACAAGGAAGGTTCCGGGGCGCAGGTCGCGTACGCGCGGGTGGTGACCGACCGGGCGACCTTCGCGTGGTTGTGCGATGTGTACGTAGCACCGGCGGCGCGCGGCGCGGGAGTGGGTACGGCGCTGACGGCGGCTGTCCGTGACCGTCTGGCGGCGTACGGGCTGCGCCGGATCCTGCTCGCGACGGCCGACGCCCATGAGGTGTACGCCCGGGTGGGGTTCGCCCCGATGAAGAACGTGGAGAAGTGGATGGTGCTGGGGGAGCAATGAGGCGGGCCTGGCCGGGTGTCCGGGGGGAATTGCCGGGTGCCTGAGGGGAATTGCCGGGCGCGGGTAGCGGGGCGCGGGTTGCCGGGGCCGCCAAGCGAGCCCGGGGGCCGGTGACGGGGCCGGGTCACGGGTCACGGCTGGCGTACGGCCGGGCGGGGCCGGTACGGCCGGGCGGGGCCGGTACGGCCGGGCGGGGCCGGTACGGCCGGGCCGGAATTGCCGGGCGGGTGCGGGGGCGCCGTTGCCCGGCCGCCTTGTGGGCGGCTTGCGGGGCGGGTTCCCGGCGGGTGGCGGTGGGCCTTGGGCGCCGGGGCGGACGGGCGGGCGGGCGACGGGCGGGGGTGGTGGCCGGTCGACGGGCCCGGGGCCTGGTGGGCGGGACGGGGGTGGGTTCAGGTGCTGGTGCCGGAGGCGAGTTCACGGCTGCGGTCGCGAGCCGCTTCGAGGGCGGCGATCAGGGCGGCCCGGACACCGTGGTTCTCCAGTTCGCGGATCGCGTTGATCGTCGTACCGGCGGGTGAGGTGACGTTCTCGCGGAGCTTGACGGGGTGTTCGCCGCTGTCGCGGAGCATCACGGCGGCGCCGATCGCGGCCTGCACGATGAGTTCGTGGGCCTTGTCGCGGGGCAGGCCCAGCAGGATGCCCGCGTCGGTCATCGCCTCGACCAGGTAGTAGAAGTACGCCGGGCCGGAGCCGGACAGCGCGGTGGCCGCGTCCTGCTGGGACTCGGGGACCCGGAGGGTCTTGCCGACGGCGCCGAAGATCTCCTCCGCGTGGGCGAGGTGCTGGGCGCTGGCGTGGGTGCCGGCGGAGATCACAGACATCGCCTCGTCCACGAGGGCGGGGGTGTTCGTCATGACGCGGACGACGGGGGTGCCCTCGGGAAGCCGTTCCTCCAGGAACGTGGTGGGGATACCCGCGGCGCCGCTGATGACCAGACGGCCGGCGGGGATATGGGGGGCCAGTTCGTCGAGCAGCGCGCCCATGTCCTGGGGCTTGACCGTCAGGATCAGGGTGTCGGCCTGCTTGGCGGCCTCCTGGTTGGTGACGGGGACGACACCGTGGCGGACCCGGAGTTCCTCCGCGCGTTCCGGGCGGCGGGCCGTGATGAAGAGGTCGGCCGGGGGCCAGCCCGACCGGATGACTCCGCTGAGCAGTGCCTCGCCGATCTTTCCGGTGCCGAGGACTGCGACTTTCTGGGGCATGACGTGCGGCCTTCCGCGGGACGGTTGTTGCCGCTCATCCTTTCAGAGGGGGTACGCGGGGCTCGTCGTCCGCTCGGCGCGGGTGCGCGGAGCGCGTACGCCGTGGCCTTTCCGGGGTGCTCGCTCTGCCGGTCCGGTCGGGGTGCGGGGGCGGTGGCTCCGGGTGCGGGGGCGATGGCTCCCGGTGCGGGCGGTGTCAACGAGTCCGGCCTGCGCCACCGGGTCCGGTCTGTGCCACCGGGTGCGGGCGGTGTCACTGGGTGCGGCCTGTGTCACCGGGTGCGGCGTCTGAGGGTGGCGGCGCCGAGGGTGAGGACCAGCAGCGCGCAGCCCGCGACGACACCGGCGTCCCGGACGAAGTCGGCGGTGACGTCCGGGTGGATCATGATCTGGTTCATACCGTCCACCGCGTACGACATGGGCAGGACGTTCGAGACGGCCTCCAGGACGGGTTGCATGCTGGAGCGCGCGGCGAACAGTCCGCACAGCAGGAGTTGCGGGAAGATCACCGCCGGCATGAACTGGACGGCCTGGAACTCCGAGGCCGCGAACGCCGAGACGAACAGGCCGAGCGCGGTGCCCAGCAGGGCGTCGAGGAGTGCGACGAGCAGCAGGAGCCAGGCGGAACCGTTGATGTCCAGGCCCAGGCCCCACAGCGCGAGGGCGGTCGCGAGGACGGACTGGACGACGGCGAGGGCGCCGAAGGCGAGGGCGTAGCCCGCGATGATGTCGGCCTTGCCCAGCGGCATCGCGAGGAGGCGTTCGAGGGTGCCGGAGGTGCGTTCGCGGAGGGTCGCGATCGAGGTGACCAGGAACATCGTGATCAGCGGGAAGATGCCGAGCAGTGAGGCGCCGATGGAGTCGAAGGTGCGGGGGGCACCGTCGAAGACGTAGCGCAGCAGGAAGAGCATCACGCAGGGGACCAGCAGCAGCAGGGCGAGTGATCTGCGGTCGTGGCTGAGCTGGCGCAGCACGCGGGTGGCCGTGGCCAGGGTCCGTGCGGTGTTCATGGGGCCTCCTTCGAACCGGTCGGTCGGGGTCAGGTGGCGGGGGTTCCGGCCGGGGCCGCCCGGGTCACGAGGGTGAGGAAGGCGTCCTCGACGGTGTCGGTGGCGGTGCGGGTGCGCAGTGCCTCGGGGGTGTCGTCGGCGAGGAGTTCGCCGTCGCGCATCAGCAGGAGCCGGTGGCAGCGTTCCGCCTCGTCCATGACATGGGAGGAGACGAGGATCGTGACCTGGCGCTCGGCCGCCAGCTGGTGGAAGAGCTTCCACAGTTCGCGGCGGAGCACGGGGTCGAGGCCGACGGTCGGTTCGTCGAGGACGAGCAGTTCGGGGGTGCCGAGCAGGGCCACCGCGAGGGAGACCCGGCTGCGCTGGCCGCCGGAGAGGTTCCCCGCGAGAGCGTCGGCGTGGGAGGTCAGGGCGACATCTGTGAGGGCGCGTTCGACGTGGTGGCGTCGGCGGTCGGCCGCCGGGCGGCCCGGGTCGAGGACGGTGGCGAAGTAGTCGAGGTTCTGGCGGACGGTCAGGTCGTCGTAGACGGAGGGCGCCTGGGTGACGTAGCCGACGCGTGAGCGCAGCGACCGGGTGCCGGCCGGGTGGCCGAGGACGTCGAGTGTGCCGGTGACCTTGGCCTGGGTGCCGACGACCGCCCGTATCAAGGTCGACTTCCCACAGCCCGAGGGGCCCAGCAGACCAGTGATCCGGCCCCGGGGAATCGTGAACGTGAGGCCCTTCAGGACGGTGCGCGGACCCCGTACGACGGTGAGGCCGGCCGCGTCGACCGCCGGGCCGAGGGGGCCGGGCGGATGCTCCCGAGTTTTATTCATCATGTGATGAATACTCCTCCTGGCGGTGCCGCCCGTCAAGGCGGACGGAACGGAACGGCGCAGGGGTACGGCAGCTACCCCGGGCCGCGTTTCGCGGGGTTGCCCGTGCGGCGCGCGACCCGGCGTACGTACTGGGCGCGCTCCTCCTCGTACCGGGCGCGGAGCCGTTTCTCGCCGGGCGCCTCGGCGAGGGAACGCAGGAAGTAGGCCAGCAGCGTGCCGAGGAAACCGAGGGCCATCGTGGCGCGGGCCGGGGGTGTGGCGCCGGGGTCGGGGCCGCCGCGGAAGCCCGTCCAGGTACGGCGGAACGCGAGCGCCGAACAGAGCGCGAACGTGCCCAGGACCAGGAGGTTCACATACGGGCCGACCTGACCGGCGGCGAGGCCCTGGTGGGCGAAGCGCAGCACCAGGCATCCGCCGAACGCGGCGGTGAGGGAGCCGGTCGCCACTCCCGCGCGGCGCAGCGCGTAATGACCGTCGTGCCGCACCCAGGTCGTACCGAAGAACCGCAGGGGGGCGGGCCGGGGCCCCGTCACCGGGGTGGGGGGTTCGCTCACCGGCCGATTGTCGCCCCGGGGTGGGCGCGGCGGGCGCGTACGGGGGCGGGTCGCCGGTACGGGCGCCCGGATGGCTGAGCGGGGACCCGGTGGGACGGTTCCGGTCGCAAGCAGGGGGAGGGTCGGGCGGGAGGGCCGAGGCGGCGGGGACGGCGGGCGCGGTGGCCGGGGTGCCGGTGGAGGGATGCCGGTGGAGGGGTGGTTCCCGGCCGGGGGTGGGGCGGTTCCCGGTCGGGGCCAGTGGGACACCTGTTCCGGGTGGGGGCGCTTGAGTCACCGGGAGCACTTCCGCACCGTCCCGCGCCGCCTACTGGCCGGTATGCCGGACCGATCACCTCTTGGGCGGCTTCCGCCCACCCGCGTTCCCCCGGCGAACCGCTAGTTTGTTCACCGAGGCGGGATCTCTTGACCGTGGAACGGGTGGGGTGGGGAGTTGTGCAGCTTCGGGGCGGGGACCCTGAACAGATCGGTGGCTACCCCCTGGAGGCGCGCCTCGGTTCCGGCGGCATGGGAACCGTGTTCCTGGCGCGTACCGAATCCGGCCGTCCCGTCGCGATCAAGCTGATCCACAAGCAGTTCGCGGACGACGAGGAATTCCGTATCCGGTTCCGGCAGGAGGTGTCCGCCGCGCGCCGGGTGAGCGGGGTGTTCACCGCCGCCGTCGTCGACGCCGACCCCGAGGGCGCGCACCCCTGGATGGCCACCGCGTACATCCCCGGGCCGACCCTCGCCCAGCGCATCAGCGACGGCGGTTCGCTGCACGGCGCCGAACTGCGCAGACTCGCCATCGGGCTGGCGGAGGCGCTGCGTGAGATCCATCGCGCGGGCGTCATCCACCGTGATCTGAAGCCGTCGAACGTCGTCCTGTCCCCCGACGGCCCCCGGGTCATCGACTTCGGCATCTCCCGGGCGGCCACGGGCCATCAGACGCTCACGATGACGGGCCGGGTCATCGGTACGCCGCCGTTCATGTCGCCCGAGCAGTTGCAGTCGCCGCGTACGGTCGGGCCGGAGTCCGACGTGTTCTCGCTGGCGACCCTGCTCGTGTACGCGTCGACCGGGCAGGGGCCGTTCGACGCGGACAGCCCGTACATGACGGCGTACCAGGTCGTGCACGAGGACCCCGTACTCGGCGCGATGCCCGCAGTGCTGCGGGATGTCGTCGAGCCGTGCCTCGCGAAGGAGCGCAAGGGGCGGCCGTCCGCGCACGAACTGCTGGTCGCGCTGCGCGCGCTGCCCGAGGACCTGGGCCCCGCGTCCGCGCCGATGTCCGAACTCGCGACCCTGCCGGGCACCGGACACCCGACCACGGACACCACCCCCGACAGCACGCCTGACGGCCCGTCCGACGGCCCGCACGACAGCCCGCACGGGGGCGGGTACGCGGACGCGGGCGGTACCGGGTTCGGGGACGGGGCTGGGTTCGGGGACGGGGGCGCCCTCTGGGAGTTGTCATCCGAGGACTTCGGTTCCGGTTCCGGTTCCGGTTCCGGTTCCGGTTCCGGTTCCGCCGACGGTGGCGCTCCCGGGTCCGGGTCCGGTGGGTCCGGTGCTGTTTCCGATGACGACGACGGCGACGACGGCGACGGCGACCGTGACGCCCCCGTCCCCGCCCCCGGCACCCGTTCCGACGGCGACCGTTCGGACGCCGACCCGGCGACCGGCGCCGGCACCGCCTCCCACGGCTCCCGCTCCCCCACCACCCGCACCCGCTCCCGTACCCGTACCCGCCGGGCCCTCCTCGTCGCCGCGGTCGCCGCGTCGGCCGTCGCGCTGATCACCACCGGGGTCGCCCTGCTGGGGCCCGACGGGGAAACCGGGACGGGCGGGACCGCGGGCACCACCCGGCAGACCCAGGACAGCCGGGTGGTCGCCGGGGGCGGGGCGGCGCTCCCCGCCGGGTTCGCCCCCTGGCGGAAGAACGTCCGCGGGGAACGTTCCTTCGCCGACGAACTGCGCTGTGTCGCCCGTGCCGAGACCCTGTTCTGCGGGGGCGGCGGGGTCCTCGCGAGCCGGGTGCGGGCCGCCGACGGCGAGGTGGAGTGGCGCCGTACGTACCCCGGGGTCCCCGTACAGGGGCTGCATCTCGTCGGGGTGAGCGGTGGTTCGGGGCCGGACCTCGCGGGCGGCACCGTCATCGGTTACCACATCCCGGCGGAGGGCACCGAGCGCGTCGAGGTCGTCGCGCTGGACGCCGTCAGCGGGAAGGAACGGTGGCGGACCCGGGTCGGCACCAAGGCGACGTATCTGCTGCGGGAACCGCGGTTCGCGGTGCTGTCGGGGTCGACCGTACTGACCGTGGACGCCGGTTCCACCCGGATCGAGGCCCGATCCGCGCGCAACGGCCGGCTGCTCTGGGAGACCCCCTTCCCCGCGGGCTCCTGGTGCGCCCCGTTCCTCGCGAACCGGGCCGCGTACGCGATGTGCGCACCGGCCGCGCAGGCCGCCACCGGCCGGACCGGCGACGCGGAGTTCCGGGTCCTCGACATCAAGAAGGGCACGCTCGGTGCCCCGGCCGCCGCCGACGGGCGGCTGCGGCCGGTGGGCGCGCGGGACGGGCGGCTGCTGCTCCTGCGGGAGACGACCGACCCGGCGGGTGACGGCTTCGCGGAGGTGGTGCGCCTCGACGTGGCCTCGGGCCGCCGGGACTCGGCCGACCTCGACGCCGGGTACCCGGGGACCGCGCCGGGACTCGCGGGCGGCACGCTCTACTTCACGTCCCCGACCGGCGCCGTCAGCGCGGTCGACCCGGTGTCCGGCAAGGAGAAGTGGACCGAGCGGACCGAGTCCGAGTGGGCGTCGGTGCCGCTCGCGGTGGACGGCGTGCTGTACCTCGGATCGCCGACGGGCCGGGTGACGGCGCTCGACGCGCGGAACGGACACCATCTGTGGACGACCCCGGCGCACGCGAGCAGCCCCGGCGGGTTCATGGGCTCCGGCTCCCGGCTGACGCTCGTGGGCCGGGTCCTGGTCGCGGCGGCCGGTGACAACGCGCTGTCCGCGTTCGACGTGGCGGAGCCGCCGCGCGGTGAGTGACCGCGCGGCGGCTCGGGTGCGATGCGGGGCGGGTGCGATCCGGCTGGAGTACGGGCGGCCGGGGTGCGGGGCCGACGGCCCGTTCGTCGCGGGACGGGGTGTACGGCGCCCGGGAAGACGTACGGCTCGGCGTGCTTCCGGCCCCGCTCCGACAGGGCCGGCGCTCACGTCGGACGGCGGCTCGGCCAGGGCGACCGCTCAGCCGGGGCCATCGCTCAGCCGGATCGGCCGCTCAGGCGCACTGCGGACGTACGTACCCGTCGGTGCCCGTCTGGATGTAGGAGTCGGACACGAAGCGCTGGTTGCCGATCTTGTCCCACAGGTTCGACGTGCCCAGCGGGCCGTTGACGGTGGTGCCGGGCTTCTGGCAGATGATCGAGACCCGTGAACCGCCGCTGATCTGGAGAACGACGGGGTGTGAGAGGCCGGGGCCGCTGCGGACGTTGACCGTGGCGACGACCAGGTACGTGGTGGCGGCGGCCTGCGCGTCCATGACCTCGATGCCGAGCGCGGCGGCCGCGATCGGGTCACCGGCGTCGACGGTGACGGGCCGCAGCACATCGGTGTCCGTGGCGGTGGCGGTGGCGGTGGCCGTGGCGGTGGCCTCGGTCGTCGTGATGTTCTCGCTCATGTGTTCCTCCCCCGAGGAGCGTGGTGGGCGGTTTCCGGACAGCGGCGGCGGGCCGTCACCTCCGGAAGAACCTCCCTCTGGCATGTGCCGCAGCAAGTGCGGACACACCGGAAGACGCCCCCCACGGCCGTGCAGTTGCACCGTGAGGGGCGTATGTCCCGTCCTGTTTTCAGGGGAGTCCGCGCGGGTTCAGCGGGCGCAGCCCGCACCCGCCGGAAGGCTCAGCCCAGCAGGCTCACATCACGCACCGCGCCCTTGTCGGCGCTGGTGGCCATCGCCGCGTAGGCGCGCAGCGCGGCCGAGACCTTGCGGTCACGCTGCTTCGGCTCGTACACACCCGCGAGTGCCTCGCGGCGGACGGCCAGGGTGTCCTCGTCGACCAGGAGGTCGATGGTGCGGTTCGGGATGTCGATACGGATGCGGTCGCCGTCCTCCACCAGGGCGATGGTGCCGCCGGACGCGGCCTCGGGCGAGGCGTGGCCGATGGAGAGCCCGGAGGTGCCGCCGGAGAACCGGCCGTCGGTGATCAGCGCGCAGGACTTGCCGAGACCCCGGCCCTTGAGGAAGGACGTGGGGTAGAGCATCTCCTGCATCCCGGGGCCGCCCCGGGGGCCCTCGTAGCGGATGACGACGACGTCGCCCGGGGTGATCTCCTTGCGGAGGATCTTGTCGACCGCCTCGTCCTGCGACTCGCAGACGACGGCCGGGCCCTCGAACGTCCAGATGGACTCGTCGACACCGGCGGTCTTCACGACACAGCCGTCGACGGCGATGTTGCCCTTCAGCACGGCGAGTCCGCCGTCCTTGGAGTAGGCGTGCTCGACATCGCGGATGCAGCCGTGGGCGGCGTCCGTGTCGAGGGTGTCCCAGCGCTCCGACTGGGAGAACGCCTCGGCGGAGCGCTTGCAGCCGGGGGCCGCGTGCCACAGCTCGACGGCCTCGGGGGAGGCGGAGCCGCCACGGATGTCCCAGTCGTCGAGCCACTGCTTGACGGACCGCGAGTGGACGGTGTGCACGTCCTCGTCGAGCAGTCCGCCCCGGTACAGCTCGCCGAGGATCGCGGGGATGCCGCCCGCCCGGTGCACGTCCTCCATGTAGTACGTGGTGGTGGGCGCGACGTTCGGGGCGACCTTGGCGAGACAGGGGACGCGGCGGGAGACGGCGTCGATGTCGCCGAGGTCGTAGTCCAGCTCGGCCTCCTGCGCGGCGGCGAGCAGATGCAGGATCGTGTTGGTGGAGCCGCCCATCGCGATGTCGAGCGCCATGGCGTTGTCGAACGCGGCCCGGGTGGCGATGTTGCGCGGCAGGACGTTCGCGTCGTCCTGCTCGTAGTACCGCTTGGTGATGTCGACCACGGTGCGTCCGGCGTTCTCGTACAGCGCGCGCCGGGCCGTGTGGGTGGCGAGCACGGAGCCGTTGCCGGGCAGGGACAGGCCCATCGCCTCGGTGAGGCAGTTCATCGAGTTGGCGGTGAACATGCCCGAACACGATCCGCAGGTCGGGCAGGCGTTCTCCTCGATACGGAGGATGTCCTCGTCGGAGACGTTCTCGTTGACCGCGTCACTGATCGCGTTGATCAGGTCGAGCTTGCGGACCGTGCCGTCGACGAGGGTGGCCTGTCCGGCCTCCATCGGACCGCCGGACACGAAGACCGTGGGGATGTTGAGGCGCAGCGCGGCCATCAGCATCCCGGGGGTGATCTTGTCGCAGTTGGAGATGCAGATCAGGGCGTCCGCGCAGTGCGCCTCGACCATGTACTCGACGCTGTCCGCGATCAGGTCGCGGGACGGCAGGGAGTAGAGCATCCCGCCGTGGCCCATGGCGATGCCGTCGTCCACGGCGATGGTGTTGAACTCGCGGGGAACGGCTCCGGCGGCCTTGATCGCCTCGCTCACGATCCGCCCGACGGGCTGGAGGTGGGTGTGTCCGGGGACGAACTCGGTGAAGGAGTTCGCGACGGCGATGATCGGCTTGCCGATGTCCTCGCTCGCTACCCCGGAGGCCCGCATCAGGGCGCGTGCGCCTGCCATGTTGCGGCCGTGGGTGACAGTGCGGGACCTCAGCTCGGGCATCGTCGCTCGCTCCTTCGGGGTGACCCCCCGCGCGGCTGCGGAGGGTCGTTCGAGGCAGTTGGGGCTGAATCGAGAGTACGCCGCCCCTCCAAGATCCGGACACGCTCTTCCGGAATGTGAGACGGATATCTCGGAAATCGGGCGATTCCGGCGGGGTCGTGCCGGACGGTGGCACGGGCCTGGCCGGGGGCGGCCGAGGGGGGCGGGACGGGGGCGGCCTAGGTCGGGTTCGGGTCCGGGTCGGGTTCGGGTCCGAGTCGGGTCCGAGTCAGGTCCGAGTCAGGTCCGAGTCAGGTCCGGCTGATCCGGTTCGGCCGGGGTCGGCGTCAAGCTGGGGTCGGTCGGGGCGGCGCCGGGCCGAGGTGGCGGCGTCGGGCCGGGGTCGGGGGCGGTCAGGGTTCCACGAGGTAGCGCTGGAGGGTGGGGGCGACCATGGCCACGATGTCCTCGGGGTCCGCGCTCGCCAGCGGCTCGACCTGGATCACGTATCGCAGGATCGAGATGCCGATCATGTGCGAGGCGGCGAGTTCGGCGCGGAACTTCGGGTCGGGTACGTCCAGCTCACGGGCGATCCGCTCCAGGATCTGCCGCAGCACGAAGCTCCGGAGCACCTTCGCCGCGGCCTCGTGGGTCAGCGCGGAACGGATCACCGCGAGCAGCGGGCCGCGGGTCGCCGGGTTCTCCCAGATACCGAGGAACTGCCGGGCCAGCCGCTCACCGATGTCACTGACGTCACCGATGCCGCCGCCGTCCCGGCCGAGGACCGACGCGACCAGCAGCGCCGGTTCCATCGAGACCTCGATGGCGGCGGCGAAGACCTCTTCCTTGGTCCCGAAGTAGTGGTGCACGAGTGCCGGGTCAACCCCGGCGGCCTTGGCGATCGCGCGTACGGAGGTCTTGTCGTAACCGCGCGCCGAGAACTCCTCACGTGCGGTGCGCAGGATGCGCTCACGGGTGCCCGGGCCGGGCGCGGTCCCGTCGTGGGAGGGACGGCCCCGGCGGCGGGGCGGGTCGGCGGTCACTGGCGGGGCGCCTCACGCGAGGGGTCCGGGTGGTGCGCGCGGCGGACGGGGTCCGGGCGGCGCGGCTGGCGCGGACGGTCCGGGCGGTCGGCGTCGCCGGAGGCCGTCCGGGCGGCAGAAGCACCAGGGGGCGTCCCGGCGGCGGAGGCACCGGAGATCGTCCCGGCACCGGGGGCGCGGGCGGCGGAGGCGAGGTGCAGCCGGGTGAAGGCCAGCGCCTCGGCGAGGTCGGCCTCGCGCTCGGCGTTGGACATCGCCCGGCGGGTGTTCACCTCGATCACGACATGGCCGCCGAAACCGCTGGTCGCGAGGCGTTCCAGCAGTTCGGCGCAGGGCTGGCCGCCGCGTCCGGGCACCAGGTGCTCGTCCTTGGCGGAACCGTTGCCGTCGGCGAGGTGGACATGGCTCAGCCGGTCCCCCATCCGGTCGACCATGGCCAGGGTGTCGACCCGCGAGGTCGCCGTGTGGCTGAGGTCGACCGTGAAATGCCGGTAGTCCTCCTTGGTGACGTCCCAGTCGGGCGCGTAGGCAAGCATCTCGCGGTCGCGGTAGCGCCATGGGTACATGTTCTCGACGGCGAACCGTACGTCCGTCTCGTCCGCCATCCGCCAGACGCCCTGGACGAACTCACGCGCGTACTGGCGCTGCCAGCGGAACGGGGGGTGCACCACGACCGTCGAGGCGCCCAGCTTCTCGGCGGCGGCGCGGGCGCGCTGGAGCTTCGTCCACGGGTCGGTGGACCACACGCGCTGGGTGATCAGCAGACAGGGCGCGTGGATCGCGAGGACCGGCATCCCGTAGTGGTCCGAGAGCCGCCGCAGGGCCTCGACGTCCTGGCTCACCGGGTCGGTCCACACCATGACCTCGACGCCGTCGTACCCGAGGCGCGCGGCGATCTCGAAGGCCGTCGCCGTCGACTCCGGATAGACCGAGGCCGTCGACAGGGCGACCTTCGCATCCGGGACGCGCACCACTGGTTCTGCCACGAGCACAGCGTACGGGGCCCCGCGCGGCCCTGGCGGAGGCCGGGACCCGCCCCGCCGACCGGCGGTCATGGGGTGGGGTGGCTCTGGGGGTGGGAGACCGGGAGATGGTCGAGGTGGCGCAGGATGACGCCCTCACGCAGCGCCCAGGGACAGATCTCGACCGAGTCGAGCCCGTAGAGGTCCAGCGCCGCCTCGGCGACCAGCGCCCCGGCCAGCAGCTGGTTGGCGCGGTCCGCCGACACCCCGGGCAGCCCCGCCCGCTCCGCGGTGGTCATCGCGGCGAGCTTCGGCACCCACGCCTCCAGCGACTCCCGCTTCAGCTCCCGCTGCACATACAGCCCGTCCCCGCTGCGGGCCCCGCCCGTCAGCCGCGCGAGCTGCTTGAACGTCTTCGAGGTGGCGACCGCGCGATCGGCGCCCCCGAGGCGGCTGAACTCCCCGACGGTCCGGGCGATCTGCGCGCGGACGTGCCGTCGCAGCGCCCGCACGTCCGACGCGTCCACGGGGTCGCCGGGCAGCCAGCCCGCCGTGAGACGGCCCGCCCCGAGCGGCAGCGAAGCCGCGGCGTCCGGGTCCTCGTCGATCCCGTAGGCGATCTCCAGCGAACCGCCCCCGATGTCGAGGACGAGGAGCTTGCCGGCCGACCAGCCGAACCAGCGCCGGGCGGCCAGGAACGTGTGCCGGGCCTCCTCCTCGCCGGTCAGCACCCGCAGCTCGACGCCGGTCTCGGTACGGACCCGGGCCAGTACCTCGTCGGCGTTGGTGGCCTCCCGCACGGCCGAGGTCGCGAACGGCAGCAGCTCCTCGACGCCCTTGTCCTCGGCGGCCTGGACGGCGTCCCGGATCGTGGCGACCAGCAGTTCGACCCCGTCCGCGCCGATGGCTCCCCGCGCGTCCAGCAGTTGCGCGAGGCGCAGCTCCGCCTTGTGCGAATGCGCGGGGAGCGGGCGCGCGCCCGGGTGCGCGTCCATCACCAGCAGATGAACCGTGTTCGAACCCACATCAAGGACACCGAGTCTCATGAGCGTCAACGCTACTGCGCGTCCGGCGCCCGGCCTGCCCCATGTGGTGCTCCGCACGCATACCCTTGATGTGTGCCAAAGACGAAAAAGGCGAAGCGCGAGGAATCCGCCGGTTCGGCCCCCCAGGACCGGGCCGCCGGCGGAGCGGTGACCGCTGGGCGGGCGGCGGCGGGCGCCGAGCGGACCGGCAAGGGCGGCAAGGGCGGCAAGGGCGGCAAGGCGGGGAAGACCGGCCGTGGCGCCGGGGACGACAAGAACGGCAAGAGCGGTACGAACGGCGGGAGCGGCGGAAGCGGTAAGCGCACGACGCTGATCGGCGCGGGTACCGGCCCGGCCGGTAGCGGCGCTGGTCCGGCCGCCGCCCCGGCCGACGAGAAGGGGCTGGACTTCGCCCGTGCCTGGGTCGAGTTCCCCGACCCCGCCGACGACGAACAGCTCTTCCGCTGCGACCTGACCTGGCTGACCTCCCGCTGGAACTGCATCTTCGGCAGCGGCTGCCAGGGCATCCAGACCGGCCGCGCCGCCGACGGCTGCTGCACCCTGGGCGCCCACTTCTCCGACGAGGACGACGAGGCGCGGGTCGCCGGTCATGTGGCGAGGCTCACGCCCGACATCTGGCAGCACCACGATGTCGGCACCCGTCCGGTCGCCAAGGACGGCGGCTGGATCCAGGAGGACGAGGACGGCGACCGCCAGACCCGCCGCTGGGAGGGGTCCTGCATCTTCCAGAACCGCACCGGCTTCGCGGGGGGCGCGGGCTGCTCCCTGCACATCCTCGCCCTCAAGGAGGGGCGCGAGCCCCTGGAGACCAAGCCGGACGTCTGCTGGCAGCTGCCGGTACGCCGTACGTACGACTGGATCGACCGCCCCGACGACAGCCGGGTCCTCCAGGTGTCGATCGGTGAGTACGACCGCCGCGGCTGGGGGCCGGGCGGCCACGATCTGCACTGGTGGTGCACCTCGGCGACCTCCGCGCACGGTGCGGGTGACCCCGTCTATGTCTCGTACCGCGCGGAGCTCACCGAGATGATGGGCAAGGACGGCTACGACCGTCTCGTCGAGCTGTGCGAGCGGCGTCTCGCGTCCCAGCTCCCGCTCGTCGCTCCGCACCCGGCGGACCCGCCCCACGCGTGACGCCTTCGCTTGCGCTTCGTAGGTCTGTCCGGGTGGGCGCGCTTGTTTCCTGTGCTGTCGCTCGTGGGGTGCGCAGTTCCCCGCGCCCCTTTGGGGCGCCCCCGGTCTGTTCTTCGGGTCGGTGCCGGTCGGGATTCTCCGTCCTCGATCCGACACGCTCGGTACGACGTTCCGTGACTCGACTGAAGAGCATCGGAGTCTGCGAGCAGAGATTCCCGCCCACCCCCTCCCGCAGCCATGCGACTGCACAAGGAGGAGGGTGAAAAGCAGCCCCAGGTGGGCGCCCCCAAAGGGGCGCGGGGAACTGCGCAAAAACGAGGGCGACCCGCACCCGAAAAGCGACCGCAAGAGGGCAGCACCTCAGGGGCGCGGGGAACTGCGCACCCACGGACGTACCCGCACGGGAACGAAGCACGCCCAGCACAGGAAACCCAGGGGCGCGGGGAACTGCGCGAAGACGAGGACCGACCCGCACCCGAAGAGCGACCGCAAGAGGGCAGCATCCAGGGGCGCGGGGAACTGCGCACCCCACGAACGACGGTACGGGGACGAGTGCGCCCACCCGGACAGACCTCGGGGGCGCGAGCGAAGGCGACCCGCGGGGAACTGCGCGCCCCCGGACGTACCCGCACAGGGACAGGTACGTCCAGGTGGGGAACCCCCGGACGCGCGAGCGAAGGCGGGCCGTCAGCCGGTGGTCGGTGAATCGCCCGGCGGGGGGCTGGCCGGGGGCGGGGTGCCCGGGTCGGTCGGGCCGGGGTCCGGTGGGCCGGACGGGGAACCGGGGCCGGGCTCCGACGGGGCGCCCGGGGTGGACGACGGCCCCGGGCCGGGGTCGCCGGGTCCCGGGCCGGGCGGTGTGCCCGGAGAGGTGGGCGTCGGGGCGGGACCGGGCGGGGTGCCGGGACCGCCTGGGGTGCCGCCGCCCGGGGGGCCGGGGTCCGCGGGCCGTACGGGAGTCGTGGGACGGGTACGAGGCGGCTCGGGCGCGCTGTCCCCGTAGCCCTGGACGAGGACCACCGCGCCGGACGGGCCGATGGAGATACGCGCCTGCCAGGGTCCGCTCGGCTCGGTGCGGGTATCGACGCGGACCTGAAGGGTGAACGTGTCGCCCGGAGCCAGGGTTCCGGACGTACGGCTGAGGTGGAGCCAGGGGGCGTGCGGGGTCGCGGTCCAGTGCACCGGTGCGCCCCGGGCGGCGGTGAGGGCGATGAATGTGGCGCCGTCGCGGGGGAAGACGGCGACACCGAGCCGGCCGCCGCCGTCGGCCGCCCCGCCGGGGCTGATGACCTCGGCGGACATCCGGCCCTTCCCGCCGCCGGGGCCGTGCCGCGGATCGTCGTCGTTACGGGCGTTCCCGGCGTTCCCCGTGTTCGGGTAGGTGTCGGGCGCGCGCTCGTCCCCCGACCCGGCGTTGTCCCCGGCCTCGCTGGCCGTGACGGGACGGGCGTCGCCCCCGAACACCGGGGCGCCCCGGTAGGCGGCCCACAGGGCGATGACGGGCGCGGCGACGACCGTCGCGACCACCGTGGTGGTGACGGCCCGCGTACGCAGACGGTCCCGGCGGGCCGCGCGGTCCTTGGGGTCCAGCGGGAAGCCCCGGCGGTCGAACCGGGGCGCGGTGGTGCCCCGCGCGCGGGGCGCGTGGGCCATGGCCGTACGGACGGCGGCGCGCGGCGCCACGATCAGCGGAAGCTGCGAGGGGCTGATGGAGGTGCCGGGCCAGGCACCGGGCCCGGCCCGTTCGGCGGTGCGGCGGCAGCGCGGACAGTCGTCGACGTGCCGGACGAGTTCGCCCCGCAGCGTCGTGCCGAGCAGCACCTCGTCACCGGTCATCAGCCGGGCGACACCGGTACAGGTGCCGCTCTCCACGACCGCGAGCGCGGTGCGGGTGCGTTCGACCTCGCAGGCGGCGGACGCCAGCAGGTCACGGGCCCGGGCGAGGGACAGACCGAGGACCGCGCCGACCTCGTGGACGGCGAGCCGGTGGCGCACGGCCAGTTCCAGGGCCTCGCGCTGCTCGGGGGAGGTCCCGGCGGCCTCGGGCCAGGCGAGCTGCGCGAGTTCCCGGCGGCGGACCCCCGCGGCCCTGTCGTCCTCCGCCCCCCGGTCGCCCTCGCCGCGTTCCTCCGTTCCCGGGACCCCCTCGCCGCGCGCGTCAGGGCCGGGCGGCGCGCCCGGCGCGGAGGGGGTCCGGGAACGGCCCCGCGCATGGCTGCTTTGACGTTTCTTCTTGCTCTCCGCGAGACGCCGCAGACAGGCCCAGCGCGCGAGCGCGTAGAGCCACGGCCTGTGGTCGCTCTCGGCGGCGGGGGCGCGGTTCGCGCGCCGCCGCGCGAGGGCGAGCACATCACCGAGGGCGGCGGTGGCGGCGTCGTGGTCGCACAGCACCGACAGGCAGTAGGTGAACAAGCCGTCGAGGTGTGGCTCGTAGCGGGCGGGCGGGTGCGGGGCGGGCGGGTGCTGGACCACGGTGGGGTGGGTGGTCCGCTGGGGTTCCGCGCGGTGTGCCCGGTGTGCTCCGGTCGCGCGGCTGCTGCGTTGCGTCCTGCTGCTCGTCATCCTCGCGACCGTAGGCGCCCGGGAATCCCCGTTCCGTCACCTTGAGGGCTTTTAACCCCTTCGGGTGAGCAGATCCCTCGAATTGGGGACAGGAACCCGTACGCGCGTTGCCCCGAGCGCGGCCCGCCGGTGCTCCCGGGACGGGTTCGCCGCCGGCCCCGGCACGGGTTGTCCACAGGCCGGAGGCGGGGCGGCACGCGATGTCAGCGGTTGCGGTTACGGTTCGGTGCATGGCTGCCCGTACGAAAACCGCGAAGGACCGTCCGTCCTACCGCTGCACCGAGTGCGGCTGGCAGACGGTCAAGTGGCTCGGCCGCTGCGGCGAGTGCCAGGCGTGGGGCACGGTCGAGGAGTACGGCGCGCCCGCCGTGCGGACGACGGCCCCGGGCCGGGTCACCACGTCGGCGGTGCCCATCGGCCAGGTGGACGTCCGTACGGCCACCGCCCGGAGCACCGGTGTGCCCGAGCTGGACCGGGTGCTGGGCGGCGGGCTGGTCCCGGGCGCGGTGGTCCTGCTCGCCGGTGAGCCCGGGGTGGGCAAGTCGACGCTGCTGCTGGACGTGGCGGCGAAGTCCGCGAGCGACGAGCACCGCACCCTGTACGTGACCGGTGAGGAGTCCGCGAGCCAGGTGCGGCTGCGGGCCGACCGGATCAAGGCGATCGACGACCATCTGTATCTCGCGGCGGAGACCGATCTCTCGGCCGTCCTCGGTCATCTGGACGCGGTGAAGCCGTCCCTGCTGATCCTGGACTCGGTGCAGACGGTGGCGTCGCCCGAGATCGAGGGCGCGCCCGGCGGTATGGCGCAGGTCAGGGAGGTCGCGGGCGCGCTGATCCGGGCGTCCAAGGAGCGCGGGATGTCGACCCTGCTGGTCGGCCATGTCACCAAGGACGGCGCCATCGCGGGCCCCCGCCTGCTGGAGCACCTGGTGGACGTGGTGCTGAGCTTCGAGGGCGACCGGCACGCCCGGCTGCGTCTGGTGCGCGGCGTCAAGAACCGCTACGGCACCACCGACGAGGTGGGCTGCTTCGAGCTGCACGACGAGGGCATCACCGGGCTGACCGACCCGTCGGGCCTGTTCCTCACCCGGCGGGCCGAGCCGGTGCCCGGCACCTGTCTGACGGTCACTCTGGAGGGCCGCCGGCCGCTGGTCGTGGAGGTGCAGGCGCTGACCGTGGACTCGCAGATCCCGTCCCCGCGCCGGACGACCTCGGGGCTGGAGACCTCCCGGGTGTCGATGATGCTCGCGGTGCTGGAGCAGCGGGGCCGGATCACCGCGCTGGGCAAGCGGGACATCTACTCGGCGACGGTCGGCGGGGTGCGGCTCTCGGAGCCCGCCGCCGACCTCGCGGTCGCGCTCGCCCTGGCGAGCGCGGCCAGTGACACCCCGCTGCCCAAGAATCTCGTGGCGATCGGTGAGGTGGGGCTCGCGGGGGAGGTCAGAAGGGTCACCGGGGTGCAGCGCAGACTGTCCGAGGCGCACCGGCTGGGCTTCACCCACGCGCTGGTTCCGGCCGACCCGGGGAAGGTCCCGGCGGGAATGCGGGTCACGGAAGTCGCGGACATGGGAGATGCTCTGCGGGTGCTGCCGAGGAGCCGTCGCACGGAGGCCCCACGGGAGCGGGAGGAGCGCCGGTAGACTTTGCCCCGGTCTCGCCCGTCCGTACGAAACGAGCACCGGGCACCCCCCAGAACCGCGACCGGAGGAGAGCAGTGGCAGCCAACGACCGGGCAGCGGCTCCCGGAAAGTCCGGCGGGAGCTCCGGTGCCGAGGGACTGATGCGGGCCGCGCTGAGCGCGGTCGCGCCGGGCACGGCCCTGCGGGACGGCCTGGAGCGCATCCTCCGGGGCAATACCGGAGGGCTGATCGTCCTCGGTTCCGACAAGAGCGTCGAGGCGATGTGCTCGGGCGGCTTCGTGCTGGACGTCGAGTTCACCGCGACCCGTCTGCGTGAGCTGTGCAAGCTCGACGGCGGCATCATCATCGACAAGGACATCACCAAGATCGTGCGGGCGGGCGTGCAGCTCGTCCCCGATCCGACGATCCCCACCGAGGAGACGGGCACCCGGCACCGCACGGCGGACCGGGTCAGCAAGCAGGTCGGTTTCCCGGTGGTGTCGGTGTCGCAGTCGATGCGGCTGATCGCGCTGTACGTCGGCGGTCAGCGGCGGGTCCTGGAGGACTCGGCGGCGATCCTGTCCCGGGCGAACCAGGCCCTGGCGACGCTGGAGCGGTACAAGCTGCGCCTCGACGAGGTCGCGGGCACCCTGTCGGCGCTGGAGATCGAGGACCTGGTGACGGTCCGCGACGTCAGCGCGGTCGCGCAGCGGCTGGAGATGGTGCGCCGGATCGCCACGGAGATCGCCGAGTACGTGGTGGAGCTGGGGACGGACGGCCGTCTCCTCGCCCTCCAGCTGGACGAGCTGATCGCGGGCGTGGAGCCCGAGCGGGAGCTGGTGGTCCGGGACTATGTGCCCGAGCCCACGGCGAAGCGTTCCCGCACGGTGGACGAGGCGCTGTCCGAGCTGGACGCGCTGACCCACGCGGAGTTGCTCGAACTCTCCACGGTGGCGCGTGCGCTGGGCTACACCGGTTCACCGGAGGCGCTGGACTCGGCGGTCTCGCCGCGCGGCTTCCGGCTGCTGGCGAAGGTGCCCCGGCTGCCCGGCGCGATCATCGACCGGCTGGTCGAGCACTTCGGCGGGCTCCAGAAGCTGCTGGCCGCGAGCGTGGACGATCTTCAGGCGGTCGACGGGGTGGGCGAGGCCCGTGCCCGCAGCGTCCGCGAGGGCCTGTCCCGCCTCGCGGAGTCGTCGATCCTCGAACGCTACGTCTGACCGGTTCGGGCGGGTGCGTGGTTCGGCGGGCGCTCCGGGCTGGTCAGCCGTCAGGTTCGGCCGCCGGGTTCGGCCGCCGGGCGGTTCGGCGGCCGGCTGTCGGGCGTCGGCGGTGCGGCGGTCGGTCGACTGACGGTTCGGCGGGCGGCGGTTCGGCACCGTACGGGCGCTTTGCCGGAAGAGTGGCGTACGGCCCGCGAGGCGGGTTCCCGCCACTTTCCGTCCCGCCCAGGCGTATCCCCGCCCCGGGCGGGCCCCAGGGGCGCCCGGGGCGGGGATGTGGGTTCCCGGCCGATCTCACGGCCGGCCCCGTTCCGACGGTCCCGGACTGTCAGGCCCGCCCGGTCCGCCGGTCCCGGCCGTCAGTCCCGGCCGTCAGTCCCGTGTCAGGACGAACGAGGTGCGGGCGGTCGGCAGGCCCGGGGTCTTCGCCTCGACCAGATAGGTACCGGGGGAGACGTCCCCGGCCGGGGGCGTCGCGCACTTCGGGGCGCTCTGCTCGCGGTCCCACGGGAAGGTGTGGGTCGTCCGGCCGTCGGCGGGCACCCGCACCAGTACGTTCGCGGAGCGGTCGGGGCAGTGGTCGGAGGCCCAGATGTCCTTGTCGCTGCCCGACTGGGTGATCGTCACCACGGCCCGCTCGGGCCCGAGGTCGAGCTTGCAGTCGGACGCCGAGGAGTTCTGCGCGACGAGTTCGAGCTTCGGGGTCTGGCCGGGCTCGTAGGTGTTCTGGACGCTGCGCAGCGTCAACCGCACCGATGCCGGGGCGCAGTTGGGCAGGTTCGACCCGGCGGGCAGCCGGCCGCCCGTGGCCGTACCGCCGTTCGCGGAACCGCCGTTGCCACCCGTGCCACCTGTGCCGCCCGTGTCACCGGAGTCGGCCGGGTCGCCGGTGCCGGTCGCGGACGGGGAGCCCGTACCGCCGGTACCTTCCGTGCCCCCTGAGCCGCCACCCGTTCCGGAGCCCGCGGAACCCGAGCCGCCGGAGCCCTCCGTGCTGCCCTCGGACTCGTCCCGGCCGCCCGGCTTCTCGCTGATCGCGGGGCCGGACCCGGAGGGACCGGGCGTGATGGACTCCACGGGGTTCTTGCTGTTGGAGCCGTCCGCGTCGTCCCCGCCGCCGCCGTCACCTCCGCGTGAGCTCACGATCCACACGACGAGCAGCGCCAGCAGGGCGGCCATGATCAGCAGAAGGCCCCTCCGCCGCCAGTAGATGCTGGAGGGAAGCGGCCCGATCGGATTGCGCAGAGATCCCACGGCGGCAACTGTACGAGAGATCGGCCTCTTCTCCCGCCCCACCCGCCGCCCCTGAGGCAACTTTTCCGGATCATCATCCCGGAGACGGTCCGTCAGTGCCCTTCGTACCCCTGTCTTTCGTCAGGTCCGGGAGCTGACGACTGCGGGGTGTGACCGCCGGGGGCCGTTCCGTACGGTCCGTGACCATGACGTACGCCGATGACGAGTGGTACCGGGACATCACCTCCTTCGCACGGGACTCCCCCTCTTGGCTCCAACTCACCGCGGAAATAGGCACGGAGGCGGGAATCCTCGTCTTCGGACTGCTGTTCGTGGCCGCCTGGTGGCGGGTCCGCGGGGGTGATCCGCGTGCGGTGGCGGTGGCCTGCCTCGCGCCGGTCGCGACGGCCGTCGCCTATGTGGTCAGTGAGGTCCTGAAGACGTTCTTCGACCAGGACCGGCCCTGCCGGACGGTGGCGGGCGCGGTCGCGCCGCTGGTGGAGTGCCCGGAAGCCGGTGACTGGTCGTTCCCCAGCAATCACGCGACGATCGCGGGCGCGTCGGCGGTGACGGTGGCCCTGGCCTGGCGGGCCATGGTCTGGCTCACGGTCCCGCTGGCCCTGCTGCTGGCGTTCTCCCGGGTCTTCGTGGGCGTGCACTTTCCGCATGATGTGGCGGTCGGGCTGCTGCTCGGCGCGGCCGTCGGACTGCTGGCCGTCCGGGCGGGCACCGGCCCCGCGACGCGGGTGCTCAGCGCCGGACGGCACCGGCGTGGGCAGCGCACCCGTGGGCGACGCACCCGTGGCTGAGTCCGGCCGGAGCCCAGAAGTCAGGGCCCGGGCCGGGCTTCACCACCTCACCGCGTCACCGAACGCCACGCCCCGGTGCCGCCGCCCCGTCCTCCGCCGTCAGACCCGCCTCGTACGCCACGATCGCCGCCTGTACGCGGTTCCTGACGGACAGCCGGTCCAGGATGGCGCTCACATACGCCTTCACCGTGCCCTCCACGAGGTGCAGCCGACGGGCTATCTCCGGGTTGGAGAGCCCCGCGCCGACCAGGGCGAGCACCTCGCGTTCCCTGGGGGTGAGGGTGCCGGTACGGGCGCGGGCGGCCGTGGCGCGGCCGAGCCGTTCCGCGCCGAGGTTGTCGATGACATGACGGGCGACCTTCGGCGAGAGGAAGGCGGCACCGTCCGCCACCGCCCTTACTCCCGCGATGAGTTCGTCGGGGTCGCCGGACTTCAGCAGGAATCCGGTGGCCCCGCCGCCCAGGGCGCGGGCGACGTACGCGTCCTCGGAGAACGTCGTGAGCATCGCGACGGCCGTACCCGGCACGGTCCGCAGGATCTCCTCGGCGGCGGCGAGGCCGTCGAGGCGCGGCATACGGATGTCGAGGAGCACCACATCGGGCCGGTGCGCCTGCGTCAGCCGGACCGCCTCATGGCCGTCCCCCGCCTCCGCGACGACCGCGATGCCGTCGTCGGCGGCGAGGATCGCCCGGACCCCCGCACGGATCATCGCCTCGTCGTCGGCGAGAAGTACCCGGATCGGCCTGTTCACCGCACACCTCCTGATGACGCGCCCGGCAGCCGGGCGCCGTGGTCCGGGGCGGGCCCGGCGCGTCCGGTCGTGGCCCTCGGCACCACGTCCTTCGCGATCAGTACGCCGTCCCCGTCGAAGCAGAGCCTGAAGTAGGGGACGGTGGTGAAGAGTTCCCCGTCGGCGCGGTAGTAGCGGCACTCGTCGGCCCCGGCGGGAACGGCGGGCGCCCGGTCCCGCGGCGGGTCGGGCACGGCCCGCTCCGGCAGTTCGGCGCGCAGCGCGTCCAGGGTGGTCCCCGGGCGCAGACCGGCGTACACGGAAGGGGCGAGGACGGTGCGGGCCTCGGCGTAGGCGTACCAGGCGAGCGCGCCGCCCAGGAACACGGCCCCGGCGACCGGTACGGCGACGACGGCGGGCAGCGTACGACGGGGCGGGCGGACGGAGGCGGTCACCGCACCCGCGGGGGACCGGGCCGCGCCGACCGGGCCCGAGGCCGGTTCGGCGGCCTGGCCGGGAGCCGGTTCGGCGTTCGGGCCGGGGGCCGGTTCAGGGGTCGGGCCGGGGGCCGGGTGTCCCGGTATGCGGGCGTGGACCCGGAAGTCCGTGCCGTGGCGGCCCGCCTCGAAGGTGCCGCCGAGCGCGGTGACCCGCGCGCGCAGACCGGGCAGCCCAAAGCCGCCCGGGACCGTGACGGGCGCGTCCCGGGGCGGCCCGCTGACGACGGTGACGGTCGTGCCCAGCGGGTCTCGCACGGTACACACCGTCACGGGCGCGCCCGGGGCGTGTTTGGCGGCGTTGGTGAGTGCTTCCTGGACGACACCGCGGGCGACCTGCTCCGCGAGCGGCGACGGGACATCGGGTCCCTCGCCCGCGGACCCGTACGCGCGCGGAGCACCGGCTTCTTCGCCGGGGGTTCGGGGATGTCTCCGCGCAGCCCCGTACGCGCGCGGAACACCGTCCTCACCCCGAACCGCCGGAGCCGCCGGAGCCGCCGGAGCCGCCGGAGCCCCCGTAACCCCCGGAGCCGTCGGCGGCGGCTCCGGGTCCGGCACCGCGTCCACCATCCGTACGGGCATGCCCGAGGCCGCGGCGCGGCGGACCAGGGACGCGACGCTGTCGGTGGGCGCGGGGGTCAGCGGCAGGGGTTCGTCCGGCTCGCGGAGCACGCCGATGATGGCGTGCAGCCGGTCGGTGGCCTCCGCGGCGGCCGACCGCAGCTCGGCGGTGGCCGCGCGGTGCCGGGGCGGGAGGTCCCGCGCGACCTGGAGCGCTCCCGCGCGCAGCGCGATCAGGCTCAGCTCGTGCCCCAGCGAGTCGTGCATGTCCTGTGCGATCCGGGCCCGCTCACGCAGCCGCGCGCGGTCCGCGACGATGCGCTGCTCCCGTTCGAGCTGCTGCGCGCGGGCCCATCCGGCCTCGGCGAGCGCCCGGCCCTGCCGCCGGTTCCGCCCGCCGAGCCAGGGGAGGACCACGACGAACAGCAGGGCGGCGACGAGTACGAGGGCCTCGGTCACCGGGTCGACGTTCCGTACCGCGATCCTGGCGCCCCCGAGGGCCAGCAGCGCGCCGAAGGCGGCGAGCGCGGGCCCGGTACGGTCCGCCCACAAGCCCATGAGCAGCGCGAACGCCGCCAGCGAGGGCCCGAAGGCGGCCGTGAGGAGGGCGGGGGCGGCGGCTGCGACGGACAGCGACGCCACCAGCAGGAACGCGGTCACCGGACGGGCCCGGCGCAGCACGGCGGCCACGGCCAGCATGACGAGCGCGCCGGTCTGCTGCCACCAGGGGCGCGGTTCGTCGAACCCGAGCGGGTCGGCCACCAGCACGGGGACGGCGAGTACCGCCCACAGCCCGACCGCCGCCCACCCCGCGTCCCGTACCCGCCCCATGTCCCGTACCCGCCACGCCCGGCCCGGCGCGCCCGGCCCTTCCGCGCTCATACCGCCCCGACCCCTTCCCCGCTTCCCGTCCCCCTCCAAGGTGCCACCCCCCACTGACAGCCCGCCGCGCGACGCTACCGCCCCGCACCCGCCCGCCACCCCTGCCGATCGTCACCCCTTTCCGCCCCGGCCCCGGCCCGGCACCCGCCTCGCCCGGGCCCCGACCGGCCGGAACCCCGTCGCGGACCCGCCCCACCCACGGACACCCCGCCCGCGAACCCGGGCCCGGGCCACGGCCGCGAACCCCGCCCCGGGCACCCCGCCGCGGACCCGTGGACGCCCGCCCCGCCCGGGCGCCCAGCCGCCCGCCAGGCCGTCCGGCCGCCGTCATGGGCGGGCCCCGACCCGCCCTCGCTCGGCGTCATGCCCCCCTCGGCCCGCACACCCGTGGGAGGATCGCCCGTGCCATGACTGTGCCGACGAAGCCCACGCCCCGTACCCCCGAACCCCGTGCCGCCGAGGCCCTCCCTTCCCTTCCCGCCCTGCACGAACCCGTGATCTCGTGGTTCGAGGACCACGCGCGCGACCTGCCGTGGCGGCGCCCCGAGGCGGGCCCCTGGGGTGTGATGGTCAGCGAGTTCATGCTCCAGCAGACCCCGGTCAGCCGGGTGCTGCCCGTCTACGAGCAGTGGCTGGCCCGCTGGCCGCGCCCCGCCGATCTGGCCAAGGAACCCTCCGGTGAGGCGGTCCGCGCGTGGGGCCGGCTCGGCTACCCACGCCGCGCGCTGCGCCTGCACGGCGCGGCGACGGCCATAACGGAGCGGCACGGCGGCGATGTGCCCGCCGAGCACGCCCAGCTCCTCGCGCTGCCCGGGATCGGTGAGTACACGGCCGCCGCCGTGGCGTCGTTCGCGTACGGACAGCGGCACGCCGTCCTCGACACCAATGTGCGCCGGGTCATCGCCCGCGCGGTGGCCGGGACGCAGTACCCGCCGAACGCGACGACCGCCGCCGAACGCAAGCTCGCCCGCGCGCTGCTGCCCGACGAGGAGAGCACCGCCGCCCGGTGGGCCGCCGCGTCGATGGAGCTGGGCGCGCTGCTGTGCACGGCCCGGGGCGAGCGCTGCGACCGCTGCCCGATCGCGTCGCTGTGCGCGTGGCGGCTGGCGGGCAAGCCCGAGCACCAGGGACCGCCCCGGCGCGCGCAGACGTACGCGGGGACGGACCGGCAGGTGCGGGGCAAGCTGCTCGCGGTGCTGCGGGAGGCCACGGCCCCGGTGCCGCAGACGGTGCTGAACCGGGTGTGGGACGAACCGGTGCAGCGGGCCCGCGCGCTCGACGGACTCGTCTCGGACGGCCTGGTGGAGCCGCTGGCGGGCGGCCTGTACCGGCTCCCGCACTCCTGACGCCCCGTCACCACCGCACGACGACGGCCCCGGTGGCCCACCCACCGGGGCCGCCCCATGTCCGGCCCACACCTACCCCGCGCCTGGCCCGACTCCACCGATTCCCCCCGGCCCCCGGGCAGCCGGCCACCCCGGACATCCGGACGCGCAGGCACCCACGCACCCACGCACCCGGCACCCCGCGCACCCATGACGCGCCCCGGCGCGCGTCCCGGTGCCACCGTCGGACGCGCCCCGTACGCCCCCGGCGGTGATCACCCCTGGCCCTCCGCACGTCCCCGGTACGTCACGCGTGCCCCTCCCCGTACATCCGGTGACGCCCCGTCCGTCACCTCGGCGGCGCGACCAAGCGCCCCAAACCCGGCTAAAATTCCAGCCGCCTTACCCCTTTCCTATATCTGTTACACAACCGACGGACAGCCGTGCGTCCCCCGCGTGCTGGCCCGCACAGTGCCGTGACAACTGCTCCGTACCTTCAGTTCTGTGCCGGTGAGGCACACACGGGAAGACGGCGGCCGGGGGGCCGGATCGGAGGCGACGGGGACATGGCGCAGGGAGAGGTGCTCGAATTCGAGGAGTACGTCCGCACACGGCAGGACGCCCTGCTGCGCAGTGCCCGACGGCTGGTTCCCGACCCGGTGGAGGCCCAGGACCTGCTCCAGACCGCGCTGGTCCGCACGTACGGCCGCTGGGACGGCATAGCGGACAAGCGGCTGGCCGACGCGTATCTGCGCCGCGTGATGATCAATACGCGGACGGAGTGGTGGCGCGCCCGCAAGCTGGAGGAAGTGCCCACCGAGCAGCTCCCGGAGCCCTGTGTCGAGGACTCCACCGAACAGCACGCCGACCGCGCCCTGCTGATGGACATCATGAAGGTGCTCGCTCCGAAGCAACGCAGTGTCGTCGTGCTGCGACACTGGGAGCAGATGTCCACGGAGGAGACGGCCGCCGCCCTCGGCATGTCGGCCGGTACGGTCAAGAGCACGCTGCACCGGGCACTCGCACGGCTCCGGCAGGAGTTGGAGAGCCGGGACCTGGACGCACGCGCGCTCGAACGTGAGGAGCGGGAGCGTTGCGCGGCGTAGGGACCCGGGTCGGGGCGGCTTGGAGGGCCGCCCGGCACACCAGATCCACCCCGCCCACGACCGGCGCGGGCCCGCTCTCGGGCCCCCCGTCCGGCGAACACCGCACGCCGGTGGCGGACTTGGGGCCGCCCGGCGGACCGCCCCCGGCCCGTACGGACACAGCGGACACCGCGGCCGGGGCGGCGGACGGTAGGGGCGGAACCCTCAGCTGGCAGGCGGGGAGTACGGCGGCAGCCGTGCTCGCCGCCCTCGGCGTTTTCGTCGCCTCCTGTTCCACCGGTGGCACCGGCACCCGTGACGAGGGCCCCGCCCGCACGGACACCGTCAGCCAGACCACCCCCTCACCCACCCCGTCCCCCGCCCCCAAGCGCGTCAACGCGGTGCGTCTGCTCCTGGACGACCCCGAGGTCAGCGCCGCGGTCAAGGACGGTCTGCGTCCCTGCACCGGGGACGAGTACCCCGTCGACGTGATCTACGGAAGCCTCACCGGCGTCACCTCCACGGATGTGGTCGTCAACGTCCTGAGCTGCGAGGACGCCGTCGGTCTCGGCTCCTACGTGTACCGTCCCCAGGGCAGCGCGTACGAGAACGTCTTCCGGTCCGAGGAGCCCCCGGTGTATGCCGAGATCGACCGCGGGGACCTGGTCGTGACCCAGCAGGTGTACGCCGACAAGGACCCGGTCGCCTTCCCCTCCGGCGAGGACGTCGTCACATACCGGTGGGCCACCGCCGCCGACGCCTTCACGGAACGGGCCCGCACCCACAACGACTACGGCAACGCGGCGGCCGGTACCACCGCCGCTCCGCCGGACAACTGAGAGCGACGGATACGGATTCGGATGGCAGAGCAGACCCACGTCCTCTTCGTGGAGGACGACGACGTCATCCGCGAGGCCACCCAGCTCGCGCTGGAACGTGACGGCTTCGTGGTCACCGCGATGCCCGACGGACTGTCGGGCCTCGACGCGTTCCGCGCGAGACGGCCCGACATCGCGCTGCTCGACGTGATGGTGCCCGGCCTGGACGGGGTGAGCCTGTGCCGCCGTATCCGTGACGAGTCGACCGTCCCCGTGATCATGCTGTCCGCCCGCGCCGACTCCATCGATGTCGTCCTCGGGCTGGAGGCGGGCGCCGACGACTACGTCACCAAGCCGTTCGACGGGGCGGTGCTGGTCGCCCGTATCCGCGCGGTGCTGCGCCGCTTCGGCCACGCCAGCGGCACCGGGCCGGGCGCCCCGGCCCCCACCGGCTCCGCGGAACCCGCCGGTGACGGGGTGCTGAGCTTCGGCGATCTGGAGATCGACACCATCGGGATGGAGGTCCGCCGCGGGGGCAAGCCGGTCGGACTCACCCCGACCGAGATGCGGCTGCTGCTGGAGTTCTCCGCCGCGCCCGGCACCGTGCTGTCCCGCGACAAACTGCTGGAGCGGGTCTGGGACTACGGCTGGGGCGGTGACACCCGGGTGGTCGACGTCCATGTGCAGCGGCTGCGCGCGAAGATCGGCCAGGACCGTATCGAGACGGTCCGCGGCTTCGGCTACAAACTGAGGGCATGAGCCGGACGATGTGGGGGAAGCTGCGCGGGCTCAGCCTGCGGACCGGCCTGCGGTGGAAGCTCAGCGCCGCCATCGCGCTGGTGGGCGCGCTCGTGGCCCTCGCCCTGAGCCTGGTCGTGCACAACGCCGCCCGGGTGTCGATGCTGGACAACGCCCGTGACCTCCAGGACGAACGCGCCCAGTTCGCCCAGCGGATCTACGAGGGCACCGGGCGGCTCCAGTTCGGCGCCAAGGTCGACGACCCGAACATCCCCGGCGAGCTCCGGGAGAAGACCGCCGAGGGACGCCGGGCGACCTATGTCGCCGAGGACGACGAGGCCAGCACCCCCGACATCTGGGCGGCCGTGCCGCTGAAGGACGGCCGGGTGCTGTCGCTGCACAGCCCGTTCCGCGACCGCAGCGCGACCATCATGAAGGATCTCGACCAGGCGCTGATCATCGGTTCGATCGCGGTGGTGTTCGGCGGCTGCGCCCTGGGCGTGCTCATAGGGGGACAGCTGTCCCGTCGGCTGCGCAAGGCCGCCGCGGCGGCCGGACAGGTCGCCCAGGGGCACACCGGCGTACGGGTGGGCGAGGCCATCGGCGGTGTCGTCCGCGACGAGACCGACGACCTCGCGCGGTCCGTGGACGCGATGGCGGACGCGCTGCGCCAGCGGCTGGAGGCCGAACGCCGGGTCACCGCCGATATCGCGCACGAGCTGCGCACCCCCGTCACCGGACTGCTCACGGCGGCCGAGCTGCTGCCCCCGGGCCGCCCCAGCGAACTGGTGAAGGACCGCGCCCAGGCGATGCGCACCCTCGTGGAGGACGTCCTGGAGGTCGCGCGGCTGGACAGCGCCACCGAGCGGGCCGAGCTGCACGACATCCTGCTCGGTGAGTTCGTGAGCCGCCGTGTCGCCGTCCGGGACAGCGGCATACGGGTGGACGTCGTCCATGAGTCGGAGGTCACCACCGATCCGCGCCGACTGGAACGCATACTCGGCAACCTCCTCGCGAACGCCGCCAAACACGGCAGGACCCCGGTCGAGGTCACCGTGGAGGGCCGGGTGCTGCGGGTCCGTGACCACGGCCCCGGGTTCCCCGAGGAGCTGCTGGACGAGGGCCCCAGCCGGTTCCGCACCGGCAGCAGCGACCGCGCCGGTCATGGCCACGGTCTGGGGCTGACCATCGCCGCGGGTCAGGCCCGGGTGCTCGGGGCACGGCTCACCTTCCGCAACGTCCGGCCACCGGGCTCGTCCCCCGAGGTGCCCGCGGAGGGCGCGGTGGCGGTGCTGTGGCTGCCGGAGCACGCCCCGACCAGCACAGGAAGCTTCCCGGTCCTCCCCTTCCCGAAGAAATGACCTGTACGGCCGGTACGGCCTGTGCTCGGAGGGTGACCCGTACGACCCGTACGGCCGGTACGGCCTGTGTCCGGGGAGTGACCCGCGCCGGAGGGTTCCCCCAGCTCCGGGGAGCGACCCGCGCCGGAGGGTGACCGTAGGTGTACCGCCCCCAAACGCACGGACCCCCGGTCATCGCGCGGAACGCGATGACCGGGGGTGAACACATCCGTGTCGGACGTCGGCGTCAGCCGATCAGAACTTGACGCCCATGCTGCTGAGGTAGGCGGCCGGGTTCACGGACGAGCCGTAGTTCGGGGTGGTGCGGATCTCGAAGTGCAGGTGCGGGCCGCTGGAGTTTCCGGTGTTGCCGGACAGGGCGATGACCGTACCCGCGTTGACCTTCTGGCCGACCGAGACGTTGACCTTCGACAGGTGCGCGTACTGCGAGTACTTGCCGTTGGTGTGCTTCACGACGACCGCGTTGCCGTACGCGGGACCGTCACCGCCACCGTTGGGGCCCGCCTTGACGACGGTGCCGCCGCTGACGGACATCACGGGGGTGCCGGTCGGGATGGCGAAGTCCTGGCCGGAGTGCTTGCTGGCCCACATACCGCCGGCCTGGGCGTAGCCCGCGGACAGCGCGTAGGAGCTGACGGGCTTGACCCAGCCGGTGCTCTTCTTCGCGGCGACGGGCTTGACCGAGACGGCCTTCTTCTTCTCCGCGGCGGCCGTGGCCTTGGCGGCGGTGGCCTTCGCGGCCTTCGCCTGGGCGGCGGCCTGGCCCTTGACGGACTCGGCGACGGTGGACGGCATCGCGGTCACCGACTGACCGGGGGTCGCAGCCGCCGCGACCCCGGCACCCAGCGCGGCCGAGACTCCGACGCCCGCGGCGACAGCGATCGTCCGGGTGCGAAGCAGGGACGAACCGGACATGAGGGACGTGGCGAACTTGGACATGCAAACCTCCGGGCTTGGGGGGAAGTGCCCGTCCGGCTGTGAGCCGCGCTTGACCGCTGTGACGCTCGACTGGGCGAGTGGCACGGGCCGTGGGGCGCGCTGGCTTCGGATGGGGCACGAGAGACCCGGAGTACGTCGGCGTATCTGCCGGGCTGGCCGACCCGCATACCTGCCGGGCTGGCCATACCTTGGTAACCCGCCACGGGGCCCGGGTTCAAACCCCCCTACTACTAGGCGAAGTCGTACATAAACGTCACATCGCGAGGGTCTTGACAGCGTTCACCCTGGGTTTCATATCGGGGCAAAATGGCGCGAAAACCTGGGTTTGAGGCGGGAGGTCACCGATTCGACGGGCCTCCGAGGCCCCTGGGGGCGGGCACCCTCCGACGCCCCGTGACCGCCCGGCGCCCTGCGGGTGACCCGTCCCCGGCCCCCGGGACAGCAATCCACTATTCCATCTAGTACCGGACAAAACGCCTGTGCCCCATGTCACCGGGCAGCAAGATCCAGCACCCTGTGAATGTGACCCGGGCTACCCTCGGAGAGCCGTTCCGAGAGGCACCGCGCGACTCATTTCCGGCTCGGGAAGGGGCGGTTCAGGGGTTCAGGGGTGACCCAGGGCACAGCTCCCCGCCCCACCCGCCACCCGTGTCGCACGGGACCGCTCCTCTCCGTCACGGCGACAGCGGGATGACCGCACGGCGGCGCACGGCACGGCGTCCCAGGGCAGCGCAGCGCAGGGCAGCGCAGGGCATGACACGGCACGGCACGGCATCGCACGGCACGGACTTCGGGGGGAGACCGGATGGATCCATCGGTACTGGGGGTGCGCCTCGCGTCCAGCGCGATCGCGCCTCTGATCAGGCAGCTCTTCGTCCGGGAGGGGCCCGGCGCGGGACTGGTCGACCGCCCGGTCCGGCTCTCCTCGTACTTCTCCCTCCGGGGCGAGCGGCGCACCCTCACCCCCACCCAGGTGCGGGGCCTCGCCCTGCGGCTGGTCCGGGGCGCGGTCGCCTCGCCGGGCGAGCGGCCGTTCCCCGCCGACGAGGAGAACGCCGTCGTGGACGCCCTCACCCGGACCCTGTGCGCCCTCGGCGACCTCGACATGGACGACGTCCAGGCCGTACGCCTCGGACACCGCGAACTGGCCCGCACCCTCTACGCGCGCGCCGCCGCCGACGGGCCCGCCCCGGACCATGAACTCACCGCCGACGCCTCGGTGTTCCTCACCTCGGCCGTGGAATGGGCGTCCCTGCACATCCTCCAGTTCTTCACCCAGCGCTCCACGTTCGTGGCCCGCACCCTGGTCGACCAGAGCCGCGCCCAGAGCGAGATGATCGCCAAGCTGGACGAGCTGATCACCCGCGCGCCCCGCCCCGACGCCCGGCGCGCCTCCTTCGAACGCCGCTACCGCGCCCAGCTCGCCGCCAAGCACGGCAAGCTCACCATCTACGGCATCGATCTGACGTCCACCCCGGGCGTCTGGCCGCTGGACGTGGCGTATCTGAGCCTCATGTACACCGAGGAGGCGGACGAGCACCCGACGCGCGGTACACGGCCCGGGACCGGCGGGCCGGATACGGAGGAGTCCCCCGGCCGGTTCGTCCCGGCGCACACCACCACCCACCTCGCCGACCAGGTCCTCGCCATCCACCCCCGGGTCCTGCTGCGGGGCGTCGCGGGCTCCGGCAAGACGACGCTCGTCCAGTGGCTCGCCGTCTCCGCGACCCGCGCGGCTCCCGACGGGCCCCTCGGCCATCTGCACGGCCTGATCCCGTTCGTCCTGCCGCTGCGGACCCTGACCCGGCACGGCGAACGTCTGCCCGGCCCCGAGCGCTTCCTGGAAGCCGCCGGTTCCCCGCTGGCCGGGGCGCAGCCCGACGGCTGGGCCGACCATGTGCTGACCGCCGGACGCGGGCTGATCCTGGTCGACGGCATCGACGAGGTCCCCGCCCCCGAACGCGACCGTGCCCGCACCTGGCTCGCCGATCTGATCGCCGCGTACCCCGGCAACCGCTGGCTGGTCACCTCACGCCCGTCCGCCGTCCGGGAACGCTGGCTCGCGGACGACGGCTTCGCGGAACTCACGCTCTCCCCCATGAACGCGGCCGATGTGGCCTCGTTCATCCACCGCTGGCACTCGGCGGCCCGCTCCGGCGCCGCCGAACCTCATCTCGCGCTCCTGGACGGGTACGAGCGGCAGCTGCTCACCGCCGTGCGCACCAAACCCGACCTCGGCCGACTCGCCACCAACCCGCTGATGTGCGGCCTGATCTGCGCCCTGCACCGCGACCGGCACGGCTACCTCCCGCACGGCCGCCGCGAGTTGTACGAGGCGGCCCTGGCGATGCTGCTGTCCCGGCGGGACCGGGAGCGGGACATCCCCGGCGGCACCGGTGCCGAGCTGCGGCAGGAACCGCAGACACAGCTGCTCCAGCGACTCGCGTACTGGCTGATCCGCAACGGCCGCACCGAGATGGACCGCGACCGCGCCGAGGCCGTCATCGGTGAGGCGCTGCCCGCGATGCCCGAGGCGGCGGCGATCGGGGACGCCCGGACCGTCTTCGCCCATCTGCTGCTGCGCAGCGGTCTGCTGCTGGAGCCCTCCCCCGGCGCGGTGACCTTCGTGCACCGCACCTTCCAGGACTATCTGGGCGCGCGGGCGGCCGTGGAGGCGTGGGACATCGGACTGCTGACCGGCCATGCCGCCGACGACCAGTGGGAGGACGTCATCCGGATGGCGATCGCCCACGCCCGCCCGAGGGAACGCGCGGAACTCCTGGACGGAATGCTGAGCGCGGGTGACGCGCTGCCCGAGGGCCGGGAACGCAACCGGGTCCATCTGATGGCCGGCGCCTGTCTGGAACACGCGACGGAACTCGACCCGGCGGTCCGCGCACGGGTCGCGGAACGGGTGAACGCGCTGATTCCGCCACCGAATCCGGGAGCCGCCCGGGAACTCGCCACCGTGGGCCCGCTCGTCCTCGATCTGCTGCCCGGTCCCGGCGAATACGGCGAGCACGAATCCCGCATGGCGGTCATCACCGCCACCCGAGTGCAGTCCGACGCAGCGATTCCCTTCCTCGCCCGCTACGCCGACACCCCGTACCTTTCCGTGCGCTCCCAACTCGCCTGGTCCTGGTTCCGCTTCGACACGGCCCGATACGCCGAAGAGGTGATCGCGGAGCTCGACCCTGAGGGACTCTTCATCTCGGTGAGCAACGAGGCGGAACTACGTGCCCTGGGAGAACTCGGCGGACGCCCGCTGGTGCAACTGTGGGGCGCCATCGAACCGAGCGTGATCGCGGAGTACGTATCCCGTTATCGGCCGAAGGAACTGACCTTCGACACACCGGCGCGCACGCGGCCCCCCTGGAAGTTGCTCCAGTCGTTGGACGAACTGGAGAGGCTGAGTCTTTGGCACCTCAACTCCACCGTGTCCTCGGACGACTGGCGGGAATTGGAGAAGATCCCGTGCCTCACTGAACTCGGTGTGGACGCGAGGCAACTCCCCACCATGGCGGAAACGCTCACCCTGCCCGAACTCACCGACCTGGTACTGCTCGTGGCAGGGCCGACGGGGCCCATCGACGTTTCGGCGTTCCCCGACCGATTCCCGCGTCTCAGCCTGTTGACCATTCATCCGATGGGGCCTGCCGATGTGCCGCTGCTCGGACTCGACAGGCTCCCTGAATCCCTTGAAGTGATCCAGGAATCCAGGTCCTGACACCCACCCGAACACCGGAAAAGGGGCTGTCCCCGGACCCTGAAGGTCCGGGGACAGCCCCTTTCGCCACATGCGCTCAGCGCGTGGGCGTCACGCTTCCTTGCTCAGGTTGGGGCCCGCGCCCCCGCCTGTCGCCTGCTCGATCGGCGGGGCGTCCGGCAGCGCGGCCTTCTCCTCGCCGCGGAAGGTGAAGGCCTTGCTCTCGCCCTCGCCCTCCGTGTCGACGACCACGATGTGACCGGGGCGCAGCTCACCGAAGAGGATCTTCTCGGAGAGGATGTCCTCGATCTCCCGCTGGATGGTCCGGCGCAGCGGCCGGGCACCCAGGACGGGGTCGTAGCCGCGCTTGGCCAGCAGCGACTTGGCGTTCGGGCTGAGCTCCAGGCCCATGTCCCGGTCCTTCAGCCGCTCGTCCACCTTGTCGATCATGAGGTCGACGATCTGGATGATGTCTTCCTCGGTGAGCTGGTGGAAGACCACCGTGTCGTCGACACGGTTCAGGAACTCCGGGCGGAAGTGCTGCTTCAGCTCGTCGTTGACCTTGGCCTTCATCCGGTCGTAGTTGGTCTTGACGTCACCCTGGGCGGCGAAGCCCAGGTTGAAGCCCTTGGAGATGTCCCGGGTCCCGAGGTTGGTCGTCATGATGATGACCGTGTTCTTGAAGTCCACGACCCGGCCCTGGGAGTCGGTCAGCCGACCGTCCTCCAGGATCTGGAGCAGGGAGTTGAAGATGTCGGGGTGGGCCTTCTCGACCTCGTCGAACAGGACGACGGAGAACGGCTTGCGGCGCACCTTCTCGGTGAGCTGGCCGCCCTCTTCGTAGCCGACGTAACCGGGAGGCGAGCCGAAGAGCCGCGAGACCGTGTGCTTCTCGCTGAACTCCGACATGTCGAGGGAGATCAGCGCGTCCTCGTCACCGAAGAGGAACTCGGCGAGGGTCTTCGACAGCTCGGTCTTGCCGACGCCGGACGGTCCCGCGAAGATGAACGATCCACCGGGACGCTTGGGGTCCTTCAGACCCGCGCGCGTACGCCGGATCGCCTGCGAGAGCGCCTTGATGGCGTCCTTCTGGCCGATGACCCGCTTGTGGAGCTCGTCCTCCATGCGCAGCAGACGGCTCGACTCCTCCTCGGTCAGCTTGAAGACCGGGATGCCGGTGGCGGTCGCGAGGACCTCGGCGATCAGCTCGCCGTCGACCTCGGCGACGACGTCCATGTCGCCGGCCTTCCACTCCTTCTCCCGCTTGGCCTTCCCGGCGAGGAGCTGCTTCTCCTTGTCGCGCAGGGAGGCGGCCTTCTCGAAGTCCTGCGAGTCGATCGCGGACTCCTTGTCCCGGCGGACACCGGCGATCTTCTCGTCGAACTCGCGGAGGTCCGGCGGCGCGGTCATCCGGCGGATGCGCATCCGGGAACCGGCCTCGTCGATCAGGTCGATCGCCTTGTCCGGCAGGAAGCGGTCCGAGATGTAGCGGTCGGCCAGCGTGGCGGCCTGGACGAGGGCCTCATCGGTGATGGAGACGCGGTGGTGGGCCTCGTAGCGGTCGCGCAGACCCTTGAGGATCTCGATGGTGTGCGGCAGCGACGGTTCGGCGACCTGGATGGGCTGGAAGCGGCGCTCAAGGGCCGCGTCCTTCTCCAGGTGCTTGCGGTACTCGTCGAGAGTGGTGGCACCGATGGTCTGGAGCTCACCACGCGCGAGCATCGGCTTGAGGATGCTCGCGGCGTCGATCGCGCCTTCGGCGGCACCCGCGCCGACGAGCGTGTGCAGCTCGTCGATGAACAGGATGATGTCGCCGCGGGTGCGGATCTCCTTGAGGACCTTCTTCAGGCGCTCCTCGAAGTCACCGCGGTAGCGGGAACCGGCGACCAGCGCGCCGAGGTCGAGGGTGTAGAGGTGCTTGTCCTTCAGGGTCTCGGGCACCTCGCCCTTGACGATGGCCTGCGCGAGGCCCTCGACGACGGCGGTCTTGCCGACGCCGGGCTCGCCGATGAGGACCGGGTTGTTCTTGGTACGGCGGGACAGCACCTGCATGACCCGCTCGATCTCCTTCTCGCGCCCGATGACCGGGTCGAGCTTGGATTCACGGGCGGCCTGCGTGAGGTTGCGGCCGAACTGGTCCAGCACAAGGGAGGTCGAGGGCGTGCCCTCGGCGGGACCGCCGGCTGTGGCGGTCTCCTTGTTCTGGTAGCCGGACAGCAACTGGATGACCTGCTGGCGGACCCGGTTGAGGTCTGCCCCCAGCTTGACCAGGACCTGGGCGGCGACGCCCTCGCCCTCACGGATCAGGCCGAGCAGGATGTGCTCCGTGCCGATGTAGTTGTGGCCCAGCTGAAGGGCCTCGCGGAGCGAAAGCTCCAGGACCTTCTTGGCACGGGGGGTGAAGGGGATGTGACCGGACGGGGCCTGCTGGCCCTGACCGATGATCTCCTCCACCTGCTGACGGACCGCCTCAAGAGAAATCCCGAGGCTCTCCAGGGCCTTAGCGGCGACACCCTCACCCTCATGGATCAGGCCCAGGAGGATGTGCTCAGTGCCGATGTAGTTGTGGTTGAGCATCCGGGCCTCTTCCTGAGCCAGGACGACAACCCGCCGCGCGCGGTCGGTGAACCTCTCGAACATCGTTAATCGCTCCTCAGAGCGGTCAGGCAGTGAAAGGGGTCGGTCCCCTCCCTGTCCTTCCGCAGCTTAGTCCCGCAAGCGGGGACCGCTCATTCCAACTGCCGACACCCGTGCGTGGCCTCCTGACCGCGAACGCCGACATGTGCTCCAACCCGATGGTGCGAGACGATGTTCCCGCAGGCCAGACAGATACCCCCGCCATCAGTACGCCGATGGCGAACGTGAGACCGCCGGGCCGTGCGTGTCGCCCCTCCCCACTAGGGATGTCTTACCCGCACGTACTGACAGTCCATGCGGGGTGTACCGGTTCCCTCCGCTACGGGCGAACAAGCGCGCGCCGCCACCAAGCCTCGTACCCCCTCGATCCGGCCACCGTGGGCGGAGATCCGCGCACGGTGCGTAACCGAGGTGGTGCTTCGGCTGTTCCTCCGGCATGGATCCCACCGTCCCGCGCCCCCGTCGGCCGCTCCCCGCGAGCGGTCCCGTGGGCCGGTGGTACGAGAACGTGCTGGGCTGGCCCACGGTTCCCGGTCCGCCCGGTGCGGGCGCCGGCGGGGCGGGCCCGGCGCTGCTGGTGTGCGGGGTGCGGTTCGATGTGCTGGAGATGCCGTCCCGGGCCGCCGACGGGGTGCTGCGGCGGTTCGCGGACGGGGCGCCTCCCGGTGTCCCGTCGGCTCCGGTGGCACGGTCCGGCGGGCGGACCTGGTTCCTGATGGCCGCGGGGGGCGCCGAGGAACTGCCGGGGCTGCTGGAGTGGCTGGGGTGGGGGGCGCTGCCGGAAGGGCTGGGCCTGGTGGCGATCGGCGCGGGCGGCCGGATCGAGGCGCCCCGGCCGCCTGGGTGGCCGCCCCACGGGGATGTGACCCGAGGGGGAGCCGCCGGACGGGAGGGTGGCTCACAAGGGGCCGCGACCTGGATGCGGCCCCCTGAGCCGGGGCATGCGGTGGAGCCGACGCTTCCGGCGCCTTGGCTGCTGCCGTCACCGGGTGCGCGGGAGGGCGCACCCGGGGGCGGTGGGGGCGCCCCCGACCTCGTACGGCTCGTGGACTCGGCGGCCACGGAGTGCCTGCGGGTCCGGTTGGGCCGGGCGTGCGATCAGCGGTGGGCGTCGTCGTACGCCTGACGGATGTTCGCGGGGACCCGGCCCCGGTCGTTGACCTCGTAACCGTTCTCCTTCGCCCAGGCACGGATCTGCGCCGTCTCCTGGCCGCTGCCGCCGACGGCCGCACGGGACTTGCCCCGCCCGCCCGCGGAACGGCCGCCGGTGCGGCGCCCGCCCTTCACATACGCCTCCAGCAGCCCGCGGAGCTTGTCCGCGTTCGCCGTGGTGAGGTCGATCTCGTAAGTCTTGCCGTCCAGCGCGAACGTCACCGTCTCGTCCGCCTCGCCACCGTCGAGGTCGTCGACAAGAAGGACCTGAACCTTCTGTGCCACCGGATTTTCCTTTCATCGATAACGTGCGGGCCGGTCTCCGCGGCAACTGGCCGCTGATTCGCCGCCCCTTGTTATATGCAGTACAGCAGTACGTCGGAAAGCAAACCGCCTTTGCGGGAAAAACACAAACCCCTGGACAGGACCGGCCCTCCCGAGAAGCCCGGAAACGTGCGCGTTTCGGACATAGGGCGCGAGGGCAGGGACACAGCGGAATACTGTGTCCCGTCGATCACAGATGCAGAAGCATCCGGCTGTTGCCCAAGGTGTTCGGTTTCACCCGTTCGAGTCCGAGGAACTCCGCGACACCCTCGTCATAGGAACGAAGGAGCTCGCCGTACACATCGGAGTCGACGGGGGTCTCACCGATCTCGACGAAGCCGTGCTTCGCGAAGAAGTCGACTTCGAAGGTGAGGCAGAATACGCGCCGAACACCGAGCCAGCGGGCGGTCTGGAGCAACTTCTCCAGGAGTTGATGCCCGACACCGGCGCCCTTCAGCTCGGGGTTCACGGCCAGGGTGCGGACTTCCGCGAGGTCTTCCCACATCACATGCAGCGCCCCGCAGGCTACGAGCTGCGCGTTGTCGTCGCGTTCCGCGACCCAGAACTCCTGGATGTCCTCGTAAAGCGTGACCGTGGCTTTGTCGAGCAGGATGCCCTTGCGGACGTACGAGTCGAGGAGTCCGCGCACCTCGGGGACATCACTGGTCCGGGCCCGGCGTACGGTGACCGCTTTCCCGGGTTTCCCGGCGACTTCGGGTTGCTCTGGAGGCATGAGCGGACGCTATCGCCCGCCCTCCGTGTTCTGCGCGGGGGGCCGGTTCGCGGGCTTCCCCTGGTTCTCGGTGCCCAGGTTCTCGGTGCCCGGGATCTCCGGATTCCCGGCGTTCCGGGCGTCGGCCGGCTCCTCGGTGTCCCCTGACTCCCCTGACTCCGCGGACTCCGGGGGGTTCGCGGGGTTCTCCGGTGGTGGGGCGGACGGCGGGTTCTCGGGACCCTGGACCATACGTACGGCGTCGGTGAGGGCTTCCCGCTGCTCCGGCGACATCATGCCGAAGAAGGCGACCAGGGCGGCCGCCGGGTTGTCGCTCTGCGACCAGGAGTCGTTCATCAGTGCGGCCGCGTACGCCGCGCGCGTGGAGACCGCCTCATATCGATAGGCGCGGCCTTCCGCCTCACGGCGTACCCAGCCCTTCTGATGGAGATTGTCCAGGACGGTCATCACCGTGGTGTAGGCGATCGAGCGATCCCGCTGGATGTCTTCCAGGACTTCCCGAACGGTCACCGGCCGGTTCCACTGCCAGACCCGCGTCATGACCGCGTCTTCGAGTTCTCCCAAGGGGCGAGGCACAGTCCGCACCATATCCGTATAAGTTCCGCATAGCGCAATGAACATGGCCTTTAAATGACAAAAAGGGCGTACGACTCGATTCTTTCGAGTCGTACGCCCTTACCGCGACGATCCGGTACGGCGGTACGTCAGATGCCTCGGCGGGTCAGGCGCCCGAGCGGGTCAGGCGGCGCTGTCGGGCGCCGCGGCGCGGCGGGCCTGCTCGGCCTGCTGCTGCAACGCGTGGTCGACCGCCGCGTCCTCCTTGGCCTTCTTGTCGCCACCCTGGGTCTTCACGATCGTCACGATGAGCGCGGTGAAGAACACTGCCATCACGACGGGGGGCACGAGCGCGGAGACGTAGTCCATGGGCCCAGGGTAGCGAGCGCTATCCGGCGGCCCACTGCTGGGGAGGGTCCGCCGGCGGTTCGGCGGCGGGCCCCGGGGTGCCGTCCGGCGCGGCCGGTCCACCGGGTCCGGCCGGGCGGCGGCGCGGCGGGAAGACCTCCGCGGGCGTCGGCACGGGCCGCTGCGGCGCCGGTTCGCCCGGCTTGCGCTTCGGGTCGGCCCCGGGGCGCTCGGCGGGCTTGTCCGCGGCCTGCGGGCGCGCCGGGGCGCCGATCCGGGCGAGACCGCCCGGCAGGGCCGTCAGGCGGGCACGGGAGCCCGGGACGGACGCCGTGCGCCCGGCGGGGACGCTCGCCGCCGGGGCCGACAGCACGGACGGGACGGCCCGTCCGGCGAGCCGGGCCCGCACCGCGCGTTCGGCCAGGGTGCGGCAGCGTTCGAGGAGGGCCGCGGCGACCGGATTGCCGCGCAGCGCCCGCAGCGCGGCGAGATCGTCGGGGACGGGCTGGTACCCGGCGGCGAGCACGTCCTCCAGGAGGGACAGATAGCCGCCGACCGTACCGGGCAGGGCGGCCCGGTAGCGGTCCAGGTCGTCGACCAGGAAGGCGCGCAGCCGGGCACCCTCGCGCACCGCCTCGTCGACGGAGTCGGCGAGCCGGAGACAGTCGTGGACGTCCTCGGCGGATACGGGGCCGGGGTGGAGGGCGAGAGCGAGGGCACGGCGGAGCACATGGAGCTCCTCCGCGCCGAACGCCATGCCGCCGCGAGATCCGTATGGCGTGGGCATGGGGTGACGATACGCGCTAATCAGACAAAATTCGCTGACTGCGGGGATGTGGCGTGGCCCCGCGCGCCCGGGTGGGGCGGCCGGGTCGGGGAGGGTCCGGGAGTGGTCCGGTGGCGCGAGGGTCGTCCCGGTGCGGGTCCCGGTGCGGGTCCCGGTGCGGGTCCCGGTGCGGGTCCCGGTGCGGGTCCCGGTGCGGGTCCCGGTGCGGGTCCCGGTGCGCCCCGCGCCGGAACAGGTACGGGCCGGGGGCGCGGCGGCGCGGGGCGCACCGGGGTGTTCCCGTCGCACCCGGGCCGCACGTCCCGCTACATCCGGGCGATGTTGCGTTCGTAGACCAGCCGCAGGCCGATCAGCGTCAGCCACGGCTCGTGCTCGTCGATCACGGACGCCTCGCCGAGAACCATCGGGGCGAGCCCTCCGGTGGCGATGACGGTGACCTCGGACGGGTCGGTGGCCAGCTCACGGGACATCCGGGTGACGACCCCGTCGACCTGGCCCGCGAACCCGTAGAGGATGCCCGACTGCATGGCCTCCACGGTGTTCTTGCCGATCACGCTGCGGGGCCGCGCCAGCTCGATCTTGCGCAGCTGCGCCCCGCGGACCCCCAGCGCCTCGACGGAGATCTCGATGCCGGGGGCGATGACCCCGCCGGTGTACTCCCCGCGCGCGGAGACCGCGTCGAAGGTGGTCGCCGTACCGAAGTCGACGACGATCGCGGGACCGCCGTAGAGCTCGACCGCGGCCACCGCGTTGATGATGCGGTCCGCGCCGACCTCCTTGGGGTTGTCCATGAGGATCGGCACCCCGGTCTTGATGCCGGGCTCCACCAGGACGGCCGGCACGTCGCCGTAGTAGCGCCGGGTGACCTCGCGCAGCTCGTGCAGCACGGACGGGACGGTGGAACAGATGGCGATGCCGTCGATGCCGTCGCCCAGTTCCTCACCGAGCAGCGGGTGCATGCCCATCAGGCCCTGGAGGAGGACGGCCAGCTCGTCGGCGGTGCGGCGGGCGTCCGTGGAGATGCGCCAGTGCTCGACGATCTCGTCACCGTCGAAGAGGCCCAGCACGGTGTGGGTGTTGCCCACGTCGATCGTCAGCAGCATGGCGTCTACTCCGCTCCGCTGTCGTGTGTCCCGCGCGTGGACGCGCCTGCCGTGCCCGGTGCCTGGTCCGGGGCGTCGCGCTCGTCGGGTGCCCGCAGGTCCAGGCCGATGTCCAGGATCGGCGCGGAGTGGGTGAGGGCGCCCACCGCGAGGAAGTCGACACCGGTGTCCGCGTAGGCGCGGGCGTTGCCGAGGGTGAGACGGCCCGAGGACTCCAGGAGCGCGCGGCCCTTCACCAGGGCGACGGCCTCCTCGGTCTCCCCGGGGGTGAAGTTGTCCAGCAGGATCAGATCGGCGCCCGCGTCGACCACCTCGCGCAACTGGTGCAGGGTGTCGACCTCGACCTCGACCGGCAGCTCGGGGAACGCCTCACGCACCAGCTTGAACGCCTGGGTGACGCCCCCGGCGGCGACCACGTGGTTGTCCTTGACCAGGGCCGCGTCGGACAGCGACATCCGGTGGTTGACGCCGCCGCCGCAGCGGACCGCGAACTTCTCCAGGGACCGCAGCCCCGGGGTGGTCTTGCGGGTGTCGCGGACCTTGGCCCCGGTGCCTTCCAGGAGGTCGGCCCACGCGCGCGTGGCCGTCGCGATGCCCGACAGACGGCACAGCAGGTTCAGCGCGCTGCGTTCGGCGGTCAGCAGGTCGCGGGTGCGGGTGGTGACGCTGAGCAGCGGCTGTCCGGCGGCCACCTGGTCGCCGTCCTCCACATGCCGCTCGACCTCGAACTCGTCGGTGCACACGAGCGACAGCACCGCCTCGGCGACCCGCAGCCCGGCGACGGTGCCCGCCTCCCGCGCGGTGAAGTCACCGGTCGCGACGGCGTCCTCGGGGATGGTGGCGACGCTGGTGACGTCCACCCCGCCCGCCAGGTCCTCCTCGACGGCCATGTGCGCGATGTCCTCGACCTCGATGGGATCGAGTCCGGCCGCGGCGATGAGTTCGGCGAGCGCCGGGTCGAGCCCGCACTCGTCGTCGTACGGGTCGTGGTCGGCGCTCCCGGGAGCGGCTCCCGCGCCGCAGCCGCAGCCGTCGCCGCAGCCTCCGTCCGGGACGAGGGGAAGGTCGGTGTCGCTCACGGCTCAGTGCTCCTGGGGACGGGCGGCGGTCGGGCGGTCGGCGGTGCTGGGGCCGTGCGGCGCCCCTGGGGAGGTGTCCGCCGGTGCGTGCGGCGGGGTCCCCGGCGGGGTGTTCCCGGTGCTCCCGGCGGGCGTCGGCCGCGCGGACGCGTCGTCGGCGGGCCCGGCCGGGGCGGTTCCCGCGCGCGGGGTCCCGGCGGGTGCGGCGTCAGCGTACGCGTCCGGGCGGGGCGGGGTTCCGTCGGGGACGGGCGCGAGCGCGGACGCGGGTCCGGGCGCCGGTGCGGGTTCGAGGGTCGGGGGGAAGTTCTCCGCGCGCGTGGTGGTGAGGGTGAGGGCCCGGTCGGCGGCGAGCCGGACGACGATGTGCCGGCGCCAGTCGTCGACGGCGTCGGCGTGGTCCTCCCGCCAGTGGCAGCCGCGGGTCTCCTCACGGCGCAGGGCCGCAGCGACGAGGACACGGGCGACGCACAGCAGGTTGGTGGTCTCCCAGGTGTCCACGCCGGGCTCGGCGGTCTTGCCGTGCTCCACGAGGTCGCCGCGGGCGGCGTCGTGGAGTTCCTGGAGCTGCGCGGCGGCACGGGCGAGCGACTTCGCCGAGCGGAGCACCCCGGCCCCGTCGGTCATGATCCGCTGGATACGGAACCGGGCGTCGGCGCCGAGCAGCGGGTACGCGGGCATGTCCGACCCGGCGGGTCCGTCGGTGTGCGCGGGTCCGTCGGCCCGCGTAGGTCCGTCGGTGTGCGTGCGTACGCCCGACTCGGCGGGTTCGTCCGGCCGCGTGGGTACGTCCGTGGGCGCGGGTAGGTCCGCGTCCGTGGGCGCGTCCGTGGGCGCGTCCGGGCGGGCCGTGGCGACGGGTACGCGCGCGGGGCGTCCGGCGGCGTCCGCGCGGACGATGTCGGCGGCGATCCGCTCGGCGTACACCAGCCCTTCGAGCAGCGAGTTGGACGCCAGCCGGTTGGCGCCGTGCACACCCGTGCAGGCGACCTCACCGCACGCGTAGAGGCCCGGCACGGTGGTGCGGCCGTCGGCGTCGGTACGGACGCCGCCGGAGGCGTAGTGGGCGGCCGGGGCGACCGGGACGGGCTCGGTGACCGGGTCCATGCCGTGGGCGCGGCAGGCGGCGAGGATCGTCGGGAAACGGCGCTCCCACATGTCCGCGCCGAAGTGCCGGGCGTCCAGGTACATGTGCTCGGTGCCCTGCTCGCGCATCCGCCGCATGATGCCCTTGGCGACGATGTCCCGGGGCGCCAGCTCGGCCAGTTCGTGCTGCCCCACCATGAAGCGCACCCCGTCGGCGTCGACCAGATGGGCGCCCTCACCGCGTACCGCCTCGGAGACCAGTGGCTGCTGGCCCTCCGCGTCCGGGCCGAGGAACAGCACCGTGGGGTGGAACTGCACGAACTCCAGATCGCTGACCTCGGCGCCCGCGCGCAGGGCCAGGGCGACCCCGTCGCCGGTGGACACGGCCGGGTTGGTGGTCGCGGAGTAGACCTGGCCCATCCCGCCGGTGGCGAGCACCACGGACGGCGCGTGGACGGCGCCCACGCCGTCGTGCTGGCCCTCGCCCATCACATGCAGGGTGACACCGGCCGCGTGGCCCTCGGCGTCGGTGAGCAGATCGAGGACGAGCGCGTTCTCGACGGTCGGTATCCCGCGCGCGCGGACGGCGTCCACCAGGGCGCGGGAGATCTCCGCGCCGGTCGCGTCGCCGCCCGCGTGGGCGATGCGGCGGCGGTGGTGGCCGCCCTCCCGGGTCAGCGCCAGTCCGCCGTCGGCGGACTCGTCGAAGTGCGCGCCGGTGTCGATGAGCCTGCGGACGGCGTCGGGGCCCTCGGTGACCAGCAGTCGTACGGCGTCCTCGTCGCACAGGCCCGCGCCCGCCACCAGGGTGTCGTCGAGGTGCTGCTGCGGGGTGTCGCCGTCGCCGAGGGCCGCCGCTATGCCGCCCTGCGCCCAGCGGGTCGAACCGGCGTCCAGCCTGGCCTTGGTGACCACGACGGTCTCCAGCCCGGCGGCGGCGCAGCGCAGCGCGGCGGTGAGCCCGGCGACTCCGGAGCCCACCACGACGACGTCGGCGGCGAGGGACCAGCCGGGCGCCGGGGCGTGCAGGGCGACACCGGTGGCCGGGCCGCCGGTGCCGGTGGGCGCGCCATGGCCGGTGCCGGTGTCTCGGTGGGCTGCGCGGGTCACGAGGCGGCTCCCTGGGTGTCGGGCCCGCCGAAGGACGCGGGCGTCCCGAAGGTGAGGGGCAGGTTGTCGATGAGCCGGGTGGTGCCGACCCGCGCGGCGACCGTGAGCACGGCGTCACCGGTGTACGTGTCGGGGACCTCGGTGAAGTCGGACGGGTCGACCAGCGCCAGGTAGTCGAGGGTGAGGGGCGGCCGGAGGCGGGTGGCGGCGTCCAGGACGATGCCGGCCGCCGCGCGCACCGCCGCGGGGGCGCCCGGCGCGACCTGGGCGACGGCGTGCGCGTCGGCCGCGGCACGGGACTCCCCCAGCGCTCCGAGGGCCTCGGCACGCGCGTGCGTGGCGGGCGCGAGCTCGGCACGGGCCCGCAGGGCCTCCTGCGCGGCGTGCCGGTCACGGCCCGCGAACAGGGCCTGCGACAGCGACAGGGCCGTCCGGCGCTCGGCCGGGGAGAGGTAGCGGTTGCGGCTGGACATCGCCAGGCCGTCGGCCTCCCGGACGGTGGGCACGCCGACGATCTCCACGCCGAAGTTCAGGTCCCGCGACATACGCCGGATGAGGGCGAGCTGCTGGGCGTCCTTCTGCCCGTACAGCGCCACGTCGGGGCGGGTGAGGTGCAGCAGCTTCGCGACGACCGTCAGCATCCCGTCGAAGTGGCCGGGCCGGGACGCGCCCTCCAGCCGCTCCCCCATCGGTCCCGCCGACACGCGGACCTGGAGTGCGCCGCCCGGGTAGACCTCGTCCGCCGACGGGGCGAGGACGATGTCCGCGCCCGCCCGTCCGGCGAGCTCCACATCGGCGTCCAGGGTGCGCGGATAGCGGTCCAGGTCCTCGCCCGCGCCGAACTGGAGCGGGTTGACGAAGACGGTGACCACGACCTCGCCGCCGGGGCCGACCCGCTCCCTCGCGGTGCGGATCAGGGTCGCGTGGCCCTCGTGGAGGGCGCCCATCGTCATCACGACGGCCCGGCGGGGAGCGGCGGGCACGCGCGCGGGGGCGTCAATGCCGCCCCCGCCTGCACCGGTACCGGTCGCCGGGGTGTGCAACCGCTCCGCGGTGCGCAGCAGGCGAACGCTCATGTCGCGGGCCCTTCCGGGTCTCCGCCGAGGACGCCGAGCAGGTCCTCGGCGAGTTCGGGCTTCAGGGTGCCGTGGGCGAGCGCCCGGTCGGCGGTGGCGCGGGCCATCGCCAGATATCCGGCGACCATCCCGGGGGCGTGCGCGCGCAGTTCGGTGACATGCGCGGCGACCGTACCGGCGTCCCCGCGCGCGACGGGGCCGGTCAGGGCGGCGTCCCCGGAGCGCAGGGCGTTGTCGAGGGCCGCGCCGAGCAGCGGGCCGAGCATCCGGTCGGGGGCGGCGACCCCCGCCTCGCGCAGCAGCTCCATGGCCTGCGCGACCAGGGTGACCAGGTGGTTCGCGCCGAGCGCGAGGGCCGCGTGGTACAGCGGCCGGGACTCCTCGGCGATCCACTCGGGCTCGCCGCCCATCTCGATGACCAGGGCCTCGGCGGCCATCCGCAGTTCGTCGGGCGCGGTGACCCCGAAGGAGCATCCGGCGAGGCGCTGCACGTCCACGGCGGTGCCGGTGAACGTCATCGCGGGGTGCAGGGCCAGCGGCAGCGCCCCCGCGCGCAGCGCCGGGTCGAGCACCTTGGCGCCGTACCGTCCGGAGGTGTGCGCGATGAGCTGACCGGGGCGGACGGCGCCGGTGTCGGCGAGCCCTTCCACGAGTCCGGGCAGCGCGTCGTCCGGGACGGTCAGCAGGACCAGGTCCGCGCGCGCCAGGACCTCCGCGGGCGACACCAGCGGCACATCGGGCAGCAGTTGGGCCGCGCGGCGCACCGAGGTCTCGGAGACCCCGGAGACGGCTACCGGGCGGTGTCCGGCGAGCTGGAGCGAGGCGGCCAGCACGGGACCCACCCGGCCGGCTCCGACGACGCCCACCGACAGGCGCGCGGGGCGGTCCCTGGGGTCGGGGGGGTGAGGTGTGTTCACGCGACGACGGCCTTCCGTTCCAGTCCGCTCGGGGTACCGGACGATTTCTCGTCATGCTAACGCGATTGCCCCCGGCGGCCCCGCGTTGTCCACAGGCTGTGGGCAGCCGCACACCCGTACGCCATGATCGGCCCCATGGACTCATCGACCGAGCCCCCGGACGGGGCCGTGGAGGAAGCCGGGGAGCTGTCCCAGGCCCGCCGGAGGGCCGCGTTCCGCGGTGCCGCGCGGACCCTGTGGCGCCCCGGCACGGACGCCACCCTGGCCGAGCGGCTGGCGGAGCTCACCGGGACGGCGGGCGACAGCCACGATCTGTCCGACGGGGTCGACGTGTACGGCGACGGGGTGGTCGCCGCCCTGGAGGGCCGGGTCGCCGAGCTGCTGGGCACGGAGGCCGCGGCGTTCTTCCCGACCGGCACGATGGCGCAGCAGGTCGCGCTGCGCTGCTGGGCGGCCCGGACGGGCAACCCTGTGGTGGCGCTGCATCCGCTCGCCCATCCGGAGGTGCACGAACGGGACGCGCTGAGCGTGCTGAGCGGTCTGCGGACCGTCCATCCGACCACCGAGCGGCGCCAGCCCACGGCCGACGAGATCAGGGACCTGGACGAGCCGTTCGGCACGCTCATGCTGGAACTGCCCCTGCGGGAAGCGGGTTTCCTGCTGCCCACCTGGGACGGGCTGAACGACCTGGTGGACGCCGCCCGCGCGCGGGACGCCGTCGTCCATCTCGACGGGGCGCGGCTGTGGGAGTGCGCGCCGCACTTCGGGCGGTCCCTGCGGGAGGTGGCCGCGCTCGCGGACAGCGTGTACGTGTCGTTCTACAAGTCGCTGAACGGCATCGGGGGCGCCGCGCTGGCCGGTCCCGCGTCGCTGGTCGACGAGGCACGCGCGTGGCGGCACCGTTACGGCGGCCAGGTCTTCCAGCAGTTCCCGACGGCCTTGTCCGCGCTCGCCGGACTGGACCGTGAACTGCCCCGGCTGCCGGAGTACGTGGCCCACGCGCGCACGGTGGCCGACGCGCTGCGCACCGGCCTCACCCGCGCGCGGGTGCCGTGGTTCCGGGTCCATCCGGAGGTCCCGCACACCCATCAGTTCCAGGTGTGGCTCCCTTACGACGCGGACACGCTCACCCGGGCCGCGGTGCGCCAGGCGGAGGAGACCGGTACCGCCCTGTTCCGCGGCTGGCACCCGGGGGCGGCGCCGGGCCTGTCGGTGACCGAGGTGACGGTCGCGGGGCCGGGGACGGAATGGACCCCGGCGGACGTGGTCCGGGCGGTGGCCGGGTTCGTCGCCCGGGTGCCCGTACCGGCGTCCGTGCCCGTGCCCGTACCCGGGCCGGACGGGGAAGCGGGGCCGGGGCCGGGGTAGCCGGGACCGGTCGCGGGCGGACGGCCGCTCAGGCGGACGTACCGCGGCGGCGGGCGAACGGCCGCAACAGCGCGGCCAGGGCGTGGCGCCGGCGGCGCCGGGCCGGGCGGCCCTGGACGACCGCGTCGAAGCGGCCGTGGTCGCGCAGTTCCCGGACGGTCCGCCAGTCGTGGCGGCCGGGAGCCGGAGGCGGCGGTTCGCCCCGCTGACGGGCCCGGTAGAGGTCCAGTGCGTACTGCTGGGTGAGGCTCATGACGTACCCCTCGTTCGTGGGCCGCTCGTGCCCGGCCATGGCGTCCTACCGGCATACCGAAATGGCGGTTATCCACCGATTCGCCGGATCGGTCCCGACGTGTTCAACAGTGCGCCGCCACCGGCGTCCGGTCACGCCGATTGACGCGGGCCGTCAATCGGCGGGGCGTTGTCGGTGGCCGGGTGCACCATGAGGACATGAGCGTGCGTATCGACATCGCGGGGCTGCCCCAGGAGCGGATCGTCTTCGAGGCGTCCCCGCTCGCCGAGCTGGGGCTCGCCCTGCACGCGCTCGCCGAGCCGGGCCACCATCCGGGGCTGCACGGCTGGGCGACGGCCACGGCCGCGTCGCTCAAGCCCGATCTGGCGGACCGGCTGTGCGAGGCGGACTTCCTGTGGCGTACGACGTTCTCGGACATCTTCATGGCGTTCGCGGGTCTGCCCGACGGCTCGGGCCGACCGGGGGCGACGCTCGCGGAGGAGCTGGACGTCCTGGACCGGGTGCCCGACGAACGGTTCGTCGACGCCGCCCTTGAGTTCACGTGCAGCCACAGCTACGACGTGGGCAAGCCGTCCCCGCTCATCGATCCGGACCGGCGGGCGCAGGTCATGGAGCTGGCGGCGACCCGGGGCCCCCAGCAGGTCGACTTCGCGCGGCGGCTGCTGACGGACCCGGCGGATGTCCGCGCGTGGGTGCGCAGACTGCTGGAGGACTGCGACGAGGCGTTCTTCGCCGACACCTGGCGCCGGGTGCAAGGCCAGCTCGTGGCCGACGCCCGCCACAAGACGGAGCTCCTGCGGCACAAGGGCCTGCCGGAGGCGGTCGCGGCGGTCTCCCCGGCCCTCTCGGTGGACGACGACCGCAGACGGCTCACGGTCGACAAGCTCGCCCACGGCACCACCACCGCGGTGGACCCGGCCGTGGGTCCCGGGCTGGTCTTCATCCCCTCGCACTTCGGCTGGCCGCATCTGCTGGCGCTGCACGCCCCCGGCTGGCGGCCGGTCGTCCAGTACCCGGTCTCGGCGGGCGAGCTGCCCGCGCCGCCGGTGGAGCTGCTGGAGCGGCGGCTGGAGGCCCTGTCCCACCCGATCAGGCTGCGCATCTGCCGCAACATCGCCCGCTCCCCGTACACGACCGGCGAGCTGGCCTACGCGCTCGGTATCAGCGCGCCCGAGGTCTCCCGTCATCTCGCGGTGCTGAAGAAGGCCGGACTGATCAGCACCCGTCGGCGCGGACGCTATGTGCTGCACCAGCTCGACGTGACCGTCGTGGCGCGCCTCGGTTCGGACTTCCTGGAGGGCATCCTGCGCTGACCGGAGCGGGACGGGTCGCGAAGGGGACGGGCTGGTGGGTCGCTCGCACCTGGAGGTGCGGCACCGCCCTTCCAGGTGCGCGGCGGCGCGTCCTTGCCGCCGAGAAGCCGCGGGGCGCCCCGGTCAGGGGCCCTCCCGCGCGGGGTGCTTCAGTGGGCGCCGCCTCCGGCGCGCACCAGGCCCGTCTCGTAGGCGAGGACGACGACCTGTACCCGGTCACGCAGTCCGAGCTTGGTGAGGATGCGTCCCACATGGGTCTTCACCGTGGCCTCGGACAGCACCAGACGGGCCGCGATCTCGCCGTTGGACAGCCCCTGGGCGACCAGCATCATGACCTCGCGTTCCCGCTCGGTGAGCCGCTCCAGCCGCTTGTGCTGGGGCTGCACGCCGGTCGCCGGGAGCATCGGCGCGAAGCGGTCCAGCAGCCGCCGGGTGGTCGACGGGGCGACCACGGCGTCACCGCTGTGCACGGACCTGATCGCGGCGAGCAGCTCACCGGGGGGCACGTCCTTGAGCATGAACCCGGACGCCCCGGCCTTCAGCCCGGAGAAGGCGTACTCGTCGAGGTCGAACGTGGTCAGGATGAGGACCTTCGGGGGGTCCTGGTCCGCGCAGATCCGGCGGGTGGTCTCCACACCGTCCAGCTTGGGCATGCGGACATCCATGAGGACGACGTCGACCTCGGCGCCGCGCAGCACCTGGAGGGCCTCGACCCCGTCGCCCGCTTCCGCGACGACCTCCATGTCCGGCTGGGCGGCGAGCACCATCCGGAAGCCGGTGCGCAGAAGCACCTGGTCGTCGACGAGCATCACCCGGATCGAGGACATGGGGCATTCCCTTCCTGTACGGACCTGTACAGGTCCGTGGAGACCTGTATGGACCTGAGCGGACCTGAGCCGATCTCCGGGCGGCCACGGGGCCACCGGGATCGCGCGGTGTGGGCAGAAGTGTGTGCGGCGGGGGACGGACGTCCCTCAGTGTGCGGGTTTCAGGGGGAGCAGGACACTGATCCGGAAACCTCCGCCCGGCCGGGGGCCCGCGTCCAGGGTTCCGCCGACCATGCCGACGCGTTCGCGCATCCCGATGAGGCCGTGGCCCTGGCCGTCGGCGCCGCCCTCCTCGTACAGCTCGTGGGGCGCCCCCTTGCCGTCGTCCTCGACGAGCAGGCCGAGGCCGTCGTCGAAGTAGACCAGGCGCACGCTCGCGCCGGTGTTGGGGCCGCCGTGCTTACGGGTGTTCGTCAGGGCTTCCTGGACGATGCGGTAGGCGGTCAGCTCGACCCCGCTGGGCAGCGGGCGGGGGGTGCCCTCGACCTTGAAGTCGACGGGGAGCCCCGAGGTGCGGACCTGCTCGATCAGATCGTCGAGCTGCTCGACATCGGGCTGCGGGACGTACTCGCCGGACTCCTCGGGTTCCCCGGTGCGCAGCACGCCGAGCAGCCGGCGCATCTCCGCGAGGGCCTGCCGGCCGGTGCCGGAGATGGTCTCCAGCGCCTTGCGGGCCTGATCGGGGGCGGCGTCGAGGACATAGGCGGCGCCATCGGCCTGGACCACCATCACGGACACGTTGTGCGCGACGACATCGTGCAGCTCACGCGCGATACGCGCACGCTCGGCGGCCACGGCGACCTTGGACTGTGCCTCGCGTTCCCGCTCCAGCCGGGCCGCGCGCTCCTCCAGCTGCGCCAGATAGGCGCGCCGGGTGCGGATCGAGTCACCGAGCACCCAGGCGAGCGCGAACGGCACCATCATGAAGATCGTGAAGAACACCGAGCGGACGATGTCCGTCGCGGGGTCCGGCCAGCGGAGCATCGACAGCGGCGCGGCGGCGAACCCCGCGATCAGCGCGAAGCGGGACGCCCAGGCCACCCCGTCCGCCGCCACCGTGTAGACGATCACGAGCAGCGCGAAGTCGGACAGCATCGTGGGCACGTCGATCGCGATCTGCGCGAGACCGGTCAGCGTGGCGAGGACCAGCATCCGCTCGGGCCAGCGGCGGCGCAGCGCGACGACCAGGGACAGCGCCACGGTGACGAGCAGGGAGGGGACGCCCAGCACGGCCCCGGGGGGCTCCTCCGCCAGCGCCTCGGGGTTGTTCCTCGCACTGATCAGGGCAGCGCAGTTCAGACCCAGCAGGACGACGGCCCAGAAGGAGTCGACACCGGTCGGGTGTCTGCGGAGGAAGTCATAGACGCGCTGCACGTAACCCAGGGTAGGTACGCGTGCGGGGCGTGGGGGTCAACCGGAGGATCGATCCGAATCGTCCGCTTGTACTCCCCTAGGTGGATACGGCACCGTCCGCGGCGGTCGGTGAGGGCCCTTCCGACGCCGGTCACCCCTCGCCGGCCTCCCCCGGTCCGGCGCACCCCCACGTCCGCGCTCAGGGCCTCGCCACGTCCCGGGTCCAGGGGCCTCGCCAGGCGAGCGCCTCCGGGAACGGGGCCTCACCACGTCCCGGGTCCAGGGGGAGCGCCTCCGGGGACGGGGCCTCGCTAGGCTGGGACGGTGCGGGAAGAGACAGCGGCGGGCCAGGAAGGCCCTGACGGGCCCGGGGAGGCCGACGGGGCCACCGGGCCGCCCGGGTGGCGGGAGGCGGCCGAGCGGGCGCTCTACGGCCCTTCGGGCTTCTACCGGCGGCCGGAGGGCCCCGCCGGGCACTTCCGCACCTCCGTGCACGCCTCCCCGCTGTTCGCCGGGGCCGTCGCCCGTCTGCTGTGCCGTGTCGACACCGTCCTGGGGCACCCTGCGGAGCTGGCCTTCGTGGACATGGCCGCGGGCCGGGGCGAACTGGTGACGGGTGTGCTGGCTGCGCTGCCCGCAGAGGTGGTCGCACGGGTACGGGCGGTCGCGGTGGAGCACGCGGACCGCCCGGCCGTCCTGGACGGCCGGATCGAGTGGCTGCCCGAGCCGCCGTCCGGCACCCGCGGACTGCTGTTCGCCAACGAGTGGCTGGACAACGTCCCCCTGGACGTGGCCGAGACCGACACCGACGGGACACTGCGCCGGGTGCTGGTCGCCCCGGACGGCGGTGAGCACCTGGGCGCGCCGCTGACGGGTGCCGACACCGACTGGACGGCCCGCTGGTGGCCGCTGCCCGCCGACCCCGACGGGCGGCCGGAGCCCGGCCTGCGGGTCGAGATCGGGCACCCCAGGGACACCGCCTGGGCCGCCGCCGTGGCCACCCTGGCGGCCGGGCTCGCGGTCGCCGTCGACTACGCCCACGAGCGGACCGCACGGCCGCCCTTCGGCACGCTCACGGGCTTCCGCGCGGGCCGTGAGGTGCCGCCGGTGCCCGACGGGTCCTGCGACATCACCGCGCATGTGGCGCTGGACGCGTGCGCGCTGCCGGGCGCCGAACGGACCACGCAGCGCACCGCGCTGCACGCGCTCGGGGTGGCGGGCGCCCGCCCGTCGCCGTCCCTGGCGGCCACCGATCCGGCCCGGTACGTACGGGCCCTCGCGCGCGCGGGTGAGGCCGCCGAACTGACGGCCCGGGGCGGGCTCGGGGACTTCGGATGGCTGCTCCAGCCGGTGGGCGTCCCCGCCGGACTCCTGCGGCCCGAACCGGCGGCCCAGGACCCCCGCTAGCGCGGTCGGCCGCTACTTGTCGATGTCCCCGACGACGAAGAACAGCGACCCCAGGATGGCCACCATGTCCGCCACCAGGGTGCCCGGCAGCAGTTCCGCCAGGGCCTGGATGTTGTTGTACGACGCGGAGCGCAGCTTCAGCCGGTACGGGGTCTTCTCCCCCTTCGACACCAGGTAGTAGCCGTTGATACCGAGCGGGTTCTCGGTCCACGCGTAGGTGTGGCCCTCGGGCGCCTTGAGCACCTTGGGCAGCCGCTGGTTGACCGGGCCCGGCGGCAGCTCCACGATCCGGTCGAGACAGGCGTCGGCGAGGTCGAGGGCGTTGTGGGTCTGGTCCAGCAGGCACTCGAAGCGGGCCAGGCAGTCGCCCTCCTCGCGCGTGACGACCCGCAGGACGTCACCCAGCTCCCCGTACGCCAGATAGGGCTCGTCCCGGCGCAGGTCGAAGTCGACGCCCGACGCGCGCGCGATGGGGCCGCTCACCCCGTACGCGTGCACCGCCTCCGGAGTGAGGACGCCGACGCCCCGGGTGCGTCCCCGGAAGATCTCGTTGCCGAGCACCAGCCGGTCGTACACGTCCATCCGGGACCGCACCGACGCGACGGCCTCCCGCGCGCGGGACGTCCACCCGGCGGGCACGTCCTCCTTGAGGCCGCCGACCCGGTTGAACATGTAGTGCATCCGGCCGCCGGAGACCTCCTCCATGACGGTCTGGAGCTCCTCGCGCTCCCGGAAGGCATGGAACACCGGGGTGATCCCGCCCAGCTCCAGCGGGTACGAACCCAGGAACATCAGATGGTTCAGCACCCGGTTCAGCTCGGCGAGCAGCGTACGGGTCCACACCGCGCGCTCGGGGACCTCCATCCCGAGCATGCGCTCCACCGCGATGACGACGCCCAGCTCGTTGGAGAAAGCGGACAGCCAGTCGTGGCGGTTGGCCAGCATCACGATCTGGCGGTAGTCACGCGCCTCGAAGAGTTTCTCCGCGCCCCGGTGCATGTACCCGACGACCGGCTCGGCGTGCCGGATCACCTCACCGTCCAGGACCAGCCGCAGCCGCAGCACCCCGTGGGTCGACGGATGCTGGGGACCGATGTTGAGCACCATGTCGGTGCTCTCCGCCGCACCGCCGATACCGACCACGGTCTCCGTCGGCCCGGTCACGGGCGTCATGGGTGTCATGCGCACAGTCTCCCTTACGTACGCTTGCGTCATGGATACGGGGAGCGCGGAAGGAACCGGGGTCGCGGGCCCGGCGGAGGAGACCGCCGGGGGTGAGCCGGTGTGGACGGGGCTGCCGCCCGGACTGCTGCGGATGCGGCGGCTGCTGCTCGTGGTGTGGATGGTGCCGCTGACGGCGGCCACGGGGGTGCTCCTCGGGCTGTTCGCGGGCACCGGCTGGGCCGCCTTCGCCGCGCTGCCGCTGGCGGTGCTGCTGTGGGGCTGGCCGATGCTGGGCCGCAACTGGCGCTCCTGGCGGTACGCGGAACGCGCCGACGACCTGCTGATCAGCCGGGGTGTGCTCTGGCACGAGCAGACCATCGTGCCGTACGGGCGGATGCAGCTCGTCGAGGTCACGTCCGGACCCGTCGAGCGGTACTTCGGGCTGGCCAGTGTGCAACTGCACACGGCCGCCGCCGCGAGCGACGCCCGTATCCCCGGGCTGCTGCCCGAGGAAGCGGAACGGCTGCGTGACCGGCTCACCGAGCTGGGCGAGGCACGATCGGCGGGCCTGTGAGTGCGCCGGGGTCCGACGACGGGACCGGGCGGACCGTAGCCGGGGCCACCGGAGCCACCGGGGGCGGGGAAGCCCTCACGACCCCTCCAGGCGGCCCGGAGGCCCTCGCGGGCGCTCCCGGGAGCCCGGACGGGTCCACGGCCCCCCACCGGACCGTGAAGGCCCCGGACGGGGCCACCACCGGCAACTCCGTGACGGGCGGCGCGGGCATCGCCGTCGGCGAGCGGCGCCTGCACCCCATAACCCCGCTGCGGCGGGCCTGGGCGCCCATAGCGATCCTCGTCGGATGGGCCGTCCACGACCCCGACGGCGCCCAGCGCCAGGTCACCTCCCTCGCCACGACGACCCTGCTGCTCGGCCTCGCCGGACTGCTCGTGTCAGCCGCCCTGTACGGCTTCCTGACCTGGTGGTTCACCTACTTCGCGGTCACCGACACCGAGCTGCGCATCCGTACCGGACTGCTCTTCAGACGCACCGCGCACATCCGCCTCGACCGCATCCAGGCCGTGGACGTGACCCAGCCGCTGCTCGCCCGGGTCATCGGTGTCTCCAAGCTGAAACTCGACGTCGTCGGCACGGAGAACAAGGACGAGCTGGCGTTCCTCGGCGCCGACGAGGCCCGCGCGCTGCGCGCCGAACTCCTCGCCCGCGCGGCCGGCTTCGCGCCGGAGACCGCGCACGAGGTCGGGGAGGCACCGGTACGTGAGCTGGTCCGGGTGGCGCCCCGGATGCTGGCCGTCTCCTTGCTGCTGAGCGGTGGGCCCTGGCTGGCGCTGCTGGGCGCGGTCGCCGTACCGGCGTTCCTGTGGTTCCTCACCCACAACGTGTGGACGGTCCTCGCCACCGCGCTCCCCCTCGTGGGCGCCGCGGTCACCAGCAGCGCGGGACGCTTCATCAAGGAGTACGACTGGACCGTCGGCGAGTCGCCCGACGGGCTGCGCATCGACCACGGTCTGCTCGACCGGATGCACGAGACGGTGCCGCCCGGCCGGGTGCAGACGGTACGCATCGAGGAGCCGCTGATGTGGCGGCGGCGCGACTGGGTGCGGGTCGAGCTGGATGTCGCGGGCTCCACCAACTCCGTGCTGATCCCCGTCGCCCCGCGCGCGCTTGCCGTCGGCATCATCGCGCGCGTGCTGCCCGGTGTGACCGTCCCCGAGTCGCTGTCCCGGCCGCCGCGCAGGGCACGCTGGTGCGTGCCGCTGTGGTGGCGTGGCTACGGTTTCGCCGTCACGGACACCGTGTTCGCCTCCCGGCACGGGCTGCTGCGCCGCAGTCTGTCGCTGGTGCCGCACGCGAAGGTGCAGAGTGTGCGGCTGCTCCAGGGGCCCTGGCAGCGGGTGCACGGGGTGGCCGACGTGCATGTGGAGACCGGGGCGAACAACACGGTTCCCGCGCGGATGCGGGATCTGGACGAGGCGCGGGCGCTGTTGGCCTCGCAGGCCGAGCGGTCCCGGACGAGCCGGAAGGCCGCCCGCCCGGACCGCTGGATGTCCTGACGGGCCGCCTCTTGGCTCGCGCGGGGTTGCTCACGCCGCGGGGTTCCTGTGCGGGGCGTACTTGTTCCCGCACAGGTCGTCCGTGGGTGCGCAGTTCCCCGCGCCCCTATGGGGCGCACCTGGCCGGTTCTCCGGGTCGGTGCCGGTCGGGATTCTCCGTCCTCGCTCCAACGCGCTCGGTACGACGTCCAGTGGCGGTATTGGTGGCGTCGGAGTCTGCGGGCAGAGATTCCCGCCCACCCCCTTACGCAGCCATGCGACTGCGCGAGGAGGGGGGGTTCAACCCCGGCCCCGGTTGATGCCGGCCGCAGACCGACCCCACCCGCAGCCTGAGAACAGCCCCAGGAGGCGCCCCCGAAGGGGCGCGGGGAACTGCGCACCCGACGAGCGACGGCACAGGAACAAGTGCGCTCAGCCGGACAGACCCAGGGGCGCGGGGAACTGCGCGAGCAACCAAGGACCACCCGCAGCCGAACGGGAACCGCAAGAGGCGCGACCCCAGGGGCGCGGGGAACTGCGCACCCACGTGAGTGCCCGCACGGGAACAGGTGCGCCCAGGAATGGAACCCTAGGGGCGCGGGGAACTGCGCACCCACGAGCGACCTGTGCAGGGACAAGTAGGCCCACCCGGGAAGACCTCAAAAGCGCAAGCGAAGGCGTCACGCCTGGAGGGCCGAGCGGAGTCCCTGGATGTCGATCGGTTCGGTCTCGTCATGGGCGGTCAGGTCGACGACCTGCCCCACCCCCGTCACCGCCGCACCGGACCGCTTGAAGCCCGCCTCCGACTCGGCCTTGTGCAGCGCCAGGGCCTCCTCGCCGACGACATCCGCGAGGTCCTCGTTCTGCACGGCCTCCAGAGCCGCCGCCTCGGGCTCGCCCTTGGCACCGAAGAAGTCGAAGCCCCCCGGAGCGGGCCGCCGACGGGCGGGAGCGGGCGGCACCACGGCGGCGGCCGTGGGGACGTTGAAGTGTCCGGCGCTGTCGGCTGCGGCGACCGTACGCGCGTACCCGTCGGCCGCCGGGGCCTTCCCCCGGCCCTCACCCTCCTTCGCCGGGTGAGCGCCGTCGGGGGTCGCCCGGCCCGCCGCCTTCGACGCGGGGCTCTCGGAGCCGCCCTGCCGGGGCACGGAACGGTTGCCCGGCACCACGGTGGCCCGGCCGCCGGTGGGGGCGGTCGCGGGACGGGGCCCGCTGCGGGGACGCGGAGCGGCCCGCGTACCGGAACCGTCCCGGGCGGACCCGGGACCGGAGCCGTCCCGGGGGGCGGGAGCGTCAGGGGCCTTGGGCGCGGACGCCTCGACGGGGCCCGCGGTGGCGGGCCCGGCGGACGCCCCGTCCGATGCCCCCTCAGATGCCTCGGCAGGCGGTCCGTCCGATGCCTCGGCAGGCGGTCCGGTGGGCAGCGCACGGCCACCACCGGCATCCGTACCGCGCCCCAGCCGGTCGAGGGCGGAGTTGGCGCGCAGATACAGCGCGCCGGTCGCCACCGGCGCGGCGGGCTCGACGCGCGACGGCTCGGCGTCGTCATCCGCGGGCACGGGTGCCGCGGCCTCGGCGGTCCCCGGGACCGCGGCCTCTATCGCGAGCCTGCGCCGCCCCTCCAGGGCGCTCGCGCGCTCGGTCTCGGCGGTGGCGTACCGGCGCAGCAGCGCGGCGTGCTCGCCGCGCAGGGCGGCCAGTTCGGTGCGTTTGGCGCGCAGCTTCAGTTCCAGCTTGCCGCGCGCCGCGCGCGACTCCTCCAGATCGGACTCGACCTCGGCGACACGTTCCTCGAAACGCCACTCGTCGCCCGCGCGCGCACGGAGCAGCTCCGCGACCCGTCTGCCCGCGACCAGGTCCCAGCGGCGCATCACGACGGAGCCCACGACGGCCGCCGCCCCCGCGCCCGCCGCGAGCCCGCGCAGGATCGCGGTATCGGAGAAGAACCAGGCGCTGGAGGCGCAGACGACGGAGACTCCGGCGATCACCGAGGGAGGGAGCAGCCGGTGCAGGGGTGGTGAATGACGGTGACGTCCACGTGGCATGGCCAGAAACTTACCGCGCGTAGGTGAATGTTGCTGCCCCGCGTACGGGAGAATCCGGCCGACGTACGCCCTTTACCTCACCGGTCGGCCCCCGGTCTCTTCTTCGGCGGGTCCCGGCTACTTCTTCAGCAGCCCCTTCGACTCCAGATAGTCCTTCGCCACATCCGCTTCCTTCTGGCGCTCGGAGTCGACCTTGCGGTTGAGCTCCACAAGATCATCGGTGGTGAGCGCGTCGGTCAACTTCGCGAGTGCGTCGGCGATCTCTTTGCCGCCGGCGTCCTTCGCGTTCACCACGGGAAGGATGTTGTCGGCGTTCTGAAGCTTCTTGTCGTCCTCCAGCAGGACGAGTCCGAAGCTGTCGAGAGTGGCGTCGGTCGTGGTGGTCAGGACCAATTGGTCCTGACCGTTCTTCACGGCCTGCTTCGACTGGACCGTGCCGACGCCCTTGGGATCGACGCCGGTCACGTCGATGCCGTACGTCTTCTTGAGGCCGGGCGCGCAGAAGGGCCGCACCTCGCATTCGTCCCCGGCCGCGATCTTGACCTTCTCGCCCGACTTCCCCAGATCCGAAAGCGTCTTGAGGCCGTGCTCCTTCGCGAATTCGGCGCTGACGGCGAACGCGTTCTGGTCGACGGCCTTCCCGGCGGGCAGCACCTTCAGGCCGCGCGGTTCGGCGAGCTTCTCCAACGCGGCGACCGTCGCGGCGACATCACTGGACGCCACCGGCTCGGCGTCCGGCCCGTTCTTGGCGGCGTTCAGGAATTCGGCGAGCGTCGCCGCGTATTCGGGGACGACGTCGATCGAGCCCTTCTCCAGCTCGGGTTCGTAGATCTCGCGGTTCTCGACGGACTTCACGGAGGCGTCGAATCCGGCGTCGTCCAGGATCTGCTTGTAGAGCTGCGCGAGAACCTTCGCCTCGGTGAATCCGGCCGCGCCGACCACCAGGGAGCCCTTCTTGGCGTCGCCGCCGCTTTCGCCGTCCTCCAGGCTGTCCCCGCCGCAGGCCGCGAGGGAGACGGTCAGGGCGACGGCGGCGAGGGTCGCCACGGCGGTCCGCCGACCTCTGCGTGGGGTGCCGCCGCGCCCGCGCCCCTTGCCGAGGGGCGCGGCGCCGGTCCGTGCGCCGCCCGTGGTTCCGTCCTCGTACGCCGCGTGGTGCGCGCCGTCGTACGCGGTGCTGTCGTTGTTCATCGCCGACCGTCCGTTCGGGAGTGGGTGTGTGTCAGTCGTTCGTGACGGCGGGCACACACGCGTGCCCGCCGCCTTGCCGTACGGCGTCCTGCGGCCGTACGGCGGGGTCGTGGCCGCGCCGGGTTCAGCGCGCCGCTCCGGGGCGGCCGCGCATCGGGTCGAAGAGCCGTGCCGCGAGCGCGAGAAGACCTTCGACGAGCAGCGCGAGGACCGCCACCAGGAAGGCGCCCGCGACGACCTGGGGGGTGTTCTGCAAGCTGAACCCGGCGGTGATGATCCGGCCGAGACCGCCCTCACCCGCCATCGCCGCCAGGGTCGCCGTCGCCACGACCTGGACCGCCGCCGATCTGATGCCCACCATGACCATCGGATACGCCAGCGGCAGTTCCACGCGCGCGAAGAGCTGCCAACCGCTCATACCCATGCCCCGGGCGGCCTCCACCACGGAACGGTCGACCTCGCGCATCCCCACGTACGCGTTGGTCAGCAGCGGCGGGACCGCGAACAGGACCAGGGCGATGAGCGTCGGTACGTCGCCGTAGCGGCCCAGCGGGGTGAGGGTGAGCAGCACCAGTACGGCGAGGGTGGGTATCGCGCGGCCCACGTTGGAGAGGTTGACCGCGAGGGCCCCGCCCTTGCCGAGATGGCCCAGCCACAGGGCGAGCGGCAGGGCGATCAGACAGGAGATCAGCAGACACACACCGCTGAAGTAGAGATGCTCCGCGAGCCGGTGCCACACGCCCCGCTCGCCCTGCCAGTTGGCGCCGGTCGCGAGCCACTCGTACGCCCCCGATATCGCGTTCATACCGCCTCGGCCGCCTTCTCGACAGCGGGCCGGGGCGCGCGGGAGGCGCGCGCGGACCGGCCCGCGCGCGAGGGACGTGTCCAGGGGGTGAGCAGCCGCTGGACCAGGAGCAGGGCCGCGTCAGCGGCGAGGGCGAGGAGCACGCACAGCACCGACGCGGTGAGGACCTGCGCCTTGAAGCTGGTGTCGAGGCCGTCGAGGATCAGTGTGCCGAGGCCGCCGTGGCCGACGATGGCGCCGACCGTGGTGAGCGCGACCGTGGCCACCGTGGTGATGCGCACCCCCGCGAGGAGCGCGGGCAGCGCCAGCGGCAGCTCGACCTCCCAGAGGCGGCGCAGCGGGCCGTAGCCCATGCCGCGCGCGGCCTCCCTGACCTCCTCGGGCACGGACCGCAGTCCGATGAGGATGTTCCGGACGAGGATCGTCAGCGAGTACAGCACCAGGCCCGTGACGACGAGCGCGGCCGACAGCCCGAAGAGCGGCAGCAGCAGCGAGAACATCGCCAGCGAGGGCACCGAGTACAGCACCGTGGTGATCCCGAGGACGGGGCCCGCCAGCGCCCGCCACCGGCGGGCGAGCAGGGCGAGCGGCAGTGCCACGGCGACCCCGATCGCCACCGCCGCGGCGGTGATGGCGATGTGCTGAAGGGTCGCGTCGACCAGCTCCTGGCTCCGGGATGTGACGTACTCCCCGCAGATCCATTCGTTCGTCGTCAGACAGTCGCGCGCGCTCACCCGTGCCACCTCCCCCGTTTTCCGCCGGGCACTCCTCGAACAGATATCTGTCAACCTGGGTATCCGGTCGACCTGGCGACCCTAACCCCGGCCACTGACAATCGCTGAGGCGCGTCGGACCGACGCAACACGGCATTCACAATCCGCAGCGCGCACTCCGCACCACGCATTCCGCACCACGAGGGGGACTCATGATCCGGTTCGAGAACGTCAGCAAGCGCTACGCCGACGGCACCACCGCCGTGGACGATCTGTCCTTCGAGGTCGCCGCCGGTGAACTGGTCACCCTTGTCGGCCCGTCCGGCTGCGGGAAGACCACGACGATGAAGATGGTGAACCGGCTGATCGAGCCGACGAGCGGACGGATATTCCTCGACGGCGAGGACATCGCCGCGGGCGATCCCGTCGAACTGCGGCGCCGGATCGGCTACGTCATCCAGCAGGTGGGCCTCTTCCCGCACCGGACCGTCCTCGACAACACGGCGACCGTGCCGCATCTGCTGGGCGTGAGCCGCAAGAAGGCCCGCGCGCGGGCCGCCGAACTCCTCGACCTGGTCGGCCTCGACCCGTCCGTCCACGGCGAGCGCTACCCCGACCAGCTCTCCGGCGGACAGCGCCAGCGGGTGGGCGTCGCGCGCGCCCTGGCCGCCGATCCGCCGGTGCTGCTCATGGACGAGCCGTTCGGCGCGGTCGACCCGGTGGTCCGCGAGCGTCTCCAGTCGGAGTTCCTGCGGCTCCAGCAGTCGGTGCGCAAGACCGTGTTGTTCGTCACCCACGACATCGAGGAGGCGGTCCGGCTGGGGGACCGGATCGCGGTGTACGGGGCCGGTCGCATCGAGCAGTTCGACACCCCCGCCACGGTGCTCGGCGCCCCGTCCGGCGACTACGTGGCCGAGTTCGTGGGCGCCGACCGGGGCCTGAAGCGGCTGTCGGTGACACCCATCGAGGAGAGCGATCTGGAGCAGCCCCCGGTGGTGCGGCTGGACGACGCGCTGCCGAAGGAACTGGGCGCGCGCTGGGCCGTGGTCCTGGACGCCGACGGCGATCTGCACGGCTGGATATCCGAGGAGCACGCGCGCGGGCGCACCGGTACGGTCCGTGAGCACGCCCGCCGGATGGAGGCGTGGCTGCCGGTGGGCGCGTCCCTGAAGCACGCGTTCGCGACGATGCTCCAGCACGACGCCGGGTGGATCGCCGTGATCGACGAGGAGAGCGCGGGCCGGTTCCTCGGCGTCCTCACCCCGCAGAGCCTCCACGAGGCGCTGCGCAGGTCCACCGCGGCGGATCTGCGGGACGTCCCGCGCGCGGAGGTCGAGCTGGAGACGGTGCCCGGGAGCTGAGCCACCCGGCGGGACCCGCGACCGCCGTCCGGGCCCCCCGGCCGCGCGGCGCGGCCCCCGAGCAGGCCACCCGACCAGGGCTCCCGCCCGCCCTCGGGCCACCGCGAAGTGAACCGGGCTCCTGAACCATCCGTCCTAGAGAGCGCCGCACCACGGGACACCGGATGCGGCACCACGCCCAAGGACCTCTCGCGGAACTGTGTGATGCGATGCTCATCGACGCCTACGGCACCACCCCGGACGGGCTCCGGCCCGACGGGCGGGAACCGCGTCCCACGCGCGGGTCCGTGGGCACGACGGCCGCGTGGACGGCCGTGTGCGCCGGTCTGCTGGGCATCGCCCCGATCGTCCTGCCCGGCGTACTGCCGGGCGCCTTGACCGGTGTCCTGCCCGGCGGCCCGTCAGGCGGACCCCGGGCCCCCGCCGCCGGGGCACGGCCCGACCCCGTCGTGTCCTTGGCCACGGCCCTGGCGCTGAACACGGGCGTACTGACCCTGCTGCTCGCCCGAGGACTGCGCCGCGGCGAACGCCGGTCCTGCCTGGCCGCCCTGGTACTGCTGCCCCTGGGCGCCGCCGCGCAGTTCGCGCACCGCCACTCCGTGTTCGGGACGCTGGTCCCCCTGGCGCTGCTCGCGCTGCTGCTGCGCCACCGGGCCCGCTTCACCGCCCCGCCGGACCGGCGCAGCCGCTGGCGGGCGCTCAAGAACTTCGTCCTCCTGGGGTCCGGCTCGATCCTGCTCGGCCTCCTCCTGGTCGGCGCCCACGCCGACCGCATGGACGGCGCCCCCAGCGTCGCCGCCCGCCTGACCCACGTCCTGTACGGGCTCCTGGGCGTCGAGGGGCCCCTCGACCACACGGGGAGCGCCGCATGGACGGTCGCCGTCTGTCTGGGCTCCCTGGGCCTGCTGACAGGCGTCACCACGGTCCATCTGGCGCTGCGCCCCGGCGGGCCCGACACCCGGCCCACCGCCGACGACGAGGACCGTCTGCGGGCCCTGCTCGACCCGCACGGCGGCCGGGGCCCGCTCGACCGGCCGGGGACCCGGCGGGACCACCGCGTGGTGTTCTCCCCCAGCGGCCGGGCCGCCGTCCGCTACCGGGTGGTGCGCGGGGTGATGATCGCGGACGGCGACCCGGTGGGCGCCGCGGAGGCGTGGCCCGGCGCCATCGAACGCTTCATGGACGTGGCCAGGGCCCGCTCCTGGACACCCGCCGTCACCGGCTGCTCCCCGGCCGGCGCCGAGGTCTGGACCCGGGAGACCGGCCTCGCCCCCCAGGCCCCCGACGAGGCGACGGCCCCCGGGGACCGCCCGCCCCCCGGACACGTACCCGCAGACGCGGACCGGACAGCGCGTCGCCCCGCGCGCGTAGGGCGCGCCCCACGCCGCCGCCGTACCCGCCGGGGACCCGGCCCGGACCCGGGCACCGCCACCGCCGGGGCGTGACACGGCGCACACACCCCGGAACGGGGTGCCTGGACGAGCCGGGGCACGTCCCCCGCGCGCGTGCCCCGGTTCGACGTCCCGCGCGCGTGCCCCCCGTCCCGCCCCGGCGCGACCGGGTGCCGGGGCGGAATCCCGCCGTGACCAGGGTGCCCGGCGGAACCCACTGGCCCCCAGGCGGAGCCACGGGCCGCCGATGGGAACCACTGACGGCCGGGCGGAACCACCGACCCGCCGGGCGGCACCACGCACGGGTCGTGCGCGACCATGGAGTCGCAGGCAGGACCCGGGGGGAACCGGGAGAACAGCACCCCGCGCGCGGGCCTAGGCTGGAAAGCATGAATCGCCTCCAGGATCGCGGACGGGTCGACGGACTGCCCGAGTGGGACCGCTGCGGGGTCATGGGCGTCGTCAACGTGACCCCGGACTCCTTCTCCGACGGCGGCCGGTGGTTCGACACCACCGCCGCGGTCAAACACGGCCTCGACCTCGTGAACCAGGGCGCCGACCTCGTCGACGTCGGCGGTGAGTCCACCCGCCCCGGTGCCAGCCGGGTCGACGAGTCGGAGGAATTGCGCCGGGTCGTCCCCGTGGTGCGCGGTCTGGCGGCGGAGGGGGCCAAGGTGTCCGTGGACACCATGCGCGCCTCCGTGGCCGAGCGGTCGCTCGCGGCCGGCGCCGTACTCGTCAACGACGTCAGCGGAGGGCTCGCCGACCCCGACATGATCCCGGTGGTGGCCGCCGCGGGCGCCCCCTTCGTGGTGATGCACTGGCGCGGCTTCCTGGAGGGCCCCCGTATCCAGGGCGTCTACGCCGATGTCGTCAAGGAGGTCGTCGACGAGCTGCACGCGCGCGTGGAGGCCGTCATCGCGGGCGGGGTCGCGCCCGACCGGATAGTCGTCGACCCCGGCCTCGGCTTCTCCAAGGACGTGGACCACGACCTGGCCCTGCTCGCCCGCCTGGAGCGGCTGCGCGCCCTCGGCCACCCCGTCCTGGTCGCCGCCTCCCGCAAGCGGTTCCTGGGCCGGGTCCTCGCGGGCCCGGAGGGCGCCCCGCCGCCCGCCCGCGAACGGGACGCCGCCACCGCCGCCGTCTCCGCGATCGCCGCCCACAGCGGCGCCTGGGCCGTCCGGGTCCACGAGGTGCGCGCCACCGCCGACGCCGTACGCGTCGCCCGCGCCGTCGAGGGCGCCCGGTGACCGCACCCGGTACGCCCGGCACCGACCTCGAAGAGGTCGAGCGTGCCAACACGGCCTTCTACGAAGCACTGGAGCAGGGCGACTTCGACACCCTCTCCGACCTCTGGCTGAACGCCGGCGACCTCCCCGGCACCACCCCCGGGTCGGCGCCCGAGATCTCCTGCGTGCATCCGGGCTGGCCGCCGCTCACGGGCCGCGGCGAGGTCCTGAGGTCGTACGCGCTGATCATGGCGAACACCGACTACATCCAGTTCTTCCTGACCGATGTCCATATGTCCGTCTCCGCCGGCACCGCCCTGGTCACCTGCACCGAGAACATCCTCAGCGGCGGCCCGGCCCCCGAGGGCGGCGAGGAACTGGGCCCCCTGGTCGGACAGCTGGTCGTCGCCACGAACGTGTTCCGCCGCACCTCCGAGGGCTGGAAGCTCTGGTCGCACCACGCGTCCCCCGTCCTCGCCGAGAGCGAGGACGACTCCGACGAGGACACCGAGACCCCGGGCCTCTGACCGCCCCACGGGCCCGCACCCTCGGACGGGCCCTGTCGGTGGGCACGGGTAGCCTCGATCGAGGCCGGCGCCCGAGCGCACCCGGGGGCGGCCTCCCACAACGACGACGGCAGGAGTGAGGTACGTGGATCGTGTCGCGCTGCGCGGCCTGAAGGCCCGCGGACACCACGGGGTGTTCCCCAGGGAACGCGAGGAGGGCCAGACCTTCATCGTGGATCTGACCCTCGGCATCGACACCCGTCCCGCGGCGGCCGACGACGACCTGGCGAAAACCGTGCACTACGGCATCGTCGCCGAGGAGGTCGTGGCCGTCGTCGAGGGCGAGCCCGTCAACCTCATCGAGACGCTCGCCGAGCGCATCGCCACGATCTGCCTGCGGCACGACGGCGTCCAGGAGGTCGAGGTGTGCGTCCACAAACCGGACGCGCCCATCACCGTGCCCTTCGACGACGTGACCGTCACCATCGCCCGGAGCCGCGCATGAACACCCACCCCGGCGGGCAGAGCGACCCCACCGTGCAGCCGGTCCCCGCCTCCGTGGTGGCCCAGGTGGACGCCGCCGACACCACCCTCAGCAACCCCCGCGGCGCCGTACTGTCCCTCGGCAGCAACCTCGGCAACCGGCTGGAGACCCTCCAGGGAGCCGTGGACGCGCTGGAGGACACCCCCGGCCTGCGGGTGAAGGCAGTCTCCCCGGTCTACGAGACCGAGCCCTGGGGCGTCGACCCGGGCAGCCAGCCCTCGTACTTCAACGCCGTCGTCCTGATCCGCACCACCCTCCCGCCCGGCTCCCTGCTGGAACGCGCGCAGGCTGTCGAGGAGGCGTTCGAACGGGTACGGGACGAGCGCTGGGGCCCGCGCACCCTCGACGTCGACATCGTCACCTACGCCGATGTGACCTCGGACGACCCGGTGCTGACGCTCCCCCACCCCCGCGCCCATGAACGCGCCTTCGTGCTGGCCCCGTGGGCCGACATCGACCCCGGCGCCGAGCTCCCCGGACACGGCGCGGTCGGCGATCTCCTCGCCGGAGTCACCCGGGAAGGTGTCACCACACGGCCCGACCTGGAACTCCGGCTGCCCGAGTAGTCGTTAAGGTCGGGCGAGGGCATCAACGCCACCGACCGGGACACCCCGGCCCCGAGCCGCACACCACCGGCTCCGACCGGGACAGAAGGGACGACGTGAACCAGCTGCGCATCAGGACCCTGCTCGGCCTCTTCCTCGGAGCCGGAGTGGTGTCCTGGGCGGGAGCCCGGCTGTGGGACTCGGTCGGCACCCTGCCCGGTGTCCCGCTCGCCGCGCCCATCGTGCTCGCCGTGATCGCCGCCGTCCTGGTCGCCACGGCGCTGTCGCTGCGGGCGCGGTTGCGCGCGCAGCGGGAGCGGCAGCCGGGGGCGAAGGGCGTCGATCCGCTGATGGCCGCCCGCGCGCTGGTCTTCGGGCAGGCGAGTGCGCTGGTCGCGGCGATGATCGCGGGGCTCTACGGGGGTGTGGGGGCGTTCCTGCTGGGCTCCCTCGATGTGCCCGCCCGTCGGGACCAGGCCGTCTACGCGGGCTTCTCGGTCGTCGCGGGGCTGCTGGTCATAGCTGCCGCGCTGTTCCTGGAGCGGGTGTGCCGTCTCCCCGAGGACGACGACACACCGCACCCTCCGGGCACCCACCCGGCGTGACGCCTTCGCTTGCGCCTTCGAGGTTCCCCCTGTGCTGGGCGCACTTCGTTCCTGTGCCGTCGCTCGTCGTTTTCGCGGTTCCCCGCGGGTCGCCTTCGCTTGCGCTTCCCAGGTCCGTCCGGCGGGGCGTACTCCGTTCCTGTGCCGTCGCTCGGTGGTTTCGCGCAGTTCCCCGCGCCCCTTTGGGGCGCATCCGGTCGGTTCTTCGGGTCGGTGCCGGTCGGGATTCTCCGTCCTCGATCCGACACGCTCGGTCGGACGTTCCCTTGCCGGACTGAAGAGCATCGGAGTCTGCGAGCAGAGATTCCCGCCCACCCCCTTACGTAGCCGAGCGCCTGCACGAGGAGGATGGTTCAACCCCGCCCCAGCAGACGGAGAACAGCCTCAGGGGGCGCCCCCAAAGGGGCGCGGGGAACTGCGCGAAAACGAGGGCGACCCGCACCCGAAGAAGCGACCGCAAGGGGGCACCACCCAGGGGCGCGGGGAACTGCGCACCCACGAACGGCCCGCACGGGAACAAGTACGCCCAGGTGTGGGACCCCAGGGGCGCGGGGAACTGCGCACCCCCGGACGTACCCGCACAGGGACAGGTACGTACAGCCGGACAGACCTCGGGGCGCGGGAGAAGGCGACCCGGCGACGGACGGACGGGCGGGCGGACTACCGGGCCAGGATCAGGCTCATCGCCTCCGCGCGGGTCGTGGAGTCGCGCAGCTGACCCCGTACCGCGGAGGTCGTCGTCTTCGCGCCGGGCTTGCGGATACCCCGCACGGACATGCACATGTGCTCGGCCTCGATCACCACGATCGCGCCCCTGGCCTCCAGTATCCGCATCAGCGAATCCGCCACCTGGGTGGTGAGCCGCTCCTGCACCTGGGGCCGGCGGGCGAACACCTCGACCAGCCGCGCCAGCTTCGACAGCCCCGTGATCTTGCCGGACTCCGCGGGGATGTACCCCACATGGGCGACCCCGTGGAACGGCAGCAGATGGTGCTCGCAAAGGCTGACGATCTCGATGTCCTTCACCAGGACCATCTCGTCGTGCCCGATGTCGAACGTCGTCGTCAGGACGTCCTCCGGCTGCTGCCAGAGTCCCGCCAGGATCTCCCGGTACGCGCGCGCGACCCGCGCCGGGGTGTCCAGCAGACCCTCACGGTCCGGGTCCTCCCCGATCGCGAACAGCAGCTCCCTGATCGCGTTCTCGGCGCGCTTCTCGTCGAACTCGCCTATCGTGCGCTCGCCGCCCAGCGTCACGGGGTCGGTCATGGTCTGCCTCGTTCCTCAGCTGTACAGCCGGTACCTGGCGGGCACACGGAAATGCCGCACCCCCCAAGACTAACTAGGGGGGCGCGGCATCCATTCCGTGCCGATCATCGGCCGACGGGCCTCACCAGGGGGTCTCCCCGGCGCACGGCCACGTCAGCGGCGGTGTCAGCTCTCCGGCCGGTTGTCCTCCTGCGGCGACGGGGCCTCGGTCGGGGAGACCGGGGTCACATCGGGCTTGCCGGTCGTCAGTGACGGGGCGGCGCCGCCGGCGCCGTTCGTCAGGGACAACTCCTTCGGCGAGAGGACCGGCGGACGGGTCGACGGCGTACGCCGCGACGAGCCCGTCCAGGCCGGGCGGGCCGGACGCTTGATGATGTGGGTGAAGATCTCGGCGATCTCCTCCTTGCCCAGCGTCTCCCGCTCCAGAAGCTGGAGAACCAGGCTGTCGAGAACGTCGCGGTTCTCGACGAGGATCTCCCACGCTTCGTTGTGCGCGTTCTCGATGAGCTTCTTGACCTCTTCGTCCACGAGCGCGGCGACCTCTTCCGAGTAGTCGCGCTGGTGGCCCATCTCCCGGCCCAGGAAGGGTTCGGTGTTGTCGCCGCCGAACTTGATCGCGCCCAGACGCTCGGTCATGCCGTACTGCGTGACCATCGCGCGAGCGGTGGTCGTGGCCTTCTCGATGTCGTTGGCCGCACCGGTCGTCGGGTCGTGGAAGACCAGTTCCTCCGCCGCGCGCCCGCCCAGCATGTACGCGAGCTGGTCGAGCATCTCGTTACGCGTGGTGGAGTACTTGTCCTCCTCGGGCAGGACCATGGTGTAGCCCAGCGCCCGGCCCCGGGACAGGATGGTGATCTTGTGCACCGGGTCGGAGTTCGGTGAAGCCGCCGCGACCAGGGCGTGTCCGCCCTCGTGGTACGCGGTGATCTTCTTCTCCTTGTCCGACATGATCCGGGTCCGCTTCTGCGGGCCCGCCACCACACGGTCGATGGCCTCTTCGAGGCTGTGGTTGTCGATCAGCTTCTTGTCGCTGCGGGCCGTGAGCAGGGCGGCCTCGTTGAGGACGTTGCTCAGGTCCGCACCGGTGAAGCCCGGGGTACGGCGGGCGACCGCCGACAGATCGACGTCCGGGGCGACCGGCTTGCCCTTCTGGTGGACCTTGAGGATCTCCAGACGGCCCACCATGTCCGGACGGTCCACGGCGATCTGCCGGTCGAACCGGCCCGGTCGCAGCAGCGCCGGGTCCAGGATGTCGGGCCGGTTGGTGGCGGCGATCAGGATGACCCCGCCCTTCACGTCGAAGCCGTCCATCTCCACCAGGAGCTGGTTCAGCGTCTGCTCGCGCTCGTCGTGACCACCGCCGAGACCGGCACCGCGGTGACGGCCGACGGCGTCGATCTCGTCGACGAAGACGATCGCCGGGGCGTTCGCCTTGGCCTGCTCGAAGAGGTCACGCACCCGGGAGGCACCGACACCGACGAACATCTCGACGAAGTCGGAACCCGAGATCGAGTAGAACGGCACCCCGGCCTCACCGGCGACGGCGCGCGCGAGGAGCGTCTTGCCCGTACCGGGCGGACCGTAGAGCAGGACGCCCTTGGGGATCTTGGCGCCGACGGCCTGGAACTTCGCCGGCTCCTGGAGGAACTCCTTGATCTCGTGGAGCTCCTCGACGGCCTCGTCGGACCCCGCCACATCGGCGAACGTCGTCTTCGGGGTGTCCTTGGTGATGAGCTTGGCCTTGGACTTCCCGAAGTTCATCACCCGGGAGCCACCGCCCTGCATCTGATTCATCAGGAACAGGAAGACGACGACGATGAGGACGAAGGGCAGGAGGGACAGCAGGATGCCGAGGAACGGGTTGTCCTTCGAGGGCGAGACGGTGTAGCCCTCGGGGATCTGCTTGTCCTGGTACTTGGCCTGGAGGTCCGCGGCGAGGTCGGCGCCCTGGTCGCCGATGTAGCTCGCCTGGACCTTGCTCTGGCCCTCGACCTTCTGGCCGTCCTTGAGCTTGATCTTGATCGTCTGGGAATTGCCAGTGGTGAGCTGGGCCGACTCCACCTGGTTGTTATTGATCGCCTGGACGACCTGGCCGGTGTCCACCGTCTTGTGGCCACCGGACGAACCGACGACCTGCATCAACACGACCACGGCAAGGACGGCCAGCACGATCCACATGACCGGCCCACGGAAGTATCGCTTCACGTCCATCCATACGGAGCGATGCCGCCCCGTCCCTCCTGCCATAGTGAGTTTGATAAAGACTGTTCTTCGGACGGTACCCCAGCATTGTCACCCGAAGCCGCAGGGTGCTACTGCCAATCCCGTGGCAATCCCGCCTCCGAATGCTCCAACGGCGGGAGTCCCGAAAGGGTTCCCGGAACCCGGGTCCGCGTGGCCCGGTCGGCTCAGCCGCCGTACACGTGGGGCGCGAGCGTACCCACGAACGGCAGGTTGCGGTACTTCTCCGCGTAGTCGAGGCCGTAGCCGACGACGAACTCGTTGGGGATGTCGAAGCCGACCCACTCCACGTCGATCGCGACCTTCGCGGCCTCGGGCTTGCGCAGCAGTGTGCACACCTTGAGGGACGCGGGCTCGCGGGAGCCGAGGTTGGAGATCAGCCAGGACAGGGTGAGCCCGGAGTCGATGATGTCCTCGACGATCAGGACGTGCTTGCCCTTGATGTCGGTGTCGAGGTCCTTGAGGATGCGGACCACGCCGGACGACTGGGTGCCCGCGCCGTACGAGGACACCGCCATCCAGTCCATCGTGACGGGGGTGGACACCGCACGCGCCAGGTCCGCCATCACCATCACGGCGCCCTTGAGCACACCGACGATGAGCACGTCCTTGCCCGCGTACTCCGCGTCGATCTTCGCGGCCAGCTCCGCCAGCTTCGCGTCGATCTCTTCCTTGGTGATGAGCACCGACTGTAGGTCGGTGCCCATGTCTTTCGCGTCCACCCGCATCACTTTCGGTCGTCCGGGCCGGTTCCGGGCCGCCGTGCGCGGGGCCCGTCTCAGCTTTGCCGGATCACCAGTCTGCCACCCTGGCGCTGGGCGACGACCCGGCCGGGGAGATTGATGGCTCCCTGACCCCGCCATCCCGTGATCAACCGGTCGATCTCCTCGATGTGCCGGGCGAACAGCGAACCCGCGGGAGCGCCCGCGTCGATGGCCGCGCGGCGCAGCACCCGGCGCCGTACGGCCGGCGGGAGCGCGTACAGCTTGGCGCACTCCAGGAGCCCGGCCGGGTCGCGTACGGCGCTCTCCGCCTGGGCGGCCCAGGTGTCCAGCGCGTCGGCGTCGTCACGGGAGAGTTGGGCCGTCCGGGCGAGTGCTTCCACGACGCCCTTGCCGAGCGCCTTCTCCAGGGCGGGCAGGCCCTCGTGGCGCAGCCGGGACCTGGTGTAGGCGGGGTCGGCGTTGTGCGGGTCGTCCCAGACCGGGAGGTGCTGGACGAGGCACGCCTTGCGGGCGGTCTGCCGGTCGAGGTGGAGGAAGGGCCGCCGGTAGCGGCCACCGGCGCCCGAGACCGCGGCCATCCCGGACAGGGAGCGGATGCCCGAACCGCGCGCGAGGCCGAGGAGCACGGTCTCGGCCTGGTCGTCGCGGGTGTGGCCGAGCAGGACGGCGGTGGCGCCGTGGCGTTCGGCGGCGGCGTCCAGCGCGGCGTACCGGGCGTCACGGGCGGCGGCCTCGGGGCCCCCGCCGCGGCCGACGGTGACGCCGACGGCGTCCACGGGTCCGAGGCCGAGGCCGGTGAGCCGGGCCGCGACCTCCGCCGCGCGCTGGTCGGAGCCGGGCTGGAGACCGTGGTCGACGGTGACGGCCCCGGCGCGGATGCCGAGCTTGGGGGCTTCGAAGGCGAGCGCGGAGGCGAGCGCCATGGAGTCGGCGCCGCCGGAGCAGGCGACGAGTACGAGGGGGGCGAGCGGGTCGTCGTCCAGCAGGGACGCGCCGGGCGCGCGCCGGGCGCTCCGGGCCCCCGGTCGGGCGCCGGTGCCGGCACGGCTCATGGGGGCGCTCGTACGGTCCCGGGGGGTGGTGTCCGTACGGGGCGCGGGCGCGGTGGCCGCCGGGCTCCCGTTCAGGGGGGTGACGGGGGCGGGGCGGTCTTCGGCGGGGGCGCGCAGGTCGTGTTCGGTGAGGAGGTCGTGGAGTACGCGGCGAACCGCCAGGCGTATCGCCGCGACCGCTGGATGGGGACCCATGTCCGGTGCCCTTCGTGAAGTTCGGGGGGTGTGGCTCGGGGCTGTCGGTGATCCCTGGCGGTGGCCGCCGCCGGTGGCCCCGGTGGGGTCGCCGACGACTGACCGCGCGTCAGTGATCGTGCTCTCGATCGTCCGCCGGGCGACCGGGGCGGGCCGCTGTCGCACCGCCTGCGGTCACTCAGAGTGTGTCGATGGTGACAGAGCCGAGCCGTTCCCCGAGCATCGCACGCCTGTCAGGGGCTCACGGTCCCTCGGACGGGTGATTGCGGGGGCGTTCTTCTGCCCTCGGCTGCCCCGGGCTCACGACTCTGCCTTACGGTGCACCCGCGCGACCCAGTCCGCCGGTTTGCCGATCTCCGCCTTCGTCGGGAGGGTGTTGGGCGAGGTCCATACCCGGTTGAATCCATCCATACCGACCTCGTTGACGACCGCGCGGACGAAGCGTTCGCCGTCGCGGTACTGGCGCATTTTGGCGTCCAGCCCGAGGAGCTTGCGCAGTGCCTGGTCGAGGCGGGACGCGCCCTGCGCGCGGCGCTGCTGGAACTTCTCGCGGATCTCCGCGACCGACGGCACCACGGCCGGGCCCACCCCGTCCATGACGTGGTCGGCGTGCCCTTCGAGCAGCGACATCACGGCGGTGAGACGGCCCAGGATCTCCCGCTGGGCGGGGGTCTGCACGAGTTCGACCAGGGAGCGGCCGCCGTCGTCGTCCTCGCCCTCCGGGCGCCCTCCGGCGAGCGACTGCGCGGCCTCGCGGATGCGTTCGAGGAACGTCATCGGGTCGACGTCGGTCTCCGCGAGGAACGTCTGGATCTCGCCCTCCAGATGGTCCCGGAGCCAGGGCACGGCGGTGAACTGGGTCCGGTGGGTCTCCTCGTGGAGGGTGACCCAGAGCCGGAAGTCATGCGGGTTCACATCGAGTTCCCGCTCGACGTGGACGATGTTCGGGGCCACCAGGAGGAGCCGTCCACCGCCGTTCGCGCCCGCCGGGAGGTCCCTGGTCGCCGGGGCGAACGTCTCGTACTGGCCGAGGACCCGTGAGGACAGGAACGACAGCAGCATGCCCAGTTCCACACCGGTGACCTTGCCGCCGACCGCGCCCAGGACCGCGCCGCCCGGGCCGCCGCTGCGGCGTTCCTGCATCTTCTCCAGCAGGGGCGCCAGGATCGCCCGGAAGCCCGCGACGTTGGCGCGGACCCAGCCGGGGCGGTCCACCACCAGCACCGGCGTGTCGTGGGTGTCCGGGCCGCCCATGCGGGTGTACGCGCGTACGTGTTCCTCGGACGCCTTGGCGTGCCCGCGCAGTTCCGCGACGATGGCCCGGGCCTCGTCGCGGCTCACCTCGGGGCCCGGCCTCACCAGTCGGGTCGCGGTCGCCACCGCGAGATTCCAGTCGACCATCTCCGCACCACCGATGCTCGTCATGGCGTCAACGGTACGGGACCGCTGCGTGGGGCGTCCGAGTCAGTACGGGTCGCCTTCGCTCGCGCCTCCGAGGTTCCCTGTGCTGGACGCACTTGTCCCGTGCCGTCGCTCGGTGGCCGCGCGGTTCCCCGCACCCCTGGGGTTCCCCCCACCTGGACGCACTTGTCCCCGCGCGGGTACGTCCAGGGGTGCGCAGTTCCCCGCGCCCCTGAGGTGCTGCCCCCTTGCGGTCGCTCCTCAGGTGCGGGCCGCCCTCGTTCTCGCGCAGTTCCCCGCGCCCCTGGGGTTCCCCACCTGGACGTACTTGTTCCCGTGCGGGCCGGACGTGGGTGCGCAGTTCCCCGCGCCCCTGGGTGCTGCCCCCCCCTGGCGGTCGCTCTCCGGGTGCGGGCCGCCCTCGTTCTCGCGCGGTTCCCCGCGCCCCTGGGGTTCCCCACCTGGACGCACCTGTCCCCGTGCGGGTACGTCCGGGGGTGCGCAGTTCCCCGCGCCCCTGAGGTGCTGCCCCCTGGCGGTCGCTCCTCAGGTGCGGGCCGCCCTCGTTCTCGCGCGGTTCCCCGCGCCCCTGGGGTTCCCCACCTGGACGCACCTGTCCCCGCGCGGGTCGTCCGGGGGTGCGCAGTTCCCCGCGCCCCTGAGGTGCTGCCCCCGTCCGTCGTTCTTCGGGTGCGGGTCTGCCCTCGTTTTTGCGCAGTTCCCCGCGCCCCTTTGGGGCGCCCACCTGAGGCTGCCGGTCAGCCTGCGGGCTGGCATCAGCCCGGCCGGGGTTCATACCCCCTCCTCTCGCAGGCGCCCGGCTGCGGGAGGGGGTGGGCGGGAATCTCTGCTCGCAGACTCCGATGCTCTTCAGTCGGGTACGGGTACGTCGTACCGAGCGTGTCGGATCGAGGACGGAGAATCCCGACCGGCACCGACCCGAAGAACAAGCCGGATGCGCCCCAAAGGGGCGCGGGGAACTGCGCAGGACGAGGACCGGGCCGCACCCGAAGAACGACGGACAGGGGCAGCACCCAGGGGCGCGAGGAACTGCGCACCCACGAGCGACGGCACAGGAGCGAAGTGCGCCCAGCACGGGGGGGGAACCTCGGAGGCGCAAGCGAAGGCGGTCAGCAGCCGCAGGTCGTGAGACTCGTGGCCATCCGGTCCAACCGGGACTGCGTCGCGGTGGGATCGGTCGCGGGACCGTCCGTCATGAAGGTGAAGGCGAGCAGCCGGCCGTCACGGTCCACGACCGTGCCGGCCAGGGTGTGGACACCCGTGAGCGTGCCCGTCTTGGCCCGTACGAGCCCCGTACCACCCGCGTCGGGCCCGGAGGAGTAACGATTTCTCAGGGTGCCGGTGAACCCGGCGACCGGCAGCCCCGTCAGCGCCGTACGCAGCTCGGGGCGTTCGGGCTGCGCGGCCCGCGCGAGCAGCGAGGTGAGCAGCTCGGGCGTCAGCCGGTTGCCGCGGTCGAGACCGCTGCCGTCGGTGAAGCGGGTGCCGCCGAGGGGCATCCGGAGCTTGCCGAGCTGGGTCTTGACGGCCGCGCCGCCGCCACCGAAGCTCGCGGGCCGCCCGGAGACGAGCGCGGTCCGCCGGTTGAGCGCCTCGGCGATGTCGTTGTCGCTGCTGGTGAGCATCCGCTCGACCAGCGAGGACAGCGGCGGCGAGGCCACCTTCGCGAGCGGCAGCGCGTCCTTCGCGGCCCTCGCCGCCACCGGCGAGCCCTTGACCTTCACCCCGTGTCCGGCGAGCAGATCGGCGAACCGCGCGGCGGCGTCCTTCGCGGGGTCCTCGGCACGAGGCGCGGGGCCGCTGGAGGAGTCGTCCAGCCGCCCCTCGTCGACCATCAGGGCGCTCACGCGCGCGATGTTGTCGTTGCGGCCGATCGGGTGGACTGCGGGCCCGGAGTACAGGGAAGTGTCGTACGCGAGGGTCACCTCGCGCGCGCCGGACTTCGTGAGGGCACGGGCCGTGCGCTCCGCGAGGGTCCGCAGGGAGGCGTTGCCGCCCGCGCGGGCCCGCGCGGTGAGGGTCGGGTCGCCGCCGCCGACGAGCACGACCCGGCCCGGCCCCTCGGAGCCGGCCGGTTCATGGACGGTCCGGGTGGTGATCCGGTGGTCGGGGCCCGCGGCCGTCAGCGCCGCGACGGCCGTGGCGACCTTGATGGTGGACGCGGGCGTCAGCGCGTCACCGGCGCTCCTGCCCCACAGGAGCTTGCCGGTCGCCGCGTCCACGACGGCCGCGGCGGTCCGGGTCCCGTCGGGTGATCCGTCGAGCAGCGGGGCCAGTCGCTTGTCGAGCGCGGGGCCCTTCGGCAGCGGGGCCGTGCCGCCGGGCGCCCCCAGCGCGTCGAGCACGGACGGGGCGCTCGGGGCGGCCTTGGGCGCCTTCGCCCCCGTACCGCCCTCGGCGCCCGCGTGATGTGCGCCACCCTCGGTGCGCTGGGCGGCGGCCCGGTCGCGTTCGGCGCTGCGCTGGCCGGAGCCGTCCCAGGGGCCGGCCAGGGTCACGGAGGTGGCCGCGATCGCCAGTCCGGCCACGGTGGCACCGGTCGTGACCTGCCACGTCTTGACCTGCGAGGGCCGCTGGGTCCGGAGGTCGGCGAGCAGCGCCCGGAGGCGGCCGGCGAGCCGCCGTACGTGCGCTGACAGCTTCGTCTCCGGCAGCTCCGGCACGACCGACCAGCCCCTTTCGCGATCACACTGTGGCGTGAGGGACACTTAACCACTGCGTCTTGCCGCGGGATGGCACCCCGCTGGCCCCGACCACGATCCGGGCGGGGCCTGGGGGCCGTACGGCGGTAGCCGACCGGACCGAGCCGCGGGCGGCAGCCGTCTGCGACGAGCCGCCCCCCGGGAGGCCCCTCGCGGTGGACACAGCGTCACGACAATCATGTGCTGATCATGGAGGAGCCACCGGTGGAGTTCGACGTCACGATCGAGATTCCGAAGGGTTCGCGGAACAAGTACGAGGTCGATCACGAGACCGGTCGCATCCGGCTCGACCGTCGACTCTTCACGTCGACCAGCTACCCGGCCGACTACGGCTTCGTGGAGAACACCCTGGGTGAGGACGGCGACCCGCTGGACGCGCTCGTCATCCTGGACGAGCCGACCTTCCCCGGCTGTCTGATCCGCTGCCGCGCGATCGGCATGTTCCGGATGACGGACGAGGCCGGCGGCGACGACAAGCTTCTGTGCGTGCCCGCGTCGGACCCGCGCGTGGAGCACCTGCGGGACATCCACCACGTCTCGGAGTTCGACCGCCTGGAGATCCAGCACTTCTTCGAGGTCTACAAGGACCTGGAGCCCGGCAAGTCCGTCGAGGGCGCCAACTGGGTGGGCCGCACCGATGCCGAAGCCGAGATCGAGCGGTCCTACAAGCGTCTGAAGGAGCAGGGCGGCCACTGACGGCTGCTCCGCGTCCCGTCGCCGTGGCGGCGGGTACGCGGCATTACGCGGTGCCCGGAGCGGGCCGTGCGTCGTCCGGGGTTCCCGGTCCGCACGGCCCGCTCCGGTGTGCGCGCACACCGCGCGTGCGGACGGGATCTGTGCGTACGTAGGTGGTGTGCGGGGACGTAGGTGTCCGGATCACGGGTAGGGGGTCCGGGGACGACGGTCCGCGGCACGGTCCACGCGCGCGTGTGTGTGGTGAGGGTCAGGAGAGGTGGCACGACGGCACGTCCTGGAAGGGGTGCGGTGAGCGAGCGGAAGACCCCGGCGGGGGTGACGGACACGGCCGGTCCCGGTGACGGCAAGCCCGTGTCGGACGAGGCGCGCAGCGCCTTCAGTCAGCCGACGGGGGTGCATCCGCAGCCCGGGGCCGCCGAGGAGGACTCCCAGACGACGTCCGAGTTCGCGGTGCCCGAGGGGGTGCCCGAACCGTCCGCCGCCGAGCCCGAGGGGTCGGCGTTCTCTGCCCCGCGCACCTACAGCGCGCGCAGCGCTCCGCCCGCGTTCACCCCGGCGGCCGGGACCCCCCTGGTCCGGCTGACGCAGGAGGCGCCCTGGCAGGACCGGATGCGGACCATGCTGCGGATGTCGGTGACCGAGCGCCCGGCGCCGGAGCACGCGCAGCGCCACGAGGACGAGGTGGGGCCCGCGGTACCGCGGGTGCTCGACCTGACGCTGCGGATCGGGGAGCTGCTGCTCGCGGGCGGTGAGGGCGCCGAGGACGTGGAGGCGGCGATGTTCGCCGTGTGCCGTTCGTACGGGCTCGACCGCTGCGAGCCGACCGTGACGTTCACCCTGCTGTCGATCTCGCATCAGCCGTCCCTGGTCGAGGACCCGGTGACGGCCTCCCGGACGGTACGCCGCCGGGGCACCGACTACACCCGGCTGGCGGCCGTCTTCCGGCTCGTCCACGACATCAGCGACCCGCAGACCGATGTCTCCCTGGAGGAGGCGTACCGGCGGCTCGCGGAGATACGCCGCAACCGCCATCCGTACCCCGGATGGGTCCTGACCGCCGCCAACGGCGTGCTCGCGGGTTCCGCCTCCGTGCTGGTGGGCGGTGATGTGATCGTGTTCGTGGCGGCGGCGGTCGGCGCGATGCTGGGCGACCGGCTGGCGTGGCTGTGCGCGGGGCGGGGGCTGCCGGAGTTCTACCAGTTCATCGTGGCCGCGATGCCGCCGGCGGCGATCGGGGTGGCGCTCACGCTGGCCCACGCGGACGTACGGGCGTCCGCGGTGATCACCGGCGGACTGTTCGCGCTGCTGCCCGGACGGGCGCTGGTCGCCGGGGTCCAGGACGGGCTCACCGGCTTCTACATCACCGCCTCCGCCCGGCTCCTGGAGGTCATGTACTTCTTCGTGGGCATCGTCATCGGGGTCCTGCTGATCCTGTACTTCGGGGTGCGGCTGGACGCCAAGCTCAATCCGGACGCCGCGCTGCTGGTGATCGAGCGGCCCCTGTGGCAGATCGCGGCGTCCATGATGCTGACGCTCGCGTTCGCCGTGCTGTTGCAGCAGGAACGTTCCACCGTGCTGGCGGTGACCCTCAACGGCGGGGTCGCCTGGGTCGTGTACGGGGCGATGCACTACGTCGGCGGGCTGTCGCCCGTCGCGTCCACCGCTGTCGCGGCGGGGCTGGTGGGGCTGTTCGGCCAGTTGATGTCCCGCTACCGGTACGCGTCCGCGCTGCCGTACGTGACGGCGGCGATCGGGCCGCTGCTGCCCGGTTCGGCGACGTACTTCGGGCTGCTGGGGTTCGCCCAGAACGAGCTGGACGCGGGGCTGGTGTCGCTCACGAAGGCCGCGGCGCTGGCGATGGCGATCGCGATCGGGGTGAATCTCGGGTCGGAGATCTCCCGGTTGTTCCTGCGGGTTCCGGGGGCGGGGGGGCGGCGGGCGGCGAAGCGGACGCGCGGCTTCTAGAGAGCCTTACGCGACGCGGGTTCCCCCCGGTGGGCGTCGTACCCCGCCCCCTCGGGTGCCGGGTGCGCACCGTCCCTGGGTTTCCTGTGCTGGACGCACTCGTCCCTGCGCAGGTCGCTCGTGGGGTGCGCAGTTCCCCGCGCCCCTGGGTCCGTCCGGCTGGACGCGCTTGTTCCCGCGCCGTCGCTCATCGGGTGCGCAGTTCCCCGCGCCCCTGGGTTTCCTGTGCTGGGCGTAGTTGTTCCCGCACAGGTCGGACGGGGGTGCGCAGTTCCCCGCGCCCCTTTGGGGGCGCCACCTGGGGCTGTTCTCCGTCTGCGGGGACGGGGTTGGACCATCCTCCTCGCGGACTCGCGCTGCTGCGGGAGGGGGTGGGCGGGAATCTCTGCCCGCAGACTCCGATGCTCTTCAGTCGAGTCACGGAACGTCTTACCGAGCGTGTCGGATCGAGGACGGAGAATCCCGACCGGCACCGACCCGAAGAACCGACCGGACGCGCCCCAAAGGGGCGCGGGGAACTGCGCACCCCCGTCCGACCTGTGCGGGAACAAGTACGCCCAGCACAAGGAACCCAGGGGCACGGGAACAAGTACGCCCAGCACAGGGGGAACCTCGAAGGCGCAAGCGAAGGCGGTCAGCGTTTGGCGTGGCGGCCTCGGGTCTGGGGCTCGTCCGGGTCCGGGGCCCCCGCGACCGCCCTCTTGGACTGGCCCCGCGCGCGGGCGAACTCGATGACGATCGGGACGATCGACAGCAGCACGATCCCGATCAGCATCGCCTCGATGTTGTCGCGGACGAGCGCGTGCCGCCCGAGCCACGCGCCCAGCAGCGTGACCCCGGCGCCCCACAGGATGCCGCCGATGATGTTGAACGTGATGAACGAGCGGTACCGCATCCCGCTGACGCCCGCGATGATCGGCGTGAACGTGCGGACGATGGGCACGAACCGCGCCAGGACCAGCGACTTCGGCCCGTGCTTCTCGAAGAAGTCGTGCGCCTTGAGCACGTTCTCCTGTTTGAAGAAGCGGGAGTCCGGGCGGTTGAAGAGCGCGGGGCCGACCTTCTTGCCGAACAGATATCCCGCCTGGTCGCCCAGGATCGCCGCGACGCAGATCAGCACGCACACCAGCCACAGGTCCATGGTGAGCTGCCCGGTGGTCACGAGCAGGCCCGTGGTGAACAGCAGGGAGTCACCCGGCAGGAAGAACCCGATGAGCAGGCCCGACTCGGCGAAGACGATGATCAGCAGGCCGTAGACACCGAACTCGTTGAGCAGATGGTTCGGGTCCAGCCAGCTCGGTCCGAGCGCAAGCGTCGTCACGGTTTCCGGACTCCTGAGGGTGAGGGAAGACGGCGGGGCGGGGGTGATCCGGGCCGTGGCGCGGCTCGACCTCGCGGTCGGGCGCGCCAAAGCTATCAACGCGGGACGGGTGGACCTGGTTCCGCCGACCCCCTCAGGTTGTACCGTACGGCGACGGGTCCGAAGCTTTGGGTGACGACAGAAAGTGTCACAAGGGAGGCAATAGTGGGCATCGAAGACTATGGCGGCGGTATGAACCCCGAGTCGGACGTCCTGGTGGTGACGACGAACGACGTGCCCGGTTACCGGGTGGAACGGGTGATCGGCGAGGTCTTCGGGCTCACCGTCCGCTCCCGCCATCTGGGCAGCCAGATCGGCGCGGGGCTGAAGTCGATGATCGGCGGCGAGCTGAAGGGCCTGACCAAGACACTGGTCGAGACCCGCAACCAGGCGATGGACCGGCTGATCGAGCAGACCCGCGCGCGGGGCGGCAACGCGGTCCTGATGTTCCGTTTCGACGTGACCGAGGCGTCGGACGTCGGTACCGAGGTCTGTGCGTACGGGACCGCGTGTGTGATCGTCCCGCAGCAGCAGTAGCGGTAGGTACGAGAACGCACTGCGGTAAGGGGCGTCGGCCATGGCCGACGCCCCTTACCCATCCCGACCCACCGGACCCGTCCAGCGGAGCCGTCCCCCGGCCCACCGGACCGCACCGCACCGCCTACCCGCGGCCCCCGCGTTCCGCGTTCGCCCGCATCGCGTCCCGCATATAGACCGCGAGACCCGGCTCGATCGCCTCGTACGTCGCGGTGAACCGTTCATCGGCCACGTACATCTCGCCGAGCGCGGCGTGCATGGCGGGGTCGCAGGTGTAGTACCGGTCCGAGATGAACCGGCGGTGCTCCTCGGCGACGTCCGCCGCGGCCCCGGAGTCGGCGGCCGTCCCCGCGACGAGCAGATCGGCCATACGCCGGTGGATCGCGTCGAAGCGGACGGTGGCGTCCTTCCAGTCGTCCTTGGTCCAGGCGGTGGTGCGGCGCCTGGACTGCCGATAGGCGTCGGTGGTGCCCCAGCGTTCCTCGGCCTCCCGCGCGTGGGCGTCCGGGTCGAAGTCGCCGAACACCTCGAACTTCTCCTCGGGTGTCAGTCGGATGCCCATCCGGTGTGCCTCCATGGCGGTCTCCACGGCTGCGGCCATCCGCCGCAGCCTCTCGATACGGCCGGTCAGCAGCCCGTGCTGACGCCGCAGGTGTGCGCGGGGGTCCGCGCGCGGGTCGTCGAGGAGGACGGCGACCTCCTCCAGCGGGAAGCCCAGTTCCCGGTAGAAGAGGATCTGCTGGAGCCGGTCCAGATCGGCGTCGTCGTAGCGGCGGTGCCCGGCGTGGCTGCGCCCGCCGGGCGTGAGCAGCCCGATCCCGTCGTAGTGGTGCAGTGTGCGCACCGTGACCCCGGTGATCCGGGCGACCTGTCCCACGGAATAGCTCATGCCCCGCGCCTTTCTCCTCGTGCGGTCACCAGCGTGCTTCCTCACGTCGCGTGAGGTGCAAGCCGGTCCTACGGTGGTCTGTGGGCCTCGCGGCGCGGCCCCCGCGGGTGCCCGTCGCCCGCGGCTCCCCCACAGCCGCCGGAGGCATCCGTGTCCCTGCACCGAGGCACCCAGCGGCCCGGGGCCCGGCCGATGGCCGTGAACCCGTTCTACGGCGAGGCCGACCCCCTGGGGGACATGGTCGACGCCCCGCCCAAGCACCGGCTGCCGGACGGGCCGCTGCCGCCCACCACCGCGTATCAGCTCGTCCACGACGAACTGATGCTCGACGGCAACGCGCGGCTGAACCTCGCGACCTTCGTCACCACCTGGATGGAGCCGCAGGCCGGGGTGCTGATGGCGGAGTGCCGCGACAAGAACATGATCGACAAGGACGAGTACCCCCGGACCGCCGAGCTGGAGCGGCGGTGTGTGTCGATGCTGGCCCATCTGTGGAACGCGCCGGACCCGGACACCACCGTCGGCTGCTCCACCACCGGGTCCAGCGAGGCGTGCATGCTCGCCGGAATGGCCCTGAAGCGGCGCTGGGCGCTGCGCAACGCCGACCGCTACCCGTCGCGGACGACCCGGCCGAATCTGGTGATGGGCGTCAATGTGCAGGTGTGCTGGGACAAGTTCTGCAACTTCTGGGAGGTCGAGGCGCGTCAGGTGCCGATGGAGGGCGACCGCTTCCACCTCGACCCCGCGGCGGCGGCCGAACTGTGCGACGAGAACACCATCGGCGTGGTCGCGATCCTCGGTTCCACCTTCGACGGGTCCTACGAGCCGGTGGCCGAGCTGTGCGCGGCCCTGGACGACCTCCAGGAACGCACCGGACTGGACGTACCCGTGCATGTGGACGGCGCGTCCGGCGCGATGATCGCGCCGTTCCTGGACCCGGACCTGGTCTGGGACTTCCGGCTGCCGCGGGTGTCGTCCGTCAACACCTCCGGCCACAAGTACGGGCTGGTGTACCCGGGGGTGGGCTGGGCACTGTGGCGGTCGGCGGCGGAACTGCCGGAGGACCTGGTGTTCCGGGTGAACTACCTGGGCGGTGACATGCCGACGTTCGCGCTGAACTTCTCCCGGCCGGGCGCGCAGGTCGCCGCGCAGTACTACACGTTCCTGCGGCTGGGCCGTGAGGGATTCCGCGCGGTGCAGCAGTCGACCCGGAACGTGGCCCGGGAACTGGCGGAACGCATGGAGTCGCTGGGCGACTTCCGGCTGCTGACCAGGGGCGACGAGCTGCCGGTGTTCGCGGTGACCACCGCGGACGACGTGAGCGCGTTCGACGTCTTCGATGTGTCACGGCGGCTGCGGGAGCGGGGCTGGCTGGTGCCCGCGTACACGTTCCCGGCGAACCGGGAGGATCTCGCGGTGCTGCGGGTGGTCTGCCGCAACGGGTTCTCGGAGGATCTGGCGGCACTGTTCATGGAGGATCTGGAACGGCTGCTTCCGGAACTGCGGGCGCAGAGCGGGCCGTTGGTGACGGACCGGAACGCCGCGACCGGCTTCCACCACTGAGCGGCGGCCGGCCCGGAGCCCCGCATCCCGGGGCCCTGGACGGCCGCTGGCGGCCCCCGGGGCCCGGTTCGACCCCCGGGGGCCGGGGCGACGGGTGAGGGCCGTCAGACGGCCGCCCGGCCCGCCCGCAGCCCTCGAACCCCGCCGCCCCGCCACCTCAGCCCACCCGGGGTCGGCGCCCCGCGCTGTCACCGCCGACCCGCCCGTCGGCCAGGGCCCCGCCCCGTCGACCTTCAGCCCGCCCGCGGCCAGGTCCCCGTTCCGTCACCCGCCCGGCGGCCGGACGCCCGTACCGTCACTTGCTGAGCGCGCCGAACTTCCGTACGGCCAGCGGGAAGAACACCGCGAGGAGCAGCAGCGGCCAGAGCACCGCGAGGAGACCGGCGTGCTCCGCCGCCCAGGACGTGGCCGTGGCGCCGCCCTCGCTGCCGAACAGGTCGCGCACCGCCGTCGCCGTCGCGGACATGGGGTTCCATTCCACGACCGGGCCGAGCCAGGACGGCATGGCCTCGGGAACGGCGAACGCGTTCGACAGGAAGCCCAGCGGCCACACCAGGATCTGCACGGTCTGCACCATCTCCGGACGGCCCGCGACCATGGCGAGGTGGATGCCCACCCACAGCATCGCGAAGCGCAGCAGGAGCAGCAGTCCGACCGCGCCCACGACACCCAAGAAGGAGCCGTGCACCCGCCAGCCGACGGCGAGACCGACCCCGGCCATGACGGCCAGCGCCGCCGCCGACTGGAGCATGTCCGCCGCGGAACGGCCGACCAGGACGGCTCCGTCGACCATCGGCATCGAGCGGAACCGGTCGATCACCCCCTTGTTGAGGTCCTGGGTGACCGCGACCATGGTGGACTCCAGCCCGAACGCCATGGCCAGTACCAGCATCCCGGGGACCAGGAAGTCGATGTAGTCGCCGCGCACCCCCCGGCCGCCGCCGATCAGGTACCCGAACATCAGCAGCAGCATCACCGGGAAGACGAGCCCCACGATCAGCTGCACCGGCTCCCGCGCCCAGTGCGCCAGCTCGCGGCGGGTCATGGTCCAGCAGTCGGCCAGCGCCCAGGTCAGCCGGCCGCCGGGCGGGGTCCGCCGCGGGGCGGTACCGCCGCCGGGCGCCCCTGCTCGGGCCGTGCCGTACGCGCGCGTGGCGTCGCTTTCCGTCGGAGCCTGCTCCAGTGCGATGGGTCCTCCCGTGCCGCTCGTGGTGCCCGTACCGTCGTTGCCGCTCGTGCCGCTCATACCGCCGCTCCCTCGATGAGTCGCAGGAAGACCTCGTCCAGCGTGGGGCGGCGGACGGCGATGTCCTCCGCCTCGATGCCCGACTCCTCCAGCGCGCGCACGACGCCCGTGAGCGCGGCCATCCGGTCGGTGACCGGGGCGCTGACCAGCCGCCGGTCCGGGTCGGCCACCGCTCCGCCGGGCAGCATCCTTGCCACGGCGGCCAGTTGGTCCGGCCGCCGGACGACCACGTCGAGGCGGTCGCCGCCGGTCCGTGCCTTCAGTTCGTCGGCGGTGCCGTCCGCGATGACGCGCCCCTGGTCCACCACGGAGACCCGGTGCGCGAGCTGGTCGGCCTCCTCCAGGTACTGCGTGGTGAGCAGCACGGTGGTGCCGCCGCCGACCAGTGAGCGGACCGAGGACCACACCTCCGCGCGGCCGCGCGGGTCGAGCCCGGTCGTGGGCTCGTCCAGGAACAGCACCTCCGGTTCGGTGATCAGGCTCGCGGCGAGGTCGAGCCTGCGCCGCATGCCGCCGCTGTACCGCTTCACCGGCTTGGGGCCGGTGTCCGCCAGGCCGAACCGCTCCAGCAGTCCGTCGGCGCGGGCGCCCGCGCCACGGGCGCCCAGGTGGTGGAGCCGCCCGAACATCTCCAGGTTCTGCCGTCCGCCCAGTTCCTCGTCCAGCGCCGCGTGCTGGCCCAGCAGACCGATCCGCCGGCGCACCCCGTCCGCGTCGGCGCGTACGTCGTGCCCGGCCACCGTCGCCCGGCCCCCGTCGTGGCGCAGCAGGGTCGCGAGGACGCGCACCAGGGTGGTCTTGCCCGCGCCGTTGGGTCCCAGGACGGCGTGGACGGTGCCCCGGGCGACCCTCAGGTCCAGCCCGTCCAGGGCCCGCTTGGCGCCGAAACTCTTGTGCACCGCCTCGACCGCGATCGCCGTTTCGGCCATCGCCCCTCCCTCACATTAATCAAACTTGACTAGCAGCTCGCACAAGGTAGTGCCCCAAGGTTCGCTAGTCAAACTTGATCAGAAGAAGTTCTCCGCCGACCGCCGCACCGACCCCCGCCACGCACCCTCAAGCACCGGTCAGTGCTTGTCCCCGGGATGGGTCTCGCCGGTGGCGTACGGATTGACCTGGCCCTCGGTCAGGACGCCGACGAACGGCTCCCCCTCGCCCGCGAAGACATACGCGCCGCCCTCGATCCGCGCGATCAGCCCACGGGTCCACGCCGCGTCCGAGTCGGCCGAGTGGACCCAGAAGTTCATGATCTCGCCGATGTGGTCGGTCTCGCCGGGCCCCGGCCCGGGTGTGTAGTACTCCAGGACCGTGGTCCGCCACTCCTCCATGGCCCGCACCCGCCGCTTGAGGAGGTCCACGACCTCGTCGCGGGGCAGGTCGACGATGAAGCCGATGGCCGCCGACAGGACGTCCGACTTCTGGTCGTACGTGGTCAGGGCCCCCCTCAGCAGGGTGAGGAACTCCTCCTCGCCCCGCCCGGTCAGCTCGTACTCCACCCGGGGCGGGCCGCCGGCCGTGGAGGGCGCCACCTCGTGCGCGCGCAGGACGCCCTGCTTCGCCATCTGCTTCAGGGCGTGGTAGATCGAACCCGGCTTGGCGTTGGACCACTCATGGGCGCCCCAGTACTCCAGGTCGTTGCGCACCTGGTAGCCGTGGGCGCGCACATGCTGGCGCACCGCCCCCAGAACGAGCAGCCGGATCGCCGACATCCCCACACCCTTCACCTGCACACTGGTCAATTTTGACCAGAGTAGCCCCGCAGCGCCCTGCGCGGTCCCGGACGGTCCCGCCGTCACAGGCCCGCCGCACTCCGCGGAGCGGCGTCCCACCGGGGAACCGGGTGCCGGGCGGAACCAGGTGCCGGAACCGGGTACCGGACCAGGGGCCGGAAGGGGAACTCACAAGGAGAACGGGGGGCGGGCGTGCTGGACCGAGATCCACTTCCAGGTGGTGAACGCCTCGACGGTGGCCTCACCGTTGAGACGGCCGAGCCCCGACTGCTTCTCCCCGCCGAAGGCCACCATCGGGTCGTCGTGGATCGTGCTGTCGTTGACGTGGAACATCCCGGTCTCGACGCGACGCGCGAAGCTCACCCCGCGCTCGGTGTCGGCCGTGTGCACGGCACCGCCGAGCCCGTACGGGGTGTTGTTGGCGATCCGGACGGCCTCGTCCTCGCCGTCGAACGGGAGGAGCAGCGCGACCGGGCCGAAGATCTCCTGGCGCAGCAGCGGGGAATCGTCGGGCAGCCCGGTGAGGACGGTCGGCTCCACGAGATTGCCGATCGTCCGGCCGTGCAGCAGGGCCGTGGCCCCCTCCGTGAGGGCCTGGTCGACGAGGTTGGTCAGGGCCTCGGCCTGGAAGTCGTTGATCACCGGGCCGATATGGGTCTCCGGGTCACGGGGGTCACCGGTGCGCAGCGCCCGTACCCGCGCGACGAAGCGTTCGGTGAACTCGCGCTCCAGGGAGCGGTCCACGAGAATGCGGTTCGCGGCCATACAGACCTGGCCCTGGTACACGTACCGGCTGTACACGGCCGCGCCGACGGCGTAGTCCAGCCCGGCCTCGTCCAGGTCGTCCAGCACCACCAGGGCGCTGTTGCCGCTGAGTTCGAGGACGCAGCGCTTGAGGCGGGCCGCGCTGACGGCGGCGACATGACGGCCGACGCGGTCCGATCCGGCGAACGAGACGACCTTGGGGACGGGGTGCTCGATGAGCGCGTCACCGATCTCCGCGATGTCGGTCACGAGGACGTTGAGCAGCCCGGCGGGCAGGCCCGCCTCCTCGAAGATCCGGGCGATCAGTCCGCCGCCCACCACGGGGGTGTTCTGGTTGGGCTTGATGACGACCGCGTTGCCCAGGGCGAGCGCCGGGGCGACCGACTTGAGGGTGATCAGGAAGGGGAAGTTGAACGGGCTGATTACCGCGACGACGCCCACCGGGACCCGGTACAGGCGGTTCTCCCGGCTCCGCTCGGCGGCCGGCAGGATCTGGCCCGCGGGGCGCAACGCCAGATGCATCGACTCGCGCAGGAACTCCTTGGCCATGTGCACCTCGGCGACGGCCTTCGCGCGGGTGCCGCCGAGCTCGTCGATGAGAGCCTCGACTATCTCGTCCTCAAGACCCTCGGTGATGCTCAGGGCCCGCTCCAGGACGCCGCGCCGCTCGTAGGGGCTCACGTCCGCCCAGCTCTTCTGCGCCCGCTCCGCCGCCCGGTAGGCGTCGTCGACCTCCGCGCGCGTGGCCACGGTCAGGGCGGCCAGCTTCTCGCCGTTGTACGGGTTGAAGTCGATGATGTCCCACGAGCCGCTGCCGGTCCGCCATTCGCCATCGATGTACTGGTGGGCCAGGTCAGTGAAGAAGGACATACGATCCCCAACCGCAGAGGGCATGCGCAGGCGGCGGTGCCTGATGAGACGTCATCGTACTTGTGTGTTACGACAATTGGAGCAGACCACGGAGCAGGTCACGGGTCTCGGAGGGACCGGGGCTGTCCGTCCTGAGTTCTTCCATGACCTTTGCGTACTGTGCGACCTCGTCCCGCTTGTCCACGTAGAGCGCGCTCGTGAGCTGCTCCAGGAACACGACGTCCGAGAGGTCCGACTCGGGGAAGCTGAGCATCGTGAAGCTGCCGCTCTCGCCCGCGTGCCCGCCGAAGCTGAACGGCATCACCTGGAGGGTGACATTCGGCCGTTCCGACATCTCGATGAGGTGCTGGAGCTGGCCGCGCATCACCTCGCGGTCGCCGTAGGGTCTGCGCAACGCGGCCTCGTCCAGCACCACATGGAAGTGCGGGGCGCGCTCCGACACCAGGACCTTCTGCCGCTCCAGACGCAGCGCGACCCGCCGCTCGACGTCGGCACGGCTCGCACCGCCCCGGGAGACGACCGCGTGCGCGTACGCCTCGGTCTGGAGCAGTCCGTGGACGAACTGCACCTCGTAGACCCGGATCAGCGACGCGGCGCCCTCCAGCCCGACGTACGTCTGGAACCAGCCGGGCAGCACATCCGTGTAACTGTGCCACCAACCGGCGACGTTGGCCTCCTTGGCGAGCGAGAGGAGCGGTCCGCGCTCCGCGTCGGCGCTCACGCCGTAGAGGGTCAGCAGGTCCTCGACATCCCGAGCCTTGAAGCTCACCCGTCCCAACTCCATGCGGCTGATCTTCGATTCGGAGGCTCGGATCGAGTAGCCGGCCCGCTCCCGGGTGATGCCGCGCGACTCCCGCAGTCGCCTGAGTTGCGAGCCCAGCAGGATGCGTCGCACCACTGAACCTCCCCCGGCGGCCTCGGTCTGGGGATCCCCCCATGACTCGCCTGCGGTCACTTCGTCAGCCTCCCCAACGTCTTCAGGTGGCGAAGTCTGCCACTAAAACCTTCCAGCCCGTACTCATACGGTTACAGAAATGGGAAAGGCAGTGAGAGGCCCGGACAAGAAGTCCACGGAAGAAATCATCGAGAAGCAGTATGGTCCAGTCCATTTCCGGCGCGTGCACGTGCATCTGCCCTTGCATCTGCTGTGCGCATTGGGAACCATGGTCGACGCACCACCGCAGTATCCGGAGTACCGCCAGGGCCGCGAACACGGGAGTGCCTCGCATGGGGACGAACGGATCGACCATGCTGGAGCCGTTAAGGCAGGGGCTTCCCCCCATCGACCCCACGGCGGTCTCCAGCGCCGCGTCCTGCGCCTTGTCGGCGCGCTACGAGGCGGTGGGCGAGGCGAGACGCTTCACCCAGGACACCCTCACGGAGTGGCGGGCCGACGAGCGCTTCGACGACATCTGTCTCGTGGTGTCGGAACTCGTCACCAACGCGCTGCGCCACGCGCTGCCGCAGGACACCCCGGACGGGGAGACCTCAGGGGTCCGGCTGCATCTGATGCGCTGGACCCGGCGCCTGGTGTGCGCGGTACGGGACCCCAGCGACGAGTCCCCCGTCGCCCGGGACGCGGAGGAGGCCGCCGAGGACTTCGCCGCCGAGTCGGGGCGCGGACTGTTCCTGGTGGACTCGTTCAGCGACAGCTGGGGCTGGCACCCGCTGTCGGGCGCACCGGCGGGCAAGGTCGTATGGGCCCTGTTCCGGATCTGACGGCTCCCGCGCGCGGGAGCGCGGACCTGTGCGCCGCTCCACGCGCCGCCCTGTCGTACGCGAACCGCCGCGCGGCCCCGCGCCACCGGGCACGAACGCGTACGGCACCCGCCCCGGCCCGGACGGCCGGTCCGGCGGGATGTTCCCCTGTGCACACGGACGGACGGCCACCCCGAAGGCGCCGTCCAGGTCGTACCGCTGCCGGGCAGCGTCAGGGGCCGGTCACCAGGTGGTCGAACTCGCCGTCCTTGATGCCCAGCAGCATCGCCTCGATCTCCGCGCGCGTGTAGACCAGCGCGGGACCTTCGGGGAAGCGGGAGTTGCGTACCGCCACCTCACCGTCGGGCAGCCGGGCGAACTCCACACAGGAGCCCTGCGAGTTGCTGTGCCTGCTCTTCTGCCAGGCCACATCTCGCAGCTTTGCGGCGGCCATGCCGTTGTACACGTCATGCACAGGTCGCTCCCGGTGGTGCAGTGGCTGATGTGGCGTTTGCTGCAACGGTCAACTGAGCCGGATCATAGCTCTGTTTCACATGCAAGTGCATGGGCGGATGCACGTGCACGGGGGGTGGCCCCGTGATTACAGCTCCTGGTCCCGGCTCGGTCCACCGCCCGGTGGAGCGACTTCCCGCGCGCCCACCCGACATGTGCGGGCCACCCGCTGTCCATGATCGCGGAGCCGCGGCCCGTAGCCGTAGGCGGGATCGCGTCAACCCGCCCCCAGGAGAAGACGCGTGCCGGGCCCCTTGTGTTCAGCGGGAGGCCACCGTGGCCTCCCGCTCCTGTTCGGCGCGCGCCAGACCGGGGCACCGCGCGCGTCCGCGCGATCCGGGGCCACCGCCGAGCGGAAACGGCTGGAACCCTTCCCCGCGCCACCCGCCACCGCCGGACCCGCCCTGGTCACCGCGCCGGGCCGTGGACATCCGGCCCGGCCACCGCGGCGAGTTCCGCCCCCGGCGCGAACCGGGCGGCCGTCGCCACCCCCGGCGGAACCGGCCGCCCCGCCCCGGACCGCCCGCGGTGTCCGGCGCGAGCCTTGCCGTCCCCACCTCCGTCGGCTATGTCCCGCCGCCCCGGACGGCCGACTTGGACGACCGGCTTGGACGACCGGCTTGGACGACCGGCTACGACCGGCTTGGACGGTTACCGGGCTCCGCCCGACGGGCCCCCGGTCGGCAGGCCGCCCGGCAGTTGTCCGTTCTCGGTCCTGCGGTACGTCTCGGGGTCGGGGCGGCCCTTCCAGTCGACGGTGAGGCTGTCGTCGGCGACGGACGTGACCGTGCCGTCGACCCGGTCGGACGCGCCGCTGGTGCAGGTGAGGGTGATCGTCCGGTCGCCGTCGCGTTCGCCGGTGGAACCGCCGCACACCGTGCCGCCGCTCGCGAAGAGCCCCGCCTCACGGCCCGTGACGACCAGGGCGACGGCCTTGCCCCCGGTGGTCGCCAGCCAGCCGCCCTCCAGCGCGTCGGCGCGACGGAGGCTTCCGTCCGTCCCCGCCGCGGCCCCGGCCACCCCCGGTGCCGTCGCGGAAGCGCCGTCCGGCCCGGACGGCCGACCGCCACCGCCCGCGCCCGGCCCCTCACCGTCGGCACCACTGTCGGCACCGGCGCAGGCGCTCAGGGTGAGCAGGAGTGCCGTGACGGCGAGCCCCACGGCCGTCCGACGCTGCGGCGCGGACCCCTGATCCGTCGAGGGCGATGGCTTCACGGGGTCCCCCAAATGCCGGGCGGAGCGGCGGTTCCGGCGTGGGCCGGAGGTCCGCAGCAAGTTACCAGGAGGGGGGCGCGCGCCCCTTGGCGGAAGCCCCGCGCGCGTGAGGCCCCGTATCCCCATGGAACGGACACTTGAAAACGGGATTCATTTTCAGTACACTGCCGTCATGGCACGCAACGAACTCCGACCGATCATCAAGCTGAGGTCGACCGCGGGCACCGGGTACACGTACGTGACCCGCAAGAACCGCCGGAACGACCCGGACCGCGTGACGCTGCGGAAGTACGACCCCGTCGCCGCCCGGCACGTCGCGTTCCGCGAGGAGCGCTGACCCCGTCGGCCGCGGCCGCGCCGGCACCGGTGACGACGACCGTCACCGGACCCTCCCAGGAAGGACACAGGTAGACGCCATGAAGCACACCATCCACCCCTCGTACGGACCGGTCGTCTTCCGGGACCGGGCCGCGAACCACGCCTTCCTCACCCGTTCGACCGCCACGAGCGACAAGACGGTCGTCTGGGAGGACGGCGTCACCTATCCGGTGGTGGACGTCGAGATCTCCGACGCCAGCCACCCGTTCCACACCGGCACCGCGCGCGTGCTCGACACCGCCGGCCGACTGGAGCGCTTCGAGCGCCGATACGGACGCCGCGAGGCCCGCTGACCGGCGGACCCCACCGGCTCCGGCCCCCGGGGAACACGCCCCCCGGGGGCCGGTACCCCACAACGTCACGCACCCGCGCGCGGGAGGTCTCAACGGCCTCCCGCGCGCGGGTGCGTGCGTTCACGTCACATCTGGTACGGGCACACTCAGCCGTCGCCGTCCGTCAGCCGTCCCGGACCGTGTCCGGCCCGGTCGCCGCGTCCACCGCCGCGCAGCGACACCGAGTCGCCCGCGCGGGTGCCCTCGTCCCAGCCCGCCGCGTCGGTGACACCGCGCAGCCGGGTGGACGTCGTCCGGGGGAACATGCTGTCCACGTGGCCCGCGACCGCCACCTCCCGGGCGGCGAGCACCGGCAGTGACTCCGGCACCGTGGACGTGACCTCGCGCGCGGTCGCGGTGAGCCGGTCGCCCACCCGGTGGGCGTACGCGGCGAGGAAGGACTGGCGGAACGTCTTGGTGCGCTTGCGTCCGGCGGCGCGCTGCGCGGCCTCCGCGCGGGTCATCGCCGTGGCGCCCTGGACCAGCAGCGAGGTGTAGAGCAGTTCGACCGCGTCCAGGTCGGACGCGAAGCCGACCACCGTGGAGAAGCCCAGGTCGCCGTTCCAGACGGCACGGCAGTGGTTCGCCGTGGCGACGGTGTCCAGCAGGACCGCCTTGGCCGTCTCGTAGGGGGCGTCCACCCCGATCCGGCACGCCCCCGGCACGTCCTTGGCGTGGGTACGGGCCGCCAGCAGGGCCTCGTCCACACTGTGCCGCGCCATGAGTTCCTGTGCCTTCGCGCTGAGTGCCTCGGCCTCCTCGGGGAACGTCGTCGCCTCCGCCTTGGCCAGCAGGGCCCTGATCCGCGCCAGGGTCCTCGGCTCACCGGCGAAGGGCACGGTCAGGGCTTCACCGGGCAGGGGCCCGACCGGTTCGACGGCGGGCAGCCGCAGCAGCAGCCGGTACAGCTCAAGAACGGCCGTCGCCCAGGAGAAGCGGTCGGGGTGGTCGCGGGGCGCGCGCGGCAGCGGATCACCCGGGGCGGAGGTGGCGGGCCGGGCGCCGAGCGCGCGCAGCTGTCCGTCCCAGCGGGGCGGCAGCGGATCATGGCGCGGGGTCTCCCGGCCGATGAGCAGGACCGTCAACCGCTCCTGGGCGCCGGTCAGTTCACGGCGGACCATGCGGACGACATCGGCGGGCTGCCAGCCGCGCCGCCAGGCCGTGGTCAGCAGGTCCTCGCCCCGGCTGCCCAGCTCGGTGTCGGCGTCCGGGTCGGCCGCGAGCAGCGAGGCGCCGGTGTCGAGACCGGTGTCGTCGTCGCTGTAGAGGGCGGCGGCGAAGGCGCGGTCGACCGTGCCCTCACCGGCGTCCCGGCCGTGGCCTCCGTCGGCCGTCCGGCCGTGCCCCGCTGTCATCGACATACCTCCCTACGGCGGTCGCGCCCGGTGGCCACCGCTCACCAGGATGGTCGCAGCCGCCGGGCACCCGGCGCCGTTCCGCACCCCGAACATTGTCCACAGCCTGTGGACAACTTTTCCCGACGGGAGCCCGCCGCGTCAGCCCTCGGTCACCGCCCAGCCGCCGCCCGTCCGCCGCGCGCCTGCCCGGAGTGCCGCCGGGGCTCGCGCGCCAAGACGGGACATTCTCGCGTATCAGCAGGTCAGAGCCGTACCAGGGGGCATTGTCAGTGGCCGGTGCGAGACTCGTACACATGAGCGAACGGTGGGCCGTGGCACCGGTCGAGGGCGGCGGCGCGGAGCTGGCCCCCCTCGGCGGGGACGGGCTGCCCGCCGCCCCGCCCGTGCGGGAGCCGGACCTGGCTCAGGCCGTACGGTCCCGGCCCGGGGTCACCCGCTGGATCTGGCGCTCGACGGCGGAGACGTACCCCCGGCTGCTCGCCGCCGGGGTGCCGGTGCCGCGGTGCTACGACGTCGAGACCGCCGAAGGGCTGCTGCTCGGCCATGAGGGCCGCCTGGGCGAGCCCCGGTCGGCCGCCGCCGCGTGGGCCCGGCTGCACGACCGCCCGGTGCCGCCCGACCCCCCGCAGCGCTCCGCCGAGCCCGGCGCGCAGTCCTCGCTGTTCGAGCCCCGCCCGGTGCCCGTACCGCTCGCGGCGCTGCTGGAGGTGTACGCGGGCCAGCAGCGCCGCCATGACGCCACGGCGCACCCGGGCCGGATGCGGTTGCTGACGGCGGCGGAGTCGGCGGGAGCGCTCGTCGCCACCGAGATGAACGCGACGGGCCTGCCCTGGCGGGCCGATGTGCACCGCGAGGTGCTGCGCGACCTGCTGGGCGAGCGGTACGCGGGCGGCGAGCCCCGCAGGCTGGCCGAGCTCGCGGACGAGGTGTCGGCGGCCTTCGGACGCCGGGTGCGGCCCGATCTGCCGGCGGATGTCGTCAAGGCGTTCGCGCAGGTGGGCGTGCGGGTGCGCTCCACCCGCCGCTGGGAGCTGGAGGAGATCGACCACCCGGCGGTCAAGCCGCTCGTCGAGTACAAGCGGCTGTACCGGGTGTGGGTCGCCCACGGCTGGTCCTGGCTGGCGGACTGGGTGCGGGACGGCCGGTTCCGCCCCGAGTACCTCCCGGGCGGCACGGTCACGGGCCGCTGGGTCACCAACGGCGGCGGCGCCCTCCAGATCCCCAAGGTGATCCGCCGCGCGGTCGTCGCCGACCCGGGCTGGCGGCTGGTGGTCGCCGACGCCGACCAGATGGAGCCCCGGGTGCTCGCCGCGATCTCCCGTGACCCCGGTCTGATGGAGGTCGCGGGCCGGGAGACCGATCTGTACCAGGAGGTGTCCGACCGCGCGTTCGCGGGCGACCGCGAGCAGGCGAAGCTCGCCGTCCTCGGCGCGGTCTACGGCCAGACCTCGGGCGACGGGCTGAAGCACCTCGCCGCGCTGCGCCGCCGCTTCCCGCGCGCGGTGGCGTACGTGGACGACGCGGCGCGTGCGGGCGAGGAAGGCCGTCTCGTACGGACCTGGCTGGGGCGCACATGTCCCCCGGCGGCGGGCTCCGGCGACGCGGGACAGGACGAGGCGGGCATTCCCCAGACCGGCGACGAGCCGGAGGACCCGGCCGGGGAGAGCGGGTTCGTCCCGGGCTACGCGTCCACCAACACCCGCGCGCGGGGCCGCTTCACCCGCAACTTCGTGGTCCAGGGCAGCGCCGCGGACTGGACGCTCCTGGTGCTCGCGGCCCTGCGTTCGGCCTGCGCCGGCCTCGCCGCCGAACTGGTGTTCTTCCAGCACGACGAGGTCATCGTCCACTGCCCCGCCGACGAGGTCGACCAGGTCACGGCGGCCATCCAGGAGTCCGCGGCCACCGCCGCCCGCCTCGTCTTCGGCACCACCCCGGTCCGCTTCCCCTTCACCACCTCGGTCGTGCGGTGCTACGCGGACGCGAAATAGGAAGTAACCGGGTCGGTAGGGCAGTTCAGGACGCACGGCGACACCACCCCGGCCCCGTCCCCCCACTCCCGACCCCACCCGTCACACCTTCCTCACCCGCCACCCCGCCTCCGTCGCCCGGGTGTTGACGCCCCGGGCCGTCCTCCGGGGCGCGGGAATCCCCGCCGGGAGCGGACCGCGACCCCAGGCAGAGCGAGGAAGGCGGGCGCCGGTGACGGGAAGTGTGCGGCCCGAAGTCGTCAACCGCCGACCGTCCGGCGGTGACGCTCCGCTCCATCGGGTCGTTGGGTGCGTGTACGCGGGCGGTCACGCCCGGGTTGCCACCCCCCATGCCACTCCGGGAGATGCCGTTGACCGGTCCTGCCACGCCCACGTCGCGCAAGCCGGATTTCAGGAGCTACGCGGCTTCGTCCCTCGGTTACGCCCTGTTCGCCACCCGCTGGCTCCAAGCCCCCCTGTATTTCGGGCTGGTGGCCGCGCAAGGCGTGTACGTCTACAAGTTCTTCAACGAGTTGTGGCATCTGATCACCGCTGTCATCAGCGGCCAGGCGGACGAGACGCATGTGATGCTCGCCGTCCTGAAGCTGGTCGACGTGGTGATGATCGCGAACCTGCTGATCATGGTGATCGTAGGCGGCTACGAGACCTTCGTCTCCCGTATCGGTCTCCAGGGCCACCGCGACCAGCCCGAGTGGCTGTCGCACGTCAACTCCAACGTCCTGAAGGTCAAGCTGGCCACGGCGATCGTCGGTATCTCGTCGGTGCACCTGCTCCAGATGTTCGTGGACGTGTCCCACACCTCCCAGCACTCGCTGTTGTGGGGGACCGTGATCCATATGGCCTTCATCCTGTCCGCGGCGATCCTCGCCTACATGTCCGGGCCGATGGAGGCCCACAGCCGTCCCCCGGACTTCGCGGCGGAGCAGGAGGCCGCCCGGAACGAACGCAAGAGTTACGGCGACCGGCCGACCCTGCGCGGACGCGGCGGGCCGGACACCGGCGGCGACCCGCCGAAGGGCCCCGACGACCCGGACGACCCGGACAGCGGCCCGCCCGGCGAGCACGGCCGGCCCGGCGCCAAGGGCGAACACGACTTCGCCGACCCGGGCTTCGGCACCCCGGCGCACGACGAGCGCGACGGATACCGCCTCCCCGGCGGTGACGGTACCGAGGGCGTCGGCATCCCCCGGCCCCGCCGCGCCGCCATCCCCGCGCAGGGCTCCCCCGGGAGCCGTGACGGCTCCATCCGGAACGCCGTGACCGGCCCGGCGGCGGCCGAGGACCGTATCCACGCGGCCGGGTTCCCCGCCCGCAAGGTGCTGGAGGAGTTCGACGACGACCACCAGCGGGCCCTGGAGTGGAAGACCATCACCCGGCTGGGCACCCTGGACTTCGTCGACGGACGGTCCAACGCGGTCTTCCTCGGGCCGCCCGGCACCGGCAAGACCCACCTCGCCATCGCCCTGGGCACCCGGGCCTGCCGTGCCGGGCACGACGTGCTGTTCGCGACCGGCGCGGAGTGGACGGCCCGGCTCGCCGCCGCCCGCTCGGCGGGACGGCTCACCGAGGAGATCGCCCGGCTCGACCGGTACTCGGTGCTGATCGTGGACGAGATCGGGTACGTGCCGTTCACCCCGGACGAGACGCATCTGCTGTTCCGGCTGGTCTCCCACCGCTACGAGCGGGCGTCCGTCGTCGTCACCAGCGACAAGCCGTTCAACCGCTGGACGGAGATCTTCGGGGACACCCCCGTCACCAAGGCGCTGATCGACCGGCTCGCCCATCACGCGGATGTCGTGACGCTCCAGGGGGACAGCTACCGGCTGCGCGGCCACGACCTGGACCGCACCCCGGTGTTCTCCGCCGACCCCCGCTGACCCGATCGGCCGCAACGGGCTTCGGCGAACCCCGGCGGACCTCGTCGACCCCATCAGCGCGGGCGAGCCGTCCGCCCTCGGCCCCGGCCGCCCATCGGCCCCCGGCGCGGGCCCGACCCGTGGCCGGGGCTCGTCCGCCGGGGCTCGACCTGGCTCGCCGTCAGGCTCGTCCGCCGGGGGTGTGCGCTCCGGGGTGTTCAGTCCCCGGTTTGTTCAGTCCGCCGCGGGGGCCCGCTTCGTACGGACGGAGCCCATGACCCGGGTCACGCCGATCTCGATGACGACGCGGCGCGGGTTGACGCGCGGGGGTTGGTAGCGGCGGGCGTAGCGGACCTCGGCGTCCGCGACGGAGGCGGGATCGTCCCGGACGACGGCGATGCCCTCCAGGGTCGCCCAGCGGCCCCCGTCCGCCTGGCTGACGGCGACCCGCGCGCCCGGACCGGCCGCGAGGACGTTGCGGACCTTGCGGCTCGTCCCGCTGGAGATGACCCGGGCGATACCGGTCACGGGGTCGTACGTCACCCCGACGGGCACCAGATGAGGGGTGCCGTCGGGACGTGGCGTGGTCAGGAAGCAGAGATGGCGCTCCTCCCAGAAGGCGAGGAACGCGGGGTCGGCCGCGAGATCGCCGGGTACGGGGGACACGTCCGGTGCGGGCATGCTGCGGTGGCTCTCCGTGCGGGGTGCGGGCGGGGGTACGCAGGCCGGTACGGGTACGGGTCCGAGGCTGTGTACGGGTGACGGGTACAGGTAGCAGGTAGCAGGTAGCAGGTAGCAGGTACAGGTCAGGACTCGGCGGGGTAGATGTCCCGTACCTTGCCGTCGAGGTCGGCGGTCAGATAGCCGCCGTCGTACTTGTCACTGAAGTAGACCCCGAGGGTCACCGGGGTGTCGAGGACCTCGATCGGCTCGTTGACGACCAGATAGCGCGCGGTCGGTTCCTTGACGTTCAGGTCCTTCTCGGCGCGCTTCAGCAGCGCGGGCAGCACGTCCCAGTCGAAGTCGTCCAGGTCCATGGGCTGTTGGCTGCTCGCGAGACTGCCGCTGATGATGCCCTTCTCCAGGCCCCGGCCGACGCGGTACGTGTAGCTGTCGTACCGCTTGTCGCTGCCCTTGAGCAGGACGTTCGCGGAGATGTGCTCCGGATAGACCGTGAACCTGCCGACCCGGTCCGTACCCGTCTCCTTCTCGATCGCCGCGACGGCGAGCCGGATGCCGTCCGGGGTGAGCAGGTCGGTGGCCCCGCCGCCGGGCCGGGGGGCGGTCGACGAGGGCGCGGCGGACGTCCGCTCACCCGACGGCGGGCCGTCCGCGGCGGGTTCGTCCGACGCCCGGTCGCCGCCCGAGGGGGAGGGAGTGGTGGCGGACGGTGTCCGGCTCCCGGCCCCGGCGCCCACGCTGTCACCGCTGTCACCGTCGGTGCCTTCCGGCAGGAACTGCCAGACGAGCGCGGCCGTGACGGCGATGCTCACCGCGGAGGTGCCGACGGCGATCCGCCGGAACCGCCGCGCGATCCGCTGGTCCTGGGGGGACCGGCCCTGGCTGGTGACGCCGTACGGGTCGGCGCCCCCCTGGGTGTACGGGTTCCCGGCCGCGGCCCCGGCCGGGGGCGTCAGCCGGTACGAGGTGCCGTCGGAGGGCGGGCCGAACGCGGGCGGGGTGGGGGCACCCGTACCGGGCGCCGCGTCGGGCACCGGGGGCGAGGCGGACACCGGCGTGCCGGAACCGGGCGGGCCGAATCCGGGTGCGGCGGACGAACCTGTCGCGGCGGTACCGGGGGCGGCGAACGGGGCGGTGGTGGGCGGCCCGCCGGGCGCGGCCCCGCCCTGGGTCGTGCCGCCCTGGACCGGAAGGCCCTGGATCGGAAGGCCCTGGATCGGAACGCCCTGGATCGGAACGCCCTCCACCACGCTCGCCAGCATCCGGTCGAAGGTCTCCGGATCGGGCCGCGCGGCGGGGTCCTTGACCAGCAGCGCCGCCAGTACGGGGGTGAGCGCGCCGGCCCGCTCCGGCGGCGGCAGCGTCTCGTTGAGCACGGCGGCGAGGGTGGCCAGGGTGGTGGCCCGGCGCAGCGGATGGTGGCCCTCCACCGCCACGTACAGCATCATCGCGAGCGACCAGAGGTCGGAGCCGGGACCGCCGTTGTCGCCGGTGATCCGCTCGGGCGCCATGTAGTCGGGCGTCCCGATGATGGAGCCGGTGGCGGTCAGCGCGGTCGACTCGCGGATCGCGGCGATCCCGAAGTCGGTGAGGACGGGACGTCCGTCCGGGCGCAGCAGCACGTTCGCGGGTTTCACGTCACGGTGCTGGATGCCGACGCCGTGCGCGGCGCGCAGCGCGGCCAGCACCTCTCGGCCCAGCGTGGCGGCCTCGGCGGGTGCCATCGGGCCGCGCGCGAGCCGGTCCTGGAGCGATCCGCCCGTCACCAGCTCCATCACGAGCCACGGATAGGTGTCGTCACCGCCGTCCACGACATGGTGGATCGTGACGACGTTGGGGTGCTCGACACGGGCCAGCGCGCGGGCCTCGCGCAGCACCCGGGCGCGCAGCAGCCGGGCCGCCTCCGGGTCGTACTCGGCAAGCGCGGGGTCCGGCGGGCGCACCTCCTTGAGCGCCACGGCCCGGTCGAGGACCAGGTCCCTGGCCCGCCAGACCATGCCCATCCCGCCACCGCCGAGCCGGGCCTCCAGCGCGAAGCGCCCGTCGATCACCCGTCCACCGGAATCCCCACCGCTCATGGCCGGGAGCATACGAGACGCCGGGGCGGGGTCCGGCACCGGTGGCAGCGGGTTGATGGGGCCGGGGGCTGCCACGGGCCGGTAGGGGGTCGGGACGTGCCGTACGGGGTCGGGGCCGCGTCAATCCGGGTCGGGGGCGTGCGGTACGGGATCGGGGCCGCGTCAGTCCGGGTCGGGGACGGGCGGTACGGGGTCGGGGGCGCGTCGGACATCGGCCCCGGTCCGGGGGGTCGCTCCGCCCGTGACCGGGCCGCCGTCCTGCTCATGGCCCGGCGCGTGGCCCAGGTCGTGGCCCGGCGCGTGGCCCAGGTCGTGGCCCGGCGCGTGGTCCAGGTCATGGCCCGGCTCGTGGCCCGGCCCGCGGTCCAGTTCATGTCCGGCGGGCGCCTCGCTCCCCGGACCCGAGCGCAGGGAGATCAGCAGCACGACCGCACCGAGGAGCGTGACGAACATGATCCAGACGGCGCCGACGTGCATGGCGTGGACGAACGCGTCGTCGGCGGCCCGGGCGAGCGCGGGCCGGTCGGTCGTGGCGGCGGCATGCCGGGCCTGTTCGGCGGAGACCCGCGCCTGGTCCCGTACCGGCCCGGGCATCCCGTCCAGCGAGGGTTCGACGGCGCGCCGGTAGACGATCGACATGATCGTGCCGCCGACGGCGATCCCGATCACGCTGCCGGTCTGCCGCACGGTGTTGGTGACCGCCGACCCGGCACCGGCCCGGTCCAGCGGCAGTGTGCTGATCAGCGCCGCGGTCACCGGGCCGAGCACCATGCCGATGGACAGCCCCTGGACCAGCAGCAGGAGCTCGATCCAGCCGAGGGGGGTCCGCAGCCCGAAGAGCCCGTACGCGCCCATGGTCAGCGCCGCCACGGTGAGGGCGGGCACGGTGACGAGCCGCAACGACCAGCGCCGCACCAGGTACGCGCCGAGGGGCGCCCCCAGGATCGCGCCGAGCGCGGTCGGGAGACCGGCCAGGCCCGCCTCCATCGGCGAGTAGCCGCGAGCGCCCTGCATGTAGAACGCGTTGTAGAAGGTGAGGGCGGACACGGCGAAGAGGAGCAGCCCGAGCGCCGCGTTGCCGCCGCCGAACGCGCGTCGCGCGAGCAGCCGGGGATCGAAGCTCGGTACCTTGACGCGCAGTTCGACCAGCACGAAGACGGCCAGCAGGACCAGTCCGGCGACGATCGGCACCCAGACGTCCGTACTGCTCCAGGCCGGCACCTGCCCCGCGCGGATCAGCCCGTAGGCGAGCGCCGCGAGGCCGCCGATCGACAGCAGCATCCCGGCCGGGTCCAGCGGGCGCACCACGGGGCTGCGGAAGTCCGGTACCAGCAGGGCGATACCGACCAGCGCCAGCACCACGACCGGCACGTTGACCAGGAAGACCGAGCCCCACCAGTAGTGCTCCAGGAGCAATCCGGCGAGCACCGGACCCACGGCCATCCCGGCACCGGCGGAGGTCGAGGAGACGGCGATCGCGGTCGACCGCGCGGGGCCGGTGAAGGTCCACATGAGGATGGCCAGGCTGGCAGGCATGATCAACGCGCTGCCGACGCCCATCGCGGCCCGGGCGGCGATCAACTGCCCCGCGTCACCCGCGTACGCCGCCCACACCGAGGACCCGGCGAAGACCACCAGCCCCGTCACGAGCACGGACCGGTGACCGTAGCGATCACCCAGCGCGCCGGCGGTGAACATCAAGGTGGCGAAGGTCAGCGTGTACGACCCGGTGGCCCATTGCAGCGCGGAGGGGGTGGCGTTCAGCCCATGGACGGGGTCCGCGAGGGTCTCCAGGGCGGTACTCAGGACCGTGTTGTCCAGCCAGATCAGCAGGGAACACACCATGAGAACGGCAAGAATCAACTGCCGCTCCACTTTCGGCAACGCAGACGCGGTCACGAATGCCTTCTTCGGATGCGATCGGGAATACCTGACGACCGGACCGTAGGCAGCCGATAGGCATCTGTCAATTCCCGGACGTCCACGAAGAGACCCGAATATCCACGCGCCACCGAGGGCACGCCGACAACCCCTCTGTCAATTATTGACCACCCGAAAGAATCGCCCCTCCGGCGGCTCACGAGGGCATACCGCAGAGCGCCCTGTCAATTCCTGACCCTGTTTTTCCGACATCGCGCGCACTTCGTTTCCGGAAGCGGAATCGGGGCAGGGACGCCCGACGTCACCGGGCCCTGGCACACCCCCCGCGCCGCCGCTCACCTCCCCACCGGGGCCCGACCGGTACCGCCCGGAACGACGGATCACGCGGACGGCAACACTGCGCGAACGGCTCGATCCACCAACCGGTACGGCACACCGAAATTCCTGTCCCGTATATCCGCCGAACGAGAGGGCCGGAATCACCCGGCTCAGCAGACAAGAATGCACCAAGGGCATAAATGGAGAGGCAAAGCAATACCTCCTGAAGGTCGATGACGGAGCTTAGACATACAGGCCCGGGTAACCGACACGACCTCCACAAGTTCACGTGATGGTGAATTCCCAGATCACCCGCAGATCACCCGCAGATGAACCCAGGTGAGCGAATCGGAAGCGGCGCCGGACTCGGGTACTCAGGTGCTGAGGTGCCGCAATGGGCCCAGACGTCGAGTCTCCATCGCAGATGGCGGCGTTCGACATGGTTACGAGCGGCTCGGACGCCGTCAAGGGCGGCGACACCGGCGGCCGGTCCGTTTCCGCACGCCCCGTGGTGGGCAGCTCGCATCAGCAGAAGCGTTCGCCCTCGGCCGCCGAGAACACGGCGAGCGGGTCACCGTCGGGCAGCAGCCAATCCAGCAGGCGCTGTGCCATCGCCTCGTCCACCACCAGCGACGCCACCTCCGCCGCACTCCGGTTCGGGAGGTTCTGCGAATCCTCCGGCCCGGTCAGTACACCTTGCTAGAGTCCGTCGCCCAGAGTGAGGCTGCGGGATGTACCGGGGAGACAGACCGAGTGGAGTCATTCGAGGGAAAGACCGCACGTTTGCGCCGTATCGAGACAGGCGAGGAGGTCTACGGGCCGGGGGACCTCAAGGAGCAGGCCACCCGCTTCTACCTCGACCAGATGCTCGACGAGGTGGTCGAACGCGCTCTGCTGCACAGCAGCAGTCGGCCGCACCCCCCTGTGCGCCTGCTGATCAGCCTCGCGGGTTTCTCACCCGTCACCACGGTGCTGGTCTATCGACTGCTCAAACCTCAGCGCATGCTGGTCGTCACCTCGCAGAACGCCCGCAGCAGCGTCGACGTGATCGGGGAGCAGGTCGTCGGGGACGGGCGGCTGCGCTATCAGGACTTCCGGCACGCTCCGGTGGTCCCGACGGATCCGCTGGGCATCTACCGCGTGGTCCGCAGCGAACTCGAAGAGCTGGAGAAGCTCGATGAGGAGAAGCCGTACGCCGTGATCGACATCACCGGCGGACGCAAGGTGATGAGTGCCGCGGCGGCCTTGGCGGCATGGCAGCTCGGACTGGACCTGTGCTACATCGACAGCGATTACGACCCCGTGCGTCTCAGACCGCTGCCCGGGTCCGACCGGCTGCTTCTGCTGGACAACCCCACGGCGCTCTTCGGCGAGGAGAGCATGTCCGCAGCCTTGGAGATGTTCGCGAGCGGGGCGTTCGAGCCCGCGCGGCAGCGGTACGACGAGTTGTGCGAGATCATCGTGGAGCCGGGCCGGGCCCGCTTCATGCGCGCCCTCTCCGAGCTGTACCGAGCGTGGTGTGACTTGGACCTGACGCAACTCCCCCAGGGCGTCACGGCCACCGAACAAGCGCTGCGGCAGATACGGCACGACGTCAGCATCCAGACAGTCAGACGGCTGGAACGGCAGTTGATGTTCCTGCGCTCGCTCGCCGAGGGGGACCAGGGCAGCCTGCTGATCTGCTTCTTCGTCCTCGGCGAGCACTACCGCGAAGTGGGCCGGAACGACTTCGCGGCGCTGCTCTACTACCGCGCCATTGAAGGCTGCCTGGCCGGACGGCTGGAACGGCTGGCACCGGGGTTCAGGTGCGAGCGGCCGGACTACACCCTGCTCACCGATGACGTCGAGGCGTTGAGCGCCCGCCACGCCGGGATCCTGCGCACGATCGGCAGGAAGGACGTCGACGGCACACTACCGCCCGTCATCGGTCTGATGAGCGCCGCCGTGCTGCTCACGGCGCTCGGCGACGACCTGCCGCGCCACGCCCAACTCGCAGGGCCCAAGGCTCTCTCCCACCTCAACAGCCTGGCGACGACACGCAACCGGTCGGTGCTGGCACACGGCTCGGCCACGGTGGGGCCGAAGGAGAGCAAGACGCTCGGAGTCAAGGCCCAGGCCGTCCTGCGCGGTTACTGGGCGACGACAGATGCCCAGGAGGACATCGGCGCACTGTGCGAGGAGTTGAGGTTCATCCGGACCGACCGATGAGCAGGGCGCACCAGGCAGCGACGGGTGGGCAGCCGGGCGACTGGGCGGAAGGAAGCTTGAATGGCTGACTGGACACTGCGCACACCACGCTCCTGGATCACGGAGCTGAGCGAGTTGATCGCGGGGAGGACGGCGAAACCGGCAGGCTCCTTGATGATCCCGCTGACCTTCCGCCAGGGCCTGTTACGGATCCTGACGGAGCTGGACACCGACCTGAACGCCGTGGCGGCGGATCTGGCCGCGGGCCTGCGGAGCGTAAAGCGCCAGGGCAGGCAGTCGGAGTACTACGTCCTGAGCGGCACCCGGTTCGATGTGTACGTCAGCTCCCAGCCCGCCGTGCATGCGTATCAGCCGCTGGCCGTGGTGACCTCGGTCAAGGCCCACCGCGGTCTGTCCCACCGCGGCCCTCGGCTTCCGGCATGGGTGGACTTCCACCCGCCCCATGCCGAGCGGGTATGCGACATCGCCGAGGTCCACCGGTGGGTCACCAAGGGCCTGGCCTATCAGCGGGCACTCTCCGAGGCGGGCAAGGAGGCGGCGGATCTGCTGCGCGGCCGTAGCGCACACACCGACGAGCACGGCCAACTGCATGCCCTGGTACGCCGCCATTTCGCGCCACTGACCGATGTGATCAAGCTGCTGGAGCAGCGCGGCGAGACCGAGGGCGCCCGCAGGGCCGAGGGTGAGGTGATCGCCGACAACTCGAACGCGGCCACGGGCGCGAGCGCGCCCGCCCATCCCGACACGGTGTGTGTACGCCTGCCCCCGCGGAGTGCCGAGTTCGCATGCGGTTTCGTGCTCGACGTCAGTGTCCGCACCGCCGTCCCGAACCCGGACGGCGAGCCTGCCGGCGGCGGTCCCTGGCGGCTGGCTGTGGTCGGCGTCGAGGACGATCTGCTGTACCTGGATCCGCCGGCCAAGGGCCGCCTCACCCCCGGCACGGCCGTATCGCTCGACTACGAGCCGCGATTCGCCCTGGGCCGGCACGACTACGCCCTCCGGAGCTTTCTACGCGAGGAGGTCGAGGGCGACTGGAACTCCCTGGCCCGTCTGCTCAGCCACCCCGGCTCGCTGCCCATGCCGGCGGGCGGATTTCCCGACCCGCCGGCCTTGTTCGACAGAGACCTCAATACGGAGCAGCGGGCGGCTGTAACGGGTGCGCTCGGCACCCCGCACGCCCTGCTCATCCAGGGGCCGCCCGGTACCGGCAAGACCACGGTGATCAGCGAGATCGTCCGGCAGTTGACAGCCCGCGGCGAGCGCGTCCTGCTGCTGGCACCGATGCATGTGGCGGTGGACGAGGTGCTGCGCCGTGTCGGGCGGGCGGACGGTGTCCTCGCGATGCGGGTGGCCGGCGACGACTCGCGGGTCAGAGCCGAACTCTGCGGTTTCACCAAGCAGAATCTGGCGCAGGAGTTCGCCGAGCGGGCCCGGCGCCCGGGTACCGCCCGCGCCCCGGAGTGGAACGCGGAGCGGGCGGCACTCGACGGCGCGGCCGACCTCATCGAGTCCTGCGACGCTGCACGAGTGGCCCTGGACGCCGCCACCGAGGAGCGCGAGCATACGGCCGCCGGCTGGATCGCTTGGCGGACCCACCACCGGGCCGCGGTCACGGCCTCCACCACGGAGCTCACCGAGGCCCGCACGGCGGCCGACCGGGCCAACACGAGATCCCGGCTCGCGGAAGAACAGGAGGCGCACTCCGCGGAGGCTTTCACCGCCGCGGAAGGCGGCCGTTCCCGCTTCGTCCTGAGGCTCCTGGCCGTCTTCGGAGCCGGTGCGCTGGCCGAGGCCGGCCGGGCCCGGAGCGATGCCCGGCGTGAGGTGTGGGAGGCGCACGGCGTACGGCGCGCGGCCGATGCCCTGCTTGCGGAACGACGGCGCACGGCCGCGCTGCTGGCGCGTGAGGAAGCCGAAAGGGACGGCGCGTTCCGAGAGGCGTGGACCGATGCCGACGCCCGAGCCGATGTCGCGCAGCGGGCGGTGGCCTTGGGCCGCGCCCGGCTGGCGGCCGACGTAGAGCTCGCCGGGCTGGACCCGGAGCGTCTCTCCCGCCGGGCGGCGGAGAACCGTACGCGCGCCGACCGGCTGGGCCGCCTCGCCCACCTCGAACAGCGCTGGTTCCAGCTCACCGGGCAGAGCGACACAGCCTCCGATGCCGAGGGCGCTCTCCTCCTCGGCGCGCTGGGCGAGCAGTTGGCCCGCGCGGCGAACCTGGTGTGCTGCACGACCGTCGGCTTCGCGGGCGACAGCGACGTACGCGACGCGGACTTCGACACCCTGATCGTCGACGAGGCCAGCCGGGTCATCGACAGTGAGTTCCTGATCGGCGCCAAACAGGCCCGCCGCTGGATCATGGTCGGTGACGAACGGCAACTGCCGCCGTATGTCGAGGCCACCGACGAACACCATCTGCACGCGCTCGCCGCGGTCCACATGGCGGAGCGCGGAGCCGCGCCCACCGTGCCTGCGGCGGTCCGGCACCTGGGCGAGCTGTGGCACGAGGACGAGGAACTGCACCGGTTCCGTACGGAGCCGGTGGAGCGGATCGCCGAGCATCTGCGTGACTCAGGGCTCTGGAAGTCGGCGTACCGGGCGACGTACCAGGAGGCGTACCAGCGGCTGCGCAGCCGTAACGAAGACGCGGAACGCGAGCTCCTGGCCATGATGCGGCGACATTTGGTGCAGAGCCTGTTCGAACGCTGCGTCAGCGAGGCCCCGGCGCTCTGCGTGCGCCTGACCGAACAGCACCGGATGGTGGATTCGATCGCCCAACTGGTACGCGGCCCGGTGTACGGGGGCCGATACGTGTCCCCGCCGCCCGCGCGGATGAAGCTGACTCCCCTGGTCACGGCGAACACGTTCCCCCGTCCCGTGGTCTTCCTCGACACCTCCGACGATCCGCGGGCAGGCGAGGACCTGGTGGGCACGGGCTTCGTCAACGCACTCGAAGCGCGGTCGGTGGAGGCAGCCTGCCGCATCTGGGAAAGCGAGCTGGCGGCCCGCGGCGAGCGGCGGGTGACGGTGAGTGTGCTCACCTTCTACAAGGCCCAGGCCCACGAGATCCGCAGACGCCTCGGCGCTCCGCGCTACCCCGGTTTCAGGGTTCTCGACTTCCAGGTGGTGGACTCCATAGACCGTATTCAGGGCCAGGAGAGCGATCTGGTCATCATCAGCTTCTGCCGCACCCGCCGGGGGCGCCGGCGGGAACGTCCCGGATTCGCGCTATGGCTCCAGGACATCCGCCGGCTCAACGTCGCTGCCACCCGCGCCCGCCGCGCGATCCTGCTGATCGGGCACCGCAACACCCTGGCCGGCCTGCGCGGGGTCCCGGCGGCCGAGGACTTCTACGCCAATATGTTCGACCTCTTCACCCCGGGCCATCCCGACACCATCCTGCTCAAACGACTCGACCAGCCGGTGACAGGGTGAAGCTGTGGTCTGTCGACGCCCCGCAGACCGGGCCGGACACCGTCGCCGTGGTCGCCGAGGCCCTTGTCCCGTTCATGTACTGGCGAGGCGTTCCCGTACAGGTCACGGAGCCACGGGAGTTGACGGTGCTGGAACGATTGGTCCTGGAGATGGGGCTGTCGCTGGGAAGCGTCGAACCGGCGGACTTCGCGGAAGTGACGGACCTGCCCCCGTCGGTGCTGGCGGGAGCGGCCTGGCGTCTGGTGGCCGCCGGGGTGCTCTTCCCTCAGCGGAACGGATACGGAGTACAGCTTTCCGGTGCCGAGCGGACACTGCGCCGCCAGGCGGTGGCACGCGTGGTGGACGCCGCGGCGGACTTCGTCCTCCTGCCGCGCTCGGGAGATCTCCTGGCCTTCGGCGGAGGTCCGGGCGGCTGGCTGCGCGGACTGGACCAGAAACTCGGCGCCGGCAAGCGGGCTCCCCTCCCGGCCCCGTTGGCCGGCGCCCGGCGTGCCGAGTATTTGGGCGAACGGGTCAGGGCCGGCACCGCGGCGTGTCTCGGTGCCGAGATCGTGGACGTACCGGCCCCCGTCGAGGACATGCCGCTGTACACCGATGCCAGGCAGGACGGAAAGCCGCCGACCTGCCCCGCCTACCGCTGCCGGGCCCAGGTGCGACGCTCGCCGACCGGCGATCTTCAGGTGGACGCAGTGTTCATGCGCCGCGCGCGGCGCGGAGCCCAGCAGGGCGACAACGTGGAGACCGAGATAGAGGCGGACCTGAGTGGCGCCGAGGCCCTGACGAACGGCTGGCTGGCGCTGACCGCGGCGCTGCGGCACGACGAGGTCCAGCACGACGCCTGGCGCGTGCTCGTGCCGCCGCAGGCCAGCGTCGGCACTCCGCCGCTGAACCGGGTCAGCCGACGCGGTCCTGTGGAGTGGAATCTGCATATCGGCGGCGCCGCCGCAGCGGCACTGTGCGCCGACGGCCGCTCGCTCACCCAGCCGATGGGACTGGCGGTGGCCGACGAGGAGGCCGTGGTCGAGGTGGTGTGCTGGTTCTTCCCCGACGACGACCATGCGCGCGGCCTGTTCGCCCGTGAGGAAATCGTCCATCGGCTCCTTTCCTCGCCGGAGCCGGCCGGCGTGATCACCGCCGCCTGCCGCGAAGCCGCCGACCGGCTGCCGACCTCCGCCCCGCTCCTCACACCGCACGCCGTACGGGAGCGCGTCTGGCAGCTCGGGCACTACCAGTTGATCTACCTTTTCCGCGAGACCGAGGACTTCCCCCATGACTGAACGTCTCGACCTCGGCGCACTCGTGCACGACGAGGGCTACTTCCTGGTGCGGGAGCCGAGGAAGGCACGTGAGCCGTACGCCCCCGGCGCCGGACGGAGTGGCGGCGACGACAGCGCGTACCGCCATGTCCTGACCTACCCCGCCTCCCCGCGCACGATCAAGGAGGCCGCACTCGACCTGGTGAGATCGGCGCGGCACAAGGTCTTCGTCACGAGCTACCTCCTTGGGGAGACGGAGCTGCTCCAAGCCCTGTTCGAAGCGGCGGACCGACTGCGCGGCGGGGTCTACGTGGTGTCGGAACTGAGCGAGCAGAGCCTGCGCCGCAAGCTGGCGGAGCTGCTGGACATCCCAGATCCGGACGCCGCCACACAGACCCACAAGAAGCACTTCGCCGAGCTGACCCGCCGGGGCGTGGCGGTCCGCGGCCGCCCGGACTGTCACGCCAAGTTCCTTCTCGTCGACGACCGCGCCGCGCTGGTCTCCAGCGCCAACCTGGACACGAACGGCCTGAACTCGATCGGGGAGAACGGCGCGCTGATCACCGAGCGGGCGGAGGTGGACCGGCTGGCCCGGTTCTTCACCCGCCTGTGGGACTCCTGTTCGTACGCGATGCCGCCCGGCCCAGCCGGATATTCGATACGCCAGCACACACCCGCCCCGAGCCGCTGCCGGGTACCGGTGCCGCCGGTGTCGGCCAGAACGGGCATCATCTGGACCCACGACAGCGAGCGGCTGATCCTCGGCCACCTCCACGACATCATCGCCAGGGCCCGCACGAGTCTGATATTGGCGACCTACTCGCTGCAAGGTATGACGGACCGCCCGGACATCCTGCTCGATCCCCTGGCACAGGCGATGCGCAAGCACTCCCTTGACGTCAGGCTGCTGTGCCGCGGCCGCAACCACCCCGCCTCCCAGCGCCGGGACGCCGCTGCCCTCGCCGACCTCGGCGTACGCGTCTTCGCCGACTCCACGAACCACGCCAAGGGGGTCATCGCCGACGAACGGTACGGCGCCCTGTTCTCGGCGAACTTCGACGCCGAACACGGCCTGCTGAACGGCATCGAGACCGGCACCCGCCTCGACGGTGAAGCGGCACTGACGCACGCGGTGCACTACTTCGGGCACGCGATGACCCACGCCGACCTTGAGTTCGTCCGCCACCCGACCCAGCGCCAGCTCGACCACCGACTCGCCGCGCGGTGGCGCACGCCGTGGCAGGGGGAACGCCATGTGCGGGTGACCGCGTCCGACACAGTGTGGAGCCGCTTCGCCGAGGCGGTTCGGCAGCCCCCGGTGCTGTACGAGCTCGAACCCGGCGGGAACGTCTGCCTGCACGCCGGTCGTTCGCGATGGCAGCTGTCCGCCCTCTCGGGCGCGGGAAGACTCCGTCACCTCAGCGACCCGCCCCCGGCAGTCGGCGCGCCCGGCGGACAAGTTCCGGCGCGCGATCTCCTGGAGGGGTGGATGTCCTTCCGCCGTGCGCCCTCGGACAAGCCCTCGAAACGCGGCTTCTTCTCGGCGACCATGGAAAGAGCGACATCCCGCTAAGGGCTTCCACGCCCTCCGCCAAGGTCGCCAACCGAGGTATTTGGCAACGTCGCTGGGCAGGGCGTTTGGCCGGGCTGGGCCGCTCGGCATCGGGGCGGCAGGCATGTCGAAGCTTTCGGAACTTCAGGCAGCGGCGCAGCCCACTGACCCATACCTCGACGCTCGCATCCGATAGACCGCCCAGCCGCGATCATCGCCGGAGTCGAAGCGGAGGTGAGGCCTGTCGGGACCAGACAGTCCCGACGCCACCGACCCTCACATCGACGATGACCCCTTCCCACCCGAGGGCCCAGGGGAAGCGAAAACGCTGATCGAGTGTCATGCACGCCTGTCCACCGGTTGCCCACCGAGACCCGTTGCGTATGCCTGACCCATCCTTCCCAGATAGACAAAAGTCCAGTTCAGAGGCCCAGGTCGACTATAAGGTCACGGAAAGCAAGCCTGGACCCACGCATTGCGATTCATATTCTGCGATTGTCTGATCGGCCCGGATTCCAGGGTCAACGAAAGCGAAAAACCCCAGGTCACGGCGAGTGAGTCCTGGGGTCCTTCAGAGCCGCCTTCGGGATTCGAACCCGAGACCTACGCATTACGAGGGCCTGCAAGATCATCCTGGGTGGTGCTGAGCGGTGCCGCAGAATCCCGTTTCCCCAGATCAGAGGCGTCCGACCGTGATCACCATGACGCCGGGTCCACCCTAGTGCCACCCAGTCCGCTCACGCAGCGCTCACGCAGAAGGCCGAAGACCAGACTGTCGTGCCCTCCTCCGCGCTGGGTGGGGCGGTGCCTCATCCGGAGCGGAGGGACTCTGCTGCATCGGGGTGCAGGTGCTCAGCTTTCCTCGAAGCCGCTGTCCTCGAACTTCAGCTGGACGGCGTTCTCGCGGACGGTTCGTACCTGTTGCTCGGTGAAACCGTCGGCGGTGGTGGCGGTGATCTCGATGCGGACCTCGAGCCGGACGCCTTCGGCGGCTTCAAGGTGTGCGAGGACTTCCTGCTGAATGTTGGCGAAGTCGGCGGCAGGTCGGTTGGGGTTGAGGGTCTTGACGCCCCAGAACCTCTGCGGGGCCTTCTTGGCCGTCGGCGTCGAAGGCTGTGAGGCGGTACCCGGCAGCGGAGTGACGACGCTGGGCTGCGGGGTGCTGTCTTCGCTGGTGGTGGCGCCTTCTGCTGGGATCTCCGGCTCAGCCGGCGGGGCGGCGACGACCCGTGCACGCTGGGCGACCGCTCGTGCCGGCTGGACGAGGAGCATGTCGTCGGTGACGAACCCGGGCTCGGGCTTGTCACCGTGGATCCACAGGTTCTGGTACGCGTCGGTGGCCTCGTCGTAGCCATCGGCTAGGGCGAAGGCATCCTGCTGCCACAGGAGCACGTCGGCGGCGCTGAGTACGGCCTGCTCAAGCACCTGCCGGTTGGGCAGGCGCTTCAGGTACGGGTACTGGGTGTACCAGGACCAAAGGTCACCGAACCGCACGTGCCCCTTACTCCAGGCGTTGGCCAGTGCGCCTTCGAGAGCCATTCGCACGAGCGTGGCCCCAAGCACTGGGGTAATCCACCCCTTGGCCTTGAGCGCCGCAGTGACGCGCTCGGCCAGGGAACCTCCATCCTTGGCGACACGGGTGAAGGAGATGGTCGGCTTCTGACCGGGCAGCTCGGTCGGAATCAGCGCTGCGGTAAAGGCGGCACGGACACGGTCGTCAACAGCCGCGTCCAACTGGCGGGCACGGGTGATGGACTGCTTGCGCTGCTGGGCGCTGAGCTCGAGCTCGTCGGCCTCGTCGGCGATGGACCGCCAGGCCCGATACTCGCGTACTACGCCGTCGAGCTCGGGGTAGGTTTCGCGATCGGCGGCGACCATGACCAGCATGTTGCGCCGCTGTCGCTGCCCGTTACCGGCCTCCCGCAGGAGACGCTCGGCAAAGTCCGTGGCGGTGGAGGCGTCCTTGCCCCAGGTGAACTTCGGGTGCATGACCACGAGCTTGAGAACCTCGGAATCGGGGATGTCCCCGGTGTCGAGAGGCGCAGCATGCACGGCACCGAAGGAAGCCTTGAGGGCCTTCCCCGCAGCCTTGAGGCGTTCGACGATCGTGGCGTGCACGTCGGCCTCGCTGTAGCCGGCGGCCCTGTCGGCTGCCACTCGGGAGACCGACGCCGCGAGGTCGTACCAGGAGCGGTCGCCGTCTTCGTAGAAGTACGTGGCACGCTGCCCCAGCAGTGCACGGGCATCACCGATGTGGTTAAGGACGTCGCCGGGTACCGCAGCGCCCAGGCGGAGTTGCTGGATGTCCACGCCCTTGTGCGCCGAGCGCAGCGTCGGGACGGTCGCGATGAACACCGACCGGGCGACACGCCTGGTGAGCGCTCGCTGTCCGAATGACGGGCGCTCACGGTCGATCTGAACCGGTGTGGCGCCCTCGCCGTCGACGTCCTTGTCCACGACGGGCTTCCAGTTGTCGTCGAGATACTTGGTGATCTCGCTGAAGACCTGGGTGTCGTGGACGGGCACCGCGCCGGGTGTGATGAGCGGCGTGGTGTCATTGGCGGCCCACAACGAGTTGATAACCACGCTCATAAGACGCAGCACACCGCGGGTGCGCTGGAACTTCGGCAGCGTCGACCAGTCTTCGTAGAGCCGGTCGAACAACTCCGGGTGGATCGGGTACGCCGCCCGGATGCGCTGCTCGTACTCACCGGTAGTTGTCTCACGCGGGAAGAATCCGGTGTTGTCCTGGTAGTACTTCACGTACTGCTTGGCCACCGCGGAGATGTCTGCCAGGGCCACGGCATCGGGTTCTTCGAACAGGCGCCGACGCACGATCTCGAAGGACTCGATGTTGTTGGCCGGCCGCCAGTCATCGGCGTTGCGACCGATGGTGTGTTGCAGGGTCTCCAGAGCGACGTGCCCGTTGGGGCCACCCACCTCCAGCGCCGAGCCGCCTCCTCCGTTGTCAAGGGAGTCGGAGGCAGGGATGGAGACCACGAGCATGACACCCGGGATGGACTTGGCCATCTCGGTCAGGTGCTGAGCAAAGGTGTGCTGCGTGGCGAAGGATCCGCCGGGGAGGTCGTCGCGTCCCACGAGCTGGCGGGCGTAAGCCACCCACTCGTCGATCAGGATCAGCACGCTCTTGCCGCCGGCGACGACGTCGCGCACGACGGCGTCCAGCGCGTCGCCGGGATCAGTGCCGGTCGCATCCGCCATCGCGACGCGGTCGAACGCCTTGCGGTCTCCGAGCTGCCAGGCCAGCTCCCCCCAGATCGTGCGCACCTGCGTGCCGTCGTCCTTGACGATCGGCTGGCTCGGGGAGAGCTTTGTGCCCACCAACGTGACCCGCTTCACGTCCAGCGACCTCAGTGGGTCGCCTTCGGCCGTGGGCTGGGCAGCATGCACGACATCCTGCACGGCCTGAGACAGCGCGCTCGTAGCCAGGCCCTCGGAGAACAGATGGTAGAGAGCCAGCATCGAGTGCGTCTTGCCGCCACCGAACTGAGTCTGCAGATTTATCACTGGGCTCGCCCCGGCATCCCCAGAGAGACGCTTGAACGCACGGGTAAGCAGGTCGGACAGACCACTGGTGAGATAGGTACGAGAGAAGAACTCAGCCGGGTTCAGATACTCCGGCGCCGCGGTGTGGCCATGGGCCACCGCATACAGGTCGGCAGCAAACTCCGCGGCGGAGAACTGCCCACGGATCACGTCGGCGTGCGGCCGGATGACCTCGCGCCACGGCTTGATCGTCGTACCAGCCTGCACGCCGGCGACCTTGACCGCCTGCGCCTCACGCATTAGCCGGTTGCGGGTCTGCTTCTCGAACACCTCCCGCTGGTGCTCCATGCGCATCTTCGCGACCACATCGGCCTCGTCCCCGGCACCGATCACCATCAGGAGACGTTCGATCGTGTCCAGCGCACGGTAGGTGTCATCTGAGGAGAACTTCTGCCCATGGTGAGCCGCGTTCGCCGTCTCCCGCAGCTCAGAGGCCAACGCGGACTGCGGGCGCGAGAGGTCCTTCTCGAAGACCTTCCATCTCTCCGTCACGATGCGCAGCAGAAACCGCACGTCATCCCGCGAGTACGTCTTGGCCGTGCCGAACTTCGCCACGTCCTCAGCGGCGATCAGCTCCATCCAGTCCTTGCCGGTCGGAGCCTGCGCGGACATACGCATGTCGACCCACGGCCGCATGCCCTCAAGCAGCTGGTCGAAGCTGCGCAGTACCTTCTCATTGTTCGTCAGCGCCATCAGATCTCCTCCCCAAAGAGCATCTCGGCCACAGCGGCCGGGCGGATCGTGGTCGACGTCGCGGAGACATCGGCCCACGCGCCACCGAGCCCATTGAACAGGCCGGCGGTCGAGGAGTCCTGAGACTCCATCAGCTCATACAGGCGGGTGGCCAGGCGGTTGACCTCGTCCATGTCCACCCTCCCCTTCACCTCGGCCATAAGCCTGGCCGCCTCTTCGCGCCCCTCGGTCGCGTACGCGCGCGCCAGGTGGCAGGTGACCTCCCACAGTGACAGCCGGTCGTCGTGCGCCGGATTCCACCGAGGGTCGAGGTCCTGAGGCTTGATCAGCGCGACCTTGCCAGCGCCGGAGGTGAGGGTTCCGCCGCGGGCGATGCCGTCGACAGACAGGCCCAGCGGCACGGCCAGCGACTCGGCGTCACCGTAGGGGCGAGTGTCCCAGCCGTAGGAACGGAACCAATCCAGGCAGAACCGGGTGTCGGCGTCCAGTTCGGCGTCATGCTCGTTCTGCAAGGAGTCGAAAGTCTGGTTGATCAGCGCCAGCGCGGTCTTCACCGGCATCGTGGAGCCGTCGTCCTCCAGCACCCGGGAGAAGCGCGAGAAGACTGCCATGCCGGGACCGAGGATCGTCTGCCGCAGGTCCGCCGGGGCGATCGCACCCTCGCGAATTTTGGGAAGGGCAGCTTCCAGCTCGTCATGTAGAGCACTAAGGAAACCGGCGCGATCAGTCGCAGACGCTTCCCTCTCTCGGGGCCTCAAAGCCAGCACAATAGATGAAGCGAGCGCGTTCATGCCGACGGACATCATGCGGTTTGGAAGTTCGGATCTCACGGGCCAAGTTGCAGTGATGGTCCAACCGGAGCGAATCATGCCGTCTAGGAACGTAGACCACCCCGTGCTCGCAACTCCCTCTTTTTCTAGTTCCGCCTGCTTAAAGGCGTAGAAGACGGAGATAGGGTATTCGCGAGATGCCGACTCTCGCGCACGCGAGAAGACATGCTCGAATCCCTTCTCGAAGAATTCCTCTGCTTCCTCTTTCCCTCCATGCCGGTACGGATTGGCTACGAGTTCCTCCGCCTTGGGAACGAGCATCGTCCCAAAAAGGCCTGGATGAACACTTCGGAGAGACCGTCGGAGCCAGACGTAGAAGAAGTCGGAAAGGTCCGAGTATCCGATGTTGTCGTAATATGGAGGGTCGGTCGAGATAAGGAGGTTTTCAAACGTGCGACTAGCGGCATCCGCCTGCCGTGCTGCCCCGACGACTCGCGCGTCAGGCATGCCGTCAAGAACCTCGGCTTCGGAGGCGAGTACGGCAGTGAATCCGCCGCCATATTCTTCGAGCGGGGGCGCTTCGGCGAAGTCCCAAGTCATCGGGATTGCCTGGCGCTGGAACGACCCACGAAGCCGATTCATTCGAGCTTCCCAAGTACACATGGTGTTATTACGCGCGGCAAGCTTACTGACGGCAAATGCGAGATAAGTGGCTACCGCATCCGCATAGGCTTCCGCACCCGTTCCGCCATCGACTAGAGAGACCCCGCGGCTGAGCCCAGACGCAACACCGTCGGAGATAACCCTCTCTCGGGCTTCACGGATGAGATCACTAAATGTGGCAAGCGCGACAAGTTGTCGATTGGTGAAAAGATCTACAAAATCCGTCATTCCGTAGATCGGAGCCTTAATGTCGCGTGGATAGTGCCCCAACTCTCCATGCGGAATACCATCAGGACGCTCCACGCTTGCCGCGCCAATATGAACATCATCGGGCTGGACGTAGATACGGCGGCGATCCTTCTCGGCGACTATAGCAACCAGTTGCTGGCCAATTCGCTTTGCGCGCCCCTCGGAACGAATATACTTGAGTTCAACAGCACTGCCACATCCTACGCAGTGTGCACCCTTACGGCCAACCGTTCCACCGTCCGTGTTCTCGGGGGCAATCGCAGGGTCATGTTCGATTCTGAAATCGACACGTCGACCTCCGGGCGAGATGTGATCTTCGGTCAAAACAGGGACGGCATACGCCTCCTTGCCTTTCTTTTTACCGAGCCACCATGAACCCGCCAATGGCATCCGAATTGCGCACGCGGGGTTCGGGCAAATGACGGTACGTGCCCAAATCCATGCGATCGCGGTGGCCTTTGCCGATCGCCCCGTTGGTTGCCCGGCGGGCCCGACTACAGGAATGGTTGCCTGTGGGTATAGGTGGCCAATTCGTTCCTGGGCGCGGTCGCGCATCCACGCACCGTAGCGGCGGACGTCCTCCGCCAGGCCCGAGGAGCGTGGCCAAGGCCCCATGCGGCTCGCCGCAGCCCCCTGGAAGACGGGCGGTTGCCCCGCGAACTTCGGTGGGATCTCGATGAGGGCCTTGTTGATCAGCACGGGCACCGGGTTGAGGTCGCTGGCGTGAGCTTCCAGGCCCAGGCGCTGCGCTTCCAGCGGGATCGTTCCGCCGCCGGCGAACGGGTCCAGGATTGCCGGCGGGTTCCCTCCCGTGCTCTTGAGGATCTCCTCGCGGGCTTCTCGGTACAGGCCCTCGTCGTTGATGTTCTCCCAGACCACCAGCCGTCGGATGATCCCGTGTAGGCGCTCGCGCTCCTTCTTCTGCTCCTCCTCTGTGGGGAACAGCTCGGGATGCGAAGACGGGTCGTCGACGAGCTGGGAGAACAGTACTGCCCGCGCCGCCGCCAAGGGGCGACGGGCCCACCACAGGTGCAGCGTGGACGGATGTCCGTGTCGGATCGACTTCTCTCGTGCCGACTCGGCGTTGATGTCCTCCAGCGGGAGGGAGACCTCGATGAGCTTGCGTCGAGGGACAGAACCTGACGGCGTTCCGGGCTGCACTGCGGTGTCCACCTGTTCACTTTAGATTCTGAGGCGCTCGAATCGTGCCTCGGGGGGCAGTCGACTGATGAAAGCGTGTGGATCTTCTGCGTCAGCGTGGCTCTACACCGCGCTCCCATTCGGCTTTCCACTTGCGGCGAAGATCGTCGACGTACTTGTCCAAGACCAGGTCAGCGAAGGGGTTGAGCACGTAGCGGATCCGGTCGTTCGAACCGTCAGGGGTATCAGGGTCGACAGCGACCAGGGCGAGCCGGTAGTCGGGCTCGGCGTTCTTGGCATAGCCGACCTCGCTGGTGGTGACGGTGAAGTTGTCAGCGCCCAGAACTCGCCCTTTGACCTCGATGAAGACCAGGTGGCCGTCAGGCTTGAGGGAACGGATGTCGAAGCCCTTGTTGGAGTGCGCCATCTCCTCAGGGTCCCGGCCCAGCCGACGCTCGGCGGCCAGAACCGCGTCGACGGCGCGACGCTCGGTGACGGTGGTGTCCAGAGCGAAGCTGCCAGGTGTCGGCTGTTCGCCGTCGGCTCGCGGGATGACCGTAGCGGGCAGGACGAGCGCTGCACTGATGATCTGCGGCGGGTGCACGTTGACCTGGGTTTCGAGGTCGAGTTCGCCTTGACGGTGATCGAGCCGGGCCTCCAGCGATCGGGCGCGGTCACGTGCGGTGGCCGGCGAGATGCGGATCTTCTTGCCGGCCGCTTGCGCCTCGGCGAGCTTGATCGACTCGCCGTCCCAGTAGTTCATCTGCGCCAGCAGCCGCTGACGTACAAGTTTGCGTGTGCGCTCGACGGCCGGGACGACGCGAGCGGCGACGTCGGCGCGATGCTCGGGGAGACCGTGCTGGATCGCCCAGGTCTGGGCGATCTTCTCCACGCCTTCGGCTAGCCAGGCCGTGGACAGCTCGGAGTTGATGGCAAGGGCCAGCGCGGTGTGCTGCTCGAGGTTCAGACCTGCCGGCAGGGACAGGTCGAGGTACGGGGCGGCGCCTGCCGGCTGTGCGGTTCCGTCTGGCAGCACGGAGACGTACTCGAACCTCTTACTGATCGCGGTGCCGCGTCCGTCCGAGAGCTCTTCCAGGAGGGCGAACACGAGCTGGGGGGTGGTGATGGTCCGGTCGAGGAAGGTGGCTCCGCGGGTCAGGGCGTCGCCGTACCTGTTCAGGATCTCGGCGATGATCGCGTCCATCAGCGGATGACCGGGCGCTACGAGCTCGGCGTCCGGTCGGCCGGGTATCACCACGGCCGAGGGCTCGAAGGTGATGCGTGCGTAGCGCGGACTGACTGTACGCCGACCTTCGCGCAGGGCAGCGGGCACTTGGGTCAGCTCGAACCGGTCCTTCTCCCTCTTGGACGCCCGCCCGCCCAAAGCACGCAGGGACTCCATGACGAATGCCTGCACGAAGTGGGGCTGCATACGCCGGGCGCGGGCCTCGTCCATCTTTCGACGCAGTTCGGCCAGCTCTTCCAGCCCGATGTCCGGGGTGGCCAGGGCACGTTCCTTGATCATCTCTTGCAGCCCGTCGGCCACAGAGTTGTCGATGACCCGGTCCAGGTGGGCCCGGACCTCGGGCTGCTCGCCGTAGCGGATGGCTCGCATGAGCAGGTCGCGCAGCGGCTCGTCCGCGAAGGCGTTCTCCCCCAAGACGTCGAAGACCTTGCCGCCGTAGGCACGGCGCTGCTGCTCGATCTTGGTCAGCAGGCGCTGGAAGACCTGACCTTCTCTGGTCTGGGAGGCCACGAGGTTCCACAGTCGGCAGACCTCGCGCTGGCCGATGCGGTGAATACGCCCGAAGCGCTGCTCGATCCGGTTGGGGTTCCAGGGGAGGTCGTAGTTGACCATCAGATGCGCGGCCTGAAGGTTCAGTCCTTCGCCGGCTGCATCGGTGGCGATCAGGACGTGGCAGCGCGGGTCGTTGGAGAACTTGGTGCGGATCTCCCGACGCGCCTGTCGCGCGGTGCCGCCGTGGATCGTGCGCACGGCATCCCCATCGCCGCCCAGCAGGGTGGTAATGCGGCCTGCGAGGTAGTCGAGGGTGTCGCGGTGCTCGGTGAAGATGATGATCTTGCGCGGCGTGTGGTGGGCGCCGCTCAGGCCATCCTCGCGGGCCTTGAGGACGAGGGACCGCAACTCCTGCCACTTGCGGTCCTCACCCGAAGCACGCACCTGCTGGGCGATCTCCTCCAGACGTGCCAGGACCGCGAGCTCGGCGTCCAGCTCGGCTGCGGTGCGCGCGGCGGTAGCGGCGTCCAGGACCTCGCTCTCCAGCTGCTCCAGCTCGGCGGCTCCCAGCTCGTCGGAGTCGAAGTCCTCAGGATCGAACGACAAAGTCTCGGGCGGGGGAACGAACGGGCCCGCCAGCGTCTGCTCACGGTGGGTGCGCAGCCGGGCGATGCGGCGCCGGATCGACCGGTAGATTGCCTCGGGACTGGATGCGAGACGTCGCTGCATGACCGTGAGGGCGAAGCCGACCGTGCGCCGCTTGCCGTCGGCCTGCTCGGCCCTGTTCATCTCCGTGCGTACGTACTCGGTGACCTCTTCGTACAGGAGCATCTCCTGCGGGGAGAGGGTGTACTCGACGGTCTCAGCCACGCGCTCAGGGAAGAGCGGCTTACCCTCGAAGGTGAGCAGGTCCTCCTTGATCATCCGGCGCATCAGTCCGGTGGTGTCGGTGGAATGCACGCCCTGGCGGTACTGGCCGTCGTACCTGTCGGGGTCCAGCAGGGCGAGGAAGGTCTGGAAGTTGGCTTCCGACCCGGAATGCGGTGTCGCGGTCATGAGCAGGAAGTGCCGGGTGATCTTGCCGAGCAGCTGGCCCAGTTCGTAGCGGCGCGTGCGCTTGAGTTCGTTTCCGAACCAGGAGGCGCTCATGCGGTGGGCCTCGTCCACGACGATGAGGTCCCATTCCGACTCGGCAAGTATGGACTGCCACTCCTCGTTGCGGGCTAGCTGGTCCATGCGCGCGATCAGCATCGGGTTGTGCCGGAACGGGTCGCCGTCACGGTCAGCCTCAGCAAGGTCGCGTGTCAAGATCGTCATCTCGATCCCGAACTTCTCCGCGAGTTCGGCCTGCCACTGCTCGACCAGCCCGCCAGGAGCGACGATCAGACAACGCTGCACGTCGCCGCGCAGCAGCAGCTCCTTGAGGTACAGGCCGGCCATGATCGTCTTACCGGCGCCCGGATCGTCCGCGAGCAGGAAGCGCAGGGAGCCGGACTGGGCCAGCATGGACCCGTAGACGGCTCGGATCTGGTGGGGCAGTGGGTCGATGTCACTGGTCTCCACCGCCAGCATCGGGTCTGACAGGCCCGCGTGCCTCATGCGCAGCGCCTCGGCTGCCAGACGGAACTGTTTAGGGTCGGCATCGAACGACCACCGCGACTTCGGTGCCGCTGGTTGCAGCGAAGCAATGTCGCTAGGGAAAAGCACGTGGTCAGACAGGTGGCCGTGATCGTACCGAAATGTTACTTGCAAGGCGTGACCGATCGGTGCGACAGCCACGATGGTGACCGCCTCTGAGGTCAGGCCCGTCAGGCGAATGCCCGGTCGGACTTCATCGGCGCGCATAGGCTCCTTCTCTGTATCTTGCCGAATGGGTGTCAAGCCGAGCTGTATCCGACGTAGACACGAGACTCGAGCAGTCGATGCGCAGTGTCGAGCTTCCTGTCAACGGCTGTTACGAATCATTACGGTGAGTGTAGGTGAGGCCAGTGACGGCTGACTCTGGCCAATGTCCTCGTACCCCCACGACCTGTAGATCGCGTGGACCTTCCCGTCGCCAGCGGCAGGGTTGACCATGAGCGTGACGTACGGCTCCTCGCGGGCGGCGAGGAGGGCATCGTGGATGCGGCGGGCCGTGCCGGTCTTGCGCCAGGCCGGCCGGACGCCGATCTCCTTCAGGGCCAGGGCCGGGCGCTCGGTGTACTTCTCCGGCGGCTCTGGGGTGGTGCGCTGCCAGTAGCGGTCGCCGCTTTTGATGGTGTTGCCATAGGCGTAGCCGACCGGTTCATCGTCCGCGTACGCGAGGACCGCGACGAAGCCGGGTTCGGTGCCGTGGCGGTCCAAGCGTTCGCCGAAGGTGGTGACCGCGTAGTTCGGGAGGTGGAGCAGCGGGGCGCGGACGTCAGCGTAGACGTCGAGGAGGTCGCCGCGGACGGGGTCGAGGGTGATGAAGGTGCGCAGTTCGATGGCGGGGGCCGTGGTCATGCGGTGGTCCTCCAGGTGGCGGCGTGCTCGGTCCAGGTCTGCGCGGTGGTGCTGCCGGGGGCGGTGGCGCGCAGGGCGGCCCCGAACTCCTGGAGCATGCGGGCTACCCGGGCGTGGTGGGTGGCGACGTCGGTGGGGACCTTCATAGCGGTGGCCGTGGCGGCGTCCGCGGCCCCTTGGGCGAGCTGGGCGTGGGCGAGGCAGGTCGTCGCGATGGCGCGGGATCTGATCATGTGGGGGCGGAGCGCGGACAGGCAGCGGTGGGCGTGGTATTCGGCGGTCGGGTAGTCGCCCAGGGCCAGGTTCGCAGACAGGGCCAGGGAGTCCAGCTCGGCTTGGTCGTAGAAGGCGAGCATCCACACGGGGCGGTAGTCCGTGGGGTCGGAGCGCAGCATGGCTTCCTGGGCCTGGTCGAATGTTCGGCGCATGCCGCTGCGGTCCTGGGCTGTGCCCAGGATGGCTCCCTGCCGGGCCAGGCCGAGGGACGCGAACAGGGGGTCGCGCCGGGTGAGGAAGAGGTGGCGGGCCACGTCGTTCGCGGCGAGGGCGTCGGCGGGGCGGCCGAGGTGCCGGTACATGGTTCCGGTGTGGCTCCAGATGCGGAACTTGATCGCCTGGTCCCCGGACATCTCGGCGAGGGTCTGAGCCTCCCGCATGTGGGTCTTGGCGTCGTCGTAGCGCCGGCCGTCGATCGCGGCCCACATCGCGGAGGAACGGAACGCTGCTGCGGAGGCGTAGAGGCTGCTGCGTACGCGTTGGGTGGCGCTTCCCGCGTTCTGGAGGTTCAGTGCCTCGTCCGCGAGGGCGGCGGCTCGCTGTTCGATACCGAGCTGTCCGCCGTGCCGGTGGTCGCTGGCGATGATCTCGGCGAAGCGCTTCTGGAGACGGTCGACGTCGCTCATGCCGATCCTGCGTGGCGACGCGGTGCCGGGTGACGCCGCGGCGACGGCGGCCGTCGCGATCCCGCCGACGAGTGTGCGGCGCTTCATGTCAGGGTCCTCCTGCTGCGGTGGAACCAGGGCCGACGGAGTCCTGCCCCGTGGAACGAACCCTAAAGCGGTGGCGGGCAGACCGGCGATGTCCTCAAGCGCCTTGCGGGTGGCCGACTTCGGCCACTTCACACGGCCGGCCTTCCAGCCCCGGACCGATGATCCGTCGAGCCCTCCGGACCTTCCGGTCAACTGCTCTAAGGACCTGTTCACAGCGTCGGCGAGGCTGTTGGAGCTGTAGCCGTGCTCTGCCATCCACGCCTCAAGCACGGTGTTGCGCGTGGCATCCATCCCGGCACGGTAGCGCTCGCGTCGCCCAATCGTCAGGTAAACGCTGGGTCAAATCGCCCTAGGTCGACCCGTTGAGCGCATGCCTGATGGTCCTAACCAGCCGAACGGAAGCCGGGGTTATCTGGGTGTCGGCCGCCCACCATCCCGAGCGGCTGTTGACGGCCCGGTCCGCACGCTCACATCTCGCAAGGGGCGGACCGGGCGCCGAGACAACCCGAAGGCTCCATCCCCATGACGAGTCTGAACACACCTGTTCATGCCGCCTGTGTCGGGCGTCCCGCCTACAGCCAGACCATCCCGTGCCAGCCGTCCACTGCTGAGACCTGCCGCAAGCTTGTCCAGCGTGTACTCGGTGCGTGGTGCCTTGATGAGCTCGCCGACGGTGCCGTGCTGATCGTCACGGAGCTGGTCGCGAACGCGTCGAAGCACACATCGTGCCGGGACATCCGTCTGACCGTGGGACGCCCGAGCGCGTCTCGGGTCCGTGTCGGCGTCGTGGACTGGGAACCGGAGCGTCTGCCCGCCGCCGGCCACGCGGATCACGGTGATGAGTCGGGCCGCGGCCTGCTTCTCATCGCCGCAGTGTCGGACTGCTGGGGCTATGACCTGTACGGCTCGGACAGGTGCCCATGGGGCAAGGAGGTCTGGGCCGAGCTTCAGCTCACCAGCGACGGATGAACGACCCGTCGGCCGTATCAATCAGTAAACCCCCCATAAAACAAGGAGGTAGTCACCATGACGCGCAACATCGTGGTCCCCAGTCTCACCCAGGTCCGGCCCCAGACGCCAGAGGCATCGGGCGGCTTCGACCTGGACGTCTCCCTCGTCGAGATCGCCGACCCGGCCGGGCTGGTCAACCTGACCGACGACAACTGCGGTACCACCTGCGGGGCCTGCACCACCAACGTCGCCTGACAGTGAGGATGTTCGTGAGCGTTCCCCGGCGGGGTCTGACCCACCGCCTGACTGACTCAGGGTCCTCAACGGGATCTGTCGGCCCCGTTCGGGGGGCGCTCGTGTGCATCCGTCGGGCCGGGGGACGTGACTTCATAAGAGCCTGGCCAGAGGCCCCATCACTGTCTTGTCCGCCCTCCCGGCCGACGGGTGCCATCCCACCCGGTCGAATGGACAGGACGGCACAACCCACGATGGCACAGCACCAGGTCGAGGTCACCGGCGGCGTCGACACCCACAAGGACACCCACACCGCGGCGGCGATCGATTCGGCGGGCCGGGTCCTGGGCTCGGCCCAGTTCCCCGCTTCCGCGCTCGGCTACCGCAAGCTTCTGACCTGGCTCTCTTCCTTCGGCACCCTGCTGATGGTCGGGGTCGAGGGCACCGGCGCCTACGGCGCCGGCCTTGCCCGCTACCTGCGTGAACACGACGTGAGGGTGGTCGAGATCGACCGCCCGGACCGCAAGACACGCCGCTGGCAGGGCAAGTCCGACCCGGTCGACGCCGAGGCGGCGGCGCGGGCCGCGCTCGCCGAACGCCGCACCGGCACCCCGAAGTTCCGGGACGGCCGGGTCGAGGCCCTGCGGGCGCTGCGGGTCGCCCGCCGCAGCGCGGTCCAGCAGCGGGCCGACGTCACCCGGCAGATCAAGAACCTGATCGTCACCGCGCCGGAAGGCGTCCGCACGATGCTGCGGTACCTGAAGGACAAGGACCTCCTGGCCGTCTGCACGGGCTTCCGCCCGGGCCTGGACCAGGCGGGCGATCCGGTCACCGCGACGAAGATCGCCCTGCGGTCCCTCGCCCGCCGCCACCGAGGCCTGGGCCAGGAGATCGACGAACTGGACGAGCTGATAGCCCCGCTCACCCAGAAGATCAACCCTGCCCTGACCGAACTGAACGGCGTCGGCCCGGACGTCGCGGGCCAGCTGCTGGTCACGGCCGGGGACAACCCCGACCGGCTCCGCTCGGAAGCGGCGTTCGCCATGCTCTGCGGCGTCGCCCCGCTGCCCGCGTCATCCGGCCGAACCCACCGCCACCGCCTCAACCGGGGCGGCGACCGGGCCGCGAACGCGGCCCTCTACCGGATCGTTCTCTGCCGCCTGCGCTGGGACCAGCGCACCCGCACCTACATGGAACGTCGCACCAGGCAGGGCCTGTCGAAGAAAGAGATCATTCGCTGCCTCAAGCGGTTCGTCGCCCGCGAGATCTACCACGCCCTGACCACCACGAACGCCACAGCAGCGGCCCCAAGCCACCTCACAACCGCTGCTTGACATCCATAAGAGCATCCCGCCCTTGTCCAGTTCGGCTGGTGCCGCTGCCTCCGTGCGGCGGCACCAGCCGCCCGTTCCCGCACCCTACGGAGGTAGTCGGTGGTTACCGTGACCGCAGCGTTCCGCGCCGGAACAACCGCGCTCGTGCGCGCCGTCGCCCGACCGCCGCTGGCGGTCTCTCCGTGGCCCGACCTGGACGACGGGTTGCCTGGTGCCGCAGCAAGTCAAGCGGCGTGGCTGCGTGCGGCCTGGGCGGACGAGGACTTCTCCGAGACCTTGCAGCACTCCAGCCCTGCCCTGGCCGCGCAAGTAGAGGGCCTGTGCACGGGTCAACGGTCTGATCCACGGGCTCTCCGGCGTGCGGTGCTTTCCGTGGTCCGGTATTTGTTGCGGGCCCAGCACCGGGCGACTCCTTTTGGGCTGTTCGCCGGTGTGGCCACCGCGAAGTTCGGACCGCGCGCCAGTGCGGCCTGGGGCGAGGAGCACGTTCTCGTCGGCCGAGCCGGGGCGGAGTGGCTGGCCACGGTCGTACAGCGGCTGGAGTCGTGCCCGGAGCTGCTCAAACGGCTGTCCGTCGTTGCCAACAGCACCGCGTCGGTCCGTGGGGACCGCCTCATCGTGCCGTTTCAGTCCGATGACCAGGGCGACGAGACCCGCGCTGTCGAGGCATCGCTGGCCCTTACCGCACCAGTGCAGGCGGCCCTCACCGCGGCCGAGGCGCCGATCAGGGTGGGCATGCTTCTGAGCAAGCTCCAGGCGGAGTTCCCCGGGGCCGGGCCGGAGAAGACTCGCCGGCTACTGGCAGAACTGATCCGACGGCGGGTGTTGATCACCAGCCTGTGGGCACCGAGCACCGAGACCGATGCTCTCGGGTACCTCGTCGACCAGCTCGACGCCGTCGAAGCCGAGAGCATTGCACCAATCTCGAAGACGGTGGCCGAGCTGCGCGCGATCCGGGCGGCCTTGGAGGGGTGCACCATGCGCGGTGGTCGGGACAGAGCCGCCTCGCGGATGCGGGAGCTCGTGCCGGGCGGGAAGCTCCACCCCATCGCGTTCGACCTACAGCTGAACGCCAAGCTCGTGCTGCCGGAGGCAGTGGCCCGGGAAGTGGAACGCGCAGCGCTCGTCCTGACCCGGTTGAGCGCTCGTCCGTACGGAACCGCCACGTGGGGTGAGTACCACCAGCGGTTCTACGAGCGGTACGGCATCGGCACGATGGTGCCGCTCAAGGAGGCCGTGGCGGACAGCGGCGTCGGCTATCCCGACGGCTTCCCGGGCACTCCGGCCGGTGCGCGCCGACCTCGGGCCTCCACTCGGGACGACGTACTCGTACGCCTGGCGCAGACGGCCGCGCTCGAAGGGCGGGAGGAGGTCGTCCTCACCGACGAGCTGATCGGCGCTCTCGACGTGGGGCCCGACGACCTGCGGGTGCCGCCGCACCTTGAAGTGGGCGTACGGGTGCACTCGGCCAGCTTGGACGATTTGCGGCGCGGGCGGTTCCGGCTGGAGGTCGTGAGCGTGTCACGTGGCGCCGGCGTCTCCACGGGCCGCTTCCTCGGTGTGCTGGAGCCCGGCGATCGCGAGGCGCTGAGCACGGACCTGGCCGATCTCCCGACCGCAGACGGCGACACCGTGCCCGCGCAGCTCTCCTTCCCACCGCTCCTCCCCGAAAGCGCCCACGTCACTCGTACACCTCAGGTCCTGCCCACCGTGATCAGCCTCCAGGAGCATCGGGCCCCGGACCCGGGCGTTCTCACCCTCGACGACCTCGCGGTCGCGTGCGACGGACGCCGGATGTACCTGGCCGCCCCCGAGCGGGGCCACCGCGTCGAAGCGGTGGGGATGAACGCGCTGAACCTGCGCACGCACACCCCGCCGCTGGCGCGGTTTCTCACCGAGCTGTCCCGTGCCCAGTGTGCGCAAGTCACCGTCTTCGACTGGGGCGTCGCCGCGGCGATGCCGTTCCTTCCGCGTCTCCGCTACGGACGTACCGTGCTGGCTCCGGCGCGCTGGCGGCTCGAATCCTCGGAGCTGGCCAGCGGCGCCGAGTGGGAGGCGGCTCTGGCCGACTGGCGGGTCCGACGGCGGCTGCCGCGGCAGGTCTATCTCGTGGAGGGGGACCAGTACCTCTTCCTCGACCTTGACGAGCTCGGTCACCGAACGCTGCTCCGCCAGCACCTCGACCGTGCGCACACCGCCGTGCTCGTCGAAGCCCCGGAGGGGTACGGCTGGTGCGACGGGCGCGCCCACGAGATCGTCGTGCCCCTCAAGGCGGTACGACCGACAGCGTGGCCGCCCCTGCCCGCCCCGACCCTTGCTCGTGCACTCTCGCCAGCACAGATGCAGCCGCCAGCGACCTCTTCCGTGCTACTGGCCGCCCTGTACGGAGATGCCCGCCGTCAGGACACCGTGCTCGCCCAGCACCTGCCCGGCCTGCTGGAGCAGCTCGGCAACCCACCCTGGTGGTTCATCCGCTTCCGCGACCCGGCCCAGCACCTCCGCCTCCGTATCGCCCTCCCCCATCCGGACGCCTTCGGCGAGACCGCCCGTGCGGTGAGCGAGTGGGCCGACGAACTGCGCCGGGCCAGCCTGCTTGCCGATCTGCGCTATCCGACCTCGTACCGCGAGATGGGCCGCTGGGGTTCCGGAGCGGCGTGGGAGGCTGCCGAAGAGGTCTTCCGGGCCGACTCAGGTGCCGTGGTGACGCAGTTCGTGCAGCGGCAGCGTCCCGACCGACGTGCCCTAGTGGTGGCGCACACCGTCGCCATCGTCTCCGCCTTCCTCGGAAGCACGGAAGCCGGGATGCGGTGGCTGGTCGACCACATTCCACCGACGGCTCCCGTGCCCGTACCGCGCCCGCAATTCACGGAGGCCGTACGGCTGGCCGACCCCCGCGACGAATGGGCGGCGCTGCGCGGAGCACCGGGCGGGGACGCCATCGTGTCCGGGTGGGCGGAACGGGACGCGGCCCTCGCCGACTACCGGCCCCATCTGCCGGGCCCGGACACCCGGGGAATCGCCGTCGATGACGTTCTGACGTCCCTCTTGCACGTCCACTTCGTGCGGCATGTCGCGGTGAACTTCCCCGAGGAAGAGGTCTGCCTCTACCTGGCGCGCGCTGCCGCTCTCGCCTGGACCGCTCGTACAAAGGGGAGGCAATCATGACCGCCCACCCGGCCCTCGACCTAGCCGACGCCATCGCGTCCCAACTCGCCGATCCCGATGTGCCCCGGTCCTGGGCCGTGCCCGCGTACGGGCAGCACCTGGCCTACGGCCCTCCCGGCATCGCGCTCCTGCACATCGAACGGGCCGCGCGGGGCCTCGGACCGTGGCAGCGCGCTCACGACTGGCTCGCCGCCGCCTCCCGCCAACCCCTCACCAGCGGTCCTGACAGCCACCCCTTCTACGGGGCTCCCGCCCTCGCCCATGCCCTGGCCTGCGCGGCGGACCACCTACCCGGGGCCTACCAGAGTGCCCTGGAATCGCTAGACCAGCAGATCATGATCGACATCGGCCGTCGTCTGGAGGCCGCTCACCGCCGTATCGACGCCGGACGGCTACCGCAGCTCGCTGAGTTCGACGTCATCCGAGGGCTCACCGGGTACGGGGCCCATCTTCTACACCGCAGCCCCGACGGCACCACGACTCGTGCCGTGCTCGACTACTGTGTACGCCTCACCGAACCACTGACCGACCAGGACGAGGCCCTGCCCGGCTGGTGGACGGAAACCGGCCCCTCGGGCAACCCGGACGACCTCTTCCCCGGCGGCCACGCCAACCACGGCATGGCGCACGGCATCGGCGGCGTACTCGCCTTCTTGGCCCTGGCTGCCCGGCGCGGCACCGTCGTGAGCGGGCACCACGCGGCGATGCGCACCATTGTGGCGTGGCTGGACCGCTGGGAGAACAGGCCCGGTCCGGCGTGGCCGTGCTGGATCACCCGGGACGAACTACGGACCTGCCGAGTCACCTTGTCCGCGCCCCGGCGACCGTCCTGGTGCTACGGGACCGCCGGCCTCGCCCGTGCTCAGCAGCTTGCCGGGCTCGCCCTCGGCGATACCCGCCGCCGCATCCGGGCGGAGAACGCCCTCGTGGCCGCCCTCGCTGACGCCGACCAACTCAAGGTCATCACGGACGACGGCCTCTGCCACGGCTTCGCGGGGCTTGCCCACCTCGCCGCCCGTGTCGCCGACGACGCCCATGCCACGACCGTGGACCGGATACGCGCCGCGATCCCGGCGCTCCTGGACAAGATCCTCCCAGCGGGCGGGGCACTCGGGAGCGGAGATCCTGGCCTGCTCGACGGTGCTGCCGGTGTCGCCCTGGCGCTCATCGCGCCCAGCACCACCACCCCGCCTCGATCCGCTTGGGACTCCTGCCTGCTCATCGCCTGATCCACCGACCGAAGGACCCCGATGCCCTCCGACCGCTGGCACCAGCACAACATCACCTTCGTCGACCGCTCGCGCGCCCAGCTGGTCATCGCCGAACGCCTCGCCCCAGCGCTGATCACCGCCGAGGTGGCCGGACAGCTCTCCGGCTGGTGGTTCATGAACAAGCAGCCCTGGCCCCTGCGGTACCGCGCCGACGAACCGGCTCCAGTCGTGGAGTCGCTGCTGGACGACCTGGTCGGTGAGGGTTCAGTCGTATCGTGGCGGCCTGGTATGTACGAGCCCGAGACCGACGCGTTCGGCGGCCGGGCGGCCATGGACGCAGCCCACGAACTGTTCCACAGCGACTCCCATCACCTGCTGACGTACCAGCCGGGTCCGAAGCACCTGGGGCGGCGGGAGACCGTCGTCCTGCTGGTGAGCTCCATGCTGCGCGGTGCCGGGCTCGACTGGTTCGAGCAGGGGGACGTCTGGTCAAAGGTCGCCGCCCTTCGAGCGGCCACCGATCCGCTGCCGGTCGAACGCGCCGCCGAGCTTGTTCCCGCCGTACGGAAGTTGATGACGGCCGACGCCCGCAGTCTCTGCCACCAGGGCGGCCCGTTCCATAGGCACGAAGAATGGGTCACCGCCTTCGAGGGGACCGGGGCGACGCTCACCAGTCTCGCGGACCACGGTGGTCTCACCCGTGGTCTGCGCGCGGTGCTCGCCCACCACGTGATCTTCCACGCCAACCGCGCAGGTCTCCTTCGGGACGACCAGAGCGCTCTGTTCAACATCGCACGAGAGGTAGTCATGGGAACCAGTGACAACACCGCGTCGCCCAGCGGGGCAGCGGCGTACGTCGATAGCGTCGGCGCGGTGAACACCGACACGATCACCACCAACTCGGCGGAGGCCGAGCACCTCCGAAACGCCTTGGTCGACCAGATCCTGGCGAACGGCCACGCCCGTACCCCCGCCATCGAGCAGGCCCTGCGGGCGGTCCCCCGCCATGTGTTCGTGCCCGACGCGACACTCGAAGACGCCTACGCCAACGCGCCGGTGCACATCAAGTACAACACCGACGGTGCGTCCATCTCGTGTGCCTCCCAGCCGGGGGTCGTCGCCCTCATGCTGGACCAGCTCGACGTCCGTCCCGGCGACCGCGTCCTCGAACTCGGCGCCGGAAGCGGCTACAACGCCGCTCTCCTCGCGCACCTGGTCGGCGAGGCCGGCCACGTCACCACCCTCGATGTCGACGACGACCTCGTGGAGGGCGCCCGCGCCCACCTCGCCGCAGCTGGGATCACCAACGCCGAGGCTGTGACCAGGGACGGGGCCCTCGGATACGCGGAGGGAGCACCGTACGACCGGATCATCGCCACCGTCGGTGCGCACGGTGTGCCGCACGCCTGGCTGGAACAGCTCGCCCCCGGCGGACGACTCCTCGTCCCCCAGCGCCTCAAGGGCAGCGTCGCCCGCTCCATCGCGTACGAACAGCGTGGCGGCCGGTGGGTGTCGCTCGGCAGCGAGATGAACACCTTCATGCCGCTCCGGCGGGGTATCGCCGACGACGACCGCCGTGTCGTCCCGCTCAGCGCCGACGGCACCGTCCGGCTCCAGGCCCCCGCCGGCCAGGACATCGACGCCGATGCCCTCGCCCGCGTTCTGGAGCAGCCGCGCACCGAGGAGTGGACCGGTATGACGGTCCGCGCCATGGAGTCGCCGGAGTGGATGGAGCTGTTCCTCACCTGCTCCCTGCCCTCCGGCCTGATCCGGATGCTGTTCCCGCAGGGCACCAAGGGCGGGCTACTCACCGAGGACCCCTACCCGTCATCCACCGCGGCCGTGGAGAAGAGCGCTGTCACCTACCTGGCCCGGCGGCTGCTGGAGAAGAGGACCCCGGAGGGCGGCAAGCTCTGGGAGTTCGGTGTCATCGGCCACGGTCCCGGCAGCGACGAGCTGGCCGCGAAGGTCGCCGACGCCATCCGCATCTGGGACCGGGAGTACCGCGGCCGGGAGGCCACCTTCGAGATCCAGCACCTCGCCGCTCCGCCCATCGAACAGCGCCCTGGTCTTTTCGCCCTCGACACCCCGCTGAACCGGATCGTCGTCGACTGGCAGTGACAACCGATAGAGAGAGGATGGTGTCCGTCGGCCTACGGCGGGCGGGCACCGTCTCCAACCCACGCCTCGGGGGACTCATGGACCCGCACGGACCCACCGCCCAGCGTTTCCCGCTCGTCGCCCGATTCCGTCCCGCCTGCTTACCTCTGCCCCAACGCGTCCACGCGCTCGTCGACCTGGCCGACGCCGCGGTACGGAAGGCCGACCAGGGCCTGGCGTCGGCCGTCTACAACCAGGCCGCGCTCATCGCCTCCGACCTGGGCCTTCCCGACCTGGCGCGCGAGCTGTGCCACCAGCAGGCCGCCGCGTACCTCCACAGCTGTCCGCTGCCTGGGATGAGCGCGATCCGCGGACTGGAACCCGTCGTCAACCTCGCCCGCCTCCAGATCCGCGCCGGCCGCGCCGACGAGGGACGACAGCGACTGCTCGACCTGTACGGAGCCGTCGAAGCAGGCGCACATGCCCGCTTCGACGGCGTGGAGATACCGGCGGACCTCACGGCGACCGAAGCCGACCGCCAAGAAGTCCGTGCTTGGCTCTGGCGCGTACTCCTCGCCGACGGCACCCGCACCCTCACCACCGCCGGCCGCTGGGCCGAGGCCCTGACGCACATCGAGTCCCACCGGGGCGTCGGCCAGCGGATGCTCGACGGCCGCCAAGTCGCCGTACTGGCCGCCCTCGTCTCCGGCGACACGGCATCGGCAGCAGAGCTCCTCCACGACACGACGCCCGGCGACCCCTGGGAACAGCTCGTCACGGCGTGCCTGACCGTCCTGTGCCGCCGCGATGCCCAGCAGCCATGCGACGACCAACGGGCAGAACTGATCGCGGCCTACCTTCAACGGTCGCCAGAGCCTGGGATGACCGTCTTCGACATCCGGCTAGGTCTCACCATTCTCGACACGGTCGGTCCCGCCGAAACACCCGCCGCGCAGCGCATTGTGCAAGACCTCCACCGCAGGACCGCCGAAGCCGGGGACGGCTACGCGGCCCGCGAGGTCCTGGCCCATCCTCTTTTCCTCGCCCTGGCCACAGATCGGGAAGCGCAGGGCTGCCGCGCCCTGGTCCGAGCCTGCGCGCTGAGGGCCGGAGCCATCCCGGATCACCTACATGGCGAACTGGCGGCGGCCCTACACACCTGCGACAAGGTGATCTGGGACAGCCTCGTGCTCCGGTGATCAGCGTCGGCGGCCCGGCGCCGAAGGCTGTAGGGGCGTGAACTCTGCTGGACGAGCCGGAGCACTACCCGGTTTGGCGGTACTGCGAACCCGAGCCACACGGTCTCGGCTGCTGGGCACCTGACCTGTGCTGAGTCGCTGTACGCGCCATGTCAGCACTCGGGCGGGGTGGCGGGCATCATCCAGGGCACGCTGATCGGTGGCCTGTCGCAGCAGCTGATCCGGATCATGGCCAGCGGCCTCGGCTTTGGACAGAACGGCGACGAGGGCGTCGAAGGCAGGGTCTGCGAGGACCCGCTCCGCCTGGCTGGGGACGGCACGACGTACGCGGTGGATGTGCCGTTCCACAATCTGCTGGGATGGCCGGCCTTGGGCGAGGGCAGTCAATGGAGCGACGGCGGCCTGGTCGTAGGCGACCTGGAGATGCAGCAGAGCCTGGTGGGCGGCTTCGCCCTGTTGGTCGTGATGGCGGAGCTGATGCCAGCGAGCTGCGGCGATGACGACGAGGACGGCGGCGTCGAGAAGCATCGCCAGGAATGCTCCGTCCTTTGGCGGGGGCTGCTGGAGCATTGCTCGTGCGGCGCTGCGCAGCGCACGAGCCTGGTGCTGCTCGGCCCGGATACGGGAGCGGGTGGCGCGTTCGAACGCAGTCGCCGCGTCTCGGAGTTGGGTCCGAAGCTGCTGGGGCGCAATGAGTGGCAGGGCGTCGAGGACTTCACCGAAGGCGTGGAGGTGGGCCTGGGAGGCTTCGTCGTCGGCTTGCTCCAGGTGGTGGGGGATGAATTCGATCACGGCGATGGTCTGATGCCAGGGGTCGGGCCTGTCCCGGTTCAGTTGCTGGTCGGCGTCCGACTCGATGGCGTCCAGACGTTCCCGGATCTTGGGGAAGGACAGGTCCGGGGCGAGTTCGGAGCCGGAGAACCAGACGGGGTCGCCTTGGGCATTGGTGTCTCCCTTGAGCGCGATCTTGTATCCACGTACATCCCCGGACGGGAAGTAGACGACCTGGGTGAGCACACCGTCGATCTGGCTGAGCAGGTGGTCGAATTCGTCGATGGTGGAAGCGGCGGCAACGGCGGTGCGAACGGCGGTACGCAATTGCTCACGCGCGGTCGTTCCTCGGCCGCGACGGCGGGCCTTCTCCTGTTCAGCGCGGGTGGGGCGCTTGGCGGCGGTGCGGTCTCCACGGGCGACTTGGCGGAGACCGTACTCCTTCTCCACAGCGACGAGTTCTCGGTCGGCGTTGCGATAGTCGTGCCAGTGGCGGGCACCACTCAGGTCACCTCGGACTTTGGTGGCGGTGATGTGGATGTGGTCCGGGGCGTGGCGGACGGCTACCCAGTGGCATCCGTCCGGGTCGCCTTCGGGGGCGATGCCGGTGGCGTGGACGATACGGCGGGCGATGTCCGCCCACTCGTCGTCACTGAGGATCCGATCCTCAGGTGCGGCCCGGATCGAGCAGTGCCAGACGTGCTGCTTGGGTGCCCGGCCGAGCCGCCTGGCCTGTTTGACCCGCAGGTCGAGGTCGGCGACGAGGAGCTTCTTGGTGGCGTCGAAGTCATCGGCCCGGCCAGGGTCCGGGGCGAAGCCGTCCCAGGATGCGACCAGGTGCGGGTCGGTGTGGTCCTTGGCCTTCTTCGTGTCGAACAGGTACCGGATGAGGCCGGCGGTGCTCTTGCCGCTGGTGATACTCGCGATCACTGGCCCTCCTTCCTCGTGAGGGCTTGGTTCGCGGCTGCTGCGATCCCACGGACGGTGGTTCCGGTGTCCGCCAGGGTGCGTTCGGCTTGGGCCAGGAGCTCGGTGTCCCCAGGCTGGGGATGACCACCGGCGTTGAGCTTGCGGGCGATCTGGTTGATGTTGTTGCCGATCCTGGCAACCTCCCCGCGCAGGGCGGTCAGCTCGTCGATGTAGTCGTCAAGCGGGGTGCGCTGGCCTGGTAGGGCAAGATCTCCGTGGATATGGGCCATGACGACCGCACCGACGTAGTGGGCTCCGGCAATGTTCAGTGACCTGGCTCGGGCGAGGATCGCCGTCTTCTCACCGATGCTGTAGCGGGCGTCGACACGCTGCTTGCGCTGGCCGCTCGGATCACGCTGGCGACGACGGGCGACGCGATGCAGCGCGGCGGCTTCGGCTGCTCGCGGCAACGGGCTGACGGTCGGGGACGCTGACGGTTCCCCCTCGGGCGCCCCCTGGCGCCCGAACTCCTCCGCCACCCTCGGGGCGGAGGCATCCGCATGGGACCGGCCCTTGGACGGTCCAGCGGCATACCTTGCTGCGTTGGTGACCGCAGTGGTCATCTCCTGGAGGTCGAGGGATTGAGGGCTGTCCGGGTGGGGCATGTGGCGGTTCTCCTCGGGGTCTGCTCGTGAAGTGGGTGAAGTCGTCGGATGGGTCCGGGAAAGTCACGGCGACGTTCTGTCTGCGAGTGCTGAGACCACCGGCATGGGGTGGGGAGTGCTCGGTGGCAAGCCACCTTCTCGTCGCCATCCGGGACCGCAGCCCGGAGGCGTCTCGGTTCCGTCCGCGACAGTTGGTCCGTGGCCGGGGTGGTCGGAAGGGTTCCGACCACCCCGTGCCTGTTCCGGTGAGGTGTGGTCAGCCGTCGGCGGGGTTGGTCTCGCTCTCGGCTCGCAGGGTGTTCATGACCTCGGTGAGCCGCTCCCCGCCGATCTTGAGGCCCTTGTCCCTGATCGCTTGGAGGACGGTGGAGCGGGAGATGCGGCCGTGCTCGGCTACGGCGATTCGGCCGATCTCGACGAGTTCGTCGAGGGTCGCGTCCGCTGGCCGTCCGCCCCGGCGGGTGGTTGCCGGTTCGCTGGTGGGCTGTTCCGGACCGGGGAGGGATACCGGCGGGGGCGCCGTGTCGGTGGTGGTTTCGCGGGTGATGAGGATGTGGAGGTGGACGGCTCCGGCGAGGGCGAGTGGGGCGAGGGTGGACAGGATGCCGACGGTGAGGTCGCTCAGGTGCAGCGTGCCGGGCGGGCTTTGCTGGTTGATGCGTACTGCGTGGAGGGCGTTGGCCCAGATGCTGGCGCAGGTCGCGGTGCCGAACAGGGCCCATACGTAGAGGCGGGCCCGGAACGGGGCGGTGCGCAGGACGAGGAGGGCGCGGACGCCGTAGGCGATGAATCCGTCAATGACGAGTGGGAGCAGGTAGGTGAGGAGTCCGCGGACGTGGATGGCGACGGCCATCTGCTGGAGGGCGTCGTACGAGAGGGCGCAGGCGGCGGCACCGAGGGAGAGGATCGCGGCGCGGTCCCAACTGGTCACTCGGTGAACGGTGCCGGGGTGTTCGGGCGGTATGGCGTATGTGGCCATGGGGTGTGTGCTCCTGGGGTGGTGCGTGGGGCTGTCGGCGTGGTCCGTATTTGCCGTCTTGGCCGTTGCAGGCGCAGGTCAGGGCCGGTACGTCAGCCGGGCGGTGAGAGTCCCGGTGGTGTCATGCCCTGTGGGACGGGTCGTGGACGGGTGCGGTCTGTCTCCCGTCCCAGAGCGCGGGGCTGTGACCTGCGGCGATACGGCAGGTACGGCTGGGACGGCACGAGACGGATCGGGACGCGGTTGGGCAGCCCCGAGGTGGGTGGTGATCGTGGTTCCGTCTTGGACCCGGTTGCCGTCTCATTCGGATGCCTGTTGACCTGCGGGATCACGGCAGGGACGGCACGGACGGCAACCGGGGCGGGGCCGGGTCAGCCCTCGGCGGTGGCGGGGTCGGCGTCGAGCGGGTGGACGGTGGGGCAGTAGCGGCGCCAGGCGTCGGCGAACTTGTTGCGGGTGTAGCCCTTGCGCTGGATGTCGCCGACGCGGACATTGCCGGAGGCGATGGTGTAGTCGCGGAGCATGGCGCCGAGGCCACGTGGTGTGAGCCCGTTGCGGCCCCACTCGGCCCAGAGGGCTTCGGTGTCGCTGTTGAGGGCGAACAGGAGATCGTCGGTGCTGAGGCTCTCCGGATCGCCCTTGGCGTGGAAGATCCGCCGGATGTCGGCGAGGATCTTCGCCCCGCTGGGGTTCTCCTCCTCCGCCCGCTCCTCGGCGGCGACCATCCGTGCACACGCCGCCCGCGCCAGGCGGGGCCAGGGCCCGCCGGAGAGGTCGGCGATGATCACCAGGGGTTCCCAGGTGTCGGCAGCCCGGTCCTCAACCGGCAGTTCCGGTTCCAGGTCGGCCGCTTCGTCCAGCAGCGGCCGGGCCCAGGCTGCGATCCGGTCGCGCAGTTCGTGCAGGGCTGGGATGTCGCGGCGGGAGCGGAACGGCTTGACCGTCTCGCCTTCGGCCCGGCGGCGCATGCGGATCACCACGGCGCGGTCCATGATCGTGTCGGGGAGGTCACCGATGCCCGCGATAGCGGCCATGGCGAAGGTGGCGAACTTGTGCGGGGTGTGGTCGTTGCCGACGACCCGGGTGACGTAACGGTTCCGCTGGTGCCCGGCGTTCAGCAGGCCGCGCATCTCCTCGTTCTTCTCCGCCTGCTTCGGCGTGCCGAAGATGGTGTCCGCCTCGTCGACCAGGAGGGTGGGAGGCTCCTCGGTGATCGACCGGAAGACCGCTGCCGGGGTGGTGTTGATGGTGAGCATCGGCTCGTGGACCGTCTCGGTGAGCACGTCCAGCAGCCGGGACTTGCCGCACCGCTTCGCCGGGCCGACCACCGCGAGGCGCGGCGCGTGCTGCCATGCGGGCTGGAGATGCGTCGCCGCCACCCAGAGCGTCACCGCGTCCAGGGCCTCGGACGAGGGCAGGATCACGAACCTGGCGATCTGGACACGTAGTTCGTCCAGCAGGGCGGACCCGGCGGTCGGTTCCGGATCGGGCGCCGTCTCGTGGGGCGGTATGTCTGCCGGAGCGGCCTCCGCCGCGTCCGGGCCGACCAGCAGGGATGCTTGGGCGGCGGTGTGGCCGAGGACCGCGACCGGAGGCCAGGTCGGCTTGGCAGGGGTGGAATAGGGCTCGGTGGGGGCGTGTTCCACTGGGCGGCTCCTCTTCTGGCGGTGGCGGGCTTGCACGCCCTTGCCGCCGGGGTGGTTCGTGACAGGCCGATGGGGGTTGCCAGGGCCTCCGGCGTTGCACCGCCGGAGGCACACCCCGTGCTCCGGGGGAACACGGACAGTACGTCCACACCCCTGCACAGTCCAGCGATTCTGTGTCAGCTCAGCGCAGAACCGCCTGCTACGCTCCCTGCCCCTCACGCCGCCAAGCCGAGCAGGTCCAACAGGTCCGCCGTCACAACCCGGTACGCGTTGCCGAGCCGCAGCACCTTGCACGGATAGGCGCCCCGCTTCGCCAGCTCGTACCCCTTGCTCCGCCCCAACCCGAGTGCCCGGTTGCTGGTGTCCAGGTCAACAGCGACCGGTAGGGCCAGCAACTCCTCCCGGCTCATCCCCTTCGACTGCCCGCTCGTGACGTCTCCGCGCATGCGGCATCCCCTCTTCGGTGCAGCCGTCGGCGAACGCGTCCATCACGTCCGGCTCCAGGCCACTCCATCGATGATCCTCAAGCTAATGTGTCTGCATGACACAAAGCGGTTTCGATGATGAAGAAGACGACTTTCCGGAGTGGGTGGACCGGATCAAGGCCACCGTGGCCGGCGAGGTCCGACGCAGAAGGAGGAGGAGGGGATGGAGCGCCCAGGACCTGGCCGACCGCTGCGAGGAGCTGGGGCACCCGATCCCGCGCAACGTGATCGCCAACATGGAATCCGGCCGCCGCGCCACCCTGCCCCTGGTGGACGTCATGATCCTGGCCGCCGCACTGGAGACCTACCCGGTCTGCCTGATCTTCCCCGTCGGCTACATCGAGGAGACCCAGGAACTCCCCTTCCAGGAACTCGTCCCCACCTGGGACGCACTGCGCCGCTTCACCGGCGAGGAAGACGTCTTCGAGAACGACCCCGGAATGGTGCCCGAGTTCGAGCACCACACCCTTCTCATCCGCACCGCACTCGCCGCACTCGACGAGGAGAAGCAGGCCCGCTTCGACACCAGAACCGCCGCCTCCCGCGCCCAGCGGGAGAACGCCGAACGCCAGCGGGCCGAGTACGCCGACCGCGCCATCGCGGCCAAGAGCGAGCTCCGCAAACTCCGCCGCGAGATCCGCGAGGACGGCGCCACCCCGCCTGACCTCCCACCCGCACTCCACGACGTCGACCCACCCGAAACCGACACCGACCCCACGGAGGAAGCCGCTTGAAGGGCTCCACGCACCGCCGCTGCTACTGCCGCGCCCCCCACACCGGCAAACCGCTCGGCAAGAAGTGCCCCAAACTGTCCAGCCGCAAGCACGGCTCGTACTCCATCCGCCAGGAACTTCCGCCACGCGAAGACGGCACCCGCCGCTCCTTCAGCCGCGCCGGCTACGACACCCTCAAGAAGGCCCAGGCCGACCTTGACCACGTCCGCGCCCTCCTCGGCCTCACCGACACCGACGACCCGGAGGGCATGACGCTGATCGCGGCCATGCTGGAGGAGATCGGCAACGAGAAGGCACCCCTCCCCGACGTGGAGGAGACGCGTCGGCGACTCAACGCGGGCCAAGACCTCGTCGGCAGCCTCACCGTCGCGGAATGGCTGGACCGGTGGCTAGCGGGCAAACGCATACGGAAGTCCGGCATCAGCCGCTACGAGACCGACATCCGCATCCACCTCAAGCCGCACATCGGCCACCGCCGCCTCGACCGGCTGCGGGTGAGCCACCTCAGCGACATGTTCACCGCCATCACCGATGCCAACACCGAGCTCCTCGAACAGAACGCCCAACGACGCGCCGCGATCGACGAACTCGCGACCATCCCGTGGAAGGGTGCGGAGCACCGGGCCCACCGCAAGACACTGAAGGCCGCGATCGACACGATGCCGCCGTTCCGCCGCGTCACCGGACCCGCCACCCGCCAGCACGTCAAAGCCACCCTCCGCGCCGCCCTCAACAACGCCATCGGCCAGCAGATCATCACCTTCAACCCCGCCGCCCACGTCGAGATCGACCCAGCACGCAAGCCCAAGGCCCTCGTCTGGACGGACGAGCGCGTCGCTGTCTGGGAGCAGACGGGCGAGAAGCCCTCGCCCGTCATGGTCTGGACACCGGCGCAGACCGGCGCGTTCCTCGACTCCGTCGCTGAGGACCGGCTGTACGCCATGTGGCACCTGATCGCCTTCCGTGGCCTGCGACGGGGCGAGGCATGCGGCCAGCCCTGGTCGGAAACCAACCTCGACACCCACTCCCTCACCGTGTCTTCGCAGCTCGTCCAGGACGGCTGGGCTGTCGAGACCTCCGAACCCAAAACGGACAGCGGCTTCCGTGTCATCGCGCTCGACGACGACACGGTCAACGTGCTCAAGGAACATCGCGAGCGCCAAGACGCGGACCGCGAGGAGTGGGGAACGGCCTGGGTCGAGACCGGCATGGTCTTCACCCAGGAGGACGGCACCTGGCTTCACCCCGGCAAGGTCACCGACCTCTTCGAACGCCTCGTCGCCGCCTCCGGCCTCCCGCCGATCCGGCTGCACGACCTCCGCCACGGCGCGGCCACCCTCATGCTCGCGGCTGGCATCGACGTCAAGATCGTCTCCGACACCCTCGGCCACAGCGACACCCGGATCACGCGCGACATCTACCAGAGCGTCCTTCCCCACGTCGGCAAGAACGCCGCCGAAGCCACCGCCAAGCTGGTCCCGCTACAGCGGAAGGCCGAGGCGACGGAGGCCCGCAAGGCTGCCAAGAAGGCGGCGTCCAAGGCGAAAGCCGAGGCCAGGACCAAGAAGAAGGGCAAGCGGAAGAAGGGCGAGAAGTAGGGCACGGACCGCTCCGCTCACGCATCGCTCACGCAAGCCATCTCGCGGCACCCCGGCCGTGTGACGCGCCATGCCCCGGAAAAGCGAAAAACCCCAGGTCACGGCGAGTGAGTCCTGGGGTCCTTCAGAGCCGCCTTCGGGATTCGAACCCGAGACCTACGCATTACGAGTGCGTTGCTCTGGCCATCTGAGCTAAGGCGGCTGGCGTCTGCACCACCGGTGCCGGGGTGCGCGACGCGCCAATTCTACACAGATTCCTGCGGGGGCCGGACCACCCCCGGGCAGGGGTGGTCCGGGGGCTATGAGCAGCGCTTTCCGTCGGCGGGAGGGGTGCCGGTGAGGAGGTATCGGTCGATCGTGGAGTCGACGCAGGTGGACCCCCGGCCGTACGCGGTGTGGCCGTCGCCCTCGTAGGTGAGGAGGGTGCCGGAGTCGAGCTGGGCGGCGAGGGCCTCGGCCCAGCGGTACGGGGTCGCCGGGTCGCGGGTGGTGCCGACGACGAGGATCGGGTCGGCGCCCTTGGCCTCGATGCGCTGCGGCCCACCCGTCGCGCCGAACGGCCAGTACGCGCAGTTCAGCGCCGACCAGGCCAGCCCCTCACCGAACACGGGTGACGCCTTCTCGAAGGCGGGCACCGCTTCGGCGGCCTCGGCGGGCGTCGTGAACGCCGGAGGCAGGTCGAGGCAGTTCACGGCGGCGTTGGCGAACATCAGGTTCCCGTACTCGCCGTCCGACCCCCGTTCGTAGTAGCCGTCCGACAGGGCCAGCAGCCCCGTACCGTCGCGCTTGTCGATCCCGGCCGTCAGCGCGGACCGCAGCCGGGGCCACGCGCCCTCGTCGTACATCGCGGCGATCACCCCGGTCATGGCGAGCGATTCGCCGAGGCGGCGGCCCGGCTTGCCGGTCCGGACGGGTTCCCGGTCCAGCGCGCGCAGGAACGTCTTCAGTTTCGCCCCCGCCGTCGCCGCCTCCCGGCCCAGCGGGCAAGTCGTACGCCGCACACAGTCCTCCGCGAAGGCCGTGAACGCCGTCTCGAAGCCCGCCGTCTGGTCCTCGTTCATCCGGCGGGCGGGCAGTGACGGGTCCATCGCGCCGTCCAGCACCAGCCGGCCGACCCGGTCCGGGAAGAGCCCCGCGTACGTCGCGCCCAGGAACGTCCCGTACGACGCGCCCACATACGTCAGCTTCCGGTCACCGAGCGCGGCGCGCAGGATGTCCATGTCCCGCGCGGTCTCCTCCGTCGACACATGGGGCAGCACCCGCGTCGAACGGCTCTCGCAGCCCTTCGCGAACGTGCGGAACGCGCCGACGAGCCGGTCCTGTTCGCCACGGTCGTCGGGGGTGACATCCGTCTGCGTGTACGCGTCCATCTCCTTGCCGTCGAGGCAGCGCACCGGCTCGCTCCCGGCCACCCCGCGCGGGTCGACGGCCACCATGTCGTAGCGCGCCCGGACGTCGTCGGGGTACCCGACACCCGCGTACGAACGGAGGTAGCCGACCGCCGAGCCGCCGGGGCCGCCCGGGTTCACCAGCAGCGATCCGATCCGCTCACCGGGACCGGTGGCCTCCTTGCGTGCCACCGCGAGCTCGATCTCGCCCGACCCGGGACGCCGGTAGTCCAGCGGAGCGCGCAGCTTCGCGCACTGGAAGCCGGTGGGCTCGCAGTCGCGCCAGGTGAGCTTCTGCCCGTAGTACCGCGTCAGTTCCTCCGGAGTGCTGCCCGCGTGCGGCGCCACCATCGACCCGCCCGGCGCGGACCCGCCCGCCGAGCAGCTGGTGACCAGCAGCGCGGTCGCCGTCAGCAGGACGCCGAACGCCCGCAGCCCCCGGGTGCGGTGGCCACGGGTGGGACGGTCCCGGGGGCAGCGTTCCCCGAGCGCGGGTCCGCCCGGCGTTCGGCCGCCGGGATCAGGACCAGGACCGGGGCCGGTGGGGACGGTACGGCCCTGGGGGCGGGGGTCACGGGCGGGACGGGGTGGGCGGCTGCTCGTGCGCATCCGACGAGACTACGATGCGCGACCTTGCGATCACCTGGCGTCGCCACACGGTCGGTCCGTACGAGTGAATTCCGTTTCCGTTCCGCTGGCGCCGTCCGACCCCGGAGGACAGCCGGGAGCGGACGGCTGGGAGCGGACGGCTGGGAGCGGACGGCTGGGAGCGGACGCGCGCGTCATCCCCCGCCAGGCCGCGCGCCGGAACGCGACCGCGCGCTTCGACCCCGGCCCGGCCCGACCCGCCCCACGTCCACCCCGCCCGGCCCGCGCCGGAGCGCGCGCGTCATCCCGCCCCGAACACCGTCACCCCGTGCGGAGCGCCATCGTCATCGCCTCGACCGCCAGCAGCGGGGCGACATTGCTGTCCAGTGCCGCCCGGCACGCCGAGATCGCGTCGATCCGCCGCAGCGTGGCCTCCGGGGTGCTCTCGCGGGCGAGCCGGTCCAGCGCGTCACCCGCGTCGGCGTTCGCGATGGCCAGCCGCGAGCCGAGCTGGAGCGCGAGGACATCGCGGTAGAAGCCGGTCAGCTCGGTGAGCGCCAGATCCAGGCTGTCGCGCTGGGTACGGGTCCTGCGGCGCTTCTGTCTGTCCTCCAGGTCCTTCATCACACCCGCCGTGCCGCGTGGCATCCGCCCGCCCTGGGCCGCGCCGAGTGCCGCCTTCAGCTCCTCGGTCTCCTTGACGTCAAGCTCCTCGGAGACCTCCTTGGCGTCCTCGGTGGCCGCGTCGATCAGCTCCTGGGCCGCCTTCAGACAGCCCCCGACGTCCGACACCCGCAGTGGCATCCGCACCACGGCGGCGCGCCGCGCGCGGGCCCTCGGGTCCGTGGCCAGCTTGCGGGCCCGGCCGATGTGGCCCTGGGTGGCGCGGGCGGCGGCCATGGCGGCCTCCGGCTCGATGCCGTCCCGGCGGATCAGGACGTCCGCGACGGCGTCCACCGGCGGGGTTCGCAGGGTGAGATGACGGCAGCGCGAACGGATCGTCGGCAGGACATCGTCCACCGAGGGCGCGCAGAGCAGCCAGACCGTGCGCGGCGCGGGCTCCTCGACGGCCTTCAGCAGGACGTTGCCCGCGCCTTCCGTGAGCCGGTCGGCGTCCTCCAGGACGATGACCTGCCACCGGCCCACGGCCGGGGACAACTGGGCGCGGCGGACCAGCTCACGGGTGTCCTTCACACCGATGGACAGCAGGTCCGTACGGACGATCTGCACATCCGCGTGGGTACCGATCAGACTGGTGTGGCAGCCGTCGCAGAAACCGCAGCCGGGGACACCGCCGAGCGCGCGGTCCGGGCTGACGCACTGGAGCGCGGCGGCGAACGCGCGCGCGGCGGTCGGACCGCCGGACCCGGGCGGGCCGGTGAACAGCCACGCGTGCGTCATCCGGGACGCCTCGGGGGCGGGCGGGGGCGGCGCGCCGGACCCCGCGGAACGGTCGGCGACGGCCGTCACCAGCGCGTCGGCGTCCCGGGCGGCGGCGCCGAGCTGCGCGCTCACCTGCTCCTGGCCCACCAAGTCGTCCCATACCGTCATGGGTTGCCGCCCTTACGTCCGCTGTCCGTCCACGTCGTCGCCCGTCGTGGCTGTGCCCCCACCCGGTCCATTGTGGACGACCCCACTGACATCACCGTCCGGACCGACGGCGACCGGGCCCCGGCCGCCACGTGAGTCCGACCGGCCGCCCTGCCCCGGCCACGGCCACGGCCACGGCCACGGCCCCACAATCCCCCGTCAGCGCCAGCAGCGGCTTCAGCGGCGCGCACCCGGCCGGTCCGCGCGGCGTCAGCGGCGCGAACCGCCCGGCCCGCGCCCATCGTCACCACGACCGCCCCGCCCGTACGCGTCACGTCCGCGAGGATCGCGTCCGTACGCGTCACGCCCGTACGCGTCCCCGTCACGCCTGCCGCCGTCGCCCTCGTCGCTGTCGTCGTTCTCTCCGCGCGCGCCGAGCAGTTCGTCGGCCAGGGTCGGCAGGTCGTCGAGCGGGGTCGCCTCCGCCCAGTCGGAACGGGGCCGCCGCTTGGGCACGCCCTGTTCGTCCAGCTGCGGGAGCTCGTGCGTACGGTCGTTGGGACCGGTCACCCGGGTGCGCGGGGCACCGGCCGACATCGGTCCGGCCGGGCGCTCGTCGCGGAAGTAGCCGGGCGGCACGCGGTCCGTCGGGGCGCCGGTGCCCCGGGGCCGCACCGGCGGCAGCACGGCCGTGTCGTCGGCCGCGCGGTCGTCGGGCATCTGCGGGAGCACCGCTGTGTCGTCGTCGGAACCGTCTGGCCGTACGGGCGGCAGCACGGCCGTCTCGTCCGCCGGACCGGAGGGCACCCGGGGCAGCACCGCCGTGTCATCGGACGGCAAGCCGGACGCGGGGCCCTTGCGGGGACCGCCTCGGTCCGCCGGGCCGGACGGCACCCGGGGAAGCGTCGTCGTGTCGTCGTCGGCCCCGGCACCCGTGCGCCGATCACCCGTGCGCGGATCACTTGCGCCCCGGCCATCCGTGGACCGACCCCCGCCGGCCCCGCCCCCGGCGATCCCGCCCTCGGCGAACCGGCCTTCCGTACCATCCGCAGACCGACCAGCCGTGGAACGGCCATCCGCGGAACGACCATCCGCGGACCGGTCATCCGCGGAACGGCCGTCCGCAGACCGGTCATCCGTGGAACGGTCATCCGTGGAACGGTCGCCGCCCGGCCGAGGGGGCTGCGTGGACGCGGCCCGGTCCCGTGCCTCCGCGGCCCGCCGGGCCGCCTCCGCGCGCCGGGCGGCCTCCGCCTCACGCATCTGCTCCGCCTGCCGGGCCTCCGCCAGCCCGCGCGCCTCCTCGGCGCGCCGGTCCCGCTCCGCCTGACGGGCCGCCTCCCGCGCCTCCTCCGCGCGCCGGGCCTCGGCCGCCTGCCGCTCCTCCTCGGCGCGGCGGGCGTCCTCGGCGAGGCGTTCGCGCTCCGCGCGGCGGGCCTCCTCCGCGCGCCGTTCGGCTTCCGCCGCCTCGGCGGCGCGACGGGCCTCCTCCGCCCTGAGCAGGGCTTCCTCCGCCTTGCGCTGCTTCTCCAGCCGCCGGGCCTCGGCCTCGGCGCGCAGCCGGGCCTCCTCCTCGGCCTGCTTGCGCAGCCGCTCCTGCTCGGCGGCGCGCGCCTCCTCCTCGGCCTGGAGCCTGGCGCGCTCCTCCTCGGCCTTGCGGCGGGCCTCCTCCGCGCGGCGGCGGGCCTCCTCGGCCTGCCGCTCGGCCTCGCGGCGCTGGGCCTCCTCCAGCTCGCGCTGCTTGCGCTCCTCCTCCTCGGCGCGCAGCTTGGCGAGCTGCTCCTGGCGCTCGCGCTCCAGCCGCTCCTCCTCGGCCTTGCGCGCGGCCTCCTCCTCCGCCTTGCGGCGGGCCTCCTCCTCGGCGGCCTTGCGGGCCTCTTCCTGGGCCTTGATCTCGGCCTCGGAAAGCGGCAGCAGGACGTCGAGCTGGTTGCGGACGACCGTGGTGACGGCCTCCGCCTCCTGGCTCGCGTCCACCACGAGGTAGCGGCCGGGCGCGGCGGCGGCCAGGGTGAGGAAACCGGCCCGCACGCGCGCGTGGAACTCGATCGGCTCGGACTCCAGCCGGTCCGGGGCCTCCGTGAAGCGCTCGCGGGCGGCCTCGGGGTCGACGTCCAGCAGGATCGTCAGATGCGGGACGAGCCCGTCGGTGGCCCAGCGGGAGATCCTGGCGATCTCGGTCGGGGACAGATCGCGTCCGGCGCCCTGGTAGGCGACGGAGGAGTCGATGTAGCGGTCGGAGACGACCACGGCGCCCCGTTCGAGCGCGGGGCGCACCACGGTGTCGACGTGTTCGGCGCGGTCGGCCGCGTAGAGCAGAGCCTCGGCGCGGTGGGACAGTCCGGCGTCGGAGACGTCCAGGAGGATCGAGCGCAGCCGCTTGCCGACCGGGGTGGCGCCGGGCTCACGGGTGACGACGACCTCGTGGCCCTTGCCGCGGATCCACTCGGCGAGCGCTTCGGCCTGGGTGGACTTCCCGGCGCCGTCGCCGCCCTCCAGGGCGATGAAGAAGCCGGTGGCGGCCTGGGCCTGGGCCGGGTCGCCGCCGCGCAGCGCGTCCCGCAGGTCCTTGCGCAGCGGGACGCCGGAGCGGTCGTCGGTCCGGGCGAGGACGAGGGCCGCGACGGGCAGCAGCAGGGCGCCGACCAGCATGAGGGTGAACGCGGCGCCGCCGTGGTCGAAGACGAACTTGCCGTTCTCCAGGCGGTGCGGGCCGATCAGCGCGGCGAGCAGGGGGGCCACCAGGGCGCCGAGCGCGACGAAGACCCGGACGACCGCGTGGAGATGCTCGGTGGTGCGGGCCCTGCGGTACTCCTCGGTCTCCTGGTCGAGCAGGGTGTGCCCGGTGTTGGCGGCGACCCCGGCGGCCGTCCCGGCGAGGGCCGTGATCAGCAGGACGGAGGTGACGTCCGGGACGAGGCCCGCCGCGAGCAGCGCGGCGCCGGTGGCCGCGACGGAGAGCGCGAGCAGCCGCCGCCGCGAGAGCGACGGCAGGACGGCGGGGCCGGTACGGATACCGAGGACGGTGCCGCCGGTGAGCGCGAGGACCAGCAGGCCGTACAGCACCGGCCCGCCGCCGAGGTCGCCGGCGTGCAGGACGGCGACGCCCACGGCGGCGGCGATCGCGGCGGCGACGGCGCCGCAGGCGAGGACCAGCGGGGTGACCGCGCCCGTCCGGCCCCGGTCGGGCGTGGTGCCGGTGCGGGGGCGGCGCAGCCCTTCGAGCGGGGAGCGCGCGCGGGGCGTGGGGGTGGCGGGCAGTTCGACGAACCAGACGACGGACAGCGACGCGGCGAACAGTCCCGCCGCGGCGTACGACGCGAGGGCCGCCTGGTGGGCGCCGAACCAGTCGATGCCCGCGCCCAGCAGATTCCCGACGAGGGTGGTCACGACGAGCGTGAGGGCGGCGAGCGGGAAGGCGACGAAGCCGGTGCGCAGGGACAGCCGGCGCAGGGCGTCCAGGTGGTCGGGCAGCGGGCGGACGGCCGCGCCCTCCGGCGGCGGCGGGGGCAGCAGCGCGGGGGCCGCGCTCTCCCGGCAGATCGTCCAGAAGCGTTCGGCGACCCCGATGACGAACGTGGTGACCAGGAGCAGCACGAGGGCGCTGCCCGGTGTCCACAGGATCCACAGCGGGGCCACGATCAGCAGCGCGGCCCGCAGCCCGTCGGTGGCGACCATCGTCCAGCGGCGGTCCAGCAGACCGCCGGGCGAGGTGAGCGAGGTGAGCGGGCCGAGCAGGACGGCGCCGCACAGCAGGGTCGCGAGGATCCGGGTGCCGAGGACGGCCGCGACGGCGAGGGCGGCGCCCTGGTAGCCGCCGCCGAGGGAACCCCGGCCGACCGCCGTCTCCAGGGTCAGCAGCACCAGGACGAGCAGGGCGAGGGCGTCGCCGATGCCGCCGATGAGCTGCGCTCCCCAGAGGCGTTTGAGGGGGGCGTTGTGCAGCAGGGCGCGCAGGGCGCGCTCGCGGGAATCGGCGACCAGGGCGGTGTCGGAGGCCGGTTGTCCGGCCGTTGGCTGCTCGGCTCGCGTCATCCTGACAGCCTATCCGGCCGCGCCGACACCAACCCCGCGTCCCGTGCCCCGCGTCCCGCCACCGGGCCCGTGCCCTGTCCCGCCCGGCCCCGCGCCCGGTGTCCGGCACCGGCCCCGGGCCCCTGGCCCACCGACGGCGCCCTGCCCGCCGCCCCGCAGCACCACCGCGCGGCCGGGCCCGCGAAACCGGAGCCGGCCCGGGAACGCCGTACGGGGCCGGGAGCGAGGTCCCGGCCCCGTACGGGGTGCACATGTCGAACGTCGGGCGGTCAGGGCCCGGACCTGCGGGCGTCACCGCGGATCCGGGCACCCCCGGACCTGCGGCCGCCACCCACGCCGACCCCGTACGCCGCACGCCTGAGGCCGTCACCGCGGCCCCGCACGCCCCGCGTCCGGGGCGGGACTACGGCGTGACCGTCAGGCGTCCGGGCCCGCGGTCTTCGTCGCGGACGCCTTCTTCGCGGGCGCCTTCTTGGCCGTGGCCTTCTTCGCCGTGGTCGTCTTCTTCGCGGCCGTGGCCGTGGCCGTCTTCTTGGCCGCGGTCTTCTTGGCCGGCGCCTTCTTGGCGGGTGCCTTCTTCGCCGTCTTCTTGGCGGGGCTCTTGGCCCGCTTCTCGGCGAGCAGCTCGTAGCCCCGCTCGGGCGTGATCTCCTCGACGCTGTCACCGGAGCGCAGCGTCGCGTTGGTCTCGCCGTCGGTGACGTACGGGCCGAAGCGGCCGTCCTTCACCACGACGGGCTTGCCGCTGACCGGGTCCTCGCCGAGTTCCTTCAGCGGCGGCTTGGCCGCGGCCCGCCCGCGCTGCTTGGGCTGCGCGTAGATGGCGAGGGACTCGTCCAGGGTGATGGTGAAGAGCTGGTCCTCGCTGGTCAGCGACCGCGAGTCGGTGCCCTTCTTCAGATACGGGCCGTAGCGGCCGTTCTGCGCGGTGATCTCGACGCCCTCGGCGTCCTTGCCCACGACGCGCGGCAGCGACATGAGCTTGAGCGCGTCGTCCAGGGTGACGGTGTCCAGGGCCATCGACTTGAAGAGCGAGGCCGTCCGCGGCTTGACCGCGTTCTTGCCGGTCTTCGGTGTGCCCTCGGGCAGCACCTCGGTGACGTACGGGCCGTAGCGGCCGTCCCTGGCGATGATCTGGTGGCCGCTGACCGGGTCGGCGCCCAGCTCGAAGTCCCCGCTCGGCTTGGCGAGCAGTTCCTCCGCGAAGGCGACGGTCAGTTCGTCGGGCGCGAGGTCCTCGGGGACGTCCGCGCGCTGGTGGCCCTCGGAGTCCTTCTCGCCGCGCTCGATGTAGGGGCCGTAGCGGCCCACGCGCAGCACGATGCCGTCCCCGACGGGGAACGACGACACCTCGCGGGCGTCGATGGCGCCCAGGTCGGTGACGAGTTCCTTGAGTCCGCCGAGGTGGTCGCCGTCGCCGTTGCCCGCGTCGGCCGCGGCGCCCGCGCCGTCGCCGGGGCCGCCCTCGCCGAAGTAGAACCGGCGCAGCCACGGCACGGCCTGGGCCTCACCGCTGGCGATACGGTCGAGGTCGTCCTCCATCCGGGCGGTGAAGTCGTAGTCGACGAGCCGCCCGAAGTGCTTCTCCAGCAGATTGACCACGGCGAAGGACAGGAAGGACGGGACGAGCGCGGTGCCCTTCTTGAAGACATAGCCGCGGTCGAGGATCGTGCCGATGATCGACGCGTACGTGGAGGGGCGGCCGATCTCGCGCTCCTCCAGCTCCTTGACGAGGCTGGCCTCGGTGTAGCGGGCGGGCGCCTTGGTGGAGTGACCGTCGACGGACATCGCGTCGGCGGACAGCGGGTCGCCCTCGCCGACCTGCGGAAGCCTGCGCTCGCGGTCGTCCAGCTCGGCGTTCGGGTCGTCGGCGCCTTCGACGTACGCCTTCAGGAAGCCGTGGAAGGTGATCGTCTTGCCGGAGGCGGAGAACTCGGTGTCCCGGCCGTCGGCGGCGGTGCCGCCGATCTTGACGGTGACCGAGTTGCCGACCGCGTCCTTCATCTGGGAGGCGACGGTCCGCTTCCAGATCAGCTCGTAGAGCCGGAACTGGTCACCGGTGAGACCGGTCTCCGCGGGGGTGCGGAAACGATCACCCGACGGGCGGATCGCCTCGTGCGCCTCCTGCGCGTTCTTGACCTTCCCGGCGTACGTGCGGGGCTTGTCGGGCAGGTAGTCGGCGCCGTACAGCTGGGTGACCTGGGCGCGGGCGGCGCGGACCGCCGTGTCGCTCAGCGTCGTGGAGTCCGTACGCATATAGGTGATGAAGCCGTTCTCGTACAGCTTCTGCGCGACCTGCATCGTGGCCTTCGCGCCGAAGCCGAGCTTGCGGCTCGCCTCCTGCTGGAGGGTCGTGGTGCGGAACGGCGCGTACGGCGAGCGGCGGTACGGCTTGGACTCGACGGAGCGGACGGAGAAACGGGTGTTCTCCAGGGCCGCGGCGAGCGCGCGGGCCTGTCCCTCGTCGAGGTGGAGGGTGTTCGCGCCCTTGATCTGCCCGAGGGAGTCGAAGTCGCGGCCCTGCGCGATCCGGCGTCCGTCGACGGCGGTGAGCCGGGCGACCAGCGCCGCGGGATCGGAGGCGTCACCGGCGCGGCCGGTGCCGAAGGTGCCCGTCAGGTCCCAGTACTCGGCCGAACGGAAGGCGATGCGCTCGCGTTCCCGCTCGACCACCAGCCGGGTGGCGACGGACTGGACACGGCCCGCCGACAGCCTCGGCATGACCTTCTTCCACAGGACCGGCGAGACCTCGTAGCCGTAGAGGCGGTCGAGGATGCGGCGGGTCTCCTGGGCGTCCACGAGCTTCTTGTTCAGCTCGCGCGGGTTGGCGACGGCGTCGCGGATCGCGTCCTTGGTGATCTCGTGGAAGACCATCCGGTGGACGGGGATCTTGGGCTTGAGCACTTCCTGGAGGTGCCACGCGATGGCTTCGCCCTCGCGGTCCTCATCGGTGGCGAGGAAGAGCTCGTCGGACTCGCTGAGCAGCTCCTTGAGCTTCTTGACCTGGGCCTTCTTGTCGGCGTTGACGACATAGATCGGCTGGAAGTCGTGTTCGACGTCCACCCCGAGTCGGCGCACCTCACCGGTGTACTTCTCGGGGACCTCGGCGGCTCCGCTCGGAAGGTCGCGGATGTGTCCGACGCTCGCTTCGACGACGTAGCCGGGGCCGAGATAGCCCTTGATCGTCTTCGCCTTGGCAGGCGACTCGACGATCACGAGTCGGCGACCGCCATGTGCGGCCTCGCTGGTCGGGGACAACTTCGCTCTTCTCTCCGGTCGACGCTCGATGACGCTGCGTTACGTCACGATGGCTGGTGCGGTACGGCGGGCCGTACCGTGACGCTGCGGAGTGTGACGGTACATCCCGCCCCCGTGTCAAACGGGAAAAGCCCGCAACGGCCACTCGAACGGTAACCCGACTACCGCCTTTCCTGCCGCCCGGAGTGCCGACCGGCCCCGGCGGCGGTGCGCGGCGGGTGATCCACCGCCCGCCCCGGGGCTGTCCGGGGCCCCGCCCGGGGACCCGTCTCAGATTCCGCTGAAGCACCACACGGCGAGCATCAGCGCCGTCACCCCCGCCGAGGTCGCGACGGCCACAGAGGTGCTCCGCGCCACCCCCTCGGCGACCGGCAGCCGCTGCCGCAGCCGCGTCCCGGTCCACAGCAGCAATGCCCCTCCGAACAGGGCGAACACCGATCCCGCGAAGATCGCCGGCGCGTTTTCCATGGCCCTAGCCTCCCCTTCCCCGGTCCCCAGCGGTGGGAGGCTGGCACGTCCGTACGGCGGTGCGGCGAACCAAGGGTGAACGGCGGGACCTCCGCGGGGTGAACCCGTTCCGCGACGGTCCGCGGGACGGCCGCGGGACCCCGGGAACGGCCGGTGCGAAACCCGCCACGGAAGACCGGGAACGGCCCTCACGCGCGCGTGCCCGCGGCCCGGCCCGCGTCCCGGCCCGTTACGCGCCCCGGCTGTCGCACGGGTGCGGGTCCCGGCCGTCGCCCGGGCCCGTCACGCCTGGACGGGCTCCAGGAATCCCTGCTCCACCAGGGAACGGATCTGCTCCGGGGTCCGCGAGCGCAGCACCACCGGATCCTCACCGAGCAGCTGCGCGATGGCGTCGAGGATGCGGGCGGCACTCAGCGTGCCGTCGCACACCCCGGCGAACCCGGCGGCGACCGTGTCGACGCGGGCGGCACGGCGCATGCCCCGGTTCTGCCGCAGCACGACATGCTCGGGGTCCTCCGCGCCGGGCAGTCCGACCTGCTCCTGCACCACCTCGTCCGCGAGCCGGAAACGCTCGGCCAGCAGCGCCGCGTCGTCCCGGCCGCGCAGATAGTCCTGCCGGGCGAAGTGCGCGCGGACGGTGTCCCCGAGCGGCTGCTCGACGGGGTGCGGCCACTCCTCGACGGTCACCGACGGCCGCGCCGCGTCCGTCCGGCGCAGGGTGATCCAGCCGAAGCCGACGGACCTGGTCCCGCGCGCCTCGAACTCGTCCAGCCACGCGTCGTACCGGGCGGCGTAGGCGGCCGGGTCACCGCGGTGGTCGCCCGCGTCCCGCAGCCACAGTTCCGCGTACTGGGCGATGTCCTGGACCTCGCGCTGCACGATCCAGGCGTCGCAGCCGCGCGGCACCCAGGAGCGGAGCCGCTCCGTCCAGTCCTCGCCGTCGACGTGCTGCCAATTGGCGAGAAACTGTGCGTAGCCGCCCGGGTTCAGCCGTTCCCCGGCCTGCTGGACGAGGTTCCGGCACAGGTCGTCGCCGCTCAGACCGCCGTCACGGTAAGTGAGCCTGGCGCCCGGCGAGATCACGAACGGCGGGTTGGAGACGATCAGGTCGAAGCGCCGCTCGCCCACCGGCTCGAACAGCGAACCCTCCAGCAACTCCGGGGCGGGGACCCCGGAGAGCGCCAGGGTGAGGGCGGTGATGTGCAGGGCCCGCGGGTTGAGGTCGGTCGCGGTGACCCGGGTGGCGTGCCGGGCCGCGTGCAGCGCCTGGATGCCGCAGCCGCTGCCGAGGTCGAGCGCGGATTCGACGGGCGTCCGTACGGTGATGCCCGCGAGGGTCGTGGACGCGCCGCCCACACCCAGCACGACCCCCTCGTCGGCCGTACCGCCGTCCGCCCCGGTCGCGCCGCCCGCGCCGCCGACCGCGCATCCGAGGTCCGAGACGATGAACCAGTCCTCGCCGTCCGGCCCGCCGTACGGCCGTACGTCGACCCGGGCGGCGACCTCGTCGCCGCCGACCTCGGCCAGCCAGCCGTCCGTCACACAGCGCGCGACCGGCAGCACGGACGCGACCCGGGCGCGGGGCACCGGCTGCTGGAGCAACAGCAGCCGGACGAGCGCCTCCAGGGCGCCGTCCCCCCGGGTGGCCCGCAGCGCGGGAACGGTCTCGCCCCGGGCCAGCGCGGCGTACGCGGACGCCCCGAGCAGTTCGAGCAGCCCGTCGGCGGTGAAGTCGGCCGCCAGCAGCGCCTCCCTGAGCGCCCCGGCCGTACCGGAACCCCCGCCGGAACCTTCGGCACCGTCAGGACCGCCGGGAGCGGAGGACGCGGGGGACACCGAGGACACGGAGGAGCCCGAGGACCCGGAAGACACCGGAGCCCCGGACGGCACCGGGGACACGCGGGACACATCGAGGACAGGCAGACGCGAGAGAGTCACGCCCTCATTCTCCCCGCCCCCGCCCCGGGCCGGAGCACCGAGGGAGCGCCCGCCGTCGTCGGCGGGCGCTCCGGGAGGCGGAACGGGCGGGCCGGGCCCACCCCGTCGGCGCCGGGAACCGGACCGCCCCAGGTGGGCCACCCGGGCGAGGCGGGGCCCCGGGCGGTGACGGGGGTGCGGCGGCCCACGGCCGGGGTCACCGGAGTCGGGGTCACCGGAGTCGGGGTACCGGGGCCGAGCCGCCCGCCGGGCCGGGTCCCCGGGTCACGAGGTCGCCGGGTGTGCCGGCTACCGGGTCACCGGGGCCGGGGCGCGGGGCGGGAGCGGGGTCGTCAGGTCCGGGGTCGCCAGGTGTCCGGGGTCACCTGGGCCGGGTCACCTGGGCCGGGTCACCGGGTCCGGGTCACCGGGGCTGAACGACCCGGTCGGCCGCCGGGGCCGGGGCACCGGAGTCAGGGTTCACCGGGGCCGGAGGTCTGGGGCCGGGGGCGACGAGCCCGGGGGCCGGGGTCAGCCGCTGGCCGCCGCCGGGGAGGCGCCCGCGTTCTTGCAGCCCTCCTGCTTCTGCATGGCCTTCCCCACGTCACCCTCCTCCAGCGTCTTCAGCGCGTTGTTCCCGCTCTGGCCGAGCTTGATCAGCTCACCGGCGATGTTGTCGAGACCGCTGGCGAACTTGCCCTGGTCGTCGGTGTCGAGCGCGTCGACCTGCTTCTTGAGCCCGGCGTAGGCCGCGGAGATCCCGTTCAGCTCCTTCACCGCGTTCTGCTGCTTGGTCTCACCGTCGTCGACCGGCGGGGCGCCGGCCTTCTGCACGGCGGCGCCGATCGCCTTGTACGCGTCGGACATGTCCTGGAACGCCTTGGAGTCGGTGGACTTGACGTCCTCCGGCTTGCTGTTGTCCGCGGTCTGCGCCTGGATCGCGGTATTGGCGCTCGCGATCTTCTTGGACTGCGGCTCGACGGAGTCGCAGACGGTCTTGGCCCAGGAATCGAGCTTCTCGTTGCCGTCGTCACCGCATCCCGACAGAGCCAGTACGAGTACCGCACCGCCGGACAGTGCGACAGCGAGCTTCTTGTTCACCGGATCGGTCCCTTCCGTGGCCTCTCGGCCCCGGAACTTACACGTCGATCGGGGGACAAGCAGGTGCGGGGCATCCCCTCTGCCCGCTATTGAAGCCATTTGCACCAAGAGCATCCTCGTACGGCGAGACAAGGCTCACGGAGCCGGGCACGGGCCGCCGGACGTACCCGCTCCCGGACGCGCGCCCCCCGGCCACGGGCGGACGCCACGTCAACACATGGTGTCCGCCCGCCGCTTGCCGCTCAGCGGATCGCTCGCCGCTCAGCGATGACGGAGCGCGGCGCCGCCACGGCCGGCGCGTGACCTCCCGGCGGCGGGCCGCGCGACGCCGTTCAGGACACCACCGCCGGATCTCCTGGTTCGGCCGAGCGTTTCACTCCTCCGCCGCCCTCGCCGCCGTCGTCCCCGTCCACGGCGATGCCCCGCCGTTTGGAGATGTAGACGGACCCGATGATCACCGCGAACGCCGACCCGGCGATCAGCACGCGCACCGCCAGGCTCTCGTTCTCGCCGTAGCCGAAACCGACCACCGCCGGGGCGATGAGCAGCGCCACCAGGTTCATCACCTTCAGCAGCGGGTTGATGGCGGGACCCGCCGTGTCCTTGAACGGGTCACCGACCGTGTCACCGATCACGGTCGCCTCGTGCGCCTCGCTCCCCTTGCCGCCGAGGTGCCCGTCCTCGACGAGCTTCTTGGCGTTGTCCCACGCCCCGCCGGAGTTGGCGAGGAACACCGCCATCAGCGTGCCCGTGCCGATCGCGCCCGCGAGGAACGCCCCGAGCGGACCCACCCCGAGGGTGAAACCGATCGCGACGGGCGCGAGGACGGCGAGCAGCCCGGGGGTCGCGAGTTCCCTGAGCGCGTCCCTGGTGCAGATGTCGACCACCCGGCCGTACTCGGGCTTCTCCGTGTAGTCCATGATCCCGGGGTGCTCGCGGAACTGCCGGCGCACCTCGTGGACCACGGCGCCCGCCGACCGCGACACCGCGCTGATCGCCAGCCCGGAGAACAGGAACACCACCGCCGCGCCCGCGATCAGCCCGACGAGGTTGTTGGGCTGCGAGATGTCCATGACGAGGTTCAGCGGACCGCCGTCCCCGACCTTCTCCCCCACGTCCGCCGCCGCGGTCGTGATCGCGTCCCGGTACGAGCCGAAGAGCGCCGCCGCCGCGAGGACCGCCGTGGCGATGGCGATGCCCTTGGTGATCGCCTTGGTGGTGTTGCCGACGGCGTCCAGGTCCGTGAGCACCTGCGCGCCCGCGCCGTCGACGTCCCCGGACATCTCCGCGATGCCCTGCGCGTTGTCCGAGACCGGACCGAAGGTGTCCATGGCGACGATGACCCCGACCGTGGTGAGCAGCCCCGTACCGGCCAGGGCGACCGCGAACAGGGCCAGCATGATCGACGCGCCGCCGAGCAGGAACGCCCCGTACACCCCGAGCCCGATCAGCAGCGCGGTGTACACCGCCGACTCCAGACCGACCGCGATCCCGGCCAGGATCACGGTGGCGGGGCCGGTCAGGGAGGTCTTGACGATGTCCCGGACCGGACGGCGGCCGGTCTCGGTGAAGTAGCCGGTGAGCTGCTGGATCAGCGCGGCGAGGACGATACCGATGGCCACGGCGACCAGGGCGAGCACCCGCGGGTCGCCGCCCCTGGTCTGGATCGCCACATCCGTGACGCCCTCCAGGTCCGCGTACGAGGACGGCAGATACGCGAGCACCGCCACGCCGACCAGGACCAGGGAGATCACCGCGGAGACGAAGAAGCCCCGGTTGATCGCGGACATCCCGCTGCGGTCGTTGCGGCGGGGCGCCACCGCGAAGATCCCGATCATCGCGGTGACGACCCCGATCGCGGGCACGATCAGCGGGAACGCGAGCCCCGCGTCACCGAAGGCCGCCTTGCCGAGGATCAGCGCGGCGACCAGGGTCACCGCGTACGACTCGAACAGGTCCGCGGCCATCCCCGCGCAGTCCCCGACGTTGTCGCCCACGTTGTCGGCGATGGTCGCGGGATTGCGCGCGTCGTCCTCCGGGATGCCCTTCTCGACCTTGCCGACCAGGTCGGCGCCCACATCTGCGGCCTTGGTGAAGATGCCGCCGCCGACCCTCATGAACATGGCGATCAGGGCGGCGCCGAGTCCGAATCCCTCCAGCACCTTCGGCGCGTCGGCCGCGTACACCAGCACCACACACGAGGCGCCGAGCAGCCCGAGCCCCACCGTGAACATGCCGACGACACCACCGGTACGAAAAGCGATCTTCATCGCTTTGTGCGATACCGCGGTGAGATCCTTTTCCGGTTCGCCTTCCCTCGGCGTGGCTTCCCGGGCCGCCGCCGCGACCCGCACATTGCTGCGCACCGCGAGCCACATACCGATATAGCCGGTGGCCGCCGAGAACGCCGCACCGATCAAGAAGAACACCGAGCGGCCCGCCCGCTGATTCCAGTCGTCCGCCGGAAGCAGCAGAAGCAGGAAGAACACGGCCACCGCGAAAACCGCGAGTGTGCGCAACTGCCGGGCCAGATAGGCATTCGCGCCTTCTTGTACAGCCGCCGCGATCCTTTTCATGCCGTCGGTGCCCTCGCTCGCGGCGAGCACCTGGCGCACCAGGACTTCCGCCACCACCAGCGCGGCCAGGGCGACAGCCGCGACGACCACGATGATGAGGCGGTTCTCGTCGGTCAGGACCGCCGCCGCGAGGGGGGTGGAGTGGTTGTTCCCCAGGGGGGTGAAAAGCTCCGCCATTCGTCCTCCTTGACGCTTGGACTGAGCTCAAGATGTGGACGGATTGTAGGGAGAGAATCCCGATCCAAACAGAGTGGCGACCGCAGGGTGGGGGAAATTCGCTCTCGCATCCGCACATGAAAAATAATGCCCTTGAGGCATGTGGGAAAGTGCCGCGAGTGTGTGTCGGGGGTTGCTCCCGATCATCCACACGAGTGCGGACCGGAGACGGTTACGGGGAGCGGAGCGGAGCGGTAGCGCGGGGAGCGGCAGTACGGGAGCGGCAGTGCGGGAGCGGTACCGGCCGCGGTACGGGGAGGGGATTCAGGGGGCGGATACGGGGGCGGATTCCGGGGAGCGGATTCCGGCGGGTATCCGGGGGCGGCGGATATGGGGGAGGCAGCTACGGGGAGCGGTCGCCCGGGGGCGGTGCGGTCACCGGGGCCGGGTGCAGGCTCCGGGCTCCGGGACCTAGCGGGGGCTACGGAGCCGAAGTGCGGTCACCGGGGCCGGGTACGGGCTTCGGGACCGAGCGAGGGTGCGGATGCCGGGGCCGGGCGGCGGAGCGGGATGGCCGCTCCCGGCTCACCCCGGCTGCCCCGGCTGCCCCGGCTGCCCCGGCTCACCCCGGCTGCCCCGGCACACCGGCTACGCCAGCGGGTGGGAGCGGGGGCTCGTACGGCGGGGCACATTCGTGCGAAGTGGTGTTCGGACGGCACAGGCGGCCCGCGTGGGGCGGACGGGGTGCGCGAGGCGGGGCGGGGCGGCCATCCAGTACGTCCGGCCCCGTCCCACACGTCCGGTGCGGCTGTGCGCCGGTGCGGCCAGGGCTGCGCGTACGACCGTGGGCGGGGGCGCGGGCCCGCGTGGGCCTCGGCCGGCACAGGCAGGGGCGCCGGGACGCCGTACGGGCGACGCGGGCATGGCCGGGCGCAGGGCCGGGCGGGACCCGGCAGAGGCCAGGGATGGCAGGGATGGCAGGGATGGCAGGGCCGGACGGAGGAGGGACGGCCCGGCTAGGGACGTGTCGGGTGTTCGGAGTCCGGTGTCGGGTGTCAGCCCGCCGCGGAGGCGGCGGCCGTGGGCCAGGTCATCCGGATCGATCCGCCCGCCTCACCAGCGGTGACCTCGACATCGTCAACGAGACCGCTGATCACCGCGAGACCCATCTCGTCCTCGCTCTCGGCACTCTCACCGGAGGCGTCGGAAGCGGAACCCACCCGGGGTGCCTCGTCACCGACGACGATGGAGAACTGCTTCTCCTCCTCGATCAGCCGCACCTCGACGGGCGCGTCGATCCCGCCGCTCTGATGAAGTCCGACCGCACGGGTGCACGCCTCGCCCACCGCGAGCCGCACCTCGTCCAGCACGGCCTCGTCCACCCCGGCGCGCCGGGCGACGGCCGCCGCGACCAGCCTGGCGGTCCGAACATGCTCGGGCAGCGCGCTGAAGCGGAGTTCGACGGTTGCCATGCATCCCCCTCGGGCGGGCTGACGTGTGTCGGGGGGCCGAGCCTGCGGCCCGGCCCCCCGATGGTCGCACTGTCCCCCGGGCGGACCCGGGGACGATGGTCAGTCGGTGGCGGCGACGGCTTCCTCGACCGAGTTGTGAATCGGGAACACCTTGGTCAGACCGGTGATCCGGAAGATCTTCAGGATGCGCTCCTGGTTGCAGACCAGGCGCAGGGAGCCCTCGTGGGCCCGCACCCTCTTCAGGCCGCCCACCAGCACGCCGAGTCCGGTGGAGTCGAGGAAGTCGACCCCCTCCATGTCCACGACCAGGTGGAAACTGCCGTCGTTCACCAGCTCGACCAGCTGCTCCCGCAGCTTGGGCGCGGTATACACATCGATTTCGCCACCGACCTCGACGACCGTACGATCGCCGACGGTACGGGTCGACAGGGACAGGTCCACGGATCATCCTCCAGCACCTTGCTATCGAGCGGTCGCCCCTAGGGACACCTCGGCTTGAACCCCCGGGACGGATCGCCAGCCGCGTTGGCATTCAATCATGGAGCGCCCCCGCGACGGCGGGCACGACCAAAGCCGCAGGAACCCCGAGGGACGCCTGACAGTGATTGTCCACCAGACCAGTGACACACTCGGTGCCAATGGCCGATTTGACTAATCTTCCTCGTGTCCCCGGACCACGGGCGGACGCCGCCGACGCTCCTGACGTCGTGCTCGACCGTCTCGCGGCCCGGCAAGGCAGGGCCACCCGCATCACTCATACGGAGCACCTGCCCCCACGTGCGGGCCGTCATGCCGACTGGCCCGAGGCGATTCGGCCCGAAGTGATCGACGCGATCCGGGCAGCCGGCATCGAACGGCCGTGGGCCCATCAGGCGACCGCCGCGCGGCACGCCCTCGACGGCGAGTCCGTCGTCGTCGCCACCGGGACGGCCTCCGGCAAGTCGCTGGCGTATCTCGTCCCGATCCTGTCGACGCTCATGGACGGCTCCGAGGCACCCAACGGGCGGGGCGCCACCGCGCTGTACCTGGCGCCCACCAAGGCACTGGCGGCTGACCAGCACCGCGCCTTGCGGGACCTCACCGCGCCGCTCGGCAAGGCGGTCCGCCCGGCCGTGTACGACGGCGACACCCCGTTCGAGGAGCGGGAGTGGATACGCCAGTACGCCACGTACGTCCTCACCAATCCGGACATGCTGCACCGCGGCATCCTCCCGTCGCACCCGCGCTGGTCCTCCTTCCTGCGCGCGCTGCGGTACGTCGTCATCGACGAGTGCCACACCTACCGGGGTGTGTTCGGCTCCCATGTCGCCCAGGTGCTGCGCCGGCTGCGGCGGCTGTGCGCCCGGTACGGCTCCGACCCCGTGTTCCTGCTGGCCTCCGCGACCGCCGCCGAACCGGCCGCCGCGGCGACCCGGCTCACCGGCGTACCGGTGCGCGAGGTGGCCGACGACGCCTCCCCGCGCGGCGAACTGGTGTTCGCCCTGTGGGAGCCCCCGCTCACCGAGCTGCACGGCGAGAAGGGCGCCCCGGTCCGCCGCACGGCCACCGCCGAGACCGCCGACCTCCTCACCGACCTGGTCGTCGACCGGGTCCGCACGGTCGCCTTCGTCCGCTCCCGGCGCGGCTCCGAACTGATCTCCGTCATCGCCCAGGACCGGCTCGCCGAGGTCGACCGCTCCCTGCCCCGCCGGGTGGCCGCCTACCGGGGCGGCTACCTCCCCGAGGAGCGCCGGGCCCTTGAGCGCGCCCTGCACTCCGGCGAGCTCCTCGGCCTCGCCGCGACCACCGCCCTGGAGCTCGGGGTGGACGTCTCCGGCCTGGACGCCGTCCTGATCTGCGGCTATCCCGGGACCCGGGCCTCCCTCTGGCAGCAGGCCGGGCGCGCGGGGCGCTCCGGGGAGGGCGCCTTGGCGGTGCTCATCGCCCGTGACGACCCGCTGGACACCTATCTCGTCCACCACCCTGAGGCCCTCTTCGACCAGCCGGTCGAGTCGACGGTCCTCGACCCCGACAACCCGTACGTCCTCGCCCCGCATCTGTGCGCCGCCGCCGCCGAGGCCCCGCTCACCGACGACGACCTGGCGCTCTTCGGCCCCGGCGCGGCGGAACTGATGCCCCAGCTGGAGGCCGCGAAGCTGCTGCGCCGCCGGACCAGCGCCTGGCACTGGACCCGCCGGGAACGGGCCGCCGACCTGACCGACATCCGGGGCGGCGGCGGTGCCCCGGTGCAGATCGTGGAGGAGGCCACCGGCCGTCTCCTCGGCACCGTCGACGCCTCCGCCGCGCACTCCTCCGTCCACGAGGGCGCCGTCCACCTCCACCAGGGCCGCACCTATCTCGTCCGGCGACTGGACCTGGACGACTCCGTCGCCCTGGTCGAGCAGGCCGCCCCGTCGTACTCCACGGTCGCCCGTGACATCACCTCGATCTCTGTCCTGGAGACCGACACGGAGATCCCCTGGGGCGACGGGCGGCTCTGCTACGGCTCCGTCGAGGTCACCAACCAGGTCGTCTCGTTCCTGCGCCGCCGACTGATCACCGGCGAGGTGCTCGGCGAGACCAAGCTCGACCTGCCGCCCCGCACCCTGCGCACCCGCGCCGTGTGGTGGACGGTCACCGAGGACCAGCTCGACGCCGCCCGGATCGGACCCGAACAGCTCGCCGGTGCGCTGCACGCCGCGGAGCACGCCTCCATCGGGATGCTGCCCCTCTTCGCCACCTGCGACCGCTGGGACATCGGCGGCGTCTCCGTCCCCCTGCATCCCGACACCCTCCTTCCCACGGTCTTCGTCTACGACGGCCATCCCGGCGGCGCGGGCTTCGCCGAACGCGCCTTCCGCACCGCCCGCGGCTGGCTCACCGCCACCCGCGAGGCCATCGCGGCCTGCGAGTGCGACGCCGGCTGCCCGTCCTGCATCCAGTCCCCCAAGTGCGGCAACGGCAACGAGCCCCTCCACAAACGAGCCGCCCTCCGCCTCCTCACCACCCTCCTCACCGACGCACCACCCCCTGAGCGAACCTCTGAGCCGGAACCTGATCACGGGCCGAACCCCGAGCCGGGACCTGGCCCTGAGCCGGGGCCTGGCCCTGAGCCGGGATCTGGCGCTGAGCCGGGGCCTGGCCCGCAGGCGTGAGCCGAGCCCCAGCCGGAACCGGGACCGGGACCGGGCGTAGAGCCTGAGCCCGGAACTGGGCCGGACGCGGGACCGGTTCCGGCGCAGGGTCCTGGGCCGCCTTGGCCGAGTGCGGTGTGCGCCGACGGCCGACGTGGAGCCGGATACCGCAAGGTGGAGGCCCGCGCCGCCGCGGACATGCCCCCTGACGGCCCCTCAGGGGGGCGCCACGCCCGTCGCACAGTCTGTCGACCACCGGGGATCATCTCGAACGCCGAGGACCCCAGAGACCCCGTCAAGCGCCAGGACGGCGGTTCCGCTCCCACGGCGGCTCCTCAACGCACCCCCGGCAGAGGCACCGTCGCCGGGCCCGCCCGGGATCTCATCTCGGCGGCGAACATGCCCTCGCCCACCGCGGCCGTCACCTCCACCACCTCGCCGTTCAGCACGCACCGCACCAACCGCCCCTCCTGCGCCCCGGCCACCACCCGGGCCCGCGCGCACGCCCCCGCCTGCCCCGCCATCCAGTGCTCCGCCGCGGCGAGCGCGGCCAGATCGGCCGCCCCCGCCGCCTTGTGACGGACCACCATCGCGTGACCCATGGCCAGAAGCACCCCGAAGACCAACCCCAGGACGGCGACCGCCATGACCGCCCACACAGTCGCCGCGCCCCGATCCCTGCCGTGACGGCGACCCCCGCGACACGCACCGGACGCACCGGACGCACCGGACAAGGATGAGCGGGAACGGGAACAGGAACGGGCTTTCCCACCCGCGGTCCGACCACCGTCCGTCACTCCGGTGAGCACCGGTCCGTCACCGCTCACCGACCCCGCCCCCTGCCCGCTCAAGGACCCCCACTTCACCGGCAACCGTCACGGCCGGGTCCTCCGCCGGCGCCACCGCCGTGTGCCGCAGCCACAGTGGAAGCACGTCGGGCCCCGGGGCGGGGGCGCTGACACGCACCCGCACCAGATCACCGTCCCGGCGCACCGAGACCCTGGCGCCCGCGGGCGCCGCCCGGCGCGCCGCCACGACGACAGCGGCCTCCGGGTCCTCCCGGGCGGCGGCCCTCGCGCCGATCCGAGCCGCGTCCACGCACTGGATCTGTGCCGCCGCGGCGAGCAGCGCCCACACCAGCGCCATCGTGAACACCGCCAGCACGGGCAACGCGACCGCCGCCTCCGCCGTCACGAACCCCCGGTCCCCGCGATGCCCGACGCCTCCCCACGGCCTCCGCCTCGGGCCATCCCGCTCGGGGCGCCACCCCACAGACCTGGACATCGGAACAGCCTCGGAACCCGAAGCAACCCCGGACCTGGGAACCCGGCCCTCAGAACTGGACATCGAGCGCCTTCTGGACGACCCCTTGCAGCGCGGCACTCACCTGCGCGCTGGTCACCACCTTGTAGAGCACCCCGGCGAACCCCACCGCCGCGATGAGTCCCATCGCGTACTCCGAGGTGACGATCCCGCCGTCCCCGTGGCCGTGGCGTCGGCCGTCCCCGTGGCCGTCCCCGTCCCCGTGGCCGTGGCGTCGGCGCACCGCGACCACCGCACCCCGCACCTTCCTCATCCCGGTACGCACACCCGCCCGCACCCGTGTTCCGCAACCCATGGCAACCCCCGTTGCTCGCGATTTCCCTGACGTTCCTGAACCTTCAACTGCTCTCATTACGTGGCGCCCCGACCCGACCTCCGCTCCTTGACCGGGACGCCTCACCCCGGTGTCCGAGTCATCCGTCACCTCCCGCCAACAGCCGCCCCGCCAGGCCGACCACCACCGGCAGCACCCCGACGACCACGAACGCGGGCAGGAAACACAGCCCCACCGGCGCCGTGACCAGCACCCCCGCCCGCCGGGCCCGCGCCGTCGCGGTGCGACTCCACCGCGCCCGGGCCTGGGCCGCGTACCGGGCCACCGGCGCTGCCGCCGGCGCCCCCGAGTCCCCCGCGCGCTCCAGCAGCCGGGCCAGCCCCGCCCCGTCCGGCAGCGCCGCCAACTCCCGCCAGGCGTACGCCGGTCCGGCGCCCAACCGCACCTCCGCCGCACCCCGGGCCAGGCACACCCCGACCGGCCCGCCCAGCGCGTCACCGACCGCCCGTGCCGCGCTGACCGGCTCGGCACCCGCGGCCACGCACGCGCCCAGGAGATCCGCCGCGAGCGGAAGTTCACCCGCTACCCGCGTCAGGTCCGGTCCCTCGGCCGCCGAGCCCACCCGCCGCCCGGCCCACCACGCCCCGGCTCCGGCGAGCACCCCGGCCACGAGCCCGGCCGCACCCTCCACGAACAGGAACGCGGCACACCCGACGCCCAGCACCGGCGCCCACCTCCGCACGACCTCCGTCCCACGCCGTCCCCGCTCACCGCCACCGCTCACCGCGGCCTCCCTCCCCCGGCCGTCCTCGCCCCGCCCCCGCCTCGCAGTCGGAGCGTTCGGACTCCGAATCCCCCCGCCCGGACCGGCCACAGCCGCCGCCCCGCTCATGACCACGCGCATCCCCCTGCCCGTCGCCGGACCCGCCGTCCCGAGCACTCGCCCCCACCGCGCCCGTACGTACCCTCCGCACCGTTTCTCGCTCACCCCGCACAACAGCCACCACAGCCACCACGCGGCCCCCGCACCCAACCAACCCGACATGAACAACCCCCAGCCTGTGGACAACCCCCACCACCGAGCACACCGACCACATCCAGCCCACTCAGCCCCTCGCCCCCGACCCCGCACACCGCGCCCAGCCCCCGCCCCTGGCCCCAGCCCGAGCCCTGCCGCCCTGGCCGACCCATTCCTCACGTCCGCACCCCAAGACCCAGCCCGGCTCCCCCGCACCCCGCACCCGCCTCCGCACCGACCGCACCCCCAGCCCTCGCCCCGGCCGGCCCAGCCCCACCCCGCGTCAGCCCAACCCCACGCGTCCCCGGCGCCCCGCCCCTCACCCCACCTCTGCCCCCCGCACGATCCGGGAGGCCCACCAGAGCCCCGTGACCTCCAGCGCGCCGCCCACCGCGAGGCACACCAAACCGGGACCGGTGTGCAGCAGCACCCTCAGCGGCTCCGCCCCCAACGCGGCGCCGAGCAGCAGCCCCACCACGGGAAGGCCCGCGAGCATCACGGCGGTGGCCCGCGCACCCGCCAACTGCGCGCGCAGTTCGGCGCGCTGGTCCCGCTCGGCGCGCAAGGCTGCCTCCAGGCGCTCCAGTCCGGCGGCGAGCCCCGCGCCCTGGTCCACGGCCACCCGCCAGCACACGGCCAGTCCCACGAGCCCCTCCGCACCGGACTCCCGGGCCGCCGCGGTGAGTTCGCCCGGCACGTCCCCGCCGAAGCGGGCCGCGGCGAGCACGGTGGTACGGGCCGCGCCGAGCCCGCCGTCCGGGGCGCGGGCGACCTCGGACAGGGCCTCGCCTGGATGCCGTCCGGCGCGCATCTCACCGACCAGGGCGCCGCACAGGGCGATCACCTCGTCGGCCCGCCGGTCGCGTGCCGCCCGCTGAGCTCGGGCACGCAGCGCACGTCGCGTCACGGGCATGGCGGCCGCCCCGAGCAGCAACGGCAGCGGTGACCGCCCGGCGAGCGCGACCACGGCCCCCACAACCAGCACCCACACCTCGTGCCCGACCCGCCCCGCCACAACAGCCCCCCACCGACGGACCGTCACACCTACCCGCCCACGCGCCGACCCACCGGACGCCCCACCGATCAGCACGCCGACCGACCCACCGGCCAGCCCACCGAACGGCCCGCCGAAAGCCCCAGCAACCGCCCCACCAGGCCGAACTTCATGCCGAACTTCATGCCGAACTCCGGACCGGGCCCCTGCCCGAACCCCATGCCAGGCACCCCGTCCACCACCCGACGTCCGGTCCAGCAGATGCCCCAGGGCCCGGTCCAGGGGCTGGGTCGCCGGAGGCCGCACCGGCCGGGCCAGCACCGCCCGCAGCCGGGCCGCCCGGCTCGCTCGCGGGCCCCACGCCCAAGCCAGCCACACACCCGCCCCCGCGCAGCACGCCACCGCCGCCGCGACACACAGCGCCGCCGGGTTCACAGGGCGTCCCCGAGGCGGGCCCTCAGGCGTCGCCATCCGGTGTCGGGGGTGAACGCGTCGGGCCCCCAGCGCAGGGCGGGCACCGTCACGACCAGGCCGGAGGGGGCGCGTTCCAGGACCCGTACCTCGGCGACCCGTCGGCGGCCCTGACGGTCGCGTACGAGGTGCAGCACGACCGCCACCGCCGCCGCGAGCTGGCTGTGCAGGGCCGCGCGGTCGAGTCCGGCGGCGGTGGCGAGGGCTTCGAGGCGGGCCGGTACGTCCGCCGCGGTGTTCGCGTGGACCGTGCCCGAGCCGCCCTCGTGGCCGGTGTTGAGCGCGGCGAGCAGGTCGAGGACCTCGGGGCCCCGGACCTCCCCGACGACAAGGCGGTCCGGTCGCATCCGCAGGGCCTGCCGCACCAAGTCCCGCAGGGTCACCAGCCCCGCGCCCTCCTGGTTGGCCGGGCGGGCCTCCAGCCGGACCACATGGGGATGGTCGGGGCGCAGCTCCGCGGAGTCCTCGGCGAGGACGATGCGCTCGTCGGCCGCCACGAGGCCGAGGAGGGTGCTGAGCAGGGTGGTCTTGCCTGTGCCGGTGCCGCCGCTGATCAGGTAGGAGAGCCGGGCGTCCAGCAGGGCGCGCAGGAAGCGGTCGCCGCCCGGGGGCACCGTCCCGGCCGCGACGAGTTCGGTGAGGGTGAATGCCTGGGGGCGGGCGACCCGCAGGGACAGACAGGTGGAGCCGACGGCGACCGGCGGCAGCACCGCGTGCAGCCGAGTGCCGTCGGGAAGCCGGGCGTCGACCCAGGGGCGGGCGTCGTCGAGCCGGCGTCCGGCCGCCGCCGCCAGGCGTTGCGCGAGCCGGCGGACGGCGCCCGGGTCGGGGAAGGTGATGTCGGTGAGCTGGAGGCCGCGGCCCCGGTCGGCCCATACGCGGTCGGGTGCCGAGACAAGCACGTCGGTGACCGCCGGGTCGGTGAGCAGGGAGTCCAGCGGCCCGGTGCCGACCAGCTCGGACCTGAGCCGCCTCGCCGTGCCGAGGACCTCGGCGTCCCCGAGGACGACGGACTGCGCCCGGAGCGCCTCGGCGACATGTGCGGGCGTGGCTTCGAGGCCGCTGCGGGCGAGCCACTGACGTACGCCGTCGAGCAGGCGCTCGCCGACCACCGCGGTCATGACGTCGCTCCGTCCGGTCCGGGGACGAGCTGCTGCCAGAAGGCCGTGCCGAAGCGGGCGAGCGGGCCGCGCGGATCGTGCCCGGGTGGGCGGCCGGTGTCCTGGGCGGCCGGGAGCCCGGGGTCATGGGGCAGTTCGCCCGCGTAGGGCAGCCCGAGGAGCCGGGCGACCTCGGCGCCGTCGGGTACGCGGCCGGAGCGGTCGCGGCGAGCCGGACGGACGACGGCCCGCAGGTCCCGCAGGACGGGCCGGACGGCGGCGGCCGTCCGGCCCGCCGCGGCGACGGCGGGAAGGGTCGCGGGCACCACGATCAGGGCCAGGTCGAGTTGGGCGAGGGCTTCCGAGGCGTTGTCGTCGGCGTGGCGTGGCAGATCCACGACGACGGAGCCGCCGCCGCGGCGGGCGGCGGCGAGCACGGCGCGCACCGCCTGGGACGGGACGGGCACCGGCTCCCCGCGGTCCCAGCTGAGGACCCGCAGACCGTGCAGCGCGGGCAGCGCCTCCTCCAGGGCGCCGCCGCCGACCCGCCCCCGTGATCCGGCGAAGGCGGGCCAGCGCAGGCCCTCGGCCTCCTCCGCGCCGAGCATGATGTCCAGCCCGCCGCCGAGAGGGTCGGCGTCGACCAGCAGGGTGCGGCGCCCGGCCCGGGCCGAGGTGAGCGCGAGGGCGCAGGCGAGGGTGGAGGCTCCGGCACCGCCGCTGCCGCCGAGGACGCCGACGGTGAGGGCGGGGCAGCCGGCGCCTTCGGCGACGTCCGCGATCCGGTCGACCAACCATTTCTCGCCATCCGGGAGGACGAGCGCGTGATCGGCGCCGACCTCGACCGCGTGCCGCCACAGCTCCGGGGACTCCGGGGCCCGGCTGACCAGGACCACTCCGCGCCTGCGGCCGGAGCCCCGCAGCCGGGCCGCCGCGTCGTCACCGACGATGACGAGGGGCGCGCTCTCCCAGCGGTCGCGGTCCGGCGGGCCGTGCCGTACCTGAGCCCTCGCCCCGGCCGCGGCGCACAGCCTCAGCAGGTCGTCGAGCAGCGGGCCGTCCTCCGTGAGGATCAGTGGGCCGACGGGCTCCACCGGGGCGGCGTCCGCTCCTCGGCGCCCGACCGCCCGGGTCCCGCCGGCGGCCTCGGACCGGGTCCGCCCCGGATGCCCGGGACGGGCCCGGGGGCCGCTCCGGGGCGGCCCCGCCCGCTCCCCGTCCGCCCCGCGCCGGGCGACGATGTCCTTCACGATCTCCAGCCCCCTCGATCCGTCCGTGGTTCCGCGCGTCCCCGGGTTCCTGATGAACCCGCGAATCCCGAACGTGGAGTTCCGTTCCCGGTGATACGTCGGGCCATCGGAATCCGGCCAGCAGAACCACCGTGAACGAACCGTCCGAACTCCATGAGCGGATCGCGCTGCAATCACGATGCGCCGATCCGGAAAATCATGTGGATCTTGGTCAAATACCGTGGACAAGAGGGCTCTTGTGGATATCTCCATCACCCGAACAGGTGACACCGCAAAGCTTTCCCCAGCGCAGCAAGATCGTTACTCTGCGTAAGATTTTCGGGGAGGGGTTGCGCGGGCCGAGAAGAGCGGCCGAAGGGCGCGAGGGTCGGAAAGGTGCGGACCAAACCGGTCCGGACATGCGACGACCCCCGCCGGGGGGGGAGAGCGGGGGTCGTCCCCACGGCCGACTCGGGGGGGGGTGGAGTCGGACCGGGTTAGCACGGTCGCGAACGATCCGTGACTTCCATGGTGTACCCGAAGGCCTTCTCAGGCAAACCCACACGCCGGAGCTTACGCCGAATGGTGGGCGCCTATGCTCGGGCTCGTGGAAAACCACTCGCTGCCCCGCACGGCCGCCTTCTTTGACCTGGACAAGACGGTCATTGCGAAGTCGAGCGCGCTCACCTTCAGCAAGTCCTTCTATCACGGTGGCCTGATCAACCGGCGGGCCGTACTGCGTACCGCCTACGCCCAGTTCGTGTTCCTCGCGGGCGGCGCCGACCACGACCAGATGGAGCGCATGCGGGAGTACCTGTCCGCGCTCTGCCGGGGGTGGAACGTGCAGCAGGTCAAGGAGATCGTCGCCGAGACCCTGCACGACCTCATCGACCCGATCATCTACGACGAGGCCGCCTCCCTCATCGAGGAGCACCACACCGCCGGACGGGACGTCGTGATCGTCTCCACCTCCGGCTCGGAGGTGGTGGAGCCGATCGGTGAACTGCTCGGCGCGGACCGCGTGGTGGCCACCCGGCTGGTCGTCGGTGACGACGGCTGCTTCACCGGCGAGGTCGAGTACTACGCGTACGGCCCCACCAAGGCGGAGGCGATCAAGGACCTGGCGCGGACGGAGGGTTACGACCTCGCGCGCTGCTACGCGTACAGCGACTCCATGACGGATCTGCCGATGCTCCGGTCCGTCGGCCATCCGCACGCCGTCAACCCGGACCGCGCGCTGCGCCGCGAGGCCCTGGCCCGGGACTGGCCGATTCTCGACTTCCACCGGCCCGTACGGCTCAAGCAGCGCCTCCCCGCACTGAAGGTCCCGCCCCGCCCGGCGCTGGTCGCCGCGGCGGCGGTCGGAGCGGCGGCGGCCACGGCCGGACTGGTCTGGTACGCCAGCAAACGGCGTCCCGTACCGAGCTGACCAGGGCGGGACCGGAGCGGGATCAGGACGGACCGCCGCCGGGCCCGCCTCTGGACGCACTCCCGGGCCCCCCTCACCACGTGTCCGCTTGACCCTTGTTTGAACCTAAAAGTAAAGAAGTGCGGCGTGGGGTTCCGCTTCTTTCCGGACAGGAGTACAAAGGAATCAACGGCCCGCGAGACCAAGGACATCCGAGAGGATCACCTTTGACTCAACCAGGCCCCACGGACCGCGCATGAACACCAGGCACCCACGCGACGTCGACCCGTCGAATACGGGCCAGCCGCACCAGGAACGGGCAGAGCCCCCGGCCTGATGGGCAATACATCGAGGACGCTTGGTATCCAGGTGAACATGCCAGCGGCGGTACGGAATCCGTACCGCCGCAACCATGTCCAGGCGCCCCGGGCCAGTCCACCGCCGCGGCCTCGCGCCCAGCGCGCACACTGACCACCGGACGCACGGGCCAACAGCCTCACGGTCGAGCCGGAGCCCCCGGACCGCGTCGGCGTCAGGCGGCGCCCCGCTGCATCGCCTCGCACACTGCGGTCGACTCCCGCGCTCCCAGCTCGACCGAACGGCCGCAGTGCGCGATCCACCGGGCCACCCCGTCCGGCGTACCGGTCGCATAGCCCGCCAGGGCCGCCGCGTAGGCCGCGCGCCCCTGCTCCGCGTGGCCGACCTCCGCCGGACAGACCGACTTGGGGTCCAGCCCGCTGCCGATCAGGACGATCCGCTCGGCCGCCCGCGCCACGATCCCGTTGTACGAGCCGAAGGGCCGCAGCGCGAGCAGTTCACCGTGCACCACCGCGGCGGTCACCAGGGCCGGTGCCGAGCCCCCCGCGACGACCAGCGCGGACAGCCCCTCCAGCCGCGCGGCGACCTCGTGGGCACCGGGCAGCGGCAGCTCGATCAGGGGCTCGTCCACCGGCTCGCCCTGCTGACGGGGACGCCCCACGCGCTCCCCGCGGTCGGCGGCGGCCACCAGATGCAGCCGGGCCAGCACCCGCAGCGGCGACTGCCGCCAGACGGAGAGGAGTTGCCCCGCCTCGGCCGTCAGCCGCAAGGCCGCGCCGACCGTGAGGGCCTCGTCGTCCGCGCCGAAGTCGCTGCGTCTGCGGACCTCCTCCAGCGCCCAGTCCGCCCCGGACAGGGCCGCCGAGCCGCGCGCACCGCGCAACGCGGCCTCCGAGGTGACCTCGTTGCTGCGCCTGCGCATGACGCGGTGCCCGTAGACCCGGTCCACCGCCTTGCGTACCGCGGCCACCGAGTCGGGCACCCCGGGCAGCGTGCCCAGCGCGACGAGCGGATCGGCGGACGCACCTGACGTACTACTCATGGGTACGACCCTACGCACCCGCCGGCTCACCCACACGCGCCGGGGCGACGCCCCACGAAGGAGTGGTCTTCTCCACGTCGGCGGTCCCGGGGGGCACGGAGGGCCACTAGGCTTACTGAACATGAAAATTGCTTTCGTTGGGAAGGGCGGCAGCGGCAAGACCACCCTGTCGTCCCTCTTCGTGCGGCACCTCGCGGCCACCGGCGCGCCGGTCGTCGCGGTGGACGCCGACATCAACCAGCACCTGGGGGCCGCCCTCGGCCTCGACGACGAGACCTCGGCGCGGCTGCCCGCCCTGGGCGAACGTCTCGCGTTCATCAAGGAGTACCTGCGGGGCTCCAACCCGCGTATCGCCTCCGTCGACACGATGATCAAGACCACCCCGCCCGGGGAGGGATCGCGGCTGCTGCGCATCCGTGAGAACAACCCGGTGTACGACGCGTGCGCGCGTCCCGTGGAACTCGACGGCGCCACCGCGCGTTTGATGGTCACGGGGCCGTTCACCGAGGCGGACCTGGGGGTGTCCTGCTACCACTCCAAGACGGGCGCCGTGGAGCTGTGCCTGAACCACCTGGTCGACGGCCGCGACGAGTACATGGTGGTCGACATGACGGCGGGGTCCGACTCCTTCGCGTCCGGCATGTTCACCCGCTTCGACATGACGTTCCTGGTGGCCGAACCGACCCGTAAGGGTGTGTCCGTCTACCGCCAGTACAAGGAGTACGCGCGGGACTTCGGCATCGCCCTGCGCGTCGTGGGCAACAAGGTCCAGGGCCAGGACGATCTGGACTTCCTGCGCGAGGAGGTCGGCGACGACCTCATCGCCACCGTGGGGCACTCGGACTGGGTGCGGGCCATGGAGAAGGGCCGCCCGCTCGCGTTCGCCCGGCTGGAGGACGGCAACCGCGCCACCCTGCGCACCCTTCAGGCGGCGGCCGACGCCATGTACGAGCACCGGGACTGGGACCGCTACACCCGGCAGATGGTGCAGTTCCACCTCAAGAACGCCCGCTCCTGGGGCAACGAGCGCACCGGGGGCGACCTCGCCTCCCAGGTGGACCCCGCGTTCGTGCTGCGCGAGCAGCCGGTGGCGGCCCAGCCCGCCTGACCGCGGGCCCGCGCCGCCGGGTCCCGGCAGGACATGGACGTCCCCCGCACCCGGGCACGCGGTGCGGGGGACGTCAGGGCCGGTGTCCGGGGGTCAGCGCTGTCCGGCGGCCGGGGCTCCCGGTACGCCCTTGGGAGCCGGTGCGGGGCGGGCGGAGAGATAGGCCGGCCAGCCGCCCTTGGGCTCCTGGCCGACCTTCAGCGCGCGGAGCTTGTCGAGGACCGCAGGGTCCTGGGCGTCGAGCCAGTCGGCGAGCTGGCGGAAGGACACACAGCGCACGTCCTTCTTGTTGCACACACTCTCGATGGTCTCCTCGATGGCACGCATATAGGTGCCGCCGTTCCAGGACTCGAAGTGGTTGCCGATGATCAGCGGCGCGCGGTTGCCGTTGTAGGCGCGGTCGAAGCCCTGGAGCAGACCGTCACGCATCTGGTCGCCCCAGTACTCGTGCATGTCCGGGTCGCCCTGGGAGACCGTGCCGGACTGGTTGACCATGAAGTTGTAGTCCATGGTCAGCGTCTCGAAGGAGCGTCCGGGGACGGGGACGAGCTGCATGGACAGATCCCACAGCCGGTCCTTCTTCTTCGGCCAGACCTGGTCGTTGACCCCGCTGGTGTCGTAGCGGAAGCCCATCTCACGGGCGGCCTGCATGAAGTTCTTCTGGCCTTCGAGACAGGGGGTGCGGGCGCCGATGAGTTCCTTGTCGTAGTCGAAGGGCAGCGGCTCGGCGTCCTTCAGCCCCGTGTTGCCCTTCCAGGACTTCACGAACGACTTGGCCTGTGTGATCTCGCTCTTCCACTCCTCCACGGACCACTGGCCGACGCCACCGGCGCTGCCGCAGAAGTGCCCGTTGAAGTGGGTGCCCACCTCATTGCCCTCCAGCCAGGCGCCCCGCAGCTGTTCGGCGGTCTCCTTCACACCGGCGACGTCGTTGAAGCCGATGTCGGAGCTGCCCGCGTTGTGCTGCGGCGGGTCGTACTGGGACCGCTTGTCCTCGGGGAGCATGTACACCCCGCTGAGGAAATAGGTCATGGTGGCGTTGTTGGCCTTCGCCACCTTCCTGAAGTGCGAGAAGAGCCGCTGACTGTCCTCGCCCGCGCCGTCCCAGGAGAACACGACGAACTGCGGTGGACGCTGCCCCGGCGCGAGCCGTTCGGCGCGTGGCTGCTTGGGCTGTGTGCCGGTGAAGGCGGTGGAACCGTCGCCGATCAGCCGGACCGCGTTCTTGGGCGCGGCGGCCGGGGACGGTTTCTTCTCCGTGCCGCCTCGCTTGCTCGGCCCGCCGTCGGACGAGCAGCCGGACACGGCCATGGCGCAGGCCGCGGTCACGGCGAGGCCCGCGGCGATCCTCTGGGTGGCGGCCATCCGCCCACCTTCTTCCTATAAGACGAATCAGGGCGCGGCCAACCTCGCACGGGACCTCCGTGATGTTTGTATGACAAGCCGATCAAATGATGCATTCACTCACCCGAGTGATTGGTTGCACCGTTTGATGCAAATGTTCGGCCTTCTTCTTTACTCTGGATTACGATTCGTTTACCGAGAGTTGAGATATCCCGCCGCTGCACGCCGTGACCCCACGGCCGCGACCCGCCCCCGCCTTGAGCCCGGGGGACCCTGTTCCGCGACCGCGCTGCCCCGGAGGAGACGGGAAACATGACAGCCTGCGTCCCCGCCCGCACCGACGACCAGACCACCCGCACGGCACGGGCCCACCCCCCGCACAGCCCGCCGTCCCCCCCGCACAGCCCGCCGTCCCCACCGGCTCCCCATGCGACCGGCGTTGCCCCCGCCCCGCCCCCCTGTTCACCCCCCGGGGCCGGGAACGCCGTACGTGATCCGGCCGAAGTACTCGCGGAATCCGCCGCGCCCGGGGACCCCGAAACCCCCAGCACCGAGCCCGGCGCCTCGTCCCACTCCTGCTGCCGCCCCTGGAACCCCTGGCGCGACCACCAGAGCGGCGCCCCCCGGGCCCAGCACGCACCCGCCGCACGCGAGACCCACCACCCCGGCGGACATCACCCCGGCGGCCATCAACTCGCCCGTGGCATCGGCGCGTTCCAGCGGCACACGGCCCCGCTCGTCCGTGGGGAGCTGGCGCGGCTCGCCCGGGAGGGGCAGCAGCCCTCCCAGCTCTTCCTCACCTGCGCCGACTCCCGCCTCGTCACCTCGATGATCACGGCCAGCGGCCCCGGGGACCTGTTCGTGGTGCGCAACGTCGGCAATCTGGTGCCCGTCCCCGGCGCGGAGAGCGGCGACGACTCCGTCGGGGCGGCCATCGAGTACGCGGTCGACGTACTGAAGGTGCGGTCCGTCACCGTCTGCGGGCACTCCGGCTGCGGTGCCATGCAGGCCCTGCTCAGCGCCGAGGCGTCGGCCGCGCAGAGCCCGTTGCGGCGGTGGCTGCGTCATGGGACGCCCAGCCTGGAGCGGATGGCGTCCACCCAGGAGTCACCCGCGCGGCTCACCGGCCGGGCGCCCGCCGACTCCGTCGAACAGCTCTGCCTCACCAATGTGGTCCAGCAGCTCGCCCATCTGCGCGCGCACGAGTCCGTGGCGCGTCGGCTGGCCGACGGCTCCCTCACGCTGCACGGCATGTACTTCCATGTGGGCGAGGCCCAGGCGTATCTCCTGGACGAGCCCGCCGGAGCCTTCACCCAGGTGAACGCCCTGGAGGACACCTCGCCCTAGAGCCTTCCGCAAGGCCCCGGTCCATCCCACCCCCCACGGAGAAGGCCGCCTGTCCCCCGCGAGTCCCCGGCAGGCGGCCCTCTCTCCGGGCCGACCGCATCCGGTGGGTGGGCTCCCTCCCCGGGCGGGGGCACAGCGGGTGCGTCGGGCACATCGGGTGCGTCGGGTGCGTCGGGTGCGTCGGGTGCGTCCGACCCAGGGGGCCGCTCCCCAGGTCCGGGCGGCATCCGGTACGCGGGCCCCTCCCCCAGGTCCGGGCGCATCCGGTACGTGACCGGGCCACGCACCCGCCCAGGAGTCCAGGAAACCCTCGGCCAGCGTAGAAACCGGCCCTGGAAAGGGCCTTGACCGACCCGCGAGCTCCCGAGACGTTTCTCACACAGGTCTAAACCAATTTCCGGCCAGCCCTTGTCACCAGGCCCTTGCTTCTGGTGAGCTGTGGCGCGGAACACAGCGGACGCGGACCCCCTGGGAAAGGGAGATGTCGTGAGCAACGAAAGCCTGGCCAACCTGCTCAAGGAAGAGCGCAGGTTCGCGCCTCCCGCAGAGCTGGCCGCGCACGCCAACGTCAGCGCGGAGGCGTACACGCAGGCCAAGGCTGACAGGCTCGGCTTCTGGGCCGAGCAGGCCCGCCGCCTGACCTGGGCCACCGAACCCACCGAGACCCTCGACTGGTCGAACCCGCCGTTCGCGAAGTGGTTCGCCGACGGCAAGCTGAACGTCGCGTACAACTGCGTGGACCGGCATGTGGAGGCCGGCCACGGCGACCGTGTCGCCATCCACTTCGAGGGCGAGCCGGGCGACAGCCGGGCGGTGACCTACGCCCAGCTCAAGGACGAGGTCTCCAAGGCCGCGCACGCCCTCACCGAACTCGGCGTCGGCAAGGGCGACCGGGTCGCGGTCTACCTTCCGATGATCCCCGAGGCGGTCGTCGCGATGCTCGCGTGCGCCCGGATCGGCGCCGCGCACTCCGTGGTCTTCGGCGGCTTCTCCGCCGACGCCATCGCGGCCCGTATCCAGGACGCCGACGCCAAGCTGGTGATCACCGCCGACGGCGGCTACCGCCGCGGCAAGCCGTCCGCGCTGAAGCCCGCCGTGGACGACGCGGTGAGCCGCGTCGAGGGCGTCGAGAAGGTCCTGGTCGTCCGCCGCACCGGCGAGGACGTCGCATGGACCGAGGGCCGCGACGTGTGGTGGCACGAGATCACCGAGCGCCAGTCCACCGAGCACACCCCCGAGGCGTTCGACGCCGAGCACCCGCTCTTCATCCTCTACACCTCGGGCACCACCGGGAAGCCCAAGGGCATCCTGCACACCTCCGGCGGCTACCTCACCCAGGCGGCCTACACCCACCACGCCGTCTTCGACCTCAAGCCGGAGACCGACGTCTACTGGTGCACCGCCGACATCGGCTGGGTCACCGGCCACTCGTACATCACCTACGGCCCGCTCGCCAACGGCGCCACCCAGGTCATGTACGAAGGCACCCCGGACACCCCGCACCAGGGCCGGTTCTGGGAGATCGTCCAGAAGTACGGGGTGACGATCCTCTACACCGCGCCCACCGCGATCCGCACCTTCATGAAGTGGGGCGACGAGATCCCGGCCAAGTTCGATCTGAGCAGCCTGCGGGTGCTCGGGTCGGTCGGCGAGCCGATCAACCCCGAAGCCTGGATCTGGTACCGCAAGCACATCGGCGGCGACCGCTGTCCGATCGTGGACACCTGGTGGCAGACCGAGACCGGCGCGATGATGATCTCGCCGCTGCCCGGCGTCACCGAGAGCAAGCCGGGCTCCGCGCAGCGCGCGCTGCCCGGTATCGCCGCGACCGTCGTGGACGACGAGGCCCGTGAGGTCCCCGACGGCGGCGGTGGCTATCTGGTCCTCACCGAGCCGTGGCCGTCGATGCTGCGCACCATCTGGGGCGACGACCAGCGCTACCTCGACACCTACTGGTCCCGCTTCGAGGGCAAGTACTTCGCGGGCGACGGCGCCAAGAAGGACGAGGACGGCGACATCTGGCTGCTCGGCCGGGTGGACGACGTGATGCTCGTGTCCGGGCACAACATCTCCACCACCGAGGTCGAGTCGGCGCTCGTCTCGCACCCGGCGGTCGCGGAGGCGGCGGTCGTGGGCGCGGCGGACGAGACGACGGGCCAGGCCATCGTGGCCTTCGTGATCCTGCGGGGCAGCGCGAACGCCGACGACGAGAACCTCGTCGCCGATCTGCGCAACCATGTGGGCCGCACCCTCGGACCGATCGCCAAGCCGAAGCGCCTGCTCCCCGTGGCGGAGCTGCCGAAGACCCGTTCCGGCAAGATCATGCGGCGGCTGCTGCGCGATGTCGCGGAGAACCGCGCGCTGGGCGATGTCACCACGCTCACCGACTCGTCGGTGATGGACCTCATCCAGACCAAGCTCCCCGCCGCACCCGGCGAGGACTGAGACCCCCGGCCCCACGGGGCCACCCGCGTCACCCGACAGGGGCGTCCGGCCCGCGAGCGCGTCATCGCTCGCGCGCCGGACGCCCCTGTCCGGCTTATGGTGAAGATCATCCAGTACGCCCGTCCGACCAACCGGTAAGCTGTGCGACGCGTCAAGGTCACGTCAAGATCGACGCGCGGGCTCAAGTGATCCCGCGCATAGGCCGAAGGGCCCGTCTCGACCCCCAGGACGCAGCGAGTATCACAGGTGCGCCGGGAAGTCTGGTCGGCAATGTGAGTCGGCGACCCCGCCGGCTCCGTCAGCCGACACGCCCTGGAGGTCCGCACCGTGACCGCGCCGCACACCCCCCGCAAGCTCTTCGGACGACTGTCGCTCCCCGAGCGGAACTTCGTCGCGGAGGCGCTGCGGACCGAGACGGTCGGCGGTGTCCTGCTTCTCATCGCCGCCATCACCGCGCTGGTCTGGGCGAACACCCCGCTGCGGGACAGCTACCAGAGCGTCAGCGACTTCCATATCGGCCCCGCCGCCCTCGGCCTCGACCTCTCGATCCGGCACTGGGCCGCCGACGGGCTCCTCGCGATCTTCTTCTTCGTCGCCGGGATCGAGCTGAAACGCGAACTCGTGGCAGGCGATCTGCGCGACCCCAAGGCCGCCGTACTGCCCGTGGTCGCCGCGCTGTGCGGCATGGCCGTCCCGGCCCTGGTCTACGTCGTCACCAATCTCGCCGGCGGCGGCTCGCTCAGCGGCTGGGCCGTCCCCACCGCCACCGACATCGCCTTCGCACTCGCCGTGCTCGCCGTCATCGGCACCTCGCTGCCGTCCGCGCTGCGCGCGTTCCTGCTGACCCTCGCCGTCGTCGACGACCTCTTCGCCATCCTGATCATCGCGGTCTTCTTCACCAGCGAACTGAACTTCGCGGCCCTCGGCGGCGCGGTCGTCGGCCTGGTCCTCTTCTGGCTCCTGCTGCGCAAGGAGGTCCGCGGCTGGTACGTGTACGTCCCGCTGGCGCTCGTCGTCTGGGGCCTGATGTACAACAGCGGCGTCCACGCGACGATCGCCGGTGTCGCCATGGGCCTGATGCTGCGCTGCTCCCGGCGCGAGGACGAGAAGCACTCCCCCGGTGAGCACATCGAGCACCTCGTACGGCCCATCTCGGCGGGACTCGCCGTACCGCTGTTCGCGCTGTTCAGCGCGGGGGTGCCGGTGTCCGGCGGGGCGCTCGCCGAGGTGTTCACCCGGCCCGAGACGCTGGGTGTCGTCCTCGGGCTGGTGCTCGGCAAGGCGGTCGGCATCTTCGGCGGCACCTGGCTGACCGCCCGGTTCACCCGCGCCTCGCTCAGCGACGACCTGGCCTGGCCGGACGTGTTCGCGGTGGCGACCCTCGCCGGCATCGGCTTCACCGTCTCCCTGCTGATCGGGGAACTCGCCTTCGCCGACGACCCCGCGCTGACCGCCGAGGTCAAGGCATCCGTACTGGTGGGCTCCCTCATCGCGGCCGTCCTCGCGGGCATCCTGCTGAAGGTCCGCAACAACCGGTACCGCACCCTCTGGGACGACGAGAATCGCGACGACGACCTGGACGGCATCCCCGACGTCTACGAGCAGGACAACCCGGAGTACCACCTCCGGATGGCCGCGATCCACGACCGCAAGGCCGAGGAACACCGCAGGCTTGCGAAAGTGACGGCCGGGGCAGGCGACGGGAGCGACAGTCCGGCATGATCTGAGCCCAATACGGGCCGAACAGGCCCCCTACCAGCGTGTTTCTTGCCGGTAGGGGGCCTGTTCATGCCGCCTGGGCCGTCCCTGGGCCGTGATCACGGGAACCGTGCTCCCCGTAGACCTGATTCACCGCCTTGCGGGTGCGCCCCTCGCTGCTCGGCATGAGGTGCGTATAGGTCCGGAGGGTGAATCCGGGGTCGCTGTGCCCGAGGTACTGGCTCAACGCCTTGATGTTCTCCCCGGCATCGAGCAGGACCGACGCGTAGAAGTGCCTCAGCGCGTGCATGCCGTGCTCGGGGGCCTTCGCGTGCCTCTCCCCCCGCTCCGGCACCGGAATGACCCCCACAGCGGCCAGAGCGGGTTTCCACGCCCGGAGGTTGAACGCGTTCCGCCGTACGGCGTGCCCGTCGCTGTTGGTGAAGAACAGCTTCTTGGTCACCGGCGCCCCGTCCGGCTCGCACCACGGAAGCGTGATCGCCACCGGCGGGTACACGGTCATGTGCGCGGCCAGGGCGGCGCCCACCTCACTGGGGAAAGGAACGTCACGCTCCTTCCCGCCCTTGGGCGGAGCGAACACGGGCTTCCCCCGGACCAGCTTGATTTGGTAGGCGACGTGCAGCCAGCCCCCCAGGAAGTCGACCTCATCGACGGGAAGCCCGAAGACCTCGCCCTGCCTCAGCCCACAGCCTCCGCCCAGGTCGACACCGGCCCGGTACCGGCCGGGCAACGCCTCGCGCACCCCGAACACCCACTCGGCGGGCCACGGCTTCACACGGGTCGGGGAGGGCTTGGGTGCCTTCACGGACTCGGCGCGGCAGGGGTTCTTGAGCAAGAGGCCATCGTCCACAGCGGCCGTGAGCACAGCCGAGACGTTGCCGAAGATGGCACGGCGGTAGGAAGCCGCAGGGACAGTGTCCTCCAGGACACGCACCCACGCCCGGATGTGCTCCGGCCTGAAGGAACCGAGCGGACGACTACCGATGTGCGGGTAGGCGTGCAGCCTGAGCCGCATCTCGACAGCCTGCCGCGTCGCGATGTCGGAGGTCTGTGCGGCAACCCACTTCACGGCGTGCTCCTGGAACGTGGTCCGCGCCGAACGGGGGTCGACGTACTGGCCCGTGGCCATGTCCGTCTCGGTCTTGCTCAGCCACTTCTCAGCAAGTCGCTTCTGTCCGTCGCGGAAGCTCTTGGACTTCTCGGTGCCGTCGGGGCCGATGTAGCGGGCGCGGTAGCGGAGGCCGGTGCCGTAGCGGTCACTGCGTTCCTTGACGGGCTTGTGGTCGGGGCCGGTGGTGGTCTTGTACCAGCGGTCCTGGATGTGGCCAGCCATGTGGGCTGTGTCCCTTCGGGTTGGGGCGGACACGCCGTGCGGGTGTCCGTGCGGGTGTCCGTGCGGGGTGTGCGGATGCCGTGCGGGCTGCGTGCGGCTGGGTGTGCGGGTGGGGGTGTGACGCACCGGGTCACGCTGGTCAGCGCCCTGGTGGGCGGCAGTGCGGGCGAGGGTGTGGCGGGGTGCGTCACGGCGTCACGGTCGGGGTGTGACGCCGTGACGCACCCGGGTCACGCTGGTCAGTGCGTCAGGCCACGAGCCGGGCAGCGGGGTCGGTGGTCTGTGCTGCCTCCCACGCCGCTACGGCGGCGGGGTTGAAGCGGATGTACTTGCCGACGCGGAAGCCGGGCGGGCCGATGCCCTTGCGGCGCCAGGCGTAGACCGTTTCGACGCTCGGGAGGCTGAACATGGTGACGAGGTCGTCGGGGGTCAGGTAGCGGTCGGGGAGTCCGGCGCGCAGGGTGTCGCGGGGGTCCGGCCGGCGCTTTGGTGTGGTCATGGTGGTGGTGACTCCTCGTGTCCGTGGTGCGGTGCGGGGGGTCGGTCCGGGGTGCCGTCCTAGAGAGTTGGTGCATCGCAGCGTCCGCAGCGCTCCAGCGTCCGCACGGCCGCGTTTACGCAGGTCAGGCAGGGCGTTAGGGGTGGACGCTGGTGTGGACGCTGTGGGTGCGGGACGGCTTCAGCGTCCACAGGTTCCGGGGTGTCCGGGCCGCTGGCGTGCGGCCCGGACACCGGGTTGCCGGGCCGTGTCAGGGCTGGTCAGGCGGGGTGCTGCCCTGTCCGAGGGGGGCGACGCCGGGCCAGAGCGGGCCCTGTTCGGGTGCGGACGCTGTGGACGCCGAGGGGTCGTCGTCGGGGGTGCGGGCGAGGGTGATGAGCCGGTGACGGTGGCGGTCGCGGCTACGCTGCGTGTCGTCCACGGTGATCCCGATGGACCGCAGGAGCGGGGCCAGCCGCTTGACGCGTCCGCTGGCGCGGGTGGCGTCCTTGGGCCAGTTCGGGGGCCGGATGAGCGGCGCGGGCAGGATGTCGAGCAACTGGGCCGCTGTGCCCTGCCAGGTGCCTGCCTGGTCGACCAGGCGGGCGATGGCCATGGCGAACGGGTCGCCCTCCATCGCGTCGGTGGCGACGTTCGCGGAGGTGGCGAGGTAATCGTCCAGGGTGTGCCAGCCCTGGGTCTGGTCGACCGCGGCGAGGACGCGGGCGAAGTCCGCCATGCGGGGCATCGAGTCCAGCCGCACCGAGGGCAGGACCGCCAGCACACAGGCGAGCACATCGAACAGGGCCCCGAGGACCGCCGGGCGGTCGGCCTCGAACGTGGCGTCCAGTTCCTCCTCCGAGCGCCGCTCGGAGGAGTCGATGAGTTGCAGGTCGAGCATGAGGACGCGTTCGGCCAGGTCCCCGGCCAGAGCTCCCGCGTCGATCGTGGTGAGGGCCAGTACCCGTTTGAAGGTGAGGACCACCACGTCGTCGTCGGTGTACAGGGCCCGGTCTACGACCCCGTCACCGGTCACCGCCTTGCACAGGGTGTCCGACAGCCACGGCGGGATGACGCTCACGTTGTCCAGGCACAGCGCCCATGAGCTGAACGCCTGCCGTGACCACGCTTTCTCGTCCCGTGGCTGGCTGCGCTTGGCGGCCGGTGACGGGTCGATGAGGTTGATGAACATCTGGGCCGCCTTGGACTTGCCGGTGCCCTGCTCGCCCTTGCACACCAGGGCCGGGTGGGGGATGTCGGGAATCCACGCGGCGACCAGCCAGGCGACAAGCTGGCGGAACGCCGACCCGTCCATGTTCAACAGGGCATGGAGCCTGGCCAGGCCGTCGCCGTCGAGCACCGGTTCCGGCATCGGGGCCATCGCCCCGGAGCGGCGGAACAGCACCGGGGCCCGGTCGACCACGTTCCATCCGGTGGCGGTGACGACGACCGCACGGCCGTCGACGGTGCCCAGGTCCACCGCGATCCCACCCCCGGGCACGCTCCCCACCCGCAGGTGAACGGGTACGGGGTCGCTGTCCTCCGCGATGCCCTCCAGCACCGTCATCGCATCGGCCAGGGCGGATTGTGAGGCCACCTCGCCGGGGTAGGCGTCCGCGAACCTCCGGGCCAGCCGCTGACGCAGTCCGCCCTTGTTCCGCAGCGGCAGGGCGATGTTCGGCCCGTCCACCGCCACCGCGTACGGACGCCCGTCCGGCGACATGACAAACCGGTACTCCCCGCGTGCCATGGCCACGATCCGCGCGGCGGCGGGCGGCTTCTTGCCCGACTCCTCGACCGGACCCGACCCCCGACCGGCACCGGCCGACCGACTGTTCACGGGCCCGCTCTCGATGTTCAGGGGCCCGTCCACGGCGTTCACGGGCTCGCTTCGGGTGTTCGCGGTCGGGGTCGATCCGTTCACGGGGGCAGGTCGATCGTTCACGGGGGCGGGTCGATCGTTCACGGCGATCGGGCCGGTGTTCACGGTGCCGTTCACGGCGTTCAGGGGCTTGGGGGTGGTGTTCATGCCGCCTCGATTCCGCGCACGTGGGGAGCCGTCCGGGCGCCCGGTCGGAGGGGGCGAATGCGCAGGTCAGCCATAGACCGTTCCCCCTCCGGGACACCGGGTCGGGTTGCCGATCGGGCCATCAGTAGATCCGCCCCTGGTGTGCGGCGATCGTGGCCGCCCCGTGAACGGGGCACACCAGGCCGAACGAAAAGTCGGGGTCGCAGTCGGGGAAGTCGATCGTGGCCGTACCCCCGCACGGGCACTCCCCGTCGACCTCGATGTCCCGACGGTTGCGGACCAGCGTTTCGGCGCTCATCTCGAAGCGCCACAACGAGTTGGCGCTCATCTGGGACGCCCACTCCAGACGTCGACCGTTAGGGAACCGCTGCTCGTGCCGGGCCTGCACCGCCGAGGGCATCACACGGGCGACCTCCAGCGCCCGGTGGCCCGAGTAGAAGCGGGCCCACCGCCGCATCTCGTTCATCCCCAGCCGCTCGACACCCTGCACAAGCCACGCGGCCAACTGCTCAGGAGTGCAGCGCCGCCGCTGGTTCGGCATGCCCGAGACGTACAGCGCCACCGTCCGCTCCGCGCTCGTCAGACTCCCGAGATCAACAGTCACGCTGACCTCAACCGTCACCGCTTCAGCACGCCGCTCCACAACAGTTCCAGGCATGATGGACACACCCCTTCGAGGGTCACGGGAGCGGCTGTCTGCTTGGCGGTAGGAGCCGCTCCCAGTTCGGACTCGCAGGTTTGTGGGCAAACCCGCGAACTAGGCAGGACATTAGCCACCCGGAAGGTCGGGCGCAAGTGTTTGCCCACAAACCCGCGAAGTTGCATCATGGGGACATGGAGCCTCGCCCGACGGAAGTACCTCGACCCATTCAGTTGCAGATCGCAGACGCCATCCGCATGCGGATCGAGCGGGGAGACCTGCGGCCAGGCGACTCCCTACCGACCCTCGCTGAGCTGTGTCAGCAGTGGTCCACCTCGATGAACAGCGCTCGGGGAGCCGTCGCGCTCCTCAAGGCTCAAGGGCTCATCACCGCCGGCCGCGGCAAGGCCCCAAGGGTGCGAATCCCCCCGGCGCGAGTCGTTCGCTCCTCCGAGCGACACCAGGCGGAGAAAGACCTAGCGGCGCAGCCCGAAGTGGAACGTGCGGCCGTTGGGGAAGCCGAGACGAACCTTGGGATGTCCATCCAGGACCAGGACTTCAGAACCGAGTACGACATCATCACGATCGAAGCTGAGCTTGCCCAAGCGCTGGGAGCCCCCGAGGGCTCAGCGGCGCTCAGGAGGCTCTACGAATCCACAGATCGGCGCACTGGGAATCTTCTGTCCCACAGCACGTCGTACATCCCGGTCGAGCTGTTGGAGGGGAACCCGGACCTCCTTGACCCGAGCAAGGAACCCTGGCCGGGGGGCACCATGCACCAGTTGTCCACCGTGGGCATCGAGATCATGACGGTGGTAGACGAAGTCACCGGACGCATGCCTACCACTGTGGAGGCTCAGACATGGGGCCTACCCGATGGAGTCCCATTGCTCATCTGCCGTCGGATCTCGCTGGACGAGTCCGACCGGGTGGTTGAGGTCTCGGATGCGGAGTATCCGGCCGACCGAACGGAACTGCGCTTCGTGGCCTCCTTGAAGCCGTGGACGCACCACAAGTCATGAATAACCGGAGGGAGCTCCACGCATGGCACCCCAGCTCAACAGCGCCGACGAGCGGCATCTGAAGCGCGCCATTGAACTCTCGCAGCGCTCACTCGATAAAGGCGGCACTCCTTTCGGGGCTGTCGTCGTAGTTCAAGGGCAGGTAGCCGGAGAGGGAACCAGCAGTGTGGTTGAGCTGCGGGACCCCACCGCGCACGCTGAGGTGATGGCACTGAGGGAGGCCGGTTCCAAGCTCGGGCGACACCTCATGGAAGACGGCGTCATGTACGCGAGCAGCGAGCCTTGCCCGATGTGCCTCGTGGCTTGCTACTGGGCCCGTCTGCCCCGACTCGTCTACGGAGCGACGAGTACGGACGTGGCAATCAGCGGCTTCGAGGACGTGCAGTTCTACCGCGAATTGGCGGAAGCGTCTGAGCGCCGGACCCTCATCACCTCCGTACAGAGCGAGGCTCTTCGAGGTCAGGCCACCGAAGTACTCGGCGCCTGGGTGAATCAGCTGCCGGAGCCTGTCGAAGCCAAGTTGTGATTGATGCTGGCGTGGCGGGTCCCATTTGACCCACCACGCCAGTTTTCTTTATTTCTAGATGGAGTGGGGATTCAGTGGGCAATAGGGATGATTTTTCCGCTGCCAGCAAAAAAGCCGTGGCAAACCGAGCGGGGAATCGTTGCAGCAATCCAACATGCCGACTCCTCACCAACAGGCCAGACCCTGTACATATTGACAAATTCCTCAATTTGGGAATCGCAGCCCACATCAGAGCAGCAAGTCAGGGAGGTCCCCGCTTCGACGCGTCAATGACTCCCGAACAGCGGAAATCTCCGGAAAACGCAATTTGGCTTTGCCTCAGCTGCTCAAAGATAATCGACGCCTCACCAGACGCCTTCACAGTAGATGGACTACACGCCTGGAAAAAGAACGCAGAGATAATGGCTGCCCGTGACTCCAAAATAACTAGCGATCACGTTGGAATGCTACTCGTCGAGGTCGAGACAGCCCGGATAGAAATCCTTGGATTCTGCGCACACTGGCAGGCCTTCGACCCTTCCAACACCCGACACCCACAGTTGTCGTTTTGGCAGAGGGCAGAGCTGCACACAAATCACACATCTGCCATGAGGGCTGCATATCACGAAGGAATTGCACCTCGCATTTCCGCCGTTCTAACATCAGCTCAACTGATCCTCGGACCCGACAGCAGGGAAGTCGTCAAGCTGGCAAAGGAATTCGAATACGCTGAAACCAATTACCTCTCAATGATTGAATGCGCTAAGGCCCTGCAGAAGGTGAAAGACGTGCTTGCATTGCGCTAGAGATTGCGTCAACTACTTCTGATTTGCATACCAGTGTGGGGATCGGCCTTCGGCCGTGCGTTCCTTGACAGCGAGCTGCGCTCGCGCGCGGTCCGGCCGGAGGGCCCTCCCCTGCTCGGCGCTCTGCGGGGAGCAGCACCCCGAGGACGGCATTCCAGGGGGCGGGGCCGCTCGGGGCACCGCCCACCTCCCCCCTTGGAAGGCCAGACCGTGGCGCTCGTCATAACGGTCACTGTGCGTTCTGGGGAGGGGAGCCAGGGAGAAGGGCGGGCAGTGGCTCTGCTGGGGGTTTTGAGGGCGTCGCGGGCTGCCTCACTGCCTCCCCAAATAGGGGTCTGCACTGGTCAGGCTGGGGCGGCGCCGTTGGGGAGGCGGTAGGGGAGAACTCCCCGCCTCCCCAATCGCCTCCCCACACGAAACGTCACCATCCGGAGCGTCGGACCGCGCTCCTCGATGCCCTCGCGGACTCAGGGGGCAAGGGCCACAGAGCCACGTGGGAGGGGGGATGCAGTGGCCGGTGTCCTCACAAGCGCGAGGGAGGGCCTTGGGGTGGCGACAAGCAAGAGGAGCACCCCACGCCGCCCGGGGTGCTCCTCTTGCTTGTGCGGCCCCGGCCATGCGCCCCTTCAGGCGTGCGTTCGACCTCCGACCCGGCATCCCCCCTCCCACGTGGCTCTTTCCCTCGCAGACAGGCGAAGAGGCCACCTCGCCTGGTCCGGCGGGGGTGGCCTCTTCGCCTGTCGCAGAGCTCCCCACAGGCGGCTGGAACACCGAAAGCGAAATGCGGCACCCCCGGTTCCGATGCCCCCGGGACGAGAGACAGCGTCCGCAGCGTCCGCACCGCCGCTCCCTAAGAGCCGTCCTGACCTGCGGAAACACCGGCACGTAACTGAGAGTGCCCGGACGCTGCGGACACTGGCGGACGCTAGGCAATTCTCTTAGCGTCCGCATCATCACCGCAGGTCAGACGGCATATCGATCTTCTTGCGGACGCTGCGGACACTGTCTCCCTCTAACTCTCTAGTAAGAGAAAGAAGTCAGCGAAGCGGAACCGCTCCACCACCTCTTAGGAAACGGGGGCCACGGTCTGGCCTTCCAAGGGGGGAGGTGGGCGGTGCCCCGAGCGGCCCCGCCCCCTGGAATGCCGTCCTCGGGGTGCTGCTCCCGGCAGAGCGCCGAGCAGGGGAGGGCCCTCCGGCCGGACCGCGCGCGAGCGCAGCTCGCTGCCAAGGAACGCACGGCCGAAGGCCGATCCCCACATCCCTGGCACGTGGTTGAAGACGCTCTTCAGAGAGGGGGCGCCGACGCGTGCTCATGCCGTCGCCCCCTCTTGAAGAGCATCACCATCACCCCGGACAGTCCGCAGGCCGCTCCACAGCCTGTGGGCGAGCCAACGTGGGCGAGCCGAAGGGCGTCGCCGAAGGCGTCCCCACACGTCTGTGTCAGGCACGGCCAGGCCAGGCGTCACACGACTGTCAGGGCGGGGTGTCAGACACCCTGACACCCGCTCCCGCCTAGAGGTTCCGGTGTCACGGGGACGTGACGGTGTCAGACGTCAGACAGGTGTCAGGCCCCGAACAGAACAGACAAGAGGAGCACCCCCGGGCGGGGCACCGGGTGCTCCTCTTGCCTGTCCGCCCCCGCTACTGGCTACTGGCTACTGGCTACTGGAAAACGGCCTGTTCACAGGCTCCGTGCAGCCCCTGAGCCCCGTTCTACTGGTTAGTGGAAAGGTTTCCACTAACCAGTAACCAGTAGAACGCGTGGAGCTACTGGGGAACGGGGAGCGCCCCAGTACCCAGTAGCGGCCCTAGGGGGGCGTACAGGGCCCCTGAACAGGCATCCCCCAGTGGGGACCCCACTACCCACTACCCAGTACGCCCCACTAGATCAGCCACCACGACCGCACCGGGCAGGCGGCAATCCGGGTCCGGAGCGGGGGCGCGACGACCTGTCACCCCGCCTGTCATCCACCTGTCACCTGTCACCTGTCTGTCACCTGTCACCCCCAGGTCAGAGGCATGTTCCAGCGCCAGAACAGGCCCACGACACCCCGAGCGTGACAGGTGACAGGCGGATGACAGGTGACAGGGCCAGCCCGTCCGGACCGGCGACAGGCGAAGCCGCAGCCGCGGCCGCGGCCGCGGCCGATGATGACCCGGGACACGGCTTTTACCGGCCCCGCTCGATGGCCGCACGGCACTCGGCCGGCGGGAGGCCCACCGCCCCACCGGCCCCGGGTAAAAGCGGCTTGTCGCTTGTCGCTTGTCTTGTCGCTTGTCACCCACCAGGTCAGACCACCCCACGCACCAGGCCCTCCCCCCGCTTGTCGCCTGTCGGGCGACAAGCGACAAGCGACAAGCCAGGGCCCGGAACCGCAGCACCGGAACCAGCGGAACCGGGGTCCGGAACCACCGGAACCACGCTCGGTTCCGCCGGTTCCGCCCCCCGGTTCCGCCCCGAAGTCCACCCGCCCCCAACCCACGGAAGCACGGGGTCAACGTCGGTTCCGGTACTGGTTCCGACGGTTCCGGACCCCGGTTCCGGCAACCGCCACCACGACCTCCCACGGACACCTCCCCCACGGAGGGAGGCAGGCCACCACCCCCGAAAGTGCCCCCTGAACGCCGCTTCGGGCCCCTTCACGGACCCGCCTCCCTGCCTCCCTGGCCTCCCTAACCGGCGGTAGACGCAGGTCAGCGTGGGGAGGCACGAGAGGGAGGCGGACAGGGAGAACTCCCTGCCTCCCTGGCACCTCCCTGCCCGCCTACCTCCCCCAAACAACCCCCACCACGCCCCTGGGACGACAACACCCGGACCCCCTCTACCCCCCCTACCTCGCAGGTCAGACCCCACTACCACCCCCTCTACCGGGGTAGAGGGGCCCCTCTACTTCGAGAGGTCGGGTAGAGGGCAGGTAGAGGGGGCGCTTGCACGGGTGTGATCCGGGGACAGGTAGAGGGGGCCCCTCTACCTGCGAAGTCGCCACCAGGACCGGCGCGGGTCCGGGCCGCCTGTGGGCCGTCCGAGCACGACCAGCAACGGTCGACAACGACCAATGACGACACCTTGGCCGCAGCTCAGAAGCAGGTGACATGACCTACCCCCAGGTCGGGCAGAAGCCCCGACAGTCCGGCATGATCTGACATCAAAGCGTCATCACCGCGGAACCCCGGCCGCCCCCGGGACCCCGGCCCCCGGGCCGGGACCGCACCGCCCGGTCCGTGGCCCCGGACGGCCTCATCGCCGGGGCACCGGATTCGCGGCGGCGATGACGCGCGTGGTGTCCGGCTCCCCGGACGCCGCGGATGTGAGGATCAGCCGCAGCAGCGCTCGCAGCCCTGAGGCTCCGAGCAGCTCAAGGAGAGGAAGAACGCGATGAGCGCACCCGACGCCCCCGTCGGCGCCGAACGCAGCCTCGGCACCCTGGTGGCCGGCGCCACCAGCGAGATGTCGGCACTGGTGCACGACGAGATCGCCCTGGCCAAGGCCCAGCTCCGGCAGGACGTCAAGCGCGGCGCCTTCAGCGGCGGCGCGTTCATCGCCGCCGGGACCGTGCTGCTCTTCTCCCTGCCGATGCTCAGTTTCGCCCTGGCGTACGGCATCCAGGCGTGGAGCGGCTGGCACATCTCCGTGTGCTTCCTGCTGTCGTTCGCCGCGAACATCATCGTCGCCGCCGTGCTCGGGCTCATCGGTGTGTCCTTCGCGAAGAAGGCCAAGAAGGGCAAGGGCCCGCAGAAGGTCGCCGCGTCGGCCAAGCAGACGGCCGCCGTGCTCCAGCACGCCAAGCCTCACCCGCGCCCGGCACCCAAGGACGACGAGTTCCTGGAAACACCCGAGCTTGTGGCACGCTCGACCTCATGACGGACCCCGCCACACCTCCGGCGCAGCCTCCCTCGGTCGTACGGATCGAGGGCCCATGGACCCACCGCGACGTCGCCGCCAACGGCGCGCGTTTCCATATCGCGGAGCTGGGTGACGGGCCGCTCGTCCTGCTGCTGCACGGCTTCCCCGAGTTCTGGTGGACCTGGCGCCATCAGCTGGTGGCGCTCGCCGACGCCGGGTTCCGGGCCGTCGCGATGGATCTGCGCGGGGTGGGCGGCAGCGACCGCACCCCACGCGGCTACGACCCCGCGAACCTCGCGCTCGACATCACCGGGGTTGTGCGGTCGCTGGGCGAGCCGGACGCGGCCCTGGTGGGCCACGACCTCGGCGGCTATCTGGCGTGGACGGCGGCGGTGATGCGGCCCAAGCTGGTGCGGCGGCTCGCCGTGTCCTCGATGCCGCATCCGCGCCGCTGGCGCTCCGCGATGCTGTCGGACCCGCGGCAGACCGCGGCCGGGGGCCATATCTGGGGATTCCAGCGGCCCTGGCTGCCGGAACGTCAGCTCGTCGCGGACGAGGGCGCCCTGGTGGGGCGTCTGATCCGGGACTGGGCGGGGCCCGGGATCGGCGAGTTCCCCTCCGACCCGGTGGTGGAGACGTATCAGCGGGCCATGTGCATCCCGTCGACGGCGCACTGCGCGGTCGAGCCGTACCGGTGGATGGTGCGGTCGCTGGCGCGGCCCGACGGTATCCAGTTCAACCGGCGGATGAAGCGGCCGGTGCGGGTGCCCACCCTGCATCTGCACGGCTCCCTCGATCCGGTGATGCGGACGCGGAGCGCCGCGGGCTCCGGCGAGTACGTCGAAGCGCCCTACCGGTGGCGGCTGTTCGACGGGCTCGGGCACTTCCCCCATGAGGAGGACCCCGTGGCGTTCTCCACCGAGCTGGTGAACTGGCTGAAGGACCCCGAGCCGGACCGCTGACCCCCGCCTCCGGGAGCAGCCGTGTGACGTCTGGCCAATTGCCTCCCGCATAGGCCGATTGGGGGCGCTCGGCACGATTACCGACCTTGGACCCCGGGCACACGTCGGGGTATGGGCTGGACGCACGACCACAGTGACACTGCACGCGACCGCCGCTCGGCCCCCGGGCGGGGTGCGATGCGGCGGAGCGGGGCACAGGACGTGAGCGGGGGTGGCGCCACCGCGGAGGCGATCGGTATCCCCCGCATTCTGCGGCGCCGTGCGCGGTGGGTCTCGGCCCGCTTGCGCCACACCAGAAGCTGAGCCCCGTGCGGGGAGCCCGACGGTTCTTGCGCGGTTCCCGTGCGGGCGGCTCGACGGTTCCCCCGTGGTTGCCCGCGCCCCTGGGTCTTCCCGGCTGAGCGCGGTTGTCCCTGTACGGGTCGTTCGTGGGTGCGCAGTTCCTCGCAGGTCGCCTTCGCTTGCGCTCCCGAGGTCTGTCCGGCTGGGCGCACCTGTTCCCTGCGCGGGTCGTTCGTGGGTGCGCAGTTCCTCGCGCCCCTGGGTTCGCCCGGCTGGGCGTACGTGTTTCCTGTGCCGTCGCTCGCGGGTTTGCGCAGTTCCCCGCGCCCCTTTGGGGCGCCCCTGTCGGTTCTTCGGGGTGGGGGTTCCGCAGCTGACGGACGAGCCCCGGAGGCTGAGGCGCCCCCGAAGGGGCGCGGGGAACTGCGCGAAAGACGAGGGCGGACCCGCACCCGAAGAGCGACTGTGATGGGGCAGCGTCCAGGGGCGCGGGGAACTGCGCACCCCACGGGCGACCCGCACCGGGACAAGTACGCCCAGCGCGGGGAACCCCGAAACCGAGCTGGAAGCTACAACGCGCAGCTGTCGCTGTCGACCTCCTGCTGGGACATCCGGCCGAGCCGGATGTCCTCCCGCACCTCGTCGGCCGTCAACGCGTACCCCGTATCGGGGTCGTCCAGCGACTTCGCGAAGATCACCCCGTACACCCGCCCGTCGGGCGTCAGCAGCGGTCCCCCCGAGTTGCCCTGACGGACGGTCGCGTACAGCGAGTAGACGTCGCGGCGGACGGTGCCCCGGTGGTAGATGTCGGGGCCGTTCGCGGTGATGCGCCCCCGTACGCGCGCGGGGCGCACGTCGTACCGGCCGTTCTCGGGGAACCCGGCGACGATCGCGCCGTCCCCGCTGACCGCGTCCTTGTCGGTGACGAACTGGAGCGGGGGCGCCTTGAGGTCGGGCACGTCCAGCACCGCGATGTCCCGCCGCCAGTCGTAGAGCACGACCTTCGCGTCGTAGAGCCTGCCCAGACCCCCTATCTGCACCGTGGGCTCGTCGACCCCTCCGACGACATGCGCGTTGGTCATCACCCGGCGGTCGGCGAACACGAAGCCCGTGCCTTCGAGGATCTTGTCGCAACTGCTCGCCGTGCCGAGGACCTTCACGATGGAGCGCTTGGCGTTGGTGGCGACGGCGCTGCTGGCGAGGGCCTCGTCGGGCGGGCTGACCTCGGTGATGGGCTCGTTGGAGAAACGGTTGAAGACCTGCGGGAAACCGTTCTGCGCGAGGATCGAGGAGAAGTCGTCGAACCAGGTGTCGGCCTGGTCGGGCAGCGTCTCGGAGATCCCGAGCAGCACCCGGGAGCCGCGGACCTCCTTGCCGACCGTGGGCAGCGTCGTACCGGCGAGGGCCGAGCCGATCAGCCAGGCGACCAGCAGCATCGCCAGGACGTTGACCAGGGCGCCCCCGGTGGCGTCCAGGACGCGCGCGGGCGACCAGGTGATGTGGCGGCGCAGCCGGTTGCCCAGGTGGGTGGTGAACGCCTGGCCGACCGACGCGCAGACGATGACGATGACGACGGCGACGATGGACGCGGTGGTCCCGACCTCCGCGTCGTCCGTGAACGCGTCCCAGACCACCGGCAGCAGATAGACGGCGACGAGCCCGCCCCCGAGGAAACCGATGACCGACAGGATGCCGACGACGAATCCCTGGCGGTAGCCGACGATCGCGAACCACACGGCGGCCACCAGCAGCAGGATGTCCAGCACATTCACCGTTTCACGCCTCGCATTGCCTCGCCGTCCGCCATTTCCGTGCCGTGGCCGGGCCCGCCGGGGCCCCTGTCGCGCACCGCACGGTCGCCCACCTTGTCACGCACGGGTCCGCGCGCGGGCGCCCCGGGTCCGCGCGGGCGCACCCAGGATCACGCGCGCCAGTCGAGCGGGACCTGTCTGGAGCGGTCCCACGGGCGCTCCCAGCCCGCGTAGTGGAGCAGCCGGTCGATGACACCGGCGGTGAAGCCCCAGACGAGAGCGGACTCCACGAGGAAGGCCGGACCGCTGTGCCCTGCGGGGTGGACGGCGGTGGCCCGCTTCTCGGGGTCCGTGAGGTCGGCCACGGGGACGGTGAACACCCGGGCCGTCTCGGCGGGGTCCATGACCCCGACGGGGCTGGGCTCACGCCACCAGCCGAGGACAGGGGCGACGACGAAGCCGCTCACGGGGATGTACAGCTTGGGGAGCACGCCGAAGATCTGTACCCCGTGCGGATCGAGACCGGTCTCCTCCCACGCCTCGCGCAGCGCGGCCCGCACCGGGCCCTCGCCGTGCGGATCGCCGTCGGCGGGGTCGAGGGCGCCGCCGGGGAACGAGGGCTGGCCCGCGTGCGACCGCAGGGAGCCCGCGCGCTCCATCAGCAGCAGCTCGGGGCCCCGGCGCCCCTCACCGAACAGGACCAGCACCGCGGACTGACGGCCCGCGCCGTCCTCGGGCGGCAGGAATCTGCTGAGCTGGGTGGGCTCGACGGTCTCGGCGGCCCGGGCGACGGGGGCGAGCCAGGGCGGAAGACCGCCGCTGTGGACCTCCACAGCGCCCTGGAAGGGCCCGTAGGCCATCTCCACGGCTCCCGGGGCGGGCGCGGAACGGCCCACCGGGCGCGCTCTGTGACCCGGCCCCGGACGACCTGGCCCCGGGCCCGCACGGCCGTTCCGGGACGTGTCACGGTCGGCGCCGCCGCGCGCGAGATCCCGCTCGCCGCCGAAGTCGCCGTTGCCTGTGTGCGTCATGGGCACCCCCGTCCATACGACCTCAACGCCCACGCCCCCGCGGATGGTTCCGCCCTCACCGGACCCGTACGCACCGCCCGGCGCACGGGTGCCGGTGCCGTCATCCGGCCGTCCCGGAGGCGGTGGCCGCACCGAGCGGGGGCGCGGGCAGACCGCCCGCCTCCAGATACTCCTTCGGCGGGTTCAGCCGCTGGCCCGGGTAGCCGCCCTTCTCGTACTTCAGCAGCTTGCGGGCCTTGTCCGGGTCGGTCTCGCCCTCCCCGTACGCAGGGCACAGCGGGGCGATCGGGCAGGCGCCGCAGGCGGGTTTGCGGGCGTGGCAGATCCGGCGGCCGTGGAAGATCACCCGGTGCGACAGCATCGTCCAGTCGCTCTGCGGGAAGAGCTCGCCGACCGCCGTCTCGACCTTGTCCGGGTCGGTCTCCGCGGTCCACTTCCAGCGCCGCACCAGCCGCCCGAAGTGCGTGTCGACGGTGATGCCAGGCCGCCCGAAGGGGGTCTGCACATTAGCACCATGGTCGCCAGCACCCGCCCGGCACTCGTCACACGCGCACGCGTTGCCCATCACAACGAACGCTGTCTTACGGCCGACACCAGGGAGTTTCACCATGTCAGCGAGGGTGCGCGGCACCATGCCGTCGTAGTCGGCCACGATGACAGCGGCTAGGCCGGTGATGCTTCGGGTCTTGGCCCGGAAGAACCCCGTAGGACGGATCAGAGCCTCTACGTCCGCAGTCTCAGCCCCGGCGAGATCAGCGGGACGGAGGTACTTGTCGAACAGTCCGGGCGTCACCTGGTTTACCCGTAGGTCCGTCGTCTGCGCGCTGAGCACCGTTGCTACCAACAGTTGCCACGCGTTCACGAAGTCGAGTTCGCAGTGCGCGTACGGGTAGGTCTCGGCAAGGGCACGGTTGATGCGTCGTGCTCGCCGTACGAGAGCTAGCCGGGTCTCTTCCGCCATACCTGCCAGCGTACGGGGCAGAGAGGGCCGGTATGGCCCGTGTGTGGGCATGAGAGCGCCCCGCCCGTCGACCATGGGGGAATCCGAGGGGCGGGGCCTCCTGGGGTCTAGGTGGTGTACTCCAGCTCGGTGCGCGCGGCCGCACGGACGGCCGTGACGTGCTCGTGCGGGTTCAGCGTCTCTAGGTACTGGATCAGCCGTGCCCGGGTGTCTTCGAGCCGCGCGGCCAACCCTGCTCCGTGGATTTCCGAGGGCATGACCAGGGCGCGGAATTCCGCCTGTTCGATCAAACCGGCGGTGAGCTGTTCGGCCAGCCAGAGCGGGGTTCGCTCCCGGATAGCGAATGTAAGGTGGATGCTGCTTTTGCTGGCGGTGCGCGCATGCGGGTTGTGTACCCATCCGCGCGGGAGCAAGAGGGACTGCCCCGGGGCCAGATCGACGGTGTGGTCCGGCCCGCTGGCTTCCCATTCCGCCCGCCAGCGTTCATCCCATACGCGTGTGGACTCCGCGTATGTCCGTACCGGGTCCGGGAATTTCGGTTTCCAGAGTTCCCATGTCTTCGTGCCCGCGATCTGCACGATGATGGCCATTTGCTGATCCCAGTGATGCCGGAGCCCCTGACCGCCCGGAGGGGTCAGGAACGCGTGCACGTAGTTGGAGAATCCCGTTTCCTGCTGAATTTGGTGTGTCACTGCGTGCAGGAACGGCACGACCCTTTGCAGGTTCCCCAGCCGGATGGTGAAACCCTGTTCGTAGTACCGCCTGAGTTTCTTGCCGTCTGTTCGGCCGTTGGTCTTGTATCCGGCCGGGTTGATGCTGGGGCGGGGCGGGTTGGCTCCGTGGTTCATGACAGCGATTTCGTCAGCGGGTACGCATCCGCTGAACGCCCATGTCTCGAAGAATTCGGGTGTGATGCTCCGGTCTATGGGCGAGGGCTCCCGTTCGTATACGCGGGGGTCGTCCGGCCAGGACTCGATCAGGTCGTGCACGCCGTTTTCGGGGAGTAGGAACCGTAACGACATGACGGGATCTCCTTCAGTCGGGCGGATTCATGAGGGTGGGAGCGGGCACGGGATTTCGGGGTGGAAATGATTCGGACAGCACACGGCGGCGAATGACGTCTTGGAACCACTCTGAGTCCAGTAACACCAGTGGATATCCGTTCCGCCGGGCAGGCGGTCGCACGCTCCTGCCTTCCAGCGCTCTCGATCGACGTACGCTTTCAACCCGTCTTCGCGTTTCATCGGCGGGTTCTTGTCGTACTGCGCCATCAACCACGAAACGGCTTCGGCTACGTCCGTCCACGTCCGACTAGCTGAAGTCTGGCTGCGCTTCAACAGCCAGTGGCCAGTCATGAGGGGCGGAAGCTTGGACGCGATAAAGGCTTGGGTGTGAGGTTGGTTGAGCGCCAAACCGGGGCGGCGCAAGGATTCGTCTGCGTGCTCTCTGCCGCTTCCCGTCCACACGTACCCGTGCCAGTGTCCGGGCGTGTTGGTGTGCCATCCCATGGTGTGACTTTCCGTTCGGCCAGGGCGGGCCGCCCTCAAGTCCGTTGAAGACGGCCCGCGTTGATGCGAGGGGGCCTCAGACTAGGCCGTCAGTCCCCGTTCGCGGACCCACTGAACGGCCAGCGTGTCCATCTCGGAGCCGGTGAACCGCAGCTCCACACCGCCGGAGGCCTCTTTGGTGTCACGGACAACGAATGCGTCGGCACCGGGGATAGCGGCAACCTTCGCGCACGTCTCGTTCTCGCCGCCGAGATTGCCACCGCAGTAGGTCGTGAAGGCGGCCCCCTCGGTGGGGAGGGAATACAGGTTGGGCGTCGCCATTTTCCTTACCTCCGTACATCGCAATGCGGAGATTCGTTCCCCGCGCCGTTGTGCGCTATCTACCCGCCCACAAGGCGGGGGCTTGCCCCCACCCTCACCGGGAATCCGAATTCGGCTACGTCCGGCGGGGTAGAAGATCAGAGGTTAAGGCGGTCCAGTACGGCGTTCACCGTGGCCGTCATCCGCCGCGCTTCATCCAACGTGATCAACCCGAGCGCGATCCGGTAATCGTCCAGGTGGCAGCGGTCGCACGGGCGGTCAATGCTGATCCCATCAAAATCAACCTCAACCCGACGGAGGGCATTGACGAAATCTGTGGCTACCTCCTCGGCTGCGACGCGTTCGTCATCCACCCAGTAGGAAGGGCCGACAGGCGAGAAGTCCATGCAGGGGTTCCCTTTCAGAGTTGGCCGGTAGCGGCGAAGGTGATGATCAGCGCGCACAACGCGGTGACGGTGGTGACGAACACGAGCCACCCGAAGCGGTTGGCCCACTGAACAACCTTGCGTCGCCGTCGGTTTCGTCGTCTGCGAGTCGTTGCCGTCATGCCATGCCCTCCGTGTCTAGACACCCGTTCTTGCAATCCGTCCAGGGGCACGGCACGTGCATGGAGCCACGCGGGAGATAGACCACACCTGACGCAACGTCCAGGGCGCCCCCGAAGGGCGTCCACCAGCCTTCGGGGCTGTCTTCGTACGCTGTGCCCGCGAAGGGGTCCACGGGGGCCTGCTCAACGTGTCCCAGTGCAGGGGTGCGTGTTGGCGCCACGTCGGCGCTGGGGAGTAGGGCGCAGCGCTCTGTGCCGCTGATGTGGAGACCCCTGGTCATCCGGCTACCTCCTTCCCCGGTTTCGGCGGGTGACCAGATGAGCACAACTAGAGCTAGCTGAACGGACTTTGAACGGCGTCTCTCACAGTCTCGAACATCGTTCGATGCCACGCCGACGCCAACGCAGGAGGTCAGAACATGAACGAAGACGGCGCCGCAGAATTTTTGACTCCCTTTGAGACTTTCGGTGCGGACGTAAGGGAGATGCGGAAGGCGCGCAAGATGACAACCACAGGGCTTGGCACAGCCGTTGGATACTCAGCGGCGTATGTGTCCAAGGTGGAGCGCGGCAAGATGGAGCCGAGCGAGAAGTTCGCTGTGGGGTGTGACCGCGTCTTCGGCACTGGGACGTTGCTCTACCGGCAGTACGTACACGCCCTTGAGGGCGACCACCCGTCATGGTTCGTGCCGTATCTCCAACACGAACGCAAGGCACAGCGGATCTTCGACTACTCCACGCTGTACCTAATGGGCCTGTTGCAGACACCGGAGTACGCCCGTGCGCTGTACCGCATGAGCGTCCCTCGTCTGACTGCCAGCCAGGTAGACGCCAAGGTCGGCGCAAGGATGGCACGGCGAGAAACTCTTGACCGCATCGATCCCCCCGCGCCTGCCCTGTGGGTGGTGGTCCATGAGGCGTGCCTACGGGTAGAGGTAGGCGGTAAGGGCGTGATGGCACGGCAGCTCCAGAGCTTGATGGAAGACGCTGAGCGGCCGAATGTCTCTCTGCAACTTCTCCCGTTTTCGGCTACACCGGTCACAAGCCGCCCGTTCACACTGTTGACCTTCGAGCGCGCGCCTACGGTGCTCCACGCTGAAGGTCCGCAAGGTGGACGGCCGCAAGATGCACCCAAGATCACGTCCGGCGCCATGGAGACTTACGATCGACTTCGGGCGGAAGCCCTAGGACAGGACAAGACGCTTCGCCGCATCCGCACAGCCTTTGAGGAGTACACGCGATGACCAACACTTCCTCCCTGACCACGTGGGTCAAGTCCACATACAGCGACCCCAACGGGGGCCAGTGCGTCGAGTGGGCGCCCGCGCACGCATCCGCTACCGGCGCCGTTCCCATACGGGATAGCAAGTGCACCGACGGCCCGGTCCTCATGGTGTCGAGCAAGGCGTTTGCCGGACTGGTGACGCTGGCGAAGCGCGTGGAGCTGTAGGCCGCGCGCACCAGAAAAGCCCCCTTGAACCCCGCCCCTTTCTGCCGCTGAGGGGCGGGGTTCGCTATCTACGCGACAGGCACGGGGCCGGTGTCGATATCACGCGCTGTGAGAGCGGGGGAGAGGTCGGCCTTGCCTTCCACGGTTGGACGACTTGGTAACTCGTACAACTTGTGACCTGCTATACGCTTGCGGTCCGGAAGAGGGCCATAAAGGGGTCACCCCCCACCCCCTCACCTTCAAATCCAAGGCGGCTTCCCGCGCCGGCATTACGTAGAGTTACATCGGCTTTTACCTTGACACAGCGCGAAGCATGTGATCACCAGGGCGAGGGTGCCGCTTCCCGCTGGTCACGCCTGATATGTGTTTTCGGCAAAGGCTTGGCGTTGGCCCGTGCGGCCCGAGACTCGGCTTGCGTCTTCCGCTTGTGGCACCAAGTGCACAGTAGCTGCAAGTTCTCCATGCTGTGGTCCGCACCGGGGCGGATATGGTCCACCTGCGTACCCGGGTAGGTGCAGGGGGCACCCTCAGACAGGACCCCCCTACAAAAACCCCTATCCCGTCGAATAACCCGCTGGCGCAGCGCCGCCCAATTGGGGGGTAGTTCCGCGCGCCGGTTACTGGACTTCCAAGTCATAAGCGCCGGTCCCTCCCATGGCAGCGGGGCCGGTGTATATCCGGGCCGCCCCCGCCACTGCTCAAATCAGTCGGGTACTGATGATGCCGTCACGGGGCACCATGTAATTCTGCCGATCAGCCGTCCCCTTGATGTTGTCGGCTACCTCCTCGGCTGCATCCGCGATCTCTTCTAGTGGCAGCGTCAGGAAGTCGCCGGACAGTAGCGGATCGGTCGCGCTGACCTGTCGGCCGAGAACCCCAAGAGCATTTTCTAGATCAGCCTGCGCCCATCCGGTACTACGAATTGGGAGGTAGCTGTAAGGCTCCTCCGGGATAGCGTCTAGGTGGTTAACCGTAAGGTCGTGCAACGTGCCATATCGGCGTCGCGTCTCGCTTACAGCACCGGCGATGATGCTGTACGCCTCGGCAGCCTTTGCCCGCTGCTCCTTGAAAGCCGCAATCACGGAATCGCGGTAAGGGGCTAGGAACTTCTGGTCACGCCAGAGCGCGTCATAAGCCGACCGAGCCTTACGCAGATCGGCCACAGCATCCGTGAGCACGAGAGAGCAGCTCTCTAGCTGCGTCTCGGCGTCCAGAATTGCAGCGGCCACGCTCGGAGCCTTCTTGCCCGCACGGATTGCCTCAGCACCCTTGCGGACAGCGTTAACGCGTACCGACTCCGCCTCACCTTCTAGGGTGTGCCAGCGCTCGGAAAGTTCCTCGCAATCCTCGTACGCCTTTCGGACTCCGTCCCATCGTTCCGCCGCAATAGCGGGCGCGAGATCACAATGCAGCGGGCCAGAGCCGAGGGCTAGAACGCTATCGGTGAGAATTTCATCGGGGTGCTTAGCCCGGTTCACCTTCCCCTCTAGCTCAGCGACACGGGCCTTAGCGGCGTCGGCCGCATTCAGTGCGATGCGGACGTTGCCGGGAGCAAGTTCAAACATTGGGTTTCCTCTCGGGTACACAAAAAGGCCCCCTTACTCGCCGGATCTCTGCTCAGATCACAGCGGGCAAGGGGGCCCATCGGGGAGGAGTGCGCCGACTATGCGCGCGTGACTACAACTCGCCGAAGATTTCAGGGATTGCGGGAGCAGCCGCAGTGTGAGGGGTCGCCTATGCCGACGGGCGGACCGGCCGAGGAGAGCCGACCGGCCACGCGCCGGCCGAGAGGAGAACACCGAAGTTCCCGGAGACGAGAGGTAACACCCTCACTCTCAAGAGGGTGGGTTTGTTAAGGGCAGAGAGGGAAAAGGCACGGAGTTTCACACCCCGGCGAGGGCTCGTTACTCGATCGTGATGGTCGACGGGGGGCGCAGCGAGAAAGGGGCTCTTTAGCAGGAGGGCCATAGATTTGTTGTGACCTGTAGGTTCTCCCTATACGTATATGGGAAGAACTTACAGGGACACAGAAATCTATGACCCCTTCCGCTAAAGCGACCCTTTCTCGCTGTCAGCGCTGCCTCTGGTCGAGAATGCCCGGCCCGAACGAATCGGCTAGGTGCGCGGGCGGCTCAGACAGCAGGTAGATACCCCGGTACATCCAACCCTTGCCCTTGCGCTGGACCTCGGTAACCCCGTTCGTCTTTAGGTGGTTCTTGACATTGCTCGGTGAGAACTTGGCCGACTTATCGCCGTTGGCCTCTCGCCATTCCTTCAACTCCCGGTTGAAATCGGACCGCCTTACCTCGCTGTCGTCGTCATAGGCGAAAACCTCCTCGACAAGGGGCCGCAGCGGGTCTACCTCCTCCTTGTGTTGCTCGGTGGCTGCAACGACGCTCAGCGGGTCGCTCAGCCCCTCGCTGTAGTACCGGACGGCACCGCGTACTACCCATGCGGCCACGCCCTCCCGCTCGGGCCCCTGAATGGTCGGCTCTAGGTCCGGGTCGCGCCGGTCAGCAAACGAGACGCCGAACAGCATTGCTTTACTGCGGGCCCACAGCGCGGCTCCGCCGGAGCCAAATTCTGGGAGGTAGTTGGTAGCGAGCACGATGGTAAACGTGGGGTCGAAAGAGAACACCTTTCCGTGAAGGTGGCGCGTGCTTATTCGGTCCCCGCCGGAAAGATTCTTGATTAGCGCCGTATTCATCGGCACGCCCTGGTTACCCTCCTGCGCGACAACTAGCCGCTTTCCTCGCAGCGCTGCAATTTGTTCGGTGTGAACGGCCTGACCGCGCACGTTCTCAAAGATGGTAAACGGCACCTCATGGACTACGTCGTGCCCGAACACCTTTTGCATGGTGCGAATGGTGGCGCCCTTTCCGTTCCGGCCGTGCTCGCCGTACCAAACGCCTAGCGCGTGCTCTCGCACCTCGCCGGTAATCGCCATTCCTAGGAAGGTCTGATAGTACCGCTGTAGCTCGGTTTCGCCGGGAAACACTTCCTCAACGAATTGCAGCCAGCGCGGGCATTCCGCATCGGGCACATATTCGACGTTCGCCGTTTGCGTGAGCATGTTGGCCGGATCGTGGGGGCCGAGTGCGCCGGTGCGAAGGTCCACCGTGCCGTTCCGGAAAGTGAGTAGGTGCCGCTGTGCGTCCAGCTCATCGACCGTGGCGCGGAACTGCGGGAGAACCGCCATTTCCGAAACCATGGCGCGCCGTTGGTGGTTTACGAGCATTTTGTTTGCTGCCGCTGCGGCCCAATTCATATCGGCGGAATTTTCAGCACCGTGCAACATGAGGCCTCGTGCAGCATCCGTGACGGCCCGCATTGCCGCACCATCGTCGCCGGTCGCCTCCCAGATGCTTCCGTTCCAGCGGTACCAGCCGACGTGCTGGACGTGCCGCAATTTGTGCGCGCACTGGTCGGCAACAAATCGCGCGAAGTTCACGTGCCGAACCTCGGGGTCAATGGTTAGTAGTTCGCGCTGCCGCGCCCAGTAGGCGTCACCAAAGGTGGTCACTTTTCGTTCTCCAGAAATGCGAGGGCGGCGGCGGTGTTGAGGGTGTTACGGTCACGGCGCGGCTTGCTCTCGGGAGCATCAGTCGTCCGGTGCGGATCGGGGAATATCAGGTCGGTTTGGTTTAGCGAGCCAGCGCCGTAGCAGTTGAGGGCTTCTACCTTTTCCTCAACCCACACAATGAGCGCGTCTACGCGAGCACGTTGCTTTTCTACTTCGGTCATTACTCGGATTCCTCTCGGGGTGAGCACACCCAAACAGTTAGGGTGTGTTTAGCGGTCGGCGCCGCACGTCTTGCGCCGGTAGTAGGCGCGGCTGCGGCATGATCGACTGCAATAGATGGGGTGCCGTCCAGACCCGTAATACAGGGGGAGCGGAGTACCGCAAGGGCACTTGATACTCATGGGCAGATCTCCTTTTTGGATTAATCCAAAAGCGGGCCAAAGAAAAGGCACCCTCGGCGGGCACCTCGCCATACAGGGGGGGGTGTTTGTTAAGGACAGCGAGCCCGGCTAGGCCGCAGAACCTCTCTCGGGTGCGCTGGCCACTTGCTTCAAGCGCAGGTGCGAGAGGGGCCGTACGCCCGCCTGTGGACGCGGGAGAGCCCCGGCAAGGGAATACCCTCACCGGGGCTCTCAACGGCTCTCAGTGCCGCTCAGGGGCCGTCAGTCTTCGGTCTCTCCCTCCTGCTGCGGTCGGACGAATTCCAGCGTGATGCGCGACGACACGTCGTACCCCCCACGCACCCGGCCACGGTGTGAGTTCGCCACTGCCGTAACCGTGATCCGGCGCACGAACAACTCAACGAACTTGCGCCGGTCGGCCATGTCCACCCTTGCCCACCACGAACCCTTACCAAGGGGGTCACCATCCTCGGAACCCTCCAGCCATTCGGAGAAGGGGAGTTCCACGGCTTCCGGGTCGGACAGTTCCTCTAGGCGGGTTTCCGCTGCGCTGAGTCGGGCCTCAATGCGGGACTTCTTTACCTTGAACCGATCGCGTCCCATGCGGCCCTCATAGAGACCCGCGTCTAGGTCGTCGTAAAGGTCGCTCAGCGCGTTGTTCGCGTCGGCCCGTTCCGTGACTACCTCGGTGCGCTCTGCGGCCGTCTCGGGCAGTTCAACCGATCGTGAGAACACGCGCGTTGCCTCCGCCACGATGTCCGCCGTGTCGTCGTCTGCTGTGCCATCTGTGGCGCTCTGAATCAAACCGAAGATGCGCCGCGCCACGTAGTCATCGAGGTGGCTTTGCATCACCCTGTTCAGCCCCGAGTGGTCGCCGTTGGTCGCAGCGGTCGTCCCTCGGGTGCATAGATACACCGGCTTGTCTCCGCTGTTCTGTGCCTTACCGGGCCGTCCGCATTCACACGTGAGAACCGGTGTACGGGGAGCACTCCGCAGGCCGCTAAGGAGAGAGGTTCCGTGCGCCACCCCCTCGCCCTGGCCACGCCCCAACAGCCAATCCCGGATGATGAACCATTGAGCCGGGGGAATGATCGGCTCACAGCTCATTTCCGGGCGGCCGTCCTCATCCCGGATGATCCGGTACCCGATCAGAGTGCTAGTCCGGGTGCCGTTGTCGCGCAGCTTGTAAATCGGCTCTGCGCGCATACCGGCGACAGAGGGATTGAGAAGAATCCACTTGAGCGTACGAATCTGCCAAGTGGAATTTTTCCGTTCCTTCCCCGTGCGCTGACCACGCGTCGGTATGCCCTTCGCATTCATGTCGTCGCACAGCGCGGAGAGGGTGCCGGGGTTTCGCTGGCCAGGCTTGCGAGTAACCGGGTCGTGCATGTGCTTGATGATGAGTGCGCCAATGCGGCGGAGGTTTGCAGCCTCATCCTTGTTGTGGACGAGACGCATAAGGTCGAGCTTTCCCGCCGTGTACTTCTCGCCGTCGAGACCGTACGGGGTTTGCCCCCCAAGCCATGAGCCCATAGCGCGCTGCGCCGCCTTTATGTCGCGCACCTTCTTGGACTTGACCGCCGATTCCTTATTGGCAGCGTCAAGCCGCATGATTAGGTAAATGAGCGCCATTGTGTCGCGCGGGGCGAACACGCCGTCGCAGACACTGACAATCGTCACGCCGAGTCTGTGAAGTTCGGTGACGATAGGAATCGCGTCCACTACTTCACGACGGGAAAAGCGGCTGATGTCGTAGACGATCAGCATGTTGAACGCGCCAGCGCGGGCGGCCTTCAGCATGTCCTCAAAGCCGGGGCGTTCGGCGTCGGGGTTCCAGCCGGAGACGCCTATGTCCTCGTAGTGCCGGACGAACCGCGCGTTCAGCTCAGCGGCCCGCGTCTCGATGGCTGCGCGCTGTGTGAGGGGGGATGCCTCTGTCTTGTTGGACTTGGCCGACGACTGGCGGACGTAGCCGACAGCAACGGCCTCAAGGGCCGGGGCCGAGAGGAAGCTAGCCGGTACGTCGGCAAGCTGAGTAGTGGACACGCTCTGTCTCCTGGGGTCGTAGTGACCCCTGCGGGCCGCTACTTAGGAGGGAGCGAGTCTGTTAAGACCGTGGTACCTAAGTGGCGAACCCGAAGGCATTGCCGAGCACCACGAACGCCGTCTTGCGGCCCACCCCGGGCAGCTTGACCAGGTCCTTGAGCTCGCCCGGGACCTCGCCCCCGAAGTCGTCGCGCAGGGCCGTGGAGAGCCCGATGATCGACCTGGTCTTGGCCCGGAAGAACCCGGTGGGCCGGATCAGTTCCTCCACGCGCGCGGGGTCGGCGGCGGCGAGGTCCTCGGGGGCCGGGTACGCGGCGAAGAGGGCCGGGGTGGTCTGGTTGACCCGCAAGTCCGTGGTCTGCGCGGACAGGACCGTGGCCACGAGGAGCTGGAAGCTGTCCTCGAAGTCCAGCTCGGGGTGCGCGTAGGGATAGACCTCGGCCAGCTCCCGGTTGATCCGCCGCGCCCGCCGCACGAGAGCGGTACGGGACTCGCCGCGTGCCGCCTTCACGGGTGGCTTCGCGGAGCTCTTGGCGGGCGCCTTGGCGGGCTCCTTGGCGGGTGCCTTGGCGGGCTCCTTGGACGCCCCCTTCGCCGCGGCTTTGGGGGGTGCCTTGGACGCCCCCTTCGCCTCAGCCTTCGCGGCCGCCTCGGTGGACGCCTTCGCGGGCGCCTTCCTGGATGCCTTCGCGGGCGCCTTGGCGGACCTCTTGGCGGGCGCACCGCCGGACGCACCAGCCGGGGCGCCCCCGGACGCTCCCGCAGCCGACCCGGCGGCCGACCCGTCCCGCCCCGCGGCCCCTCCGGAATCGCTGGTCGACGCCGCGCCGGAGGCCGTCACCGGAGCCTCGCCGGACGACGTCGCGCCAGCACCCGAACCACTCCTGCCACTCGAACCACCCGACCGTTTTGCCGCATTTGCGACAGGCCCGGACGAATGTTCGCCCACAGCGGAATCACTGCGCACCGTCACCTCCCCAGCCCCCTTGGCCTGTGCTCTCACCGGCGATTTGGACACCCGGCCAGCCTAGAGCCCGGCACCGACACCTGCCCGGGACCTGGAGGATCGGCCCCCAATTGGCCCCCACGGGCACTGTGTGGGACGTACGTGCGGCAGACTTGTGACTGGTCACACTGTTTGGACCGTCCGGCAAGATGGGGAGCACGCACCCCGTCAAGTCAGGTCGACAAGGAGAGAACTCGTGGACGACGTTCTGCGGCGCGCCCCGCTCTTCGCGGCGCTCGATGACGAGCAGGCCGCGGAGCTGCGCGCCTCCATGAGTGAGGTGACCCTCGCGCGCGGTGACGCCCTGTTCCACGAGGGTGACCCGGGGGACCGGCTGTACGTGGTCACCGAGGGCAAGGTGAAGCTCCACCGCACCTCCCCGGACGGCCGCGAGAACATGCTGGCCGTGCTCGGCCCGGGTGAGCTGATCGGCGAGCTGTCGCTGTTCGACCCCGGCCCGCGGACCGCCACGGCGAGCGCGCTCACCGAGGTCAAGCTGCTCGGCCTCGGCCACGGCGACCTCCAGCCCTGGCTGAACGCCCGCCCCGAGGTGGCCGCCGCACTGCTGCGCGCCGTCGCCCGGCGCCTGCGCAAGACCAACGACCAGATGTCCGACCTGGTCTTCTCCGATGTGCCCGGCCGGGTCGCCCGCGCCCTGCTGGACCTGTCCCGCCGCTTCGGCGTGCAGTCCGAGGAAGGCATCCACGTGGTGCACGACCTCACCCAGGAGGAGCTGGCCCAGCTCGTCGGCGCCTCCCGCGAGACGGTCAACAAGGCCCTCGCGGACTTCGCGGGCCGTGGCTGGCTCCGGCTGGAGGCCCGCGCGGTCATCCTGCTGGACGTGGAGCGGCTGGCGAAGCGCTCCCGCTGACGCGCGTGACCCGAGGGCCCGCCCACCGAGGCGGGCCCTCGGCATGTCACCCCCGCACGGCCGGCCACCCCGTCGGGCACCGCCGCCGGACGGCATCCGGCGGCACCCGGTGTCCTAGATGAGCCCGTGCTCCCGCAGGTACTCCAGCTGCGCGCGCACCGACAGTTCCGCCGCGGGCCACAGCGAGCGGTCCACGTCCGCGTAGACACGGGCGACGACCGCCTCGGGCGTGACGACACCGTCCTCGACGGCGGTCTCCACCTGGGCGAGCCGGTGGGCACGGTGGGCCAGATAGAACTCGACGGCACCCTGTGCGTCGTCGAGGACCGGGCCATGGCCCGGCAGCACCGTACGGACGCCGTCGTCGACCGTGAGCGAGCGCAGCCGGCGCAGCGAGTCCAGATAGTCGCCCAGCCTGCCGTCAGGATGGGCCACCATGGTCGTGCCGCGGCCCAGGACGGTGTCCCCGGTGAGGACGGCCTGATCGGCCGGGAGATGGAAGCACAGCGAGTCGGCGGTGTGTCCCGGGGCGGCGACCACCCGCAGCTCCAGACCACCCGTGCCGACGACGTCACCGGCCGCCAGCCCCTCGTCCCCGAGCCTCAGTGCCGGGTCGAGCGCGCGCACCGGCGTACCGGTCAGTTCCGCGAAGCGGGCCGCGCCCTCCGCGTGGTCCGGGTGGCCATGGGTCAGCAGGGTCAGGGCGACCCGCTTGCCCGCCCGCTCGGCCGCCGCGACGACGGCACGCAGATGACCGTCGTGCAGCGGTCCGGGGTCGATGACCACCGCGAGCGGGGAGTCGGGTTCGGAGACGATCCAGGTGTTGGTGCCGTCCAGGGTCATCACCGAAGGGTTCGGCGCGAGGACGTTCACCGCGCGCGTGGTCGCCGCTCCGGAGACGACCTCGCCGCGCGGCTGGCCGGGAAGTGCGGCGGCGTCCGTCATCGCGCGGCCTCTCCCCCGGACGTACCGCCCCGGGCCGCGCCGCCGGAGGACACCCCACTGCTCAAGCCTTGATCAGTACCCCCGCCACCCCCGTCGGCGCCCCCGGCGGGCACCTGCTTGGTGAACTCCTCGTGCCCCGGCCACGACAGCACCACCTGGTCGCCCTCCAGCCGGGCCCGCGCGAGGACCGGCGTCAGGTCCTGGTCCGCCGAGGCGGCGAGCGCGTCGGCGGCGGTGGCGAAGCCCGCGAGCCCGCGCAGGGTCGCGATGGTCGGCGGCATCATCGTCAGCTCGCCCCGGTCGTAGCGGGCGGCGGCCTCGGCCGGGCGCGCCCACACCGTGCGGTCGGCCTCCGTGGAGGCGTTGCGGGTGCGCTGGCCGGGCGGCAGGACGGCGACGAAGAACCAGGTGTCGTAGCGGCGCGGCTCGAACTCGGGGGTGATCCAGCGCGCCCAGGCGCCCAGGAGGTCCGAGCGCAGCACCAGGCCCCTGCGGTCCAGGAACTCCGCGAACGATGTCCCACGGGCCGCCAGGGCCGCTCTGTCGGCCTCCCAGTCCGCCCCTGTGGTGTCGGAGACCACCGCGTCGGGCGTGGGGCCCGCGAGCAGCACCCCGGCCTCCTCGTACGTCTCACGGACGGCCGCGCACACGATCGCCTGGGCGGTGGCCTCGTCGGTGCCGAGCCGCTCGGCCCACCACGCGCGCGGGGGGCCCGCCCAGCGGAGGCCGGGGTCGTCGTCACGGGGGTCGACGCCGCCGCCCGGATACGCGTACGCGCCCCCGGCGAAGGCCATGGAGGCGCGGCGGCGCAGCAGGTGCACGGCGGGGCCGCGCGCGGTGTCCCGCAGCAGCATCACGGTGGAGGCGCGTCTGGGCGGAGCGGGTACGAGCGTGCCGTCCGCCAGCGCGCGGATACGGTCCGGCCACTCAGGGGGGTACCACTGCCCGTTCGCCATGGCGGGAGGCTATCCCGGGGGGCGTGGATCTTCGAGGGTTCGCCGTTGTGCGGGATCACACCGTTTTGGGCCGCGCGCCGACGGGCACGGCCGGAACGCGCGTACCCGCCCCACAGGGCCCCTGTGGGGCGGTCCGCCGACCGTCGGGCCCCCATGGGCCCACCGACCGGCAGGCGGGCCGTCAGTCGGCGGTGAGCTCCACCAGGAGCTCGACCTCGACCGGGGCGTCCAGCGGGAGCACCGCGACGCCCACCGCGCTGCGCGCGTGCACGCCCTTCTCGCCGAAGACCTCGCCCAGCAGCTCACTGGCGCCGTTGAGGACCCCGGGCTGGCCGGTGAAGTCCGACGCCGAGGCGACGAACCCGACGACCTTCACCACGCGCGCCACCCGGTCCAGATCGCCCACGACCGACTTCACGGCGGCCAGGGCGTTCAGCGCGCACACGCGCGCGAGCTCCTTCGCCTCCTCGGCGGTGACCTCGGCGCCGACCTTGCCGGTCACCGCGAGCGTGCCCTCCACCATGGGCAGCTGCCCGGCGGTGTACACATGCGAGCCGGTGCGTACGGCGGGCTGGTAGGCGGCCAGCGGGGCGGCGACCTGGGGCAGGGTCAGACCCAGCTCCGCGAGACGGGCCTCGACGGCGCCGCTCACGCCGACCTCGCGCGCTTCAGATAGGCGACGAGCTGCTCGGGGTTCGGTCCGGGGACGACCTGGACCAGTTCCCAGCCGTCCTCGCCCCAGGTGTCCAGGATCTGCTTCGTGGCATGGACGAGCAGCGGCACAGTTGCGTATTCCCACTTGGTCATGCGGCGACTGTATCCGCTGCGAAAGGCGGCCTCCTGCGTAGGCCGCCGCGCCAGTGGTTAGGCTCGAATACGTGAGCAGGTTCCAGGTCGTCAGCGGCAAGGGCGGTACCGGCAAGACCACGGTCGCCGCCGCACTGGCGCTCGCCCTCGCGACCGAGGGCAAGCGCACCCTCCTGGTCGAGGTCGAGGGCCGGCAGGGCATCGCGCAGCTCTTCGAGACGGAAAGCCTTCCGTACGAGGAGCGCAAGATCGCGGTGGCTCCCGGGGGCGGGGAGGTGTTCGCCCTGGCCATCGACCCCGAGCTGGCGCTGCTGGACTACCTCCAGATGTTCTACAAACTCGGCGGCGCGGGCCGGGCCCTCAAGAAACTCGGGGCCATCGACTTCGCCACCACCATCGCTCCCGGTCTGCGTGACGTCCTGCTGACCGGCAAGGCGTGCGAGGCGGTCCGCCGCAAGGACAAGAGCGGCCGTTTCGTGTACGACCACGTGGTGATGGACGCGCCGCCGACGGGCCGGGTGACCCGCTTCCTCAATGTGAACGACGAGGTGGCGGGCCTCGCGAAGATCGGCCCGATACATCACCAGGCCCAGGCCGTGATGCGGGTCCTCAAGTCACCGCAGACCGCCGTGCACCTGGTGACGCTCCTGGAGGAGATGCCGGTCCAGGAGACCGCCGACGGCATCGCCGAACTGCGTGCCGCGGGGCTGCCGGTGGGCCGGATCATCGTCAACCTGGTACGCCCCCAGCTCCTCGACGACGACTCCCTCGCGCTGGTGCGCGGGGAGGGCCGTATCGCGCGGACCGCGGTCGCCAAGTCGCTCGCCGGCGCCGGACTCGGCGGCGCGCGCAAGGGCGGCAACGCCGAGCGGCTCGTCGACCCGCTGCTCGCGCAGGCCGCCGAGTACGCCGAGCGGCATGCCCTGGAGCACGCCCAGCGGGCCGTCCTGGCCGATCTGGGGCTGCCGCTGGGGGAACTGCCCCTGCTGGCCGGGGGAATGGACCTCGCGGGCCTGTACCGCCTCGCCGCGGACCTGAGGAAGCAGGACACGGACCCGAGGAAGCAGGACGCCGTATGACGCCATCCGCCGACCGGACCGCGGGCAGCGGGCCCGCCGAGGACGCGGGCAGCGAGGACGGGCTGCGCGCCCGGCGGACGCTCGCCGTGGACCCCCTCCTGGACGACCCGAGGACCCGCATCGTCGTGTGCTGCGGCGCCGGAGGCGTCGGCAAGACGACCACGGCCGCCGCACTCGGACTGCGCGCCGCCGAACGCGGCCGGAAGGTGGTCGTCCTGACCATCGACCCGGCACGCAGGCTGGCGCAGTCCATGGGCATCGACTCCCTGGACAACACACCACGCCGTGTGAAGGGCATCGACAACGGCGCGGGCGGCGAACTGCACGCGATGATGCTGGACATGAAGCGCACGTTCGACGAGATCGTCGAGGCGCACGCGGACCCCGAACGGGCCGCCGCGATCCTGGGGAACCCCTTCTACCAGTCGCTGTCGGCCGGTTTCGCGGGCACCCAGGAGTACATGGCGATGGAGAAGCTGGGGCAGCTGCGCGCGCGGGACGAGTGGGACCTCATCGTCGTGGACACCCCGCCCTCGCGTTCCGCGCTCGACTTCCTGGACGCCCCCAAGCGGCTCGGCTCGTTCCTGGACGGCAAGCTCATCCGGGTGCTGATGGCCCCCGCGAAGGTCGGCGGCCGGGCCGGTATGAAGTTCCTGAACGTCGGGATGTCGATGATGACCGGCGCCCTCGGCAAGCTCCTCGGCGGCCAACTGCTGCGGGACGTGCAGACGTTCGTCGCCGCCATGGACACGATGTTCGGCGGCTTCCGCACCCGCGCGGACGCCACGTACCGGCTGCTCCAGGCCCCCGGTACGGCGTTCCTGGTGGTCGCCGCGCCGGAGCGGGACGCCCTGCGGGAGGCCGCGTACTTCGTGGAACGCCTCGCGGCGGAGGACATGCCGCTCGCCGGACTGGTCCTCAACCGGGTGCATGTGAGCGGTGCGGCCCATCTCCCGGCCGAACGCGCGCTGGCCGCCGCCGAGAGCCTCGGCGAGCACCTCACCGGGACCGGTACGGACGGTCACCACACCGGCCCGAGTGCGGACGATCACCTCGACGGGACGGGTGCGGACGATCACCGCCGCGGCCCCGGTGCGGACGATCACCACGCCCGGGCCGCGGAGCCGTCCGCCACGCGCGCGGGGGCCGCCCCCGGTGGACATCCGGATACGGATGGTCCGGCTGCGGAACATCTCGATCCGGAAAATCTTGCCGACAGCGGCATTGTCGATCAGACGGCCGGGCAAGCTGGACTTCGGAGCACCCCCGCTTCTCCCGGATCACCCACGCCCCCCGAGCACCACGACCGGCCCCGTCCGGACTCCCCCGAGCACCACGACGACACCCCCGCACCACGTGACACGCACCGTACGAAGCGTTCCGCCGACCCCCAGGGACCGGCCCGGCTGACGGTCGGTCTGCTGCGCCTGCACGCCGAGCGGATGCAGCTCCTCGACCGCGAACGGCGCACCCGCGACCGCTTCACCGCGCTGCACCCCGAAGTGGCCGTGGCGGAGGTGGGCGCGCTGCCCGGCGACGTCCACGACCTGGCGGGACTGCGCGACATCGGTGACCGCCTCGCCGGCCCCGGACCCACCGGGGAACCACCGGCCTGAGCGGTCGCGCGAAGGACGGCCGGGACGACACCGGCCCGACCCGCCGCACACACGACGACCGGGTCGGCCGACCGGCCGGGAAAGCACCGCGCCGAGCGGCTCGCGTCACCGCCGTCACCGCTCCGAACAGCTCCACGTACGACCTGGCAGCCGGTGGGACACCGCGTCCGAACGGCTGTACGCGGGACACCGACGGCCACCGGGCCGCCGGAGCGATCCGTGCGTACGGCCGGGCAACCTCCGGCCGCGAAACCACGTCTTCCCTGACGAACAGCCCCCACCACACCCGGCGCGACCCGACCAGCACCAGCGGGACGCGCGCGTACGGCGGAGCGGCCACGGGGACACCCGCGGGCGCACCCGTACACCGCGCACGGACAGGCACCGGCGGGCCGCGAACGCCCCCGGCGCGAGCACGCACGCGCGTGCCCCGGTCGCGGATGCCCACGTCGGCACGGACCGGACCGCATCCGGTCCTGTACCGGCGGACCCCCGACGACGAGACGAGGTCGGCGCACGGTGACACACGACGTACAGCCGCGCGGAAGCGGACACCACGGGACACTCCCGCGTACCCACGCCCCCGCCCACGTCCGCCACCAGGGCGGCGTCCGGCGGAGCGGATCCGCGCGTTCCGTCTACCCGACGGCCGCGTAGCTCTCGTACGCGTCCTCGTACCTGTCCTCGTACGTCTGGTCGTATGTCTCCTCTTCACCCATGGCCACGGGCAGCAGGCCCGCGGCTCGTTCGTACTCGGTGCGCGCGGTCTCCAGCAGTCTGCGCCAGGACGTGACCGTCGGCCGCCTGCGCAGCAGCGCGCGGCGTTCCCGCTCGGTCATGCCACCCCAGACGCCGAACTCGACGCGATTGTCCAGCGCGTCGGCCAGGCACTCCGTACGCACCGGACATCCGGTGCACACCGCCTTGGCCCTGTTCTGCGCTGCTCCTTGTACGAACAGTTCGTCCGGATCGGTAGTGCGGCAGGCCGCCTGCGCACTCCAGTCGGTTACCCAGCCCATACCGGCGCCGTCCTCTCCCGAATCGAGGCTCCCCCACGGCGGCAGCGGCATATGCACCGCCGCCAGTTGAGGACGTTACGGAAGGTGGGCACAGCGCAACACCCCCTTCGGGCCCAATCTTGAATGGTCCGAACGGACTATGCGTACGCGGCAGATCACCCAACGGAGTGAGCCCGGGGCATACGTGACGTAGGCCACAAAGCGGGACAGATCCCTGACGCCACATCGGACGGCGGGTGACACAGGGTGCGGATTCGGGCAGCCGCCCGGCGTCCGCCACGCGCTCCGCGGGAGGGGGAACTTTCCGGGGGCGAAGGGGGTTTGACCATCTGAAGGGTTGATGCCCGGGCGTACTGCTGTGACAGTTGGCAGCAGCTTAGGCCAAGGCATATACGTGTGTCCGGCGAATCAGAACGTAGGCTGCCTCCATGCCAAACAAGCGCTCGGGCGGCGGGCTGTCCCCCACACAACAGGCCGCCAAGTTCCTCGGTGTCAGCGTCCTCGCCGGCGTGGTGCTGGCAGGCATCGCACTGCCCGCGGCGGGCGCGCTCGGCCTCGCGGCGAAGGGCTCGGTCGAGGGGTTCGACGAGATCCCCGCCAACCTGAAGCGCCCCCCGCTGAGCCAGCGGACCACGATCCTGGACTCCGCGGGCGGCCAGATCGCCACGGTCTACTCGCGCGACCGCACGGTGGTGCCCCTCAAGGACATCTCGCCGTACATGCAGAAGGCGATCATCGCGATCGAGGACTCCCGCTTCTACGAGCACGGGGCGATCGACGCCAAGGGCATCCTGCGCGCGCTGAACGAGAACGCGCAGAGCGGTGGCGTCACCCAGGGCGCGTCCACCCTCACCCAGCAGTACGTGAAGAACGTCTTCGTGGAGGAGGCGGGCGACGACCCGACCAAGGTCGCGCAGGCCACCCAGCAGACCGTCGGCCGCAAGGTCCGCGAGCTGAAGTACGCGATCCAGGTCGAGGAGGAGCTGGGCAAGAAGCGCATCCTGGAGAACTATCTGAACATCACGTTCTTCGGGCAGCAGGCGTACGGCGTCGAGGCCGCGGCCCAGCGCTACTTCTCCAAGCCCGCCAAGGACCTGGCCGTCGAGGAGGCCGCGCTGCTGGCCGGTGTCGTCCAGTCGCCCAGCCGCTACGACCCGGTGAACGACGAGGCCGAGGCCACCAAGCGGCGTAACGTCGTCCTCCAGCGGATGGCCGAGGTCGGTGACATCAGCCGGGCCGACGAGGTCCGGGCCAGGTCCAAGCCCCTCGGCCTGAAGGTGAAGAAGCCGCAGAACGGCTGCATCACCGCGGTCAACGGCGGCGGCTTCTTCTGCGACTACGTGCGCAACGTCTTCCTCACCGATCCCACCTTCGGCAAGACGAAGGCGGACCGCGCGAGGATCTGGAACCGCGGCGGTCTCACGATCCGCACGACCCTGGACCGCAAGGCACAGGAGTCCGTCCAGAACTCGATCAAGGACCACGTCTACAAGTCCGACGACGTCGCCTCGGCCATGTCGATCGTGGAACCCGGCTCCGGCAAGATCCTCGCGATGGGCCAGTCCCGGCCCTACGGCCTCGGCAAGCACGAGACCGTGCTGAACCTCTCGGTCGACAGCGACATGGGCGGCGGCGCGGGCTTCCAGCCCGGTTCGACGTTCAAGCCGATCGTGGCGGCGGCGGCCATGGAGGGCGGCAAGCCCCCCACCCAGGTGTACGACTCGCCGTACGAGATGGACTACCCGAGCCCGATCGCGAACTGCGACGGCAAGACCTGGCTGAACACCAGCGGCCAGAAGCTGGAGAACGAGACCGAGACCGAGGTCGGCCCGTACGACATGAAGGAGGCGACCGCGAAGTCGGTCAACACCTACTACGTCGAGCTGATCAGCGACATCGGCATCTGCCCGGTCACCGAGCTGGCCAAGAAGATGGGCGCCGAGCGCGCCGACGGCGGCAAGCTCCAGCTGGAGCCGTCGATCGCCCTGGGCACCCAGGAGATGTCCCCGCTGACCATGGCGAACGCGTACGCCACCTTCGCCTCGCGCGGGACGTACTGCACCCCCGTGGCGATCCAGTCGATCACCGACGCCGAGAAGAAGTCCCTGCCGGTCCCGAAGTCGACGTGCTCACGTGCGATGTCCGAGAAGACCGCCGACACCGTCAACACCCTCCTGAAGGGCGTGGTCGAGGCCGGCACCGGCCAGGAGGCCGGTCTCGGCTCCCGGCCGAGCGCGGGCAAGACCGGTACGACGGACTTCCGCTACGCGGCCTGGTTCGTCGGGTACACGCCGAACGCCGCGGGCGCGGTGTGGGTCGGCGACCCGGCCCATGAGCGCAAGATGATCGACATCACCATCGGCGGTGTCTACCACGACAAGGTCTTCGGTGGTCAGGTACCGGGTCCGATCTGGCGGGACGCGATGAGCGGCGCCGTCGCCGACAGGCCCGCCACCGGCTTCAACATCATCGACATCCCCGACCCGCCGAAGAAGGACAAGGACAAGGGCGACAAGGAAGAGGACGGCGACGGCGACCGTGACCCCGACCGGGAGGACGGCAAGCCCGGCGAGAACGTGATCGCCGGCCTCCTCGGCGGCAACGACGGCGACGGCCGCGGTGACGGCAACGAGCAGGACTGATCCCGGGGCTGGTGGTCCCGGGGACTCTCCCAGGGGCCGGTCTCAGGATTCATCCCGGAGCTGGGATGGGCGGCGGTCGGGGCTGAGGTCCGGGCCGGGGCGGATTCCGGCGTCGGGGCCAAGGCTGCGGGTCACCCGGGCCTGGCTTGAGCAAGGCGGTACGCGGCTGGAGCAGGCGGTACCCGGCCTGACGCACATACGAAGGGCGCCCCCGGTCTCATCGACCGGGGGCGCCCTTCGTACAGGTCCGCGCACAGCCGCCGTACGACCTTCCGCGTACGACCTCCCGTTCACAGCCGGGTGCGCCCCCGTGCACAGCCGCCGTACGACCGTGGACGGCCGTGTGTACGGCCGGTCAGCCGGCCAGCTGCTGCTTGACGAGGGCGGCGACCCGGCCGCCCTCGGCCAGGCCCGCGACCTTCGGGTTGACGATCTTCATGACCTGGCCCATCGCGCGGGGCCCTTCCGCACCGGCCGCGCGGGCCTCCGCGACGGCCTGCGTGACGATCTCCCGCAGCTCGTCGTCGGAGAGCTGCTTGGGCAGGTACTCCGCGAGGACCACGCCTTCGGCGGTCTCCCGCTCGGCCGACTCCGCCCGGCCGCCCTGCGCGAAGGCGTCCGCGGCCTCACGCCGCTTCTTCGCCTCGCGGGCGATCACCTGCCGCACCTCGTCGTCGGACAGCTCACGCGCCGTCGTCCCCGCGACCTCTTCCTTGGTGACAGCGGTAAGGGTCAGCCGGAGCGTCGACGAGCGCAGTTCGTCACGCGCCCTGATGGCGGCGGTGAGGTCTTCCTTGAGCTTGGCCTTGAGCGTGGTCATGGGGGGATTGTCGCAGCTGTGGGGGCGGGGCCGCGCGGGATTTCGGGTCGGGGTGGTCGGTGTCCGGTGTGATCGGTGTGTCCGGGGTGATCAGGGTGATCGGTGTGATCGGGGCGCTGGGTCCCGGGGTGTCCGGGGGCTGGGGGTGATCCGGGGGGCCGGGGCTTCCGGGGGGGCCAGGTCGCGCAGCGGACCGGGGGGCTCGGGATGGGGCCGGACCGGGGCGCCCGACGGGCGGATGATCACATCGGAACGTGGCGGAGTTGATCGAGTCTGACACGATAGGGGTATGCGCGCGCGATATGGAGTACCCCTCGGAATTGCGGCGGCGGGCGCCGCCGGTCTGCTCTACTCGGCGGGGTTCGAAGCCCGTTCGTACCGCCTTCGACGAGTGACCGTCCCCGTCCTGCCGCCCGGGATGCGCCCGCTGCGGGTTCTTCAGGTGTCGGACATCCACATGGTGAGCGGTCAGCGGAAGAAGCAGCGGTGGTTGCAGTCGCTGGCGGGTCTGCGGCCCGACTTCGTGATCAACACCGGGGACAACCTGTCCGACCAGGAGGGCGTCCCGGAGGTCCTGGACGCGCTGGGCCCGCTGATGGAGTTCCCCGGCGCGTATGTGTTCGGGTCGAACGACTACTACGCGCCGAGGCTGGGCAATCCCGCGAAGTATCTGTTCGAGAAGGCCCGGGGGCAGCACGGCCTGAACGGGAACCCGCCCGCGGTGAACGTGCTCCGTAATCCGTGGGAGGACCTGCGGGACGGCTTCGACGCGGCGGGCTGGCTGAACCTCACGAACACGCGGGGCACGCTGAAGGTGGAAGGCGTCGAGATCGGGCTCACGGGCCTCGACGACCCGCACATCAAGCGGGACCGCTACACACTGGTGCCCGGCGGACCCGACAAGGCCGCCGACTTCTCGATGGGCGTGGTCCACGCCCCGTATCTGCGGGTCCTGGACGCGTTCACCGATGACGGCTACCCGCTGATCCTGGCGGGCCACACCCACGGCGGCCAGCTCTGCATCCCCTTCTACGGGGCGCTGGTCACCAACTGCGACCTGGACACCGACCGGGTGAAGGGCCTGTCGACACACACGGTCGACGAGCGGACGTCGTACCTCCACGTATCCGCGGGCTGCGGAACCAACCGCTACACCCCGGTCCGCTTCGCGTGCCCCCCGGAGGTGTCGTTGCTGACGCTGGTGGCGCGGGGGTAGCGCGTCCGACGGCCCTCGCGGACGCAGGTGGCCCGGGGCAAAGCGTCCGACGTCCCTCGCCCGCGGGGCGGAGCGGCTGGACGGGTCCGACGCCACGGAGTCGAGCAGCTGTACGGAGCGCCGCGTACCGCGCCCCACGGCCTGCCCGAGCCGCCCCGGCCCCCGCCGGAACCCGGCCCGGACCCACCCGTCACGACCGCTCAGCGCCGACGAAACCGGATTTCGTCTCCGGGGCCCCGTGGGCTAAAGTAAGCGTCGTCGCCGCGCAAGCGGGGACATCGGGGTGTGGCGCAGCTTGGCAGCGCGCTTCGTTCGGGACGAAGAGGTCGTGGGTTCAAATCCCGCCACCCCGACTTCGTAAGACCAGGTCAGGGGCCTGATCCACTCAGTGGATCAGGCCCCTGTTTGGCGTTTGCCCCTGTCTTGGGAGCCGTCGGGGAGCCGACCTCGATTTTCGGCTCCCAGAAGCTAGCTCGCTGGGCCAACCATGGGCCTCGGCTGGTGAACACACCGCAGGGTTCGCGCCTGGATGAGCAACAACTGCGAGGCTGACAACCAACCACCCATCCATCGTCCCCATGGTGGACCGAAAGGCACTGGCTGCGGTCCGGAGGTCAGGGCCCAACAGGCACTTGGCCCCTGTCCCAAGCCTCGCGTATCAGGTTTTGGTCAAGCAACGGTGCTTGAACGGCCATAGCCGCTCCCGGGGGGTCCTTGCACAGCACGACCCCGCCCGTCGGCATCACCACACCGCCCTGGCGACCGCCCAGGAAGATCAGATGCCGGTCGTGGAGCTGTTTGCGGTCACCCGGATGCATCGTCTTGATCGCGCAGTCCAGCGCCGAGAAGGCGGCCATGGCAGAGGCGTCGATCTTCTTGGCCTGGTCCTTGGCGATAAGTATCCGGATCTGAGTCCCACAGGTCGCACGCACGGCCTGAAGGAATCGCAGCAGCCTTGGTGGGTCGACGGCCAGGTACCGGTCCACCCACACAACCGCCGACGCACCGGCGAGGAGCCCGCAGAAGGTGGCAACTGACTCCGCCCAGCGATCGGGCCATGTCGGTGCCCTACCGTCCAGTGCGGCGAGGGCCGCGCCCGACCTAAGCGCGCTCACCACGTCGTACCGTCCGTCGCCCACAGTGAAGACCAACGGAGCAAGGGCCTCGGCTGCGAAGTCGTCTGAAGGTAGCGTGGTCGGCCCGTCACGCACTACATTCTTGATCCATTGAACGGCATCCCACGGCACGTCCCGGACCCACTGGGGGGCTCGCAGCTCAGCCGCCTCGCGAATCTGGTGGAGGGCTGGCCTGCCCAGGACCGAAGTCACCTTCGCCAGCAGCGCGGTATTGCCGCCTACGGCTACTGCGGCATCCCGTGACTGGGGGCAGCCGACTGCCTCGAAGTCGGACTCGATCGTGCTTGGCAGAGGCACTACCCGCGCCCGCGCCACGAGTGGAGAACCACTGCTGACCAGGTGCATGCTGCGCGCCCACTGCCCCATCAGCAAGGCACCGGTGTCGACCGCCTGCTCGCCATCAACCAATAGATGCAGCAGCTGCCGCTGCAGCCTCAGACCATGCGACCGACGAAGGGCGTGTGGGTAGTCATCGAAGAGGAGGTGTGCCGTGCCATGCCTGCCGAGTGCTTCGCCAAGCCGCCTCTGAAAGTCCGAGCTGCGCACGTCTTGGTCCTGCTCGGTGTAACTGCGCCCGCGGGTGGACACGCTCGTGCCCCCCAGTTCCCGCTCCACCGCGTTGAGCAGAGTGGTCTTGCCCGAGCCCGGTACTCCCCGGACTATGACGATCTCTCCGTCGATCAAGTGCTCGCATACGGCCTGAACCCATTGCCCCTGCGACGGCAAGAGCTTCATCGCAACACCAGCGCGCGCATGGCGTGAATCCGTGGCGACCAGTTCTCGTCGGTGATGCCATACGACACCAAGTGCGCCGCCGTGTCAGGCTCGTTCCGAGCCCATTCCGTCGCTTCCTCACGCTCCTGCGGATCTTCGGACCATAGCAGTGGAAGCATGGCGGCCTCGTCCCCGAACCATTCGGTGAAGGAGGCCAACACGTCCTTAACCTCCGACTGGGGCGTATTGGGCCCCCGTCTCTCTGCCGCCTCTTCAAGCGCAGAGAGCGGAACATGCCAGGGGATCTCGTTCTGGGGCCGCTTGCGGGACGCGACAGAGCACGCCTTCCGGGTCAGTAGCGGGTGGCCACCGAACTCTTGAAACAGGAAGTCGATCGTGCGGTGGTCCGTGTAGCGCAGCGCCATCCGCTTTCCGAGGCTACGCACCATCTCCTGCATCTCTTCGCGCTTCATGGGAGAGAGGAAGGCCAGTCTGGCGAACTTGTACAGCAGGTTGTCACGCCCGTCCAGGAGCGGCCTCTCGAAGATGGCGGGATCCACCCCAGCACAGACAACACCGATGCCGTGCTTGCCTTCGGCCTCACGGCTCTGGACCACACCACGCAGCTGGGTCAGACACCTCAAAACAGCCGTCGCCTGTTCCGCGCCAAGATTGGAGCGGCTAGGCCACGCCTGATCGATCTCGTCGATAAACAACTCCAGACGATCTGGCAGCGCATCCAGCAGGAGGTTAAGGTCACGAATCCAATAGCTGCCGATCTGGACTGCTGGATTCGGGTTGCCCTCTCGGGTGAGCGTCATCAGCCGGGGCGGCCTTTGTCCAAGCTGCCGGACGATCGTGTGGCACTTCTCCAGCAAGGCGAGCTGGAACGCCTCAGAGGCCTGCAACACGCTGATGTCCAACCAGACCATGGGCTTGCCGCTGCCTTCGCGCTGTCGAGCAACGAAGTTAAGCAGCGAAGTCTTGCCTGCCTTGCGGAGTCCGAAGACTCCGACGGACTGCCCCCGGTCCAAGGCGAACTCGAGCTCAGCCACCTCGGCCTGTCGACCGTAGAACGCAGCAGGTTCGGTAATGGGACGCGTCAGATCGTAGTGGTCGTGGGTGACCATGATCTCCGCGATGCGCTCACGGAGCCCTATCCCAGGCCCGCTGAGCAATTCGTGCGAGTTGATCGTAAGGATGGCGAGCTGGCCGCGGCGCCGTTTAACGAGTTCAGACGCACCTGGATCCGAAGTCAGGAGGATGGCGAAGTCCGGGTCTACTCGGGCGTCGCGATCGTGCAGCCGTTCCGCGATGAGGGTGAGGGTTCGCGGTTCCACCCTCTCGTACGAGGCAGACAGACAGAGGACATCGAGGCGCAGGTCAAAGGTCTCTCGGACGTTTGCAGGCAGGGTGATGTAGATCCACCAGCGTGCTCTATCAGACTGGTCCTCTTCGAACCGGTATGCCTCCGCACCTATCTCCCGCAGGAGTTTGGTGAACTCCCGTCCGCCGGAGACCTGCTGCTCAAACCTTGCCTTGTGCGCCGCCAGAACTTGCTGGTTACGGGTGCTCGCCACGTGCGCCTCTCAGCGGGGATTTTGCCCACATGGTAGTGAGCGCGGCGAGGGCTTGCTGATGTTTCCCAACGGGACAGGCCAAACGCACCAGCAAGGTGAGACCTTCGAGACAGTGTCCGCACACGCCGACGCCCTAGAACACAAGCCGACACCGAAGGGCCTTCTGGTGACGGCGTCCGGGTTCGGGCAGGCCAACGAGGCGTTCGCCAACGGCGGTACGCGACCCGAACTAGACGGCACCAACCTTGTGCATGCGCTCAAGGAACACATGGATGACGTCATCCCCGGTCCGGTGTCGCCCGGCGTTGGCCACGATAGGTGTCGCGCCCCGGTTCCGAGGCGCAGACACCTGCAGACGGCTACGATGCGGCCACATGTGACCGCAGGAGTGCGTCGAGTACCCGCACTGGCGACCTGGGGTACTGGGCTTGATCCGCTTTGACGGACATTCGAGATCAGGGGTTCAGCCCCGAGAGGATGTCCATCATGGAGAGCATGGGGAAGAAGAAGCCTCGCCGCCCTCGCCGTTCGTTCACGCCGGAGTTCAAGGCCGAGATCGTCGGGCTCTGCCGACGGGGTGACCGCTCGGTCGGGCAGGTCGCCAAGGACTTCGAGCTCACCGGGACCGCGGTGCGGGACCGGGTGAAGCAGGCTGAGGTCGACGCGGGCGAGCGCAACGGGCCGACCAGCAGCGAGCGCGAGGAACTGGCCGCGTTGCGGCGGGAGAACCGCCGGCTGCGCGATGATGTCGACGTCCTCAAGCGGGCCACAGCTTTCTTCGCGAAGGAGACCCGGTGACGGTGCAACCGTTCATCGAGGCGGAGAAGCAGGCAGGTCACAGCGTCAAGCGGGCGTGTGAGCTGATGAAGGTCTCCCGGACCGCCTTCTGTGCCCGTCGCTCCCGCCCTGTCCGGCCCTCGCGCGGTGCGGGATGCCGGGCTGACCGAGCAGATCACTGCGGTCCATGCGAAATCGCGCGGAACCTACGGGGCCCCGCGCGTGCATGCTGTGCTCAAGCGCGAGGGTGCCGGGTGCGGCCGCCGTCGCGTCGCACGGCTGATGCGGGCCGCCGGACTGCAGGGCCGACACAGCCGACGACGGCATGTGACCACGATCTCCGATCCCCGGGCGGCTCTCCGTCCTGACCTCATCGTCCGGGACTTCCGGCCCGACCGCACCGGGCTCGATGCCCGCTGGTGCGGTGACATCAGTATGTTCCGACCGAGGAGGGCCGGCTCTGTCCGGCCACGGTCATCGACATCGCCTCCCGGCGCGTAGTCGGCTGGGCGACCGCCGATCACCTGCGGACCGAGCTGGTGGCCGACGCGTTGAAAGCGGCCTGCAGGCAGCGTCGTCCCACCCGCCCCGTGATCTTCCAGTCGGATCGCGGGTGCCAGTACACCAGTCAACAGTTCACTTCTCTGGCAGCCGAGTTCGGTATCCGGCTGTCGGTCGGACGAACCGGCCAGTGCTGGGACAACGCGCTCGCCGAGTCGTTCTTCTCGACCGTCAAACGCGAACTGCTCGGCACCTCCGCCTGGCCCAGCCGGGCCGCGGCCCGCACCGCGATCTTCGATTTCATCGAGGGCTGGTACAACTTGCACCGACTGCACAGCAGCCTCGGCTACCGCAGCCCCGCCTATTACGAGACCGCACTCGCAGCCTGACCACCACACCAAAGGTGTCCGTCACAGCGGAACAAGCCCAGAGCCTCGGCCTGCCCAGTTGGCAGGACGTCGCGGAGTGCCTCAGCACTGAGGCCGAGATCCTCGCGCAGGCTGCGCAGTCGAGTGCTCCTGACGGCATCAAAGAAGTACTTGACGCGATCGACGACGAGGACGGGGTGGAATTCGCCGAGCTCATGGCGGCGTTCTACGGGAACGATGTCGGAGTGGCTGGCCTGAGCTTGGCCCTCAACGCGGCTCGGGGAGCCACCTTCTACTCCTGCTCCAGCGGTCTCGATAGTCACCACCATGCCGAGTACCCGCTGGTGGGCGTCGTGCCTGACGCTCAGCGAGCGAGCCTGCTCGCCGAACTCGTGGAACGCGCCGGCTGCGGAATGGGGCAGCAGTGGGGCCGCTGGTACCTGTATGCCGAGTCGGTGAGCTCTATGCACACCCTTGGGCAGTTGATCCTGGAACAGCGAGAGGCGTTTGACGCGCTTCCAGAACCGAAGTGGGTCGATGGCCTCGCGGAGCAGCTCGAGCGGATCAACGACTACTGATCGGAACTTCTGGAAGCCCCGCAGGGGCCGCCGAGCAGGCGCGCTACCCCTCCCTGAGCCCAGGAAGTGGCCATCAGCTCGGTTCGGTCTGCTCATCCTTGGGCGGAACAGGTCCCATGTCGTCTATTCGGTCCCCTGCCAGATCAAACTTGGGGCCCAGGCGGGCTGCTTGCCGCCGGAGGCACCCACAACCGAACGGTGCGGTCGACGCTAGCGCTGGCGAGCACGGAGCTGTCCGGCGAGAAGGTGACTGCCGTCACTGCGTCGTGGTGACCGGCGAGAGGCTCTCCGACGGGCTGGTGGGTGACAGGATCCCAAAGGCGGACGGTGCGATCGTTGCTGGCCGTAGCAAGCAAGCCACCGTCGGGAGAGAAAACAAGGGCCGCAACGGCATCATCATGGCCCTTCAGGGGCTTTCCTACCGGCTGGTGGGTGGGTACGTCCCACAGTTGAATCAAGTGATCATCTCCAGCGGTAGCGATCAGGCTGCCGTCGGGCGAAAAGCCCACCGAGGTGACGGAGCCACCGTGGCCGTCCAGGAGCCTGCCTGTTGACACTCGGCTCGTGGAGTCCCACAGCCACACCGTGCCGGCGTCGGTGGCGGTTGCGATCAACCTGCCGTCGGGGGAGAACGCGATGCCGGTGACGAGCCCGTCGTGGCCGGTCAACGGCTCACCTGCGGCTTGCTGGGTGGTTGGCACCCACAGCCGTACGGCGCCTCCGTCATTGGCGACGGCGAGGAGGGTTCCGGTGGGCGAGAAGACCACTGACGTGATGGGGCCGAGGTGGTCGGTCAAAGGGCTGCCCGCTGGCGTCCGAGTGGCCGCATCCCATAGACGTACCGCGCCGCCACGGTCTGCCGTGGCGATCAGGGTGCCGTCGGGAGAGAAGGTCACCGCACTCACGGAGTCACGGTGATTGGTCAGGGGCCGGCCGACTGATCGCCGACTGGCTGGGTCCCAGAAGCGCACTGTATCGTCAGCGCCGGCAGTCGCGAGTTGGGTCCCGTCCGGCGAGAACACCACAGCGCGGACCGCGTCGCGGTGCCCGACCATAGGCGCCAAGGAGATGGCTTCCCCGTTCTTGAGTGCGGTGAGGACACTCCTGCTGGCGAGCCCCCGTGCGGTCAGGAAATCGAGCCGGGTACGTGGTTCGGCGCGCTGTGTGATCAGGTTCTCGTGCGGGTCGCTTTCATGCCGCGCACGCTGTGTCGGAACCGGCGCTGGCAGGATGTCCTCGGCCGTCCACAGCCGCACCGTGCCATCAAATCCGGCGGTGGCGAGCAAGCCACCGTCGGGGGAAAAGGCTACGGCTGTGGCCTTGCCGGTATGGCCGATCAGGGGCGCGCCGACAGCCTGCCCGGTGGCGGGATCCCAAAGCCGCACCACGCCATCGAAGTCGGTGGTGGCGAGCAGTTCGCCATCAGGGGAGAACGCTACGGCCGTGGCGGAGCCTGTGTGTCCTGTGAGGGGCGCTCCGACTGTCCGCCGGGTCGCGGGATTCCAAAGGTGCACCGTGCCGTCGTCACTGGCGGTGGCGAGCAGGTCGCCGTCAGGGGAGAAGGCGACCGATCTGACGGCGCCTGAGTGGCCCATCAGGGGTTTGCCGACTGTACGGCGAGTTGTCGGGTCCCAAAGGTGCACCATGCCGTCGAAGCTCGCCGTAGCGAACAGGCCGCCGTCAGGGGAGAACCTCACCGCTGTGACGGGTCCGGAGTGGCCGGCCAGCGGCTTGCCTATGGGTTCGTGGCTGAATCGATCCCATAGGCGTACCGTGCAATCGAAGCTGGCGGCGGCCAGCAGACTGCCGTCGGGGGAGAACGCCACCTCCGTGACCGCGACATCCTCCGTGGTAAGGAACGCCTTGACCCCCTCGTGGGTGCCGGGATCCCAAAGGCTCACCTCACCGTAGTCGTTGGCCGTCGCGAGCAAGCTGCCATCGGGGGAGAACACGACCGACCGCGTGATGTTCGCGCGACCAAGCAGGGGCTCACCGACCGCTTCTTGGGTGACCGGGTCCCAGAGCGTCACCACTCCAGATGCGCTAGCGGTCGCCATCAGGTTGTCGGCGGAGCGAAACGCCACTGACCACACGAAACCGGAGTGTGGAAGCGTCGGCGTCTCGAGACGAGATCTTGAGCCGCGACCGCCCTCCACGGATGCGGCCGAGTTCGCCGAATGTCCTGGCGTATCGGAGAGCGACGCGTTCGGCGAGGCGTTAGCCGGGACGGGCGTCCGCATGGACTTGGATGTCGAGCGCGCGTGGCGGACCCTAACCCGTAGCTTTTCGAGTCGCGTCCACTCCGCGCGCCACCACTCGACTGTTGGATGATCTCGGCCTACTGGACGGCTGCCGCTCGAGATGCTGAGAAGTGTCTGGACGAGCGCGATGAGGAAGTCGAGGCGGGGCAGACGTTTCGCGTTAAGGGCTTCACTGATCGCGGAGGCTGACAACCTTTGCCCCGGAGGCGCGGCACGGCTGATCGCGCGTTGGGCCGGTTTGCCGCAATCGATCCGCAGCGTCTCGAGATTGGAGGCGAAGTCCTCGAGTTCGCGCTGGAACACGGCTCCGGGAGCGTCCTCGTCCGCCACGTGCGTCCCCCTGATGGTCTGTGGAATTCAGCTTAGGACGCGGTTTACCGAACAGGACCGAACTCTGCCGAACATCACCATACATAGTGTGCGTTCGCTCGGCGGGTCACACGGTACGGCGATGGCCTGCGCCGATCGAGCTTGTCCGGGTTTCATCGTGCCGTGCCGGGCATTGCTGGCCGGGCTGGTGTGCTGAGGGCATGGATGAAAACGAAGAGACCACCGCGCCACCCGCTCCTCGGACTCCCGCCACGGCGGAGCCGGCACCGGAGGCGCCGATCCACGAACGGATGCTCGACCTGGCCGCGCTGCTGATCCTGATCACCTTGGCGACGGGCGTCTTCATGCTCGCCGGCCCCGAGGCGTTCACCGCGGTCAGCAGTGTCGGGTTGGGGCTGTTCGCGGCCTGGCGTGGCCGGCCGCCGAGACCGTGAGTCGCGGTGAAGGCCCCGACGGTTGCCGATGTTCGCCTCCTGTTGATGGGACCACGCGAGGCGCCCCTCGGGCCCACGCGCGATCCATCGAGCGATCCCCGTATGGATCGGCAGGGCGGGCCGACGCCGGCTCCATCACCGAGCGGCGCACGCAGCGCGTCGGCACTTATCCGACGGATGCCCCCATCGATGTCCCGGCGGTCTCGTGCAGGCCGCGCTCTCCCGGACCTGTCTGGCACCGCCCGTGCGTGGCCTGGGCGAGACGCCCTCGTCCCTTGAAGTCGGTGGTCGACCACCTACGACGAGTGATCGCCCTCCACGTTGGGATCACCAATCGCGCCATGCTCAGCCACCCACAGGAATGAAGCGAACTTCCTCGACAACGGTTACATGTACCATCTAATCCGCGGTATGCTTTCGCAATGCTTGAGCTGCAAGAAGAGCCAAAGCGTGATCGCACCGGGGTCGAGTTGTTCGCGGGGGCGGGCGGCCTGGCCATGGCGGTCCATCAGGCGGGCTTCCGGCCATTGCTGTTCAATGAGTTCGCCCCGCGAGCCTGTCAGACCCTGGAGGCGAACGGGGCGAAGCCTCGGGGGGACGAGGAGCGCATCCCCGAGCCTGGGGAGCCGTGGCCGCTGGTGGCGGGTGACGTCCAAGACCTGGACATGAGCTATCTGCTCGGTCGTGTCGACGTGCTCGCCGGCGGCCCTCCCTGTCAGCCTTTCAGCCTCGGGGGGATCGCGAAGGGGGACGAGGACAAGCGGAACATGTTCCCGCAGATGTTCAAGGCGATGCGCCAGATCCGGCCCAAGGCCGTGATCTGCGAGAACGTCGTGGGGCTGCTTAGGCCGTCCTTCAAGCGGTACCTCGAGTACATCCTGCGTGAGATGGAGATGCCCTTCGAGCTGCGAGACCCCAACACCCCTTGGCAGAGGCACAATCAGGACCTCATGGACCTCATCGAGGCCAGAGACAGGGCTTCGGGTGACCCGGCGGAGCGCTACAAGGTGGTGATGACGCGCGTGAACGCCGCGGACTACGGCGTCCCGCAGATCAGGCATCGCATCATCATCGTCGCCTTCCGGGAGGACCTCGGTGTCGACGTCGAGCAGTTCAAGAAGGATGTACTTCCCCAGTACTCCGAGGAGGCGCTCTTTCGGGCCATGCTCGATGATTCCTACTGGAGCCGCCATCCCGAGGTTCCCGAACCCGTACGCGCCGCGGCCAGGGCCAGGGCTAGGGCCGGGATCGCTAAGGGCGTCGCGCTCATTCCGGACGGATCGAAGCCCTGGCGGACCTTCCGGGACGCCATCGCCGGTATCGACGAGAACGAGGGTGATCCACTGCCGAAGATCTCCTGGGACAGGCTCGACCGCCAGGAACATCGCGCTGGGGGGTTCACTGACCACATCGGGTGGCCCGGGGCTCGGATCTATAAGGGCCACACACCCAATGAGCTGGACCGTCCCGCCAAGACCGTGAAGGCTGGCGTGCACGGTGTCCCGGGCGGGGAGTCAGTGATGCTGACCGATGATCTGGAGACTCCCGGAGGCACTACCTACAAGCACAGGTATATGACCGTGCGAGAGACGGCCCGCGTCATGACCTTCCCCGACGATTGGAAGCTTGAAGGGCCTCGTGGAGAGAAGATGCGGCAGCTCGGCAACGCGGTCCCGGTGAAGCTCGGCGCGGTGTTCGCCAATGCGGTGGCCAAGGCCCTCGATACGGCGTCGGGTCCGAGGACGTGATTGACGTGTCGAGGCCGCCTCAGGGTCGTTGGAACGACAGGTTGCCCCCCGACCGCGCCTGGAAAGGGCGATCGGGAAGGACCCGGAAGGCACTGTCCGCAGAACAGGACAAAGCTGCGGGTGGTCGCCATCGGCGCGAGGTTGACCTGGGTGACGGCCGCGTGGTTCACGCCTCGGTCTCCTTGAGGGTCCTGCCCAAGACGCGACGCATCCGCGCGTCACTGCGCTGGGGCGATGGGAGGAGGTCCCCGGAGCGCTATCTGGGGGAGGTCGAACACGCCAGCCGTCAGGCCAACCTCGCTGAGGGGTGGCGACTGGCCTGGGTCAAGGGCCTTCTGCGGGAGCAGACCTTGCCGGAAGGCTCGACGGCTTCGACGCCGGCGGTCCGTGCCTCCATGAAAGGCAACCGTGGAAGGGACACGAAGCCCGAGAAGGTACTCAGGTCGCTCCTCTTCAAGGAAGGGCTTCGCTACCGGGTCAACGCACAGCCGATCCAGGGCCTCCGGCGTAGCGCGGATGTGCTGTTCCCGAAGGCGCGAGTCGCGGTGTTCGTCGACGGATGCTTCTGGCACGTCTGTCCGGAGCATTATCGACCGTCGACGAAGAACAAGGAGTTCTGGACGGAGAAGTCCACCGAGAACCAGCGGCGGGACGCCGAGACCAACCGGATCCTTGAGGAGGCGGGCTGGACGGTCATCCGGGCTTGGGAGCACGAGGCGCCGGAGAAGGTGATGCGACGGGTCATCTCAGCTGTCCGCCGTGCGACCGCCTAGCTGTGCCTTCAGCTCCTCTCCATGTAGTAGGCCGCCGATCTCATCGGCCAACCTGCTTAGGACGATGCGGCCGTAGACATCGCTGCATGCGAGGACGGCACTCCCCGCGTCGACACCTGCCTCGCCGAGGGGCCCCACGGAGATCTGCACCTGGCCGCTCGCGTCGATGGTGGCCTACGCGTGTTCCCAGAGCTTGAGGCGATCCTGGCGCGCGGCGAACCGCGGCGGCGGGGTGCGGAGTGGGGTCCAGCAGGGGTTTCGAGATGTATGTCCCGCAGGTACCGGTGCCGCCCATTAGGGTTGACGCCATGCTGGTGAATGCGCTGGGGCCGGGAGCGGTGGGGGCGTCTAGACGCTGGTGGGCGCCCTTCGAGGCTGCCAGCAACGCGTTCGTTCATGACGAAGACGGGGGCCGACTGTGACCGAGAGCCAGTACATCAACGTCACGCCACACCCGCGCATCTTGGGTGTGCTGGGCGACATCGAGTTCTCTCACTGGCAGTGCCTGGCTGAGTTGATCGACAACTCCTTCGACGAGTTCCAAGCGGCTGCCGGGACTGTGGACCGCCCCTCGGTCGCGGTCTCGCTCCCGCCGGCGAACTCACAACGCGCGACGGCTGAGATCAAGGTGCAGGACAACGGCCGGGGCATGAGCCTGGAGGCTGTCACCAACGCCATCAGCGCGGGCTGGACGAGCAACGGTCGACATGGTTCCCTCGGACTGTTCGGCATGGGCTTCAACATCAGCACCGCCCGGCTCGGCCGGTGTACCACGGTACGCACCAGTCGTGCGGGCGATCCGGACTGGATCGAGGTGACCCTGGATCTGACCCGGATCGCCAACTCCGCCGAGTACCAGGCACCGTACCGCTTGATGCCAAAGGCCAGCCGTGACGAGCACGGCACCACGGTCACCATCAGCGAGCTCAAGCAAGAGCAATACGCGACGCTCTGCCGCCCTCAGACACAGACCGTGATCAGGGAGAAGCTCGGAGACGTCTATAGCTACCTGCTGGCGGAGAAAGGCTTCCTGCTCACGCTCAACAGCAAGAAGGTCAGGCCACGTCTGCCCTGTGTCTGGGATGAGAAGCGGACCGTCACACGCCAGGGCGTGGAGATCCATGCCGTACAGAGGGTCGACCGCGTTCTGAGTACCAAGAACGCCTGCATGGCGTGCGGATACTGGAGCACCGCCGACGCGGAACGCTGCGAGGAATGCGGACAGGACCGCCTGGAACTGCGGGAACGCAGGATCTGGGGCTGGATCGGGATCCAGCGCTACCTCCACCGCACCGACTACGGGTTGGACTTCCTCCGTAACGGGCGCAAGATCATGCTCAAGGACAAGCGCGCCTTCTACTGGGAGGACGAGGACGGCATCGCGGAGGCCGAGCTGGAGTACCCCATCGACTCCGGAGCCGTGCCGATGGGCCGGATCGTCGGCGAGATCCATTGCGACCACGTCACTCCGAACTACCAGAAGACCGCCTTCGAGTTCGATACTGCCGAATGGCGTCACGCCCTACGCGAGGTCCGCGGGACCAGTCCCCTCCGCCCTAAGATCGCCAAGAACCTTGGGCTGCCGGAGAATCGCAGTCCTCTCGCCCTGCTCTACGCGGGCTTCCGACGCCAGGACCCGGGGCTCAACTACCTGATCCCCGGCGACGGACGTAACGCTCTCCACGAGACGGCGGCGAAGTGGGCCGGATTGATGCGGAAGGGCGGCTACGAGTACCAGACCGATGAGGTGTGGTACCGAGCCGCTCATCAGCACGACAACCCGATAGCGGTGGACCCGCAGCCGGAGAATGACGACATCCTCCCCGGGTTCGGGGCTGGACTCCTCGACCTCGATGACGAGCCGGAAGACGGTGCGGCGACGGGTGCGACGAGCATGACCGCAACTGGTCAAGAACCCCCCGAGGGCGAAGTCGCACCGGCGGAGACGCTGGACCAAAGGCTCCAGCGATACCGAGATAACGCCGACCTCATCGTGGACCTGACAGGCCCGTACTACCTTGAAGAACTGGGCCGCGTGGATCTGACGGCCTGGGCGGTCCGCGGACAGAATCTCGTAACCAAGGATGAGCGGCCCGCACCTGCGATCGTCTCGATGGTCCGAGCCCCGCACCTCGATGTTTTCGTCGACACCGGCCACTCGCTCTTCCGAGAGCATGGGGCTGACCTGCGTGACCTGGCACTCGTCGAGGTCGCGGAGTTTATGCGGGTACGGGCCAACATCGTCTCGATGCCCTTGAGTGAGATCGTGGCGCAGCTCAAGAGCCACACCTCCAGTCCTCGGCTGACGCCAGCGGCGACTGCGGAGGAGTCCGAGAGGCTGCTGGAACAGGTACGCATGGCGATGGTGGCGCCAGTTTCGGCGAACCCAGCGGTGCACTGGCTACTACTTACGAAAGATGAACGAGCCGATGCTGAGCGCCGGTTCGCGGTCGAAGCTGGCGGAACGTCTCCTTGGAACGACACGATCTCCAGCGGTGAATTCATACGCTATGTCCCGGCCAGTGCGGTCATCCGTATTGTCCAGGACTCCCCGGAGAGTTTCCTCGACGGCTGCGTCTTCAAGCGCGGGTACATCGCTCTGAGCGATCCCGGCGCTCGGGCGCTCGTCGTGGAACGACTGATCAACCCCTTGGGGGACCTCGCGCTCCTGGAACAGCACCGTCCACGCCTCGACGTGGAGGAGCTGTCCCGGATCAGAATCAGCTGCAGACTCATCGCGCGCGACCTCGCCGACAACGCGTAGGGGGGAGCGGAATGCGATTCCTTGACGCCGCCTCGCTGCTGGACTCGGGCCCACTGCAGTTCCCTCGCCGCATCGAACGCCTCCTGTGGCACTTGGGCTTCTCCGATGTGTCCAACATCGATGGCTCCGGTGACAAGGGAGGCGACATCCTTGCCCTCCACAAGGGCGAGACCTGGGTGATTCAGTGCAAGTGGAAGCGGCACGGAGCCGTAGGGGCCGACGCGGTGGATGAGGTCGCTCGTGCCCGGGATCACTATCGCGCCTACGAAGCCGTCGTCGTCACCAACACCCGCTTCAGCCCTAACGCCCGGAAGCGGGTGGCGAATCTGGCACGCCTCGGTCCTGGGATCCTCCTGTGGGGCGGAACCGACCTGACGATGAGCTTCGACCGGGTACCGCCCCGCTTCGGCCAAGTGACACCGCGCCCGTACCAGACCGAGGCACTTCAGGAACTGACCGCCGATCTCGACGCCTCGGGTCGTGCGCTCCTCGTCCTGGCCACCGGTCTGGGCAAAACGGTCGTCGGGGGCGAGATGATCGCGGCGCACCTGCGACGCGTCCCCCACGACCAGGTCCTGGTCGTCGCGCACGCGAAAGACCTCGTCCAGCAACTAGAGCGGGCGCTCTGGCGGCACCTTCCCAAAGATGTCCCGACGCGGCTCCTCACGGGTGACACCCGCCCCGACGATCTCTCCGGTCTCACCTGCGCGACGGTCGGCTCGGCGCTGTCGGCCGCGCGATTCGGATACCGACCGGGCCTCGTCATGATCGACGAAGCGCACCACGTGGGGGAAGAGGGCCAGTACGACGAACTGCTGGAATTTCTCAGCTCGGCGAGGTACCTGGGCGTCACGGCGACCCCTTGGCGCGGTGACAAGCACGACATCACCCATCAGCTCGGCGCCCCCAGCTTCAGCCTGGGGATCGAGGAGGGCATGCGGCGCGGCTACCTCGCTCAGGTCGACTACCGCCTGTTCGTCGACGACATCGACTGGGACATCGTCCGCGAGGCCAGCGACCACTCATACGGACTGGCCGAACTCAACGCCAAGCTGTTTTTGCCGCAGCGGGATGAAGCCATCCGCGACGAGCTGGCCACCGCGTGGGCCAGCACGCGTAATCCCCGGGCACTCGTCTTCTGCCGCACTATCGAACATGCCGAGCGGCTCGCTGACATGCTGCGACGCACCCCTCTTTGGTCAGGCGCTCTCGCCATCCACGCGGGACTCGCCAAGAGGGAACGACAGAACCGCCTACTCGCCTTCCGGGCCGGCGAAGTGCCCATCCTGACGGCGATCGACATCCTCAACGAGGGCGTCGATGTGCCGGACGTGAATATCCTCTGCTTCGCGCGAGTCACTCACTCCCGCCGCATCTTCGTTCAGCAGCTTGGGCGAGGCCTCCGCTTGCGCGAGGGAAAGAATCGGGTCACAGTGCTGGACTTCGTCAGTGACCTCCGCCGCATCGCCGCCGCGCTCAAGCTCAAACGCGCGCTCGGCGGAGAGGGCGAGATCGAGACCCTGGCGAAGATCACCCCGTCGAACATCGACTTCAGTGACCAGAAGGTGGCCACCCTCATGGACGAGTGGATCAAGGATGCTGCCAGCCTTGAGACCGCGTACGACGAGCATCGACTCCAATTCCCCTCCACCCGCGCCCCCCAGGAGTAGTCACCGTGGCCTTGCAGCATCTGCCTGCGCCCATTCGCGAGCGCCTTCTCATCGAGATCTACCAACAGGCCAACGACATGGACTGGGAGTTCTTGAGTAACACAGAAAAGACGAATCAGTACCGGCGATGGATCGAGGACCCCAAGGTTGGCGGCGTCCTGCTCGCCTACGGGCCAGAGAAGGACGCCAGGGTCTGGATCAAGGACGTCCCGATGAAGGAGTACGCCCGAGCACAGGAAGGGATCGGGAACTATGTCCGCTATGCGGTAAATCGATTCCAGGGTCCGGCGGAAATTGTTCGTGCGGCATGTGGCAGCGGCTGGACGATCAAGCCCGATTCCGTTGGGGAGAAGCCGAACCACTGCTACGCCGTCGCTGGCGACGCCACTCGATACGTTTGTTGGGGCCGCGCCGCAAACTTCCGTGACCTCGTCTGGGCCGCGCTGAACGAGGCCATCGACTCGACTGAGCGGCCCGCGATCGTCATCACGACCCGCAACGGCGAAACTGTCTCAACGGCCGAGCACACGCGCCAGGATCGCCTCGCGCTGCGTTGTGGAGCGGACCTCCGGTACCTGCATCGTGAGATGGTCCCCAACCCGGACTACCTCGGGGCGACAGACGGCAGCCGCAGCTAATTGCAGCCCACACTCCTGGACTAGCCACCGGTCCATTCGATCAGCCTCGCCCACCGCAAAGGACGTCTAACCAGTGGCTCGCCGCGTTCACCGCACTACTGGCCATCCGCGAGTACGGTGCCGCCCTGCCTCCTCCCAGGAGGGGCGGCCCAGTGATGGCCTCTTTCGTACAGATGACGGTCAGGCTCTCGTCCTCGATAAACCAGGGGGAGGTTCGGTGCAGTGTGCCGCCAGTGGCCGTAGGCGGGTGTCACCGTCCGGTCGAGACTGATCGAGTGGACGACCACGAGGGCATTGTGTGGGGCGAGTTTGCGCTGCTGTTCGACCTCGGAGCGTGTCAGGATCACCTGACTGCCCATCGGAGGTCGTTCCCTTCACCTCCACATGCAGACGTTCCTCATTGCGGGTCAGGAGTAGTTCGTAGGAGCGAGTAGCGCCGACATCCTCGGCGGATCCCCCCCCCCGGCCTCGAAAGCTATGTCGCAAGGAGGGCGGCCCGTAGCTCGATCGCCTGGCGCTCCTCGGAGGTCAGAAGGAACCCTTGCCGCGAGCCTCGTGACGCACGTCGGCCAGCCGTGTTGTTAGCACTCTGTTGTGCCTCACGTACTACGGCAGGGACGTCGCCCGATACCTGGGCGGCAGCCTCTTCGGCCTTGTACAAGGTCCCGAGGAGACCCGCCATGAACAGCAGATTCTCGGCAAGGCTCTTCGGCGCGGGCAGCGCGTCGCGCCGGTACTCGATGGCGGTCACATGGCCCGGATCATAGCCGCGGCCAAGCTTCGTCCGAGCTCCCAAGGCCAATTCTTCGCCTGCCAAACCGGCAGCAGGTCCATGACCTTACTCAAGAGATCATCCACGTGCAGCAGCGTAGCCACCCGCTGGCCAAAGGAGCTGGGTCCTGGAGCCTGTGAATCCAGCAGGGCTCCAGGAGTCACACCGCCCATGTCAGTCCAGACAAACTCAGCGTTGCGCCGCCGCCAGCGGCCCATCAACTACTTTCCGAGCTGCGGCCATTGGTCATCCCACTTGGTCGCCACTGTCGCACATCTCGAAAGGTCGACGGCCAACGCACCGCAGTTAGGATTTCAACTTGACGGAATGGAGATGCTCCTTGTATCCGGAGTTGCAATATGGGTGGGTCAACTGCCCGTTTGCCGGGGCTCCCGTGCCTCCGTCTTCTTTTCGAATCTTATGGTCTACGGTTGCGGACTTCATATGCAGGCGCGCCTCACAGATACCACACCTAGGGGCGCTCTGTAGCACTGATTCCAGGTAGACCGCGTTAGCCGTCTTCGTCGAAAAATCACGTCCATGCTCGCGGTCGCCCGCATCGACGAGCTTGACGGGGAGACGATTTGTTGCGGAATCCTGAAGTTGAGAAATAATCTCGCCTTCCGATTTACTATCCCTTAGGCCTTCAAAGAGGACGGTGTACAGCTTTTGAATTGGCGGAACGGAGCGCTGCAGACTACCATAGCGCCGTACGATTTGATTCAAAAAATACTTATGCTTGACCAGGAACTCTTCGAACTCTCTCCGCTTTTCTGAGAACTTCAAGAGGCGACGTTTTTCGGCGAGATCCTGAACGAAGGCCACTGCGGCCAAGAAGGCCGCCGGCTGAAAGCGTCCAGTGAAGCTGTAGAAGTACACCGCAGGGTGCAGGCCTAGCGAGCCAGGGGTATTTCCAGCGATTCGCTCGGATGCCCTTTTCACAACTCGCATGAACTGAATGGTGGCCGTGCCGTCGGGATCATCGCCGAGTGGAGCTAGTTCTACCTCACCGCTCCTCTTGCGGCGGCGGGTCCCCGTCTCATCGCGCCACATCTCTGGTTGCATGCCGTTGGTGAAGTTGACGAGTTCGAAGACCATCTTCACGCTATCTGCCGAGTATCTGCTTCCCGCAACGGGGAGATCGGCAGATTTGATAGCGAGGTCTACGTTGGGTTGGAAGATGAGGTCGTATACCTCCTTCGCGATAGTCTCGATCTCCGACTGTGTGGTTTCATCGAACGATGACCAGTACTTGTGCCCTGTACCGGCCCGAATGAATGCACGCGCCGAAAGGGCGTTTGGCTTACGTCGCGCCTTAATCATGTCGAGCTCTGTGGGATCAATCGGCGTCGCCTGCTGATTGATCCGAAAGAACGAGCTCTCCGCCTTTTCGGCCTCCCCGTTCACCCATTGCAGGTGCAGAGAGAAGACGCTCAGATTCCGCGCTAGGAGCAGTTTTTCTTCAGAAACTGTGCGCGGATTTTTGAGGGCGAGACTCAGGTCGCTGAACGAACCTACATTCTCCTGAATCAGACGTCGAGTCGCCTCCGCAGCTTTTCTCTGATCTTCAGGGATTACGTTATCGAAGAATTGACGGGAGGTGTGACGGTCTCCATAATCATCGTGAGCCCAGGCCATAAGCGCGCTCAATCGGTGAGCGCCGTCAATAACGAAAACGCTGCCGCTCTTTGGTGAACGCCAGAGAATGATAGAAGGGATTAGGTCACCTTCCAGGAAGCTCCGGACAAGCGCTGCTACTTTTTCTGGCGTCCAGTTGGCTGTTTCGCGCTGAAAATCCGGCTTTCGCAAAACGCTATAGCCGATACTGTCCGGAAGTAGGTCCGTAACGCGGAGCGTACTCGAGATGGCGGACGGTTGAGTGAGCCCCCCGGAATCTATTGCCTCAAAGTCTTCGCGAGGGATTAGGGCATCTAGATTCACCCAATTAGGCATTCCAACTCCTAGCTGCTTTTCTGCGGTACTCTGAGCCTAGCGGCCCCTGTAGCGCATCGTGGTGGAATCAGAGTGTCGGATGCCTCAGCTCGGACCTGCTCATGCCCTTCGAAGCCGACGGTCGGGTGCCTGGCGGTTGCTCGGTGACGGGGAGATCGGTCACGCCTGGACGGGGACGCCGGTGGTGACGTACGCGTTCCCACAAGGTTGCTCGGGAACGCCTCCATGGAGCCGGGTGCTGTCGCCGTAGCCCGCCCGGGACGACAACTCCTGTGCGCATTCATCGCCATGGTGGCTACGGCGCTCCGGTGCCTGGCCTTGACGTGAGCAGAGCCCGTCGGTCGATGACCATGCCGCGCCACCGTCGGCGCACCGTCCGCTGATCGTCGAGCCACCGAGCGCGGGAGGAAGTGTCGAGCGCGAGGTCGGCCATGAAGTGGGCGATGTCGACGTAGTAGGCGTAGTAGCCCTCACGGGTCAGCTCACGGAGTCGGATGACGCTGGAGGCGACGCCCGCTCGGTCGCCGCGGACGGCATGGTGGAAGGCGCGTGCCAACTCCAGCTTGGCCTGGACGAAGAGCAATCCCGACGTGCTGATCTCCGCCGCGAGCACCCGCGCCCGGTCCTCGACGCCCGTGTCGGTGCCGGCGTCACGCAGAAGGGACGCGATCCGTACGTCCAGAGTCGCGGCGCGCAGATCGACCTGGGCCAGGAGGTGTTCACCGAGGTCGATCTCGTCGTCGATGCCGGGGTCGTTCGTGAAGGCGAGAGCGAAAGCCCGCATGGCCTGCGACATGGCCGCCTCCCCGATCTTGCCGTGCTCTTCGCCCTCCGCACGCGCCGCTCCGAAGGCGCGCGCGGCCAGAGACATGTCGCCCTGCACCCACTGCACGTCGCCCACGACGCGATGGTGCCGCCCCTCCCAGCCCAGGCGTTCAGCGGACTCAAGAGCCGTCGGGAAGTCGCCGGCGAGCCGTGAGAGGTGGACGAGCCCACGTCGGGCGTTCGGTGCCAGGCGCCCACCACCGCCGGCGACCACCTGCATGCCCTGTCGGGACCCCTCGGTGTGCCCGAGGTCGCGCTGCGCCTTGGCCCGGTAGTAGACGGCCATTTCAGACAGCTCCGCAGGCAGCAACCCGGTATCCGCGACCGCCGCCAGCCGCTCCACGGTGCGGGCCCGGTTCTCGTGCTGCCGACGGGCGAGCGCGCTGAGCAACTCCACCAGTGCGTCGGCGGCCGTGGCCGCGGCGCCCGCCCCCTCAGGGCCGGCGGCCAGGTCGAGCGGCTCCCACACGGAGTCCCCGACATAGGTCCAGGCGGCCTCGGTGAGCCAGCCGAGGTCCAGGCGGTAGTCGCGGGCGATGGCCAGCCCTTGGCGCAAGCAGCCCACAAGAAGCCGCCGGTCCCGGTCCGAGCCACCGCTCCACTGCTCTCCGAGGGCGGCGAGGGCCCGGATGGCGGCCTGCTGCCAGTCGGCGGGGGACCACCGGTCGTCGGTCCGGTCGTCGGCGTCCCGGATCGTCGCGCGGATGAGGCCATGGAGGTGGAAGGGCCACAGCCCGAACGGGGTCTCGCGTACGAAGGGACGCTCGACGAGCCGCAGTGCCGAGGCTTGTTGGGGCACACCCGCGGCCCGGGTCGCCAGCGCGATGTCAAAGGAGGAGAAGAGGCTGACGGAGCGCAGGACGTGGCGCTCCGAGGCGGTGAGGTCGGACAGAGTGCGAGCAATCAGCGCGGGGAAGTCATGGTCGAAGTCGGCCGGCTGTGGGGCGCGCCCACCGCGGCGGAGTTCCAGGAACCTCATCACGGAGAGGTCCAGGTACAGGGGCAGACCGTGCGAGCGCTGTCCGATCACCGTGCGGATGGGGTCGCTGATGAGGGGACGGCCATGGGCGGAGAGACGACGGGCCAGGTAGTCGTCGCAGTCCTCGAAGGAGAAATCCCCGATCAGCATCTGCCGTTCGCGGCCGGGGGCCTGGGACTCCGAGCGAGGCCCGGGGATGTCGTGGGCGGCCAGGCCGGGCCAGGCGGTGGGGCCGGTGAAGTCGAGCTGCCCTTGGAGAGACTCTTCGGCCCATTGCAGGCGGGAGCGTCCCGTGATGACGAAGAAGGCGTTCGGCATCAGCCACACCAGGCGCTGCAGGAGTCGCTCGAAGTCCCGGTGGGTACGGTCCCCGATCTCCTCGAAGGCGTCCAGCAGGATCACTGGGGTGATCCTCTTCGCGGCAGGTGTCCGGGCAAGCTCCCAGGCGAGCAGATGCGGGTAGTAGGAGAGGGATTCCAGATCCGGTTCGCTTTCCAGAAGGTCGGCGAGGCGCACGCAGCCGGCGAGCGCACGCACGGTCTGCCGACGCTCGCGAAGTGCTCCTACGAGTGCCCCGGTCACCTGCCCGACCGCGGAGCCGACCGTGCCGGGCAGCAGCAGGGCCTGGGCGACGTCGGCAAGCGCAGACTGCATCTGCTGCGGCAGCGCCTTGCCGAACCGGGCGGTCAGGCCGCCGCGGTTCAGGAAGTCCTCCAGCGGGTCACCGGGGTGCTGATGCTCCCAGTAGCGGCGCAACGCCAAGTCGAAGGCGGGAAGAGGCCGGCCCGCGGCGGCCAGCGCGAGGCGGACGGAGAGCACGACCTTCTCGAAGTCGGGACTGGCGGAGCGCGCGAGATCGACTCGTACGGGCAGGATCCGTGCCTGACTCCATTCGGGAGCGACCCACTGAGAGGGGCGCTGCCCCGGGTCGGCGAGGGACGCCTCGAACTTGCGCGACAGCGTGGACTTCCCGATGCCACCGATCCCATGGAAGACCACCACGTTGTCCCGGGCGGCCTCCAGGTCCTCGGGGTCGAAGGCAGGGTTGTCGACATGTCGCAGGTGCTCGGCGAGCGCGGCTACCGCGAACTCCCACTGCGCCTGGCGGTTCGTGAATGCCTCCGCGGTCCCAAGCGTGTGGTCGTTCGTACTGAACAGTGCTCGCAGGTCCCTCCCTGCCACCCCAGCCCTCCAATGAAGATCACTTTGTCGTCAACTTGACTGCAGCCTAGTCCTGTTGGGAATGCTCTGCCGAAGAGCATCCCGGAGGCGGGGAAGAGCAGCTCGGGGCGCTACAGCCCGGTGCGTCCCGACGGGCGCCGCGGCCGCGGCTCGTGCCCGCCGTACTCACCGGGACGCCAAAGGGGTGAGCAGGGTCGCGAGGACCGCGGGGAGCAGGAGGCGGACCGCGTGGCGTATGCAGCGGTTCTTGGTGCGGGCGATCCTGCTGGTCTCCGTGAGGGAGCGGTGCAGGCGGGGGCGGGGGTCGGCGGTGTCGCGGCGGAGGGACGTCGTGAGTGACGCCCTGTGGTGGGCGTGGACGATGTCTTCCGTGTGAGCGAGGACATCACCGCCGGGCGCGACCCGTCCGCGGGGGAAGAGGGCCAGCAGGAGGCACACGATCGCCGTGGTCGTGGTGGCCGACGCCGTCCACCACAGGAGACCGGGTGCCGTGGGGCGGTGGACGAACAGAAGGCCGACCAAGGAGACACCCGTGACCAGCAGGATCGCGGCCTTGCCGTCGGCGCGGCCGATCTCGTGCTGGTTCTGCGCGATCAGCTCCCGGGACAGCGCGCCCTCGGATACGTCGTCCTCGGGGCGGGTACGGATCGGGTCCCCGCCGTCGCTCATCGGGTGCCCCCGTACGGCCCTCCCGGGTGGGTGGGACCGCCCATGGGCCCGCCGGTGTCGCCCGCGCCCCTTCCGGGCTCGCCCGTGATCCGGGTCAGGACCTCCTCGCCCTGGGGGACGCGCACATCGGCGAGGAGGCGGGCCGCGTTCACGCCCACGTACGCCCGGTCGTCCCGGTTCAGTCCCTTGAGTGTCGCCGCGAGGGTGCGCTCCCAGCCGTCCCGGTCGGTGAGGAGGTCCGCGTGGGCGACGGTCCAGTCGAGCACCTCCCTGGCCTCCGCGGGTTTTTGGAGCAGCCACAGGGCGGCCAGGCCGACGGGGCCTCCCGCCACCACCTCCCGGTAGAAGCGGTACGCCTCGCCGTAACCCGGCGGCGGGGACGGTGCCGTGTCCGGGCCGGTGAGCGGGTGGAACGCTTCGGGCGGGTCCATGAACCAGTACGTCAGTCCCCGGCCTTGGAGTTCCCGGGGGCTGCCGGGCCGCCCGATCGGTACGGTTCCGCGGTGGCCGGGCGGCGCGCGCAACGGGTCGGGGGGACCAGGCAGGGCGGCACCCTGGCCCAGGTCGTCCCGGATCAGCTGCCCCACCTGGTCCTCGGTGACCTCCGCACGTACGGCGAGCACCGGGTCGGAGACCGCCCAGGCGAGTTGGTAGCGGGCAGGGTGGGCGGCCTCGGGCAGGCGGATGTCCAGCATCAGGTCCCGGCGCACGAGCGAGATCCACGCGGCGACGGAGAACTCGCCCCGGCGCACCTGGCCCAGGCCCGGCCGGGGGTATCCCCACCGGTCATGGGCGCGCGGGAGCTGCACACAGTCCTCGCCCCGGGAGGACAGGAACACCAGTGCGTGGTCCCGGCGTGCGGCGAGGAGCTGCCGGAACAGGGCCGGCAGGGGTGCGGGGACGGGGATGGTCAGCGGTCCGGTCATGTCAGGGCCTCTTCCGTCGGCACGGTCGTACGGGCGCGGTGGCGGTGCAGCAGATAGCGGACGACTCCGCGGTGGCCGGGTGCCAGCGTGGACAGGGCGCTCAGGAAGTGCGGGAACGCCGTGCTCATACGGGTGTCCGGGTCCGCCTCGATCCGGGCGAGTCCCTGGGCGGTCGCCTCATGGACGGCGGGGTCGCCCAGTGCGAGGGCGACGAGTCCGGGGGCGCGGTCGGGGTGGTCGCGCAGGAGCATGGCCAGGGTGGTGCGGCTCGCCCCGGAGTTCACCCCTGGTGGGAAGGCCGACCGGCTCATCGCATCGATCACATGTCCGGCCTGGGCGCGGCGCGCGGTTCCGGGCGGTGCGGTCAGCCACTCCCGCAGGGTGTCGAGGACGAGCGGGTGGTGGGGCTCCTCGGTCAGCAGCACGCTCAACGCGAAGGACACCGCCGTCCGCAGGGGTGGTCCTGACCTGCTCTCCGGCCCGTCCAGGACGTTGTCCAGAAACCGCAGCGCGAGAGCCGGACGGGCCAGGCCGAAACCGCTCCCGCAGGTTTCGGCGACGGTGCAGCGCAGCGGCAGCGAGGTGGCGCAGCTCCAGCGGCGCAGCAGTTCCCGTACGGTGCCGCCGCGGGCGGGGTGCTGGACGAGTTCGCCCAGGGCGACGGCGGCGAGCCTGCGCTCCCGCCGTTCCTCGGAGGCCGCGAAGCGCGGCAGCGGACCGAGCGCCCCGGGACCGGTCGCGTGGGCCAGGACCCGGCCGAGGGCGAGCCCTGCGGCGAGTTGGGCGCCGGGCAGGGGCGGCAGTGCGGTGAGGGCGCGCGACAGCAGTTCCGGCATGCCCTCGTGGTCCAGCCACAACTGTCCCAGTACGGCCTCGGAGCGGTGGCGCCCGGCGAAGACGACGCGGCGCACCGGATGGCCGTGCCGGACCGTGGAGGTCTCGCCAGGCGGCAGCAGCCGCGCTCCGACCGCCTCCAGCCGGTCCTCGAAGGACGGGCCGAGGAGGTCGGGAGGGTGGTCGTTCCCGGTCGCGGGCGCGTGCCGCGCCGGGCCGGCCCGCTCGTCGATGAGGGGCCGCAGCACCGCGGCGAACTGTTCGATCACCGTACGGTCCTGTTCGGCCAGCAGCGCGATGGCGGCCATCAGGGAGAGCGCGCCCGCACTGTGCCGGGCCCGGTCGAGCGCGACCCGGGCGGCCGTGGCGCTGCCGGGACGCAGCTCGTCCAGGACGGTGCCGGGTGAGGTCCCCGTCGCCGCCGCGGTGCACAGTGCGTCGGCGACGTCGACCGCGTCCCCGGGCAGCGGGTGCGCGGCGAGGTAGTCCGTGAACGGGGCGGATGCCAGGGACCCGAGCGCCGCGTCCAGGTGGGCGGGGTCGAGACCGCCTTCCCGCACGTTGAAGCGCAGCCGCCGGGCGGCCACCTTGTGGGACGCGGGCGGGAGGTGCCATGCCTGCCATCGTCCGGTGTCGGCGGGCAGGCGGACCTCGCCCGCCAGGGTGACGACCAGATGGGCTCCGGCGTGCCGCAGGGTCCGGGCCAGGGCCGTGAGCGCGACCTCGCCGAGCGGTTCCCCGGAGTCCCGGGGCAGTCCCTGGAGGAGGTAGCCGCCCGGGCCCTTCGGCCGCCAGGCCAGGAGGTCCTGGGCGGAGTCGAGCCCCGTGACGCCGCCCTCCCCGTACCGCTCGGCGAGCAGGGCGAACGCCGCCGTGGCCGCGCCCGCGCCAGGCCCGCCGCGCAGCAGGAGCACCCGGCCGTCGAGCACCTTGCGTGCCTCGGGGTAGGAGGGCGGCTCGACGAACCCGGCGAGCCGTTCGCGTACCTCGTCCGCCGGATAGGGGCCCTCGCGCAGCCGTGGTTTGCGGATGGCCTCGATGAGGGCCTCGTCCAGCGGGCCGCCGGACACCACGTTGTAGACATCGCCCTGGACGCCGCCCATGATCGCCGCGCCCTGTTCGACCGACTGGCGGTTGTCCCGGAAATCGGCGCCCCGGTCGGGGTACGGGGCGAACCCGTCGCCGGTTCCCCGACCGGCGCCGTCCTCACTGCCGCCCGGGGCGTGGGCCGGGCCGGAGAGTGGGCCGCTGTCCAGCCGGCCGTCCTGACCGGGCGCACGGGGCGGTACAGGACCGGGCTCCGCGTTCACCGGGAGTCCTCCGGCCCGCCGACGCGCTTCTCGCCCGCGACGTTGTCCCCGCCGCCCCAGTGCTGGTTGGTGCCCCGGTACGTGGTGCCGCCGGTGTAGGTGAGGTCACGGCCGACATCGCCCATCAGGGCGATCCCCTCGCCGACCCGCTGGGTGTTCCCCGTGTGCCCCGGCCCCGGCCCCGTCTCCGTCGACCCGGCGGACTCCTCCCGCGGTGCGGCGGGCGGGGCGGGCTCCTCGCGGGGCAGGACGCCGGCCCGGACCAGGTTCCCGGACGGGGAGGGGACGTAGAGCCAGGCGCGCCGCGAGAAGTTCTTGCCGTCGACGGTGGCCGCGACCTCGACACAGCGGTCGGGGTGCAGACGGGTGTAGGCGCCGAGTACGACGTCCTCGTAAACGCGTTCGGAGATGATCGCGGCGAGATGGGTGACCTGCTCGCTCCCCTCGGCGAGGATCGCCTTGACCGCGCGGGCGTCCAGCAGCCGGTGGGTGTCGTTGCGGGCGGTGCCGTTCCCGTCGCCCGGCCGGCCGTCGTCGGGCAGCGGGCCGACATGGACGCTGGCCCTGAGCCGGACCTGCGGTCCCACCGACTGCTGGTTGTACGCGCCGAGCACCTCGTCGAGCACCCCGAGGAACGGCCAGAGGACGAACGGGAGATGGACCGGGTCGAACCCGAAGATCACCCCGTCCCCGGTGCTCGCGGGGAAGCGCTTGGCGTCCCGCAACTCATGCAGCCCGGCCCGTTCGAGGGCGGTGTCGACCAGCTGCGGGATCAGTTCGCTGACCGGGCCGTGCTGGGCCGCGGGCAGCCCGGTGAAGTCCTTGGCGTCGACGGCGAACAGGGCACGGTAGGGGGGCAGGGGACGGCTCTCGCCGTACGGGACGGGCGGGATCGCGGACATGGGTGATCTCCTCGCGGGGGCCGGGCGGTGAACCCGGCGGCGGGACCGGACACATCGAGCATCCGGCCGCCGCCCGGGACGAAGTGCACAGCGCTGGGCACTTCCCGCGTGCCCCGGATCACACCGGGACGGCGCTCAGTCCATGGCGGCGAAGCGCCGCAACCGCCGGGTGTCCTTGATGACGACGACCCGGCGGGCCGTCTCCACCGCACCGTCCGCCCGGAGTTGCCGCAGACCGTCGGCGACCGCGTTCCGCGTCACCCCGATGGCCTGCGCGATCTCCTCCTGGCTGAGGCCCGTCAGCCGGACCGTCCCGGCGCCCGTGCCCGGGGCGGTCAGTTCGGCGAGCCGCAGCAGCGTCCGGGCCAGCCGGACGAGCAGCGGCGCGGTGAGGAGTTCGGCGCGGTGGGCGTCGGACTCCCGGAGCCTGCCGAGTGCCTCACGCATCAGATGGATCACCAGGCCCCGTTCCTCGACGAACCGTACGAACCGCGTGGCCTCCAGGACCACGGCCGTGCAAGGGGTCAGGGCGACGACCTCCGCCGTCCGCGCGGTGCCGTTGAACACCGAGACCTCGCCCAGCAGATCCCCCGGCCCCCGGAACGCGAGCCAGGTCACCGCGCCGCCCGGCTCCCGGTGGACGACCTTCGCCAGCCCGGCCGTGAGCGCCAGCAGATGTGTACCCGGGGACCCTTGGCGCAGCATCACGCCGCGTTCCCGGAAGACCTTCGGTGTTCCCTGGCCCCGTAACTCGCACCACACGTCGTCGGACAGCACCCGTCGCCTTCCCTGTATCCGGCCCCCCACGTGTCCGGCCTCCTGCCACGTGTGACGTACCAGGCGAAGACGTACCCGGTCCGCACCCCGGTGACGACGACCCGGGGGCGGGGAATCCGGGGACGACGACCCGGGGACGGGGACTCCGGGGAAAGCGGGCGGTGCGCGGGAGCTCGTCCCGGGCGGAGCCCTCGGTGGCACCGGTCGTCCGGCGAGCGCGGCCACCCAGGTCGGACGGCAGCGGGTACGGGGAACCCCACCTCCGGCCCCCACCGACATGCGCCCCGCTCCCCCACCTGTTCCCATGGACCGAGGCGGCGGCGGACCGGGCCACGCCCCCGAGCGGACGGACGGAGCACCCATGACGGCCCCCGACACCCCCGAGCCCCGCGACCCCTCGGCCGCCGGCGCCACCCCGGACGGCACCCCCGCCCCGCCCGCCGGGAACACCCCGGGCACCGCGAACGGGCCGCCCACCCCCGCCGCACCGGACGCCCCCGCCGAGCCGGCCACCCCCACCAACGCGACCGACACCACCGCCCCAGCCGACCCGGCCACCGCCCCCGACAACTCCACCGACTCCCCGGGCTCCCCCGACTCCACCGACTCCCCGGACACCACCGACTTCGTCAACGCCGACCGTGGTCTCGTCGCCTCCCCCGCCCACCCCACCATCACCGCCGCCGACGACCCCGGCCGGGTCGTCTGGGACTTCGGCTCCACCGCGTTCCTCGGGGGTGACTGCCCGGACACCGCCCACCCGAGCCTGTGGCGTCAGTCGCAGCTGTGCGCCCGGGCGGGGCTGTACGAGGTCACCGACGGGGTGCACCAGATCCGCGGCTACGACCTGTCGAACATGACGCTGATCGAAGGCGAGCGCGGGGTGATCGTCGTCGATCCGCTGGTCTCCGCGGAGTGCTCCGCCGCGGGCCTCGCCCTGTACCGCGCCCACCTCGGCGACCGCCCGGTGACCGGCGTCGTCTACACCCACTCCCACCTGGACCACTTCGGCGGGGTGCTCGGGGTGGTCTCAGCGGCGGACGACGTACCGATCGTCGCCCCGGAGGGGTTCCTGGCGCACAGCGTCTCGGAGAACGTCTACGCGGGGACGGCCATGCTGCGGCGCGGCACGTACTACGCCGGATCGAACCTGGTGCGCGGCCCGGCCGGCCTCATCGGGATGGGCCTCGGCTTCACGGCGTCGACCGGTTCGACCGGGCTGCTGGCGCCGACCCTGGAGATCCGGCACACCGGCCAGGAGGAGACGATCGACGGGGTGCGGTTCCGGTTCCAGATGACACCGGGCACCGAGGCGCCCTCGGAGATGAACTTCCTGCTGCCGGAGCACCGCGCGCTGTGCATGGCGGAGAACGCGACGCACAACCTGCACAACATCCTGACCCTGCGGGGCGCCCAGGTCAGGGACGCGCGGATCTGGTCGCGGTACCTCACCGAGGCGATCGAGCTGTTCACGCACGACGCCGAGGTCCTCTTCGCCTCCCACCACTGGCCCACCTGGGGCAAGGACGATCTGCGGCGGTTCCTCTCCGAACAGCGGGACCTCTACGCGTACCTCCACGACCAGACGCTGCGGCTCACGAACCAGGGGCGCACGGGCCCGGAGATCGCGGAGCTGATCGAACTCCCGCCCGTCCTCGCGCGGGCCTGGCACACCCGTGGCTACTACGGCTCGGTCAGCCACAACGTGAAGGCCGTCTACCAGCGGTACATGGGCTGGTACGACGGCAACCCGTCGTCCCTGTGGGAGCATCCGCCGACCGAGAGCGCCAAGCGGTACGTCGACTGCGTCGGCGGCCCGGACGCCGTCCTGGAGAAGGCCCGGCGGTACGTGGCCGAGGGCGACCTCCGGTTCGCGGCGCAGCTCCTGAAGCACGCGGTGTTCGCCGCGCCGGACAGCGCGGACGCCCGCGAACTGCTCGCCACCGTCTACGAGAAGCTGGCGTACGGGGCGGAGAACGCGACCTGGCGCAACTGCTACCTCACGGGCGCCGACGAACTGCGGCACGGCGTCAAGCCGACGATCATCGGGGCGGGCAGCCTCGCGGGCGCCCTGACCGTGGGCCAGCTGTTCGACTCGCTCGCGATCCGGGTGGACGGCCCCCGCGCGTGGGACCACTCGGTCACCCTGGGCTGGACGTTCACCGACCTCGGTGAGCTGTACCGGATGACCCTGCGCAACGGCGTCCTGACCCACACCCGCAGCACCCTCCCCGTGGACGACACCGACCTCGCCCTCACCCTGACCCGCCCCCAGCTCCTGGCCCTCCTGGCGGACGCGGCGGCCTCCCCGGACCCCCCGGACCTCACCGCCGTCCGCCACACCGGCGACCCGGCGGTCCTCACGACCCTGCTGTCCGTCCTGGACACCGCGGACCCGGACTTCGCGATCGTCACCCCGTGATCCGGTGGGTCCTCGGGGGCGCGTCGGCCGGTACCTCGGCCGGTACGGGTCAGCCGGTTCCCGGGGGACCGCCGAGCACGTCCCGTAGCCGTCCCAGACGCCGCCACGCTTCGGCCGGGGCGGTGTCCCCCAGCGGGTAGTGCAGGGCGGGAGCCCTGGGCGGTCCGAGCGGGTCGGGGACGACATCAGGCAGCGCGCGCCGCAGGCGCGCGGCTCCCGCCGCGGCCACGGCAGCGGGGCCGAGGGTGACCGAGCACGGCACCGGCGGCGGTTCCCAGCGGGCCGGCGTGGTCAGGTCGGTCCGCCCGGCACGCAGTTCGGTGACCATCGTGGCGAGGTCGTGCCGCTGCGCCAGGGTCCCGGCCACTTCGGCGAGCGTCTCCACGGGCGGCGCGTGACCGGCCTGGTGCGGCACGGTCACGGTGATCCGCTCCTCGATCCCGGCCGCTGTGTGGGCGACGCGGACGGTGGCGGCCAGCGGGCGGCCGGGCCCGCCGACGGCGGCGAACCAGGTGGGCAGCGAACGCCGGGCCCGGCTCCGCGCGAGGTCCGTCAACTGCCTCGGTGACCAAGGGACGTTGACGGGCTCGGCGGTGGACCAGCCTGCGGGCGGCGCCCCGGTCAGCACCCGGCAGACGTGCTCCAGCGCACCGCCGAGGACGAGCTGTCCGTCGGCGGGACGCAGGGTGCGGATCGACAACGCCAGCCGCGCGCCGTCCCCCGCGCCGGGCCGGGTGTGGAAGGCGTCCGCGACGCACGGCTCGCCGTCGGGTCCGGCGGCCGGGACGAACCGTCCGTCCACCCAGCCGAGGACCACTCCTGTGAGTCCGTCGTAGTAGCCGCACCCCGGGTCGGACACGACCCAGCGGAAGGGCCCGCGGCCGAGCAGACCGCGTGCCGCCATGGTGAGCCGGGTGTCCGGCGGAGTGACGACACCCAGCTCACGGCCGGTGGCGACGGAGGTGCGCATCAGGTCCGTGAGCCATGCCGTGGCCGCGACGACGGGACGGTCCTGGATGACGACGAGGGTCCGCTCCGTGCACACGTCGACACCGCCCGGCACCACGGCACCGGTGCGGGGCGGCACGCTGACGATGTCCGTACGGGCGGCCTCCGGCGGCCAGACCGTGCCGCCGAGCACGGCCGACAGCCGTCCGGCCATCGCCCCGGCCAGCCGTCCGGCCTCGCCGGACGCCGTGGTGGCCCGTGCCTCCGTCCACCACACGGGCGCGTCGGCGGCGGTCCCCGGCCCGAGCAGTCTCGCCACCTCCCCCGGGACCTGGAGGAACCGGGGCGCCTCCAGCGAGACGAGCACCTGCCCGTCGTCCGTGCACAGCTGGGCGACAGCGCCGCCCGCCGCCCGGTTCACCCGCAGATCGGGACCCCCGGCGTACAAGGCGGCCAGCAGGGTCCTGATGTCCGGCATCACGAGGGTCAGGGCTATGGCGTCCTGGGTCATCCGCTGCCTTCCGAAGGGCTCTGGGCGGGGCCGTGGAGGGGCCCCATGGAGGTGCCGCAGGCGTGCCTCCGGGAGGCGGCTCCCGGGCAACCGGTGTCGGCGAAAGGGGGGACGGGGAGGGTTAGTAACGGCCGGAGAGGTCCTGCAAGGCGTCCAGCGAAGGCGCTTCCTCCGGGGTCCGTCCGGCGAGGGTGCCCCTCTCCTCCTCGGGCGGGAGGCCGAGAAGCCGTTCGAACGCGGCGAGCGCCGTGAGCCCCTCCCGGTGGGCCGCGCCCAGCAGAGCCACCCACCGCGCCCCGGCCTCGAACGCCTCGTCACCGGCTGCGGTCCGCGGCTCGTACCCGACGGCGTCACCGGCGACGGAGACCCAGAGGTACCCGAGGACCCGTTCACCACGCCGCACCGCGAGGTACCGCACGGGGTGCTCGGTGAAGACCTCGTATTCGTCCTCGGCCGATGACGCGGCGGGATACATCCGCCCGTTCCGCGCCAGGATCTCGAACGTTCCCCAGGAGTCCACAAAGGCGGTGCCCTCGTCCCGCTGGTCCTCGAACCCTGTCTCCGTGGGCGCCGCGTGCCGGTTCTGGTCCCCGGGGTCGGGCGGTCCGCCCATCAGCGCGGAGATGTCCGCCAAGGCCGCCGCGAGCCGGGGCGCGTTCGCCGCGTGGATGTCCGTCTGCTCACGCTCACGGGTGTCGAGGGTCAGCCACGCGTCGGAGTAGGTCGACAGCGTCACCACGACGGACCCGCCGCTCAGGACATAGACGTAGATGCTGAACAGTTTCTCCGCACGGTGCTTGACCCCCGACTCCACCCAGATCCCGGGGCATTGCAGGCCCAGGAACACCATGAACCACTCCTGGAGCTCATCGGCCCGCGCCGCGATCCGCGAGAGTGCCGTTCCCGGGGCAAGCGGCGCCTCCTCCCAGGCGATCCCCTCGGCATCGACGGGGGTGTCCCGCCCGTCGGACGTGGCCCGGACCTGGAAGTCGACCTTTCCGGTGGGCACCGCCAGCTCGTACCGTGCCAGGATCTCCCGCACCTGGAAGGCGATCTCCGCCGCGCGGGAGGGCGGGACGGCGCCCGCGTCCGCCGGCGGATCGATTCCCCATGTCCAGTCACCGACTGGGTCCCTTGAAGTGATCACAGCATGTCCTTGGGATCGGTCTTGCTGCCCGGCGGGATCACGAGCGATCCTTCCTCCAGGCGTATGACGAAGACGACGCCTTTACCATTGCCGCCGCGGCCGCCCCGGTGGATGTCCATGAGGGCATCGTAGGAACCGTCGGCCATCCAGTCCGCACGCGTTCCCCGTGCCGCGTCCACGAGCAGCACCTTGTGGTCGGCTGTGGATGTCGTGAGCTGCACCAGGTACTTCTTCCGGGTGATCTCGGCGAGAGGGTCGAGCGGGTCCTTGAGGTGCTTCATCTGGTACCCGTAGACCTCTCCGGAATCGTCGACGATGCGGACGTCCAGGTCGGAAGTCGCCGGGACCTGGTGATCGAAGTCGATGGTGCGTGCCGGGATTCCGCTCCGCACCAGGTCCTCGGCGAAGAGGATCTGGTCGACGGCGGGCCCGAACATCCCCTCCCTCCGTGCGCCGAGCGCGGAGACGACAACGCTGAAGTTCGTCCTCTGGCTGAACTTGCCTGACGCGACGACCTCGGCCACCCGCTCACCGTCGGGCGCGGCCGCCAGCCGGTCCAGCACCCGTTCGAGGACGTCGGGCTTCGGCCGCTTGGCGCCCGGCATGCCCTTGACCGCCTCGCGGAAGCGCTGTTCCGTCTCACCGCCCCGGACCATCGGCGCGGGCTCCCCCCCGGGTGACGGCCCACCGGGCCGCGCAGGACCACCGCCCCCGCCGCCCCCCTCGCCACCCCCACCGGGACCCTCCGGCCCGCCGAAGCCACCCCCCGGGCCGTCCCCACCGGAGCCACCACCGGCGTCCCCATCAGAACCGTCCCCGGCACCGCCGGACCCACCAGCCCCGGAACCCCCGGACTGTTCCGGCCCCCGGCCCCCCGCACCGACCAACTCCGGTTCCCGCGCGCGGTCCCGCTCCCGCGCGGCATCCGCTCCACGCTCCGCGCCGCGCTCAGCGGCCGAGGGTTCACGGGCGACCGGGCCGGTGCTGGGGCTGCCGTCCGGATCAAGGGGGACGAGGGTGCCGTCCTTGTCGACCCGGTACCGGTCGTTCAGGTCGAGGGCGCCGTCCGGGAACCGTGGGGGCGGGAACTTCAGGCTGTCGCTGATGTTCGCCAGTGCCTGGGAGACCTTCGGCAGGTCCGCGACCGCCCTCGCGGCGTTCAGACCGCCGGAGAGCGGATCGAGGGCGTCACCGATCCGCCCCATGACCCCCGCCGACCTGGCGGCCACACCACCCTTGCCGAGCTTCGAGGCTGCGGCGAGCGGACCGGCGCCGAGCGTGAGCAGGTTGAACGACACCGCCGCGTGGGCGCGGGCGGGATCTTCCTGCCACATGTCGTACGCGATGAACTGTTTGCCGAACTCCTTGGCGTACTGCTGGCTGCCGCGCTGCCAGCCGGACAGGTGCTCGTCCTGTCCGACGAGGTCCATCCCGTAGGCGTAGCCGCCGACGAAGGTACGCCGCAGCCCGTTCCACGCGTCGTCGCGCGCCTGGTCCCCGTCGAACCCGGCGAGGGTGCCCAGGCCCTGGACCCCACCCCAGACGCTGTCCTTGACCAGCCCGTCCCACACCCAGCTCTTGGCGCCCTGGCCCCACCAGCCCAGGCTCCAGCGCTCGTGCGTGAGCCCCTCCGGGCTTCCCCACGGCAGGTCTCCGGCGCCCTTCAGGGCCGCGGCGTCCTGGCCGTACATCCCCGGAGCGTGCGTACCGTCGTCCACGGCCCAGTCGGGGCGGCACATGACCGGGCTGATCGCACCGATCTCGTTGGCAGCGTCGCGTTCCGCCGTCTGGAAGCCCTCGCGCGCCGCCGCCACACCGTCCATGAGCCCTTGGTGCTCGTCGACCTTGTCCTGGTCCTCGGTCCAGTCGTCGTCGTCCGCGACGCCCTCGACGAAGTCGAACGCGTCCTGCTTGAGCTGCCGCAGCTGGTCGGCGTACGGCCTGGCCTGCGCGACGAAGGTCTCCAGCGCGTCGGCCAGTGCCTCGATGTTCCCCGCGAACTCCTCTGCGGTGTCCATGACGGGTGCGGTCGACGCGAAGAGCTGTTCCGCCTCGGGGGCCTCGTAGTACCCGGCGGTCGCCTGGAACCGGGAGTGCACGTCCTGCCCGCCCTCGCGGATGCCGACGGCACGGGTGCGCAGCCGCTCGACGGACCGCGTCAGTTCGGCGAAGTCGCCGGTGTACTGGGGTATGCCACCCGGGGAGATCACGCCGGCTACCCCCCGCCCTGGCCGTCGTCCTTCTGCGCGACGGCTCTGAGCTCGGCCGGGTCCGGCGTCCTGGCCGCCGCGCGCTGGGCCTCGGCGGCCATGTCCAGATCGCCGTTGACGTAGGCGGTGGTCGCCTGGACCGTGCCGTCCAGCGACTTCTTCGTCCGGGCGGCCAGGAACCTGATCTTCGCCTCGGTGTCGGAGGCGAACGTCGCGACGGCCACTCCCACCGGACCGGCCGGTGCGCTGCCGCAGTACGGGCCGCTGATGGTGCCCGCCCATGCCGCCGCGTCCGTCACGGCCTCGCCGTACCCCTTCACGTCCTTGCTCATGTCATCGGCGGCGAGGCCCACCAGCGACAGGATCGACGCCACTCCGCCAGGATCGATGTCCCACTTGGTCACTTATTCCCCCCGGAAGAGCCGCTGCCGGACTGCGTGCCTTGCCCCCCGCCCACCTGACCCAGATGACATGACGCATCGTCACATCCCGTTCAGGCGAGCGGATTCCAGCATCTCAGACGCCACTGACAGAGCCGTCGATCCGCCCCGTTCCGGACAGACACCGTCCGACAAGCGCCCCCGGCCACCACCTCGGCCCCCTCCCCCGCCCCCGAACCCCGTACGGCGCCCCGCAACCCCCGGGACGCCGTACAAGAGCCGCAAGGACCTGCCCCGCTACCCGGCCGTCCCCCCTCGGCCCGCGGCGGCGGTGTCCCGGTCGGCGGCGGTGTCCCGGACCGTGGCGGACGCCGGACCGGCCGGGCCCGGTGCCAGCAACCGCTGGGCCAGTTCGCCGAAGAGCAGGCCGAACGCCGTCCACAAGGTCGCCTGGACGGCCAGCGCGGCGACGCGGAACTTCCACACCACCGTCGGCGGGAAGTCCGACGGCATCTCGTTCACCGAGGGCAGGAACGCGTACGCGAGGCCGATCGCGGCGATCAGGGCCGCGGCCGCCACGACCGTCGCGTTCCAGTTGCCGAGCCGGGGCGCGAGCCGCTGTCCGAGGATCACCGCGGCGACCGTGAGCAGCACGCTCAGTACGAGCATCAGCAGATAGAGGGTGGTGCGCCGCCCGACACTGTCGTCGGCGCCGACGGCCGGCGGGTTCGCCGGGTACTTGAGGAACGGGACGACGTACACGGCGACGAGTCCCGCGACGGCGAGCAGCAGCGCGGTGGCGCGCGGCGAGAACCGGCCGGTGCGGCCCAGCGCGTAGCAGTAGGCGAGGGCCGCGATCCCGCCGAAGGCGACGCCGTAGAGGAGGATGCCGGTGGCGAGTCCGCCGGTGGCCTGCGCGTCCCGGCTGACCAGCGGCGCCTCCTCCTGCTCGGGTCCGGCGCCGGGCTCCGCGGCGCCGTGATCGTGGCCGGAGGCGTGCGCGTCCTCGTAGGCGATGGCCGCGTCGACCTGCGGCTCCCCGACGAAGTAGGCGACGAGGAGGGCGAGGACGCCCGCGGCGAGTCCCGCGAGCATCCCGCGCACCAGGAGCTGTCTGACGGTGGTGGAGTTCATGAGCGCTGTCCTGCCTCCGTCAGTGGCAGGGGTAGCCGAGCAGATGGCGTGCGTCGTGCACCCATTCGTGCACGCCCTCGCCGGAGACCAGGGCCACGGCGCCCTGTTCGGCGCCGACGAAGTACAGCAGTATCAGCATCAGCACCCCGCCGAAGACGGCCCAGGGCGCGATGACCTTCAGCGGGAGCTTGTCGGGGAGTACGACGGGTGAGACCGGTGAGACACCCGGCTGGACGGCGGACTGCGCCATATGAAGGACCTCCTGGGGAACTCGCGTCCCTGCTCGGTGGTGCGGGTGACGAGGGCCACGGGTCTGACTTCGCCCACCGGTCCCCTCCCGGGGAGCGGCCGTACGGGCTTACAGTGGCGCGACCGTGCCGGAGTCCCACCGGCTTCCGTCCCGCCCTCGTCGGTTGTCTGTTGAGGTCACGCCCTCTGCCGCCGACGGCCTGTCCCCGACCGTCCGTCAGCGGCTGGACGCCACCGACTGACCGTCGTCGACCGGCCGTCGTCGGCCGATGTCACTGACCGCGCCCGGCTGGTTGCCCGTTCAAGCGCCACGAGAACGTACCGCGCGGCCGGGGCCCGGGAAAGAGGGCCGACCCGGGACGCACCGGCACCACGGGTCCGGCGGACGGGAACGAGGCACTGAGATGAGCGGTACGACGACCATCCGGCTGACGCTGATCGCCCCGGCCGGCGGCCGGGATCTGCGGGAGGCGCGGTTCTCCGGCGACGGCCCCGTGGACCCGGCGGCGCTGGCCCGTGCGGCGGGGGCGGGCGCGGCCCTGCGCGGCACGTTCCCGCGCGGGACGGCCCGCTGGGTGGTGTCCCCGTGCCACCGCTGCCGAGCCACCGCCGACGCCCTCCGGGGACCCGCCCCGGACGCCGTTCCCGCGCCCGGGGAGATGCCCGAGGAGGTGCCCGCGCTGGCCGGGCCGGACATGGGCCGCTGGCGGGGCCGCACCCTCGCGGAGGTCTCCGCCGAGGACCCGAAGGCCCTGGTCAGCTGGCTGTCGGACCCGGCCGCCGCCCCGCACGGCGGCGAGTCCCTGCTGAGCCTGCGCACCCGCGTGGGCGCCTGGCTGGACACCACCCGGGACGCGGAACGCGCCTCCGGTACCGGCCGGTTGGTCGCCGTCGTCGAACCGGACGTCGTCCGCGCGGCCGTCGCCCACGCCCTGGACCTGCCCGCCCCCGCGTTCCGGCGCCTCGACGTGGAACCCCTCGGCGCCGTGGAACTCACCGGCCGGTCGGGCCGCTGGAACCTCCGCGTCGCCCGCGCCCTGGACTGAACGCCCCCGGCCCGCGCGACACATGAGCACGGCGGAACCCCCAGGAACGACGGACGACGGAACCACCGAAGGACATGCGGACGGGCGGGCCGGAAGCGGGGGGAGGCACGACGGCCCACCGCGGCCCACCCCCGGCCACCCCCGCGGACGTACCCGGCCTACACCCCCACGTCCCGTCCGCACATGTCCTCCAGTGACTCACGGCGTACGAGCAGCCGGGCGCGCCCGTCCCGTACGGCGACCACGGGCGGCCGGCCGACGAGGTTGTAGCCGGACGCCATCGACAGCTGGTACGCCCCGGCGACCGGCACCGCGAGCAGATCGCCGGGGCGGACGTCACCGGGCAGCGCCGTCTCGGCGGCGAGGATGTCCCCGGCCTCGCAGTGCCGTCCCACGACCGTCACGTTCGCGGGTTCGGCGCGCGAGGCCCGCCCGATGAGCCGGGGCGCGTACCGGACGCCGTACAGCGCGGGTCTCGGGTTGTCGCTCATGCCCCCGTCCACGGCGACGAACAGCCGCTTGCCGGTGCGCTTCACGGCGAGCACCCGGTACAGGGCGACCCCGGCCGGACCGGCGACGGCCCGCCCCGGCTCCACGATCAGCCGGGGCACCCCGATCCCCGCGGCGGCGCATCCGGAGGCCAGTTCGGCGCGGACCTTGCGGGCGAGGGAGGTCACGTCGAGGGCGTCCTCACCGGCCCGGTAGGCGATCCCGTGGCCGCCGCCGAGGTCGAGTTCCGGCAGCACGAGCCCGTGCCGCCGCCGCAGCGCGGCCATCAGCCCGACGACCCTGCGCACGGCCGCGAGATACGGCTTCACCGTGGTGATCTGCGATCCGAGATGGACGTGCAGCCCGGTCAGCCGCAACTGGGGCTGGTCGAGTATCCGCGCGATGGTGTGCTGGGCGGACCCGTCGGTGAGCGACAGCCCGAACTTCTGGTCCTCGCCGCCGGTACGGATCTTCTCGTGCCCTCCGGCGACGATCCCGGGCACGACCCGGACCATGACCCGCTGCGTACCGCCGGGACCGACCGCGGCGGCGAGCCTCGCGACCTCCGAGGCGCTGTCGATGACGATGCGTCCGACCCCGAGGCGCAGCGCGGTCGCGAGGTCGTACGGGCTCTTGGCGTTGCCGTGCAGGACGATCCGGTCGGCGGGGAACCCGCTGGTCACGGCGAGTTCGAGCTCCCCGGCGGAGCACACGTCGAGCCCGAGCCCCTCCTCGCGGACCCAGTTGACCATGGCCCGGCACAGGAACGCCTTGGCGGCGTAGACGACTTCGGCCTCGGCCTCCGGGAACGCGGCCTTGTAGCGGCGGCAGCGCTCGCGCACCTCGCCCTCGTCCAGGACGTACGCGGGGGTGCCGTACCGCTGGGCGAGCCCGGCCGGCGACACCCCGCCGACGGCGAGGTCGCCGTGGGCGAGGAGCCCGGCCGACGCGGGCCAGACGGAGAGGTCCTCGGGCCGGCGGACGGGCGCGGCGGGGGCGGTGTCGAGTGCGGTCATGGCGTCAGACCTCCACGAGTGCGGCGGCGCGGACGGGCGCGACCGGGATCACCGGTGTGACGACCGGGGCCACGAAGGCGGGGTCCACGGTGATCCGGGCGACCCCGAGCGGTGCGGTCAGCGCGCGCAGCGCGGTCGCGGCGAGCCTGACCCAGGGCTGTCCGCCGCCGAGGGCGGCCACCAGCCGGTCGGCACTCGTGAACCCGACGGCCGTACGTTCGCCCAGCGGCGTACGGAACGTCCGGGCCGAGCACCCGGCGGACCCCGGCCGGACCGGCACGTACAGCGTGCGCGGGGGTCCGGCCGGGGTCCGTTCGGCGGGTTCGGGGTCGTCGGTGAGGGGCGTGTCGGGCATACGGTCCTCCGTCGGTTCCGGACGGGTGCCCGGGGCGGTCCGGGGGGGGTGTCCGGGACCTGTCCGACGACGCTATGCCCGCCCCCACCGCCCACGCCCCGCCCCCTGACGGGACGCTGACGCCCCGGGCCCGGACGTTGACACAGGCCATACGCGAGGCGCCCCGAACGGCTGCCGCGCGAACACGTGCGCCGGGCCACTGCGAACACGTATACGCAGGTCGGCCCAGGACCACCGAAAGCGGACCGCCAGCCGCTCACACCGTCCGGGTCAGCCGCCACACATTGTCCGCACGGGTGCCCGGCTTGCCCTCGGGGGACGGTGAGGGGCGTTCCACGGCCTCCAGGGTGTCCACGCGCCAGGTGTCCGGCAGGGCGAGGGCCGTGAGGACGCCCTGGAGGGTGGGGAAGTCGGCGTCGAACGGGTGCTCGTGCTTCTCCATCCAGGTCGGCCAGCCGCCGTGCATACCGATCAGCAGGGTGCCCCCGGGCGCGACCGCCCCGGCGGCCCGCTTGAGCACACCGTCCTGGTCCAGGGCCACGGGCGACTGGAGGAACTGGGCGCTGACCAGGTCGAAGCTGCCCTGCGGGAACGTCACCCCGAGTTCGTGCCGCTCGAACGCGACCCGGTCCGCGAAACCGGCCTCCGCGGCATGGGCCGCCGCCCGCTCCAGCGCGGTGGCGGAGATGTCGACGCCGGTCACCCGCCAGCCGCGCGCGGCCAGCCACAGGACGTCACCGCCCTCACCGCAGCCCAGGTCCAGGGCGGTGCCCGGCGCCAGGCCGGCGGCCTCCCGTACGAGCAGCGGGTTGGGGTTGCCGCTCCAGACGCGCGCGTCGGAACGGTAGCGGTCTTCCCAGAACTCCGCCGGGTCGGTGATCTGCGGGATCGACATCGAGGCTCCTCCGTGACGGCTGCGCGATGCCTGCGGCACCTGCCCCCAAGCTCGCCGGACACCCCGGGAAACGTCAAACATTGTTGCCGGTCCGGCAACAAGCACGGCCCGGAGTCCCCACCGCACGGTTTCCCCTTCACACCGGTGACCGGACCCTTACGCCCCCGCCGCCCCCTGACCGAAGCTCAGGAAACCGGCGGTACGCGGGGCGATCGCGAGCTCGCCGTCCCCGATCCCCGCCCGCACCCCCGCCAGCACGTCGTCGTCCGGCTCGCCGTACACCTCGAAGCGCTCCACCCGGCAGTGCTCCATCACCCCCTGGATGTACGGGTCCGCGAGCTTCCAGTGCGCGCGGACCGCGTCCGAGTCCCGGAAGAGCTGGAAGCTGTGGGCGGTCATCCGCCGCTCGTCGACGAAGACCTCGACCATGAGCTGGGGCCCGTGCCGCTCGGCGAACCCCACCGCCTGGGCGATGGCCTCCCGGAAGCCCTCCACATGTCCGTCGGTGATCCGCATGGTGTTGTGGAAGAGCAGGATGGCGTCGTCACTGGTGGTCATGGACCGATCCTCGAACGTCAACCGCGGTTGAGGTCAACCCCGGGGCGCCGTCCCGCCACCCCGCCGTCCCGCCGTCCCGCCACCCCGCCGTCCCGCCGTCCCGCCACCCCGCCGTCCCGCCGTCCCGCCCGCCAACTTGTCAGCCCGCCCCGCGTACCGCACCCACCCCGCGCACCGGCACCCCGCCCCACCCACCCGCCACCGGTCCCCAGCCGCACACCGCACTCCCCGTCAGCACCGCGTACCCCCACCACCGACCCCGTCAGCACCGCGCGACCCCGACCCCGTCAGCGCCGCACACCCCCGCCCCCGACGCCGACGGCCGCGTGGGCGGCGGTCCCCGCGGCGGCCAGGACGAGGGCCGTCCACGTACCGACCGCCGTGCCGGACGGCAGCAGCATCCAGGTCAGCACCTGCGTCACCACGTCCGTCGAGGGCGGGACGACCATGGAGAACGCCAGCCACACGCACGGCAGCGTCCACGCGTACTGCCTCCCCCAGCAGGCCGCCCCCACGGCGACGAGCCCCATCAGCCCCGCGCTGTTGCGCAGGACGAGGGCGGGGGAGGTCTGCTGCCCGTCCATCGTCTGCACCGCCAGCAGCACCGCGCCGATCAGCACACCGCCGAGCAGTACGTGCGCCACCCTGCGGGGCATCCAGCGGATCGCGGCCGTCCGCTCCAGCGCGGGGTCCTGCCCGCCGAGTCCGACCGAGACCGCCGCCGCCCCCGCGACGAGGACCAGCACGGGCAGCCATCCGCTCCACGGCTTCCCGTCGCCGGTCCGGGCGAGCGCCCACACCGCCAGCGCGCTGATCAGCACCACGGCGAGCGAGGCGGGCGCGTGCCGCGAACGCGCGTACAGCGTCAGCCATCTCACCGGAGCGCACCGCCGTTCAGCTCGGTGAGCGCGTCGCCCTTGCAGGAGAGCGCGGCGGTGTGCGCGGCGTCGATCCGCTCCCGCTGCTCCGCCCGCGGCAGCGCGCTGAAACGCTTCCACACCGGACCGGACGTCTCGGCCTGGCCCTTGGCGGAGATCATGGTCCCGCCGAGCGGCCGGGGCTGCTCCCCGAGGACCCACGCGGCGGCGATGCTCTGCGCGGCGGCGTCCTCCCACGTACCGCTCTCGGTGCGGCTGCGGGGGCTGCACAGCGGGACGATGCCCTGCCCGATCAGGAACCGGGTCAGCCGCTCGCCCCGGGCACCGGCCAGCGCCCCGTCGTCGAAGTCCACGAGCACGGCGTCACGCGGGCGTTCCGGCGTGGCGCTGAGCGCCCGCAGGGCGGTGGTCTCGCGGACACCGACGGGCGCCCGCTCCCCCAGCGCGCCGCTCAGCAGCCGCAGCGCCTCCTTGGCGGGACCCGCCATACCGTCGAGCCGCGCCTGCCGGACCGTCGTCACGCACACCGGCCCGTCGCACACCTGCGCCGCCGCTTCCCGGTCGACGACGTACGTGTCGCGCGGGCCGGCCGGGAACAGGAGCAGGGCGAAGACCCCGCCCACCACCAGAGGCGTGAGGGCCAGCAGCCGGGCCCTCGGGCCCGCGGCGGCCAGCAGCGCGACACCCGTCGCGGCCATGCCGAGCAGCCAGACCGTCTGCCCGAGATGCACGGGGGCGGAGAGCGTCAGCAGCGTCTCGTGCACCTCCGCCACCGTCGGTGCCAACAGCGCGACCGGGTTCGGCACGAGGGCGAGCGGCACCTCGGCGTCCGAGGACCGGTGGTGCCGCAGGAAGTTGGTGACCATCAGGGCGGCCACGGCCAGCGCGGGCGGGGTCAGGATCGACGGCATCGCACGCGCGGCCCCCATCCCGAACACGGCCCCCGCGCCCAGCCCGAGCGCCCCCACCAGCGAGATGGGCAGCCAGCCGAGGTGGAAGTACGAGGCGTCACCCGCGAGCACCAGTACCGCGCCCACCAGGAGGAGCAGCGCGAAGGCCGAGACCAGCGTGAACGCCGTCGTGCCCGCCTGGACGGCCGCCCGGTGCCATGCGGGACGCGGGGTGCCGGCCAGCAGTTCGGTCATCTTCGAGCGCCGGTCACGCAGCCCCTGGAGCGCCCCGAGTCCCACGGCGAGCGGCCACAGGAAGACCAGCATGTGCCGGGTCCACATGGCCATGGAGGTCCACTGGGCCGTCCACAGCGCGCTGCCCGTCGACCACGGTCCGGGTATGAGACACAGGAACACGAGCGCGGCCGCCAGGACGACCGCCCCGGTCCACGGGGCGGCGGAGCGCCGCAGTTCGATACGTGCGATACGCGGATTCACCAGGCACCCCTCGTCCCCACCGGTCCGGCCAGCAGCGCCGAGTAGCCGCGCTCCAGCGGACTGTCGCCCACATGGTCGGGGCCGCCCGCCTCGGCCAGTTCGCGCGGGGTGCCCTGGAAGACCAGCCGCCCCTCGGCGAACAGCACCACATCGGTGCAGGCGGCGGCCACGTCCTCCACGAGATGCGTCGAGACGACCACACAGGTGTCCGTCCCCAGCTCCTGGAGCAGTTCACGGAAGCGCAGCCGCTGCGCCGGGTCCAGCCCGGCCGTCGGCTCGTCCAGCAGCAGGATCGACGGGTCGTTGACGATGGCCTGGGCGATCCCGGCCCGGCGCACCATCCCGCCCGACAGGGCCTTCATCCGCTCGTCGGCGCGGTCGGCCAGGCCGACCCGCTCCACGGCGCGCTGCACCGCCGCGGGGATGTCCGCCTTCGGCACCTCCTTCAGCCACGCCATGTACTCGACGAACTCCCTGACGGTGAACCGCTTGTAGTAGCCGAACTCCTGCGGCAGATAACCGATCCGGCGGCGCAGCGCGCGGTGCTCGCCCAGTCCGGCCACGGACTCCCCGAGCAGCTCCAGTTCGCCTCCGGCGGGCCGCAGCACGGTGGCCAGGGCCCGGATGAGGGTGGTCTTGCCCGCCCCGTTGGGACCGAGCAGCCCGTGCACACCGGTGCCCAGGGTCAGATCGAGCCCGTCGACGGCCATCCGTTTCCGTCCGGCCCTCACCTTCAGCCCGTTCGCCCGGATCTCCCAGGCGTAGGCGGTGGGGGCGATGTCGGCCCCGCTCACTGCACGCATGACGCGCTTCCCCTTCTCTCTGTCTGTCTGTCTATGTCTGTCGCTGTGTGTCGCTGTGTGTCGCTGTGTGTCTCTTGGCCCGAAGGTTCTCGTCGGACGGGTACGCCGCACGCCGCAAGCACGCATGAGGGCATGGGGGCATGAAACGGGCACGCCGGAACCGGGCCGGGCGTCCGGCAGGCACGCCGGAACCGGACCTGGGGCGACGCGGTAACGGGTACGCCGGAACCGGGAACAGGGCTCCGGCAGACCGCCGCACTCAGGAACGGGGCGCCGACGGCCGGGCGTTCAGCGGCCGGCCCCCAGCAATCAGGTCAACGGCCGGGGTTCAGCGGCCGGGGTCCGAACGGTCCGGCTTCAACGGTGGGCCCCCAGCACGGTGTACGCGCCCCTGCGGACGATCACCGCACCCGCGCCGAGCGCGAGGACCAGCCCCCACACCGGCAGGACCTCCGGCTCCAGCGCGACGGCCGTACGGCTGGTGGCCAGGGTCGGCGCCGCCACCACGACGGCCCACACCGCGACCACGGCGACGGCGGCCCGGGTCACCCCGATCACCCCGCCGAGCGCCAGGGTCGCCGCGGTGAAGGCCAGACAGGGCAGCAGCCATTGCGCGGCCATCACCCCCGTCGCCCATCCCCCCGCCAGCAGCGCGGGGATCACCACGGCGAGCACGGCGGCCGTCCGCCGCAGCACCAGTTGCAGCCCCGCTCTCGGCGAGGACGCGGTCAGCTCGTACGCCGGGTCCAGGCCGCGTGACCAAGAGGCCGCCACCCCGCACACGGGCAGGACGGGAGCGAGCAGCAGCATCAGGGACACCTGGCCGGGCCCGGGGCCCACCAGGTCCAGCAGCAGGGCGAGCAGCGTCACGGCCAGGACCATGGCGAGCCACGGCGTCATGACGGGCGTCGTCCACACCGACAGCCGCGCGCGGCGGCGGCGCGGTGGCGCCGGGACGGCGGCGGCCAGCTGCGGTCCGAGGTCCGACCAGACGGACGCGGTCAGCGCCGCGACGGCCGGCGCCCCGGCGTCGACGGCGTCCGACAGCCGGTCGCGGCAGCTCCGGCACCCTTCCAGATGGGCCTCCAGGGCCCACACCTCGTCCGGGACGAGGTCCGTGTCGCCGCGCGCGTACCCGGCGATGAGCCGCGCCGACGCGTGGGACGGGGGTGAGGTGGGTGAGGTGGGTGAGGTGGGTGAGGTGTGTTCGGCGTTCATGACAGCGCCTCCCGCATCGCGGTCCGGGCCCGGCGGGCGCGGGTCTTGACCGTTCCCTCGGGCAGTCCGAGCAGAACGGCGGTCTCGCGGACGGAGAGTCCGTCGAGCACCATGGCCTGAAGTACGTCCCTGAGCTCCGGCGCGAGACGCCGCAGCGCGTCCCCGACGTCACCGCCGACGGCTCCCCGCAGCGCCTCTTCCTCGGCGGCGGGCGCGACGGGGTGCGCGGCGGCGGCGGGCGGCGGCTGCGCGTGGTGGGCCCGGCGCCGGAACGCGTCCACGAGCCGGCGGGCCGCGATCGTCCACAGCCAGCCGACGGCGCTCCCCCCGGTCCGGCTCCCGGCGAAGGAACCCGCCGCCCGCCACACCGCGAGATACGTCTCCTGCATCACCTCGGCGACGATCTGCTGATCGGCACAGCGCCGCCCCAGCCGTACCGCCAGCCAGGGCGACGTACGCCGGTACAGCTCCTCGAAGGCGGCCCGGTCACCCCGGGCCACCCGCCGGAGCAGCCGCTCCTCGTCCAGTTCCTCCGGCGCTGCCGCCCTCACCCATTGCACACCTGCTAGACGCGGTGGCGGGCCGCGAGGTTTTCCGGGGGACGTGATCCGGGTCACGTCCCCCGGACCGGGGCCCGGGAAGGGTGACGGTCGCGGCGGTGGAGAAGCACCCCGCGCCACGGCCGATCCTCGGTACGGTGACCGACATGGATGAACAGGCTGTCCCCGGGCCGGTCGGAACTGGGTCCGAGGGAAGCCCGGACGCTGAACGGCGGAACCCGATGCCCTCGCTCCGGTTCGGCGTCCGGCCCGCCACGTCCGGCGACGCGTCCGCCGTCGAGACGCTCGTCCTCGCGCGGTCGGACTGGCTGGAGGAGAGAGGGCTGCCGAGCTGGCGCGACGATGCCGGACTGGTCAGCGCGCTGACGGCCAACCCGGACGGATCGATGTGGATTCTTGAGGCCGACGGCAGACCCGTGGGCTGTACGACCGTGACGGACTCGACTCCGCCCATGGCGTGGACGGAACAGGAACTCAGCGAACCCTCGCTGTACCTGTACACGACGGTCACCGACCCCGCCGTCCGGACCTGGAAGCCCGGCACACTGCTGGCGCTATGGGCCCTGGACCGCGCCTTCCAGGAGGGCAAGACCTGGCTGAGGCGCGGCTGCCGCTTCCCCGGCCTGGTGACGTACTACCAGCACCAGGGCTTCGCGGTGGTCCACGAGATGCGGAAGTCCCGTGGCCCGATGTACCTGATGGCGCGGCGGGCCGAGCCGGTCAAGGACCTTCAGGACAGGTTCGACGGGACAACGCTCCCCTACGCATAGCCGGGTTCACAGATATGCCGTTGCCGCGAGATGAAGGTGGACGACCTCGATCAGCTGGGAATGGCGCATCTCGTCGTAAGCCCCATGCCGTAGTTCTCGTACCCCGTCGCGAAGCCCTCCGGGGTCGATGAGCCCCGAGTCCAGGAGGGGCGAGCCCGATGCCAACATGCCGACAAGCAGGTCCGCGCCATGTGAGATCAGCGCCTCTTCGACGACCTCCGAACGCCTCAGCCATGGGACTGGCCGATACCTGGCCGATGAGAGCCGACAGCCAACGGTCCTCACTTGCCTGACACGGCCCCCACCCCCGTCAGGGCGGCGTGCGGTGGAAGACGGCCATCACGATCACCCCGAGCAGCCCCGTGACCGTGCTGACCATCAGCACCCCGCCCCAGAACACCCCGTCGGCGGTCACCCGCACCCGGCGCCGGTACGGGTCCCTGCGCCGACGCCCCCGCCGCGACCTGCGCCGACCCGTCCCTGTACCCACGTGCCTCATGTCCACCCCGCCGAATCGGGCACGCCGTCCGACCGCTCCAGCACCGCGTAGTCCGAGAACGTCCGCCGGTACCGCAGATGCCGGGTCTCCTGCGTGTGCAGCCGCTGCCAGTCCTCCACGTCCGCCGGGTGGCCCCACGCCCCCGACTCCGCCCCGCAGTCCGCCTCCGCCCCCGACACGCACCGCGCCGCGTACTCCGGCTCCGCCGTCGGGTCCTGCACGATCGTGAACGGCACGTACCGGAACACCCGCCGCAACCGCCGACGCGGCCCCGGCCCCGTACCGCCGAAGCCGCCCGTCCCGCCCGCCCCGCTCACGGCCGCCGCTCCGATCGCTCGTTCGCCGCGCGCAGCTCCGCGCTCAGCCGCTCCTCCGCCGTGGCCCCCCTGAGCTGCCCGAACTCCGCCTCCCACTCCCGTCCCCCACCGAGGGGCCGCAGCACCGCGTACGGCCCGGACTCGTCCTGGTACTCCCCGACCTTCCGCCGCTCGGAATCGAACACGACAGCACCTCTTTCCAATCCCGTGCCGTCCGTGTCCAGTTGCTTCACCATGTGCACTCCGTACGCCGAACCCGCCCACACCCGACGGATGCTCAATTACTGTTCGTACGTGCAGCGTTGCGCAGCGGAACCGCGCCGCTCAATGCCGCGCGCGTTCCACTGATCCATGTCACGGAAGGGGCACCCTTGTGAGCCAACGCGACGCCACGGGGGAATCGACAGAAGCCGCCACGACGGCCGGAGTCTTCGGCGACGTACTCCGCCACTTCAGACGCTCCGCCGACCTCACCCAGGACGGCCTCGCCGGCCAGATCCCGTGCGACCGCTCCCTGGTGGCACGTGTCGAGGCAGGCACCCGCGTCCCGCAGGACAGCTTCGTCCGCAGGTGCGACGCCGTCCTGACCACGGGCGGCGTCCTGATACAGCTCTGGGGCCGCATCGACTGGTACCCGGCGGTGGAACATCCGGACTGGTTCCAGCGGCGGGCGGATATGGACGCGGTGGCCGTCGCCGTCCGCGAGTACCAGACGCAAGACATTCCAGGTTTGTTGCAGATCGAGGGATACGCCCGCGCACTGTTCTCACCCGTCATGACTGGCGACGTGGTCGAAGAACGAGTTCGGGCTCGATTGAGCCGACAACAGCGCTTCCTCGCCCCAGGTGGCCCGCTATACGTCGTGGTATTGGACGAAAGCTGCCTTCGTAGCATCGTCGGGGAGCCCAGCGTCATGTACGACCAGTGCGCCCATCTGCTTGCAGTGAGCCAACTGCCCAACATCCATGTGCAGGTCGCACCCACCAACCAACCGGGGCTCGCGCGACCCAAGACCTCGATGTCGCTGCTCACGCTGCCCGAAGGTGATCAGTGGGCCTACTCGGAGTCAATGGAGAGCGGTCACTTCCACAATGATCCGGGCGTGATTGCACGTCACAGCTTTATCTATGATGCGCTCAGGGCAAATGCCCTCTCGGCACCGGATTCCGCCGCTCTGATCAGCGAGGCAATGGAAGGGTATGGCCACCATGGACAAGCACGGCCTCAGAGTCACGAAGTGGATCAGGAGCAGCTACAGCGGGAACGACGGCGGAAACTGCATCGAAATCGCCCCCGGTATCCCCGACTTCGTCCCCATAGGTGACACGAAGACCCCGCACGCCCCCGCATTGATGGTCACGCACACCGCGTGGTCGACGTTCATATCGGGAGTCAAAGATGGCAACTTCACAGCCTGAACGAACCGCCACCTGGCATCGCTCCACGTACAGCGGCCCCAATGCCGGTGACTGCGTCGAGTGGTCACCCGAGCACGCCGAGGTCCACGGCAAGGTAGCCGTACGGGACAGCAAGCGCACCCGGCCCGGGAACCCCGTACTGCACCTCACCCACCAGGCGTGGACGCGCCTGGTGGACTGGACGGCGACGGACACCCGCGCCTGAACGGAACGTACGAACCGGACGGGACCAGGGCGGCACGAGCACCACAAGCCCGGGTCCCGCACCGGTCACGGGTCACACAGCCCAGGAGCGTTCCGGCTCATCGAGCCATGCCCGCGTGCCGTCCGGGGTGACGGTGAGGCCGAACCGTTCATAGCCGGGACTTCCCCGGTCCCGCCACCAGGCGTACGCGGCCTCCGCCTCGTCCCAGAGGCGGCGCGGCCCGCCCTGCCAGACGGGCGCGTCTGCGTGTCCGTCACGGAACAGCGCGCACGCCCAGGAACGGTCGGTGAGCCCGTACAGCCAGACGGGCCGGGCCCCGTGACGGCGTTCGGCGACGACGTGACGGCAGCCGCGCAGTCGCAGCCCCAGGACGAACCGCTGTACGGCGAAGGGGGTTTCACCGAGGTACCGCGACTCGGTCAGTTCGGTGACGGAGGTCGAGTCGGCGCTGTCACGGACGGAGCCGCCGACGTACGAGGAGTGGTCGGGGTCCGGCCCGCGCTGGGACCGCAGCTTCATGAACTCGACGGGTCCGGTGAGGCGTCCGGAGGCGGACCGGCCGTCCGGGGCGACGACGAGCCGGGCGACGGCGTCCTGCTGGCCGTACTCCGTACCCCAGGGGACGACGACGACCCCGCCGGGCCGGGTCTGCCGCACCCACGCGTACGGGAGGGCCCGCAGGCCGCACGTCACGATGACGCGGTCGTAGGGCGCGGCGGGCGGATGCCCGAGCAGCCCGTCCCCGTGGACGACACCGACCGGGAACCCGGCTCGGCCCAGGGCTGGTCGGGCACGCTCGGCCAGCACACCGTCGACCTCGACCGTGACGACGTGATCGGCCCCGACCCGGTGGGCGAGCAGCGCGGCGTTCCATCCGGTGCCCGTACCGATGTCGAGGACCCGGTGACCGGGGCGCGCGTCGAGGTCCCGGAGCATCCGCAGGACCACGCTCGGCATGGACGCGGAACTGGTCGCGAGGGCGCCCGGTCCCGGACCGGTGTGCGATCCGTCGTCCCACTGCGTCACGATCGGCACATCGGAGTCGGCGTAGGACCGCCACAGCTCGGGCCGCTCTGCCCGGGACACGGTGACGGTACGCCCGGTGGCCATGTCGTGCGGCCACATCACGTCCGGCAGGAACGGGTGCCGGGGCACGGCGTCGAAGGCGCCGGTCCAGTCGGCATCCATGACCCCGGCCTCCCGGAGCCGCCGCCCCAGTAAGGTCCATCCGTCCATGCTGTTCGGGCCGTCCCCGGGTTCCGGGTCCACGCGCGACGCGTTCACTTCTTCGGCGGATTGGGCACACCCGGTCCGCCGTCAGGGGTCGGCGGGAGAGGCGGACCGGGCCACGGCTCCCCGGGCAGCCCGTCACCGTCGTCGTCCCCGCCGGAGCCCGCACGTGCCGGTTCGACCTCGCTCATGATTCCCCGCTCCCTCCTCGCAACGGAAGCCCGACGCGTCCGAGTGGAAGCTGTATAGCAGTCACCCGACGGACGACGCACCGGCGCACAAGCCCTCAGCCGGAGCCACCGCCCCGCCCGCGCTCCCCTCTCCGCAACCGGCACAACCGACCCACGACAGGCCCACGTCCGGCAACCGGTTCAGATGACCGGGGGCCTTCCCAGCCGGGTCATCCGCCGCACCGTGGCCCACCGCATCGGCCGTCGCGGCGGGCACGGCGTACGCAGCCCCTCGGCGAAGCCGCCGCACCACGCGCGCAGCCCCGCCACCGAGCGTGTCCGGGTGAGCGTGAGGACGGTCCACACCCCGAGGTACACGGGCACCAGCGGAGCGGGCAGATGCCGTTTCGCGAGCCAGACGCGGTTGCGGGCGACCATGCGGTGGAAGACGGCGTGCCTGGTCGGTTCCGTCCACGGGTGCTGGAGGACCACTTCCGGGTCGTAGAGGATCTTCCATCCCGCGTCCAGCGCGCGCCAGGCCAGATCCGTCTCCTCATGGGCGTAGAAGAACGCGTCCGGCCAGCCCCCGGTCTCGTCCAGCATCCGTGCCGACAACGCGTGTCCTCCGCCGAGGAACGTGGTCACGGGTCCGCCCCGCATCGGGTCGGCCGAGCGCAGTCGGGGAACATGGCGCCGCTGGGTACGGCCGCGCTCGTCCGCGATCCGGAAGCTCACAATTCCCAGCCGGTCGTCCGCCTCGTACCGCGCCACGAGCCGGGTGAACACGTCCGGCGCGATCAGCAGCCCGTCGTCGTCCAGATCCACCACCAGATCGACGTCCCCGAACTCCCGCAACCGGTCCAGCGCGACGTTCCGGCCGCCGGAGACCCCAAGATTCTCCGGAAGCTCGACTCCGGTGACGCCATCGGGCAACGCGGGCAACGGCGTTCCGTTGCCGACCACCACCACGCGGGTCGCGGGCGTGTCCTGCGCCGCCACCGAGTCCAGCAGCCGGGTGAGCTCTGCGGGCCGGTTGCCCATGGTCAGGACGGCGACACCGACGCGCTGTTGACCCACGGACGAACTCCGTTCCTCGGGACCGATGGCGCCGATGCTAACGCCCCCAAACGTCCCGGCAGACCACACGACCGCTCACCCAGGACGCCCGGCCCCGATCGGATTCCAGGTCGCGCGGGCGTGGAGGAATACGGTCGCGGTGGCCGCTGCGACGGCGACGGCCAGGGACGTCAGTGCGAGGCCGGTCGTGGTGTCCGGGGCGGTGAAGGGCTGGCCGCGGTGGGCCTGCCAGGTGAGGACGCCGGTCAGGGCGAGACAGCCGCCCCCGGCGATCCAGACCAGGGCCGTGCGGTGACGGGGACCGAGCATCCGGGGGCCGAGGGTGAGGAGCAGGCCCAGCAGGATCAGGACCTGAAGGGAGTGGACGCCGACGAAGTGCGCCACGCGCCAGTCCCCGCCGACGGTACTGAAGTTGGTGACCGGCATCCCCGGGCCGCCGTCGGGCGGGCCCACGGTGTGCGCGCCGATGTAGGGCATCCCGCCGAGGTACGGCGAATCGGGCCGGGGGTCCGCCGCGGCCTCCTGCGCGGGCGTGGACTGCACCATGAGATACGCGACGACCATGCTCGCGACGGTCACGACCAGCCCCAGCCGCAGGGCCCACGCCAGCGCGGGCGGCTCGACCCGTTCCCGCAGCAGCAGGACCACGGCCACCAAGGCCATGAGGACCAGCACCAGTGAGGCCGTCAGCATCCCGAAGGCCCTCGCGCCGGACACGGCGGTGGTGAAGTTGAAGTGGCTGGTGGTCCCGGCCGCCGCCGCCCAGGAGGCCCCCGACGCCTCGACGGTCACGCAGACCACCGCCGTCCAGGACATCACCCGCACCAGACGGTCGTGGCCCCGGACGAACGTCAGCAGCCAGATCAGGGTCACGCCGAACAGGCCGAAGGAGAACGCGAACCGGGCGGGCTTGGCCCACGCGGGCTGCCCGGTGATCGTGCGCGGGTCCACGGCCAGCCCCACCAGCGCGGCGACCGTGATCAGGCCCGCGACGACCGTGGTCGCGAGCATCGGCGGGTTGGCCGCCCACGCCTTCCGTACCAGGGCACGCGGCCCGGAGTCCTCCACAGCAGATCCGCCATCCCTCGGCACCGCGACTCCGCCCATGTTCCCGACGGATGCGCCCGGACGCCCGCATGCCCGGCGCGACGGTCACCCGACCGGTCCGCGAACCTCCACCGCCCGGCCCACCTGACCGGCGCGTCAGCACCCGCGCCCAGGGACAGGTCAGCGCACGTCCGCCCGCGAAAGGCCCGCCTCACGCGCGTCGAGCAACTCGTCCCAGTGCTCCCGGGTCCACGCGCAGACGGTGTCCAGCGAGCCCAGCAGACCCCGGCCCAGCGGGGTCATGGCGTACTCGACGTGGCGCGGCGCCCCCTCGTGCTCCGCGCGGACGACGAAGCCGTCCCGTTCCAGGGCGCGCAGCGAGTGGGTCAGCGACTTGGCCGTGATGCCGCGCAGCGGAACCCGCAGCTCCGAGAAGCGGCGCGGACCGTCCTCAAGACAGCGCAGGACGAGCGGTGCCCACTTGTCGACCACGCGGAACGGCACCAGCGTGGACGGGCAGACGGGGTCGAACATCCCAGGGTCCAGGGGCGCCAAGGAAGCTGCGCCCGGGGCCTGTTCGGCCTGCGGCTTCGGCATGCCCTACACCGTAGAGCGGTATCCGGACGGAAACCAGCGCGCGGCCTACGCTCCCGGCCATGGAGAACAGGAACGGCAGGATCATCGTGTTCGGGGCGGGCGGCAGGGTCGGCCGGGCGGCCGTGGCGGAGGCCCGGCGGCGGGGTCATGAGGTGACGGAGGCCCGGCGGGCCGACGGTGAGGTGACGGACCCGGCGGCCGTGGCGCGGCTCGCGGCCGGGCACGACGCGGCGATCGTCGCCGTGTACGACCCCGGGGCGGCCCCCGGCACCTTCTTCCCGGCGGTCGCCCGGGCCGTCGCGGAAGGGCTAGCGGCGGCCGGGGTGAAGCGACTGGTCTCGGTCGGCATCGCGTCCGTACTGCCCACCCCCACGGGGGACTTGCTGATGGACAGCCCCGGCTTCCCCACGCAGTGGCGGGAGTTCAGCGCCGGACACGCGGCCGGTACCGAGGCGCTGCGCGTGGCCGCGCCCGACGCGCTGGACTGGGTGGTCCTGAGCCCGGCGGGGGACTTCGACCACGAGGGCGTCCCGTCCGGCGGGTACACGTTCGCCCCGGCCGCGCCGGACGACCGGATCGCCCCCGCGGACTTCGCCCGCGCCCTGCTGGACGAGACAGAGGCCCCGACCCTGCACCGGACGCACGCGGGGGTCACCGCCGTACGACCGGAGCGCGTGAGGTGAACCGGCCGGACGGCTAGACCAGCTCACTGCCGGTGTTCCGGAGCATCTGCCGGAGGACCTTCAGCGTGGTGACGTAGTCGGCGTCGTCGATGCCCTCGTGGATACGGTCGCGGATGACCGGGGCGTGCCGCTTGAGACCCGCGCGGGCCTCGTCGCCCGCCTCGGTGATCCACAGCCGCCCCTCGCCGTCCCGGGTGAGCCAACCGCGCTCCAGCAGCCCCTCCGACTCGGCGGCCAGATCGTCCTCCTCCCGGAGGTAGGTGGCCATGGCCCGCTGGAGTTCGGGGATCGTCATGCCCTGGCCGTCGGCGGAGATGTCGTTCTTCGACAGATTCCGCAGCAGCCAGTACTGCGGCTGCGTGAAACCGAGTTCCGCCTGCTGGGCCCGGATGTACGCGATCAGCGCCTCGTAGGCGACCCCGGTCCAGTAGGCGGCGGGCTGGGTGGCGAGTTCGGCGTCGGAGAGGTGCTGGGCGGTCATGTCGGCGCTCCCTGTTACGTGTTCCCCGGTGTTTTCCTGCTGCTAGGAGAAACGTAGAACCGCAATCAAGGTTGAGGTCAAGGGGTCACCGCGTGAGCGAGCCGCCGGGTATCGAATACCTGGGTCGGGGGGCTGGGACCCGTCGCTGCCTCGCAACTGCCGTGTGCGGGTAACGCGTTCGCAGCAAGCTCAGTCGGGCGACACCCCGACCGTCGGACAACTCGCCACCGGGCTCAGGTCGCCGTGGGCGGAACCCTCGGCTTGCGGTGGCGGCCGGGGCCCTTCCCCAGGGGCGGGCCCTCGGCGGGGGGCGGGGTACGGGGTCCGGGGTACAGGAGCGCCTTCGCCGCGGCCAGGTCCGGGACCACCGCGTGCATCTCCCACACATGGCCGTTCCACCGCTCGACCACCCGGGGCTCGGCCGGGCTGACGTGCGCGGCCCGGGGAGCCCGGCCGTCCACGACCGGGACCGCGCGCAGCCGTCCGATCCGCGCGTCACGGCGCTCCGCGAAGTCGGCCAGCGGTTCCTCGTCCATGGTGTCCCGTCCCTAGGTCCGGCAGGCGGTCGCACCAGGAGGGTAACGGGACGGCGGACGGGACCCGCCCCGCCCCAAGTCCGCCTCGGTGCACGGACACAGGAAGAGGGACCGCCCCGGACGAATCCGGAACGGCCCCTCCCACCCCTCAAAGGGCTCCGCCCTCACAGAGCTCTACCCGCGCAGGGCTCTACGACTTGCCGAACGGCTCCAGGGTCAGCGGATGACCGTGATGCGGTCCGCCTTCGGCGGGACCAGCGGGGCCGCGGCCGAGGAGTTGGCGCCCAGGTAGTCGGTCAGCGCCTTCAGGTCGTCGCCGCCGACCAGCGGGTTCTTGCCCTTGGCGAGCTCGGTGAAGCCGTCGCCGCCACCGGTCAGGAAGTTGTTCAGCACGACGCGGTACGTGGCCGCCGGGTCGAGGGGCTGACCGTTCAGCCGGATCGAACCGGTCACCACGCGGTCCGCGCCCGCCTTCGTCATGTCCAGCGTGTAGGTGAGGCCGTCGGAGACCTGGAGGATCTTCGGGGCGGCCGTGTTCGGGCCGCTGACCTGCTGCTGGAGCGCGGTGACGAGCTGCGCGCCGGTCAGGTCCACCAGGTTCACCGTGTTGCCGAACGGCTGGACGGTGAAGCCCTCGCCGTAGGTGACGACCCCGTCCCCTTCGGTGCCGACCGCCTTGTGGACGAGATCCGCGCGGATACCGCCCGGGTTCATCAGCGCGACCACGGCCTTCGGGTCCAGCGTCCGGGCCTGCGCGAGCTGCGCGTCCGAGATCAGATCGCCCAGCGGGGACTCCAGCGTGGTGGCGCCCCGGCCCGGGATGTCACCGGCGATGAAGCCGACGGGACGGCTGGCGATCGGCGCGGCCAGCTTGTTCCAGCGGCCGATCAGTTCCGTCATGTCCGCGGCCCTGGGCTGGTCACGGCGCACCACGTGGTTGGCGGACTTCACACTCGTACGGACGATGTCGTTCGTCCGGCGGTCGTACGTCAGCGTCGTCTCGGTGTACAGCCGGCCGAACGACGACGCCGAGGTCACCGTGCGCGGCTTGCCCGACGGGTCGGGGATCGAGCACGCGTACGGCTGGTGGGTGTGCCCCGTCACAAGCGCGTCGACCTGCGGGGAGATGCCCTTGGCGATGTCGACGATCGGGCCGGAGATCCCGTCACCGGCACCCGGCGAGTCGCAGTCGTAGTTGTACGAGGTGGAGGCCGGGTAGCCGCCCTCGTGGATCACCGCGACGATGGACTTGACGCCCTGGCGCTCCAGCACCTTGGCGTACTTGTTGACCGTCTCGACCTCGTCGTGGAACTTCAGGCCCTTGATGCCGTCCGCCGAGACGATGTCGGGGGTGCCCTCCAGCGTGATCCCGATGAAGCCGACCTTGACGCCCTTCTCCTTCCACACCCAGTACGGGGCGAGCACGGGACGCTTGGTCTTCTCGACCGTCACGTTCGCCGCGAGGTAGGGGAAGTCGGCGCCCTTGAACTTGCGGCCCGGCTCGAAGCATCCGGCGGTGGGATGGCAGCCGCCGTTCTGGATGCGCTGGAGTTCCTTGGTGCCCTCGTCGAACTCGTGGTTGCCGACCCCCGCGACATCCAGGTCCAGCTTGTTCAGCGCCTCGATCGTCGGCTCGTCGTGGAACAGCCCCGACAGCAGCGGGCTGCCGCCGATCAGGTCACCGGCGGCGGTCGTCACCGAGTACGGCTTGCCCTTGCGCGCGGTGCGCAGCGAGCTGGCCAGGTACTCGACGCCACCGGCCGTCACCTGCTTCGTCGTCCCGTCCGGCTGGCGTTCGGTCAGCGTGCCGGAGGAACCCGACGGGGGCTCCAGATGCCCGTGCAGATCGTTGAACGAGAGGAGCTGCACGTCCACCGTGCGGGGCTTGTGACCGTGGCCCCGGTGGTCGTCGTCACGGTCACCGCGGCCGGTCTCCGCCGAGGCGGGGAGCGCGGCGGTCAGGGCGCCGACCGTGGCGGCGGCCGCCAGCGCGGCGAGTACCCGGATCGTTCTTCCGGACGGGGTCGATTTCGTTGGCACGGGGCCCCCTGGCATGGGTGGGTGGACACGGGAGGTGCGGTCGGCAGCCTAAGGTCAACGCGCGTAGCGCAACAGGGGGTAAGGGTCACGGACTGATTGCCGTTGGCCGGCGCGGTGCCCCCGGAGGCCGCCGGGCGGGGCGCCGCGGGCGCGCCGGTACGGGTGGGCGGGCCCGGGGACCCGACCGCTTCGGACGGGGCGTCGTAGGGTCGGGGTATGACGAGTGAGACCGTTCCCGCCACGGGCCCCCGGCGGATCGAGACCCTGACCGAGGTGACCGCCGAACAGGCGGACGCCGTGCTGGAGCTGCTCACGGCGGCGGCGCGGGAGGACGGCCAGCAGGCCGTGTCGGAACAGGGCAGGCTCCAGCTGCGCGGCGGCCCGCGCGCGGGCGTGCGCCATCTGCTGCTGTTCCTCGGCGCCGAACTCCTCGGATACGCGCAGCTGGAGGACACGGACCCGGTCGAGGCGCCCGCCGCCGAGCTGGTCGTCCACCCCGCGCACCGGGGCCGGGGCCACGGCCGCGCCCTCGGCAACGCGCTGCTCGCCGCGTCCGGCAAGCGGCTGCGGATCTGGGCGCACGGCGGGCACTCGGCGGCCCGGCATCTCGCCCAGGTCCTCGGGCTGACCCTGTTCCGGGAACTGCGTCAGATGCGGCGCCCGTTGACGGACCTGGACCTGCCGGACCCCGTCTGGCCGGAGGGCGTCACCGTACGGACCTTCGTCCCGGGCCAGGACGACACGGCCTGGCTCGCGGTGAACGCGGCGGCCTTCGCCCACCACCCCGAGCAGGGCTCGCTCACCCAGCGCGACCTCGACGACCGCAAGGCGGAACCGTGGTTCGACCCGGCGGGATTCTTCCTCGCGGAGCGTGACGGCGAACTGGTCGGCTTCCACTGGACGAAGGTGCACGCCGCGGAGGGACTCGGCGAGGTGTACGTCGTCGGGGTACGCCCCGGCGCCCAGGGCGGCGGCCTCGGCAAGGCGCTCACCACGGTGGGGCTGCGGCATCTCGCGGGGACGGGGGCGTCGACGGCCATGCTCTACGTCGACGCCGACAACGTCCCCGCTGTGCGGGTCTACGAACGCCTCGGCTTCCTCACCCACGAGACGGACTTGATGTACCGCACAGAGTCTTGACATCCGCCGCCCCGAGTTACCCCAGCTGAACGCACTTGTCCCTGCACGGGTCGCCTTCGCTTGCGCTTCCGAGGTCCGCCCGGCTGGACGTACTCCGTCCCTGCGCCGTCGCCCGTGGGATGCGCAGTTCCCCGCGGGTCGCCTTCGCTTGCGCTTCCGAGGTCCGTCCGGCTGGACGTACTCCGTTCCTGCGCCGTCGCCCGTGGGGTGCGCAGTTCCCCGCGCCCCTGGATGCTGCCCCTTCGGGCTTGTTCGTCGGGTGCGGGTCTGCCCTCGCCTTTGCGCAGTTCCCCGCGGGTCGCCTTCGCTTGCGCTTCCGAGGTCCGCCCGGCTGGACGCACTCCGTTCCCGTGCCGTCGCCCGTGGGATGCGCAGTTCCCCGCGCCCCTGGATGCTGCCCCTTCGGGCTTGTTCGTCGGGTGCGGGTCTGCCCTCGCCTTTGCGCAGTTCCCCGCGGGTCGCCTTCGCTTGCGCTTCCCAGGTCCGTCCGGCTGGACGCACTCCGTTCCTGTGCCGTCGCCCGTGGGGTGCGCAGTTCCCCGCGCCCCTGGATGCTGCCCCTTCGGGCTTGTTCGTCGGGTGCGGGTCTGCCCTCGCCTTTGCGCAGTTCCCCGCGCCCCTTTGGGGGCGCCCTCCTGGGGCTGCCGTCCGGCTGCGGGCTGTCAGCGACCGGGGGCGGGGTTCAAAGCACCCTCCTCGCGCAGTCGCAGGACTCACGTAAGGGGGTGGGCGGGAATCTCTGCCCGCAGACTCCGATGCTCTTCAGTCGGGCAAGGGGAACGTCCGACCGAGCGCGTTGGAGCGAGGACGGAGAATCCCGACCGGCACCGACCCGAAGAACCGACCGGATGCGCCCCAAAGGGGCGCGGGGAACTGCGCGAAACCACCGAGCGACGGCACAGGAACGAAGTACGTCCAGCCGGACGGACCTAGGAAGCGCAAGCGAAGGCGATCAGTGGCAACCGCAGGACCGCCGCACCACCAACCGCGACGGGAACAACTTCAACCGCTCCCGGCGCGACCCGGCCACCCGCAGCCCCTCGTCCAGCACCAGGTCCACCGCCTCCCGCGCCATCGCGGGCCGATCCGACGCGACAGTGGTCAGCGGCGGATCGGTCAACCCCGCTTCCTTCACATCGTCGAACCCCGCGACCGCCAGCTCCCCGGGCACATCGATCCGCAGCTCCCGCGCGGCCCGCAGCACCCCGATCGCCTGGTCGTCGGTCGCGCACACGATCGCGGGCGGCCGGTCCGGACCGGCGAGCAGCCCCAGCGCCACCTGATACGCGTCGTACCGGTTGTACGGAGCCTCGAACAGCCGCCCCTCGGTGGACCGCCCCGCCTCCGCCATGGCCCGCCGCCAGCCCTCGACATGGTCGGTGACCGGGTCGCCCACCGTCGGCGTCGCCTCGTTCCCGCCGAGACACGCGACATACGGGTACCCGTGCTCCAGCAGATGCCGGGTGACGAGCTGCGCGCCGCCCACGTCGTCGATGACGACGGCGACGTCCTCGATCGCCTCCGGCCTGCGGTGCAGCAGCACCACCCGCGCGTCCCAGGCGTCGATCTCCGCCGCGGCGGTCTCGCTCGGGCCCTGGCTCACCAGGATCAGCCCGGAGACCCGCATCCCGAGGAACGCCCGCAGATAGTGGACCTCGCGCTCGTCCAGATAGTCGGAGTTGCCGACCAGGACCATCTTGCCCCGCTCGGCCGCCGCCTGTTCCACGGCATGGGTCATCTCGGCGAAGAACGGCTGGCGCGCGTCCGGGACGATCATTCCTATGAGATCCGTGCGACGGGACGCCATCGCCTGCGCCACCCGGTCCGGGCGGTAGTGCAGTTCCTTGATCGCGGCGAGCACCCGCTCACGCGTCGCCGGGGCGACCGGTCTGGGTCCGTTGTTGATCACATAGCTGACAACCGCGGTCGACGTACCCGCCAGTCGCGCCACATCGTCCCGAGTCACCTTGGCCACGCGCGAAGTCTACGCGGAGAGACACCCGTTTGAGCAGGTCGTCCGGCGACCAAATCCCCGCCCCGGACAGGCCCCCGACGATCACGCACAGCCCACGCACAGGTCCGCGCGCGCTCCGGGCACGGGGGACCCACGGCGCCGCCGACCACAGCCGACGGCGCCGGGCCCGCACCCGGGCCGAACACGAACCGGAACAGTCGGGTCCCGGCCCCCTACCCCTGGAAGCCCTGAACGCCCTGGATGCCCTGGACGGTGTCCGGCACCGTGTCCGGGACGGAGACCGACTCGGGGACCGGCTTCTCCGGGGTGACGAAGCGGTATCCCACATTCCGGACGGTCCCGATCAGCGACTCGTGCTCAGGCCCCAGCTTCGCCCGCAGCCGTCGCACATGGACGTCCACGGTCCGGGTGCCGCCGAAGTAGTCGTACCCCCACACCTCCTGGAGGAGCTGCGCCCGGGTGAACACCCGCCCGGGGTGCTGCGCGAGGTACTTCAGCAGCTCGAACTCCTTGAACGTGAGGTCCAGCACCCGCCCCTTGAGCTTGGCGCTGTACGTCGCCTCGTCCACCGACAGATCACCGTTGCGGATCTCCATCGGGGAGTCGTCGTCCACGATCTGCCTGCGGCCCAGCGCCAGCCGGAGCCGCGCCTCGACCTCGGCGGGGCCCGCCGTGTCGAGCAGGACGTCGTCCACGCCCCAGTCCGCGGTGACGGCGGCGAGCCCGCCCTCCGTCACCACCAGGATCAGCGGACACCCGGGCCCGGTGGACCGCAGCAGCTGGCACAGGCTGCGCACCTGCGGCAGATCCCGCCGCCCGTCCACGAGGATCACGTCCGCGCCGGGGGTGTCGATCAGGGCGGGGCCCTCGGCGGGGGCCACCCGCACGTTGTGCAGCAGCAGGCCGAGCGCGGGAAGCACCTCCGCCGACGGCTGGAGGGCATTGGTCAGGAGCAGCAGAGAGCTCATCACTCCCCACCCGCCCGGGTCGTCCGGCCTACGTGCACGGTTCGCTCGCCCATAACGTCGGTTCCTCCTCGGTCCCTGCGAGGACGTTTACGGCACTGCCTCGTACTGCGCTGTCGCTTTCGCGGCTTTCCGGCTACGACACCAGGGTCGTATACAACGCGCCGGAAAGCACAAAAGGACCCGGAGGCGGCGTCGCCCGAGTCCTTCTTGCGCAGCAGAATAACCCACATGGCCACCCCACGGGCAGGCCGAACGCGCTGATCGGCCCTCCGGCCGCCCCCGGGAGGCCCCGCACGCCCCCACGAAACGGGCCCGATCCGGCCCCGGAAGCACGAGGTACTCGCGGAGCGCGGGCGCCTTCGCTCGCGCCCCCGGGTCTGTCCGGCGGGGCGCACTCCGTTCCTGTGCCGTCGCTCGTGGGGTGCGCAGTTCCCCGCAGGTCGCCTTCGCTTGCGCTCCCCGGGTCTGTCCGGCGGGGCGCACTCCGTTCCTGTGCCGTCGCTCGTGGGGTGCGCAGTTCCCCGCAGGTCGCCTTCGCTTGCGCTCCCCGGGTCTGTCCGGCGGGGCGCACTCCGTTCCTGTGCCGTCGCTCGGTGGTTTCGCGCAGTTCCCCGCGCCCCTTTGGGGCGCGTTCTGCCGGTTCTTCGGGTCGGTGCCGGTCGGGATTCTCCGTCCTCGATCCGACACGCTCGGTACGACGTCCAGCGGAGCTACTGAAGAGCATCGGAGTCTGCGAGCAGAGATTCCCGCCCACCCCCTCCCGCAGCCGAGCGACTGCGGGAGGAGAGGGGTGCCCCTTCAGGGGCGCGGGGAACTGCGCAAAGACGAGAACCGGCCCGCACCCGAAGAGCGACCGCAATGAGGCACCACCTCAGGGGCGCGGGGAACTGCGCGAGCAACCAAGGACCATCCGCAGCCGGACGAAAACCGCAAGGGGCACCACCCAGGGGCGCGGGGAACTGCGCACCCCCGTTCGACCCGCACAGGAAACAAGCGCGTCCCGCCGGACAGACCTCGGAAGCGCAAGCGAAGGCGACCCGCGGGGAACTGCGCACCCACGAGCGACGGCCCAGGAACGGAGTACGTCCAGCGCAGGAAACCTCGGAAGCGCAAGCGAAGGCGACCCGCACGGCATGATGGAGGACCGTACACAGCACTCCGGAGGAGCGAGACATGGCGAGGGGGACGATCCGCTACTGGGCCGCGGCGAAAGCCGCCGCAGGCGTGGCGGAGGAACCGTTCGACGCCGGGAACCTGGCCGAGGCACTGGCCGGCGCCCGCACGCGCCACCCCGGAGAACTGGTCCGGGTGCTGGACCGCTGCTCGTTCCTCGTCGACGGGGACCCCGTCGGCACCCGGGAGCATGAGACGGTACGGCTGGCCGAGGGCGGCACGGTCGAGGTGCTCCCACCGTTCGCAGGAGGGTGACCACCCACTCATGACCAACCAGCCCGACCAGCCGTACGGTACGGACCCCGGATATCCGCAGTCGGGGTACCCGGAGCCGTACGACGAGGGTCCGCAGACCCAGCAGTGGCAGGCCCCGACCTGGGAGACCGAGCTCCAGCCCCCCATCACCGACAGCACCCCGCCGCCCGAGCGGTACGGCGCGCCGCAGGGCTACGGCCCGCCTCCGCAGGAGTACGGCACCGGGTACGGCACCCCGCAGCACGGAACGCAGCAGGGCCAGGGCACCTCACCCCCGTACGGGACACCCCAGCCGTACGGCAACACCGGCCAGTACGACCAGAGCGGCCAGTACGGCAGCACCGGCCAGTACGGGCAGACCGGCCACCCCACCGGCCAGTACGGACAGCAGCAGCCCCAGCCGTACGCGGCCGCCCAGCCCCAGGCACCGGGCCCGATGACCCAGCAGCAGTACCCCGCGCACACCCCCGTGCACACCCCGCCACCCGCACCGGCCCCGGCCATGGACCCGCCCGGGTTCACCGGCACCGGCACAGTCACCGGCGGGGCGAGCACCACCGCCGCGGCCGAGCCCCAGTACGCGACCGCCGCCGACCGGGCCCGCGCGGAGGGCCGACCGCAGATCCTGGAACCGGGACTCCAGCCCGCCGCGGTCACCGCCGTCCTCGCGCTGCTGCTCTCCGGGGCCGCCGCGCTGCACGAGTACGCGACGCTGGTCCCGCTGGTGCTGCTCCAGGCCGTGACCGCCGCGGGGTGGTTCCGGCTCAACGGCATGTGGCCCGCGCGGCAGGGCATCGCGCTGGCGTTCCTCGGCGGCCTCGCGGCGAACGCGGCGCTGCTGGTGGCGGGCCGCGAGAACGCGCCCGCCGCGATCCTCGGCACGCTCGGCGTCTGGGTGCTGCTGTCCATCGTCCTCGGGCTGCGCAGCCACGCGGGACCGGACGAGCGGCTCGCGGGACTGCTGGCCACCGTCGTGTCGTCCGCGCTGGCGGTGATCGGCGCCGGGTATCTGGGCGCGGCGACGGACGCGGTGGTGATCGCGGGTATCGCCGTCGCCGCGGCGGTGCTGGCACGGGCGCTGCCGCTGCCGACCGCCGCGTCGGTGCTGGTCGCGCTGCTCGCGGCGGCGGGTGCGGGGATCGCGGCCGGGCGGTTCTCCGACTGGGGGACCGACGGGGCGCTGCTGGGGCTGGCCGCCGGCGCGTGTGCGCTGATCGGCCACCGGGCGGCGAGCTACGACTACCCGTCGCGGTTCGTCCATATGACGGCGGGAGTGGCCCTCCCCCTGGCGGCGGCGGCCCCCGCGACCTACATCCTCGCCCAGATCCTCCCGTAGCAGCCGCTTGCGCCTCTGAGGTCCGTCCGGCTGGGCGTACTTCGTTCCTGTGCCGTCGTTCGTGGGGTGCGCAGTTCCCCGCGCCCCTTTGGGGCGCACCCGGCCGGTTCTTCGGGTCGGTGCCGGTCGGGATTCTCCGTCCTCGATCCGACACGCTCGGTACGACGTCCAGTGGTCCGACTGAAGAGCATCGGAGTCTGCGAGCAGAGATTCCCGCCCACCCCCTCCCGCAGCCACGCGACTGCGGGAGGAGAAGGGTGAAAAGCAACCCCAGGCGGCTGAGGCGCCCCCAAAGGGGCGCGGGGAACTGCGCGAAACCACCGAGCGACGGCACAGGGACAAGTGCGTCCCGCCGGACAGACCTCGGAAGCGCAAGCGAAGGCGACCCGCACAGGGACAAGCGCGCCCGCCCCGGAAGACCTCGAAAGCGCAAGCGAAGGCGGCCCGTTAGGCTCGCGGCACACGACCAATGCCTCGGGGGGAACCACCGGCCATGCGCGCACTGCGAATACTCCTGATCGTCGCCGTCATCCTCGGCGGCCTGTTCATCGCCGCGGACCGTCTCGCCGTGAACTTCGCCGAGAGCGAGGCCGCCGACCGCATCCGCGCGAACGAGGGGCTGGAGAACACCCCCGATGTGTCGATCAACGGCTTCCCGTTCCTGACCCAGCTCGCGGGCGGCACGCTGGACGAGGTGGAGATCGGGATCAAGGACTTCGACGCCTCCGGCCGGACCGGCGGCGCGGCCTCGACGATCCGGATCGACGAGCTGACCGCCCGGATGTCGGGCGTCGGCTTCACCGGTGACTTCTCCTCCGCGACCGCGGACAGCGCGTCCGGCACGGCCAGGGTCTCGTACCCGGAGCTGCTGAAGGCCGCCCGCGTCGAACCGGTCGAGCTGGGACCGGGGGTGGAGGCCCAGGTCGTGGGGCTGTCGGACGGCGGCAACGGCAAGATCAAGGTCGCGGTCGAGGCGACGGTCATGGGCCGCAAGCTCCCCCAGCCGATCTCCGTGCTCAGCTCGGCGACGGTCCGCGACGGCCAGGTGAAGGTGGACGCGGACTCGCTGCCGGACTTCGGGGTGCCGATCGCGGACGCCAAGATCCGGGAGATCACGGACTTCCAGCAGCGGATCGGGGACCTGCCCGCCGGGATCGAGCTGGACAAGGTCGAGGCCGCCCCCGACGGGGTGGACATCACGGTGAAGGGTTCGGACATCCGGCTCGTCGGGTAGTTCCCCGGCAGCCCCGCCCGGCGGCCCGCATCCGCCCCATGTCCACAGTGCGAGACGACGAAGTCCGTACCGCAGATATGACGCCCCGGACGGGCGGACCCGCGCGCCCGGCCGTCCGTCCGGCGGGTGACTCATTCCCACATCCCGGACGATCCTGTCTCAGGATATGACACAGCGGTGACATGGCGGCCCGGGCCTCCCTACGATCGTCCCCATGCGGTGCTATTTGAGCGGTCTCCGTTCGCGGGGACAGGCGGATCTGACGAAGCGGCGGGCAGTCGACCTGTGCCGCGTCGCCGCCATGCTCTGTCGCACCGTCTGAGCGAGTCCCGTGCGGACCCCACGGCCCCGGTCTCCGACCGCGAGGGCCGGGCGGACCCCGCTTCCGGCGGACCACCGCCCCCCGACCGGCCGGTTTCCCGAGGCCACCCCGGCACCCGGCCCCGGACCACCGGGAGCCGTACCCGCACCCGCCCCGTACGACGTGTCATCCCGCCGCAACTGCCCCGGAGGAGAACGAACATGAGCCGCAGCGACGTCCTGGTAGACGCCGACTGGGTCGAGGCCAACCTCGACAGCCCGAAGGTCGTCATCGTCGAGGTCGACGAGGACACCGCCGCGTACGACAAGAACCACATCAGGAACGCCGTCAAGATCGACTGGCGCACGGACCTCCAGGACCCGGTCCGCCGTGACTTCGTCGACCAGGCCGGCTTCGAGAAGCTCCTCTCCGAGCGCGGCATCGCAGGCGACGACACCGTCGTCCTCTACGGCGGCAACAACAACTGGTTCGCGTCCTACGCCTACTGGTACTTCAAGCTCTACGGTCACCAGTCCGTGAAGCTTCTCGACGGCGGCCGCAAGAAGTGGGAGCTCGACTCCCGCGACCTGGTCACCGAGGTGCCCGCCCGCGCGGCCACCGAGTACAAGGCCAAGGAGCAGGACACCTCGATCCGCGCCTACCGCGACGACGTGATCGCCGCGATCGGCGCCCAGAACCTGGTGGACGTCCGCTCCCCCGACGAGTTCTCCGGCAAGCTCCTCGCCCCGGCCCACCTGCCGCAGGAGCAGTCGCAGCGCCCGGGTCACGTCCCGTCCGCCCGCAACATCCCGTGGTCCAAGAACGCCAACGACGACGGCACCTTCAAGTCGGACGAGCAGCTCACGGCCCTCTACGCCGACGAGCAGGTCGACCTCGCGAAGGACACCATCGCGTACTGCCGCATCGGTGAGCGCTCCGCCCTGACCTGGTTCGTGCTGCACGAGCTGCTGGGCGTGGACAACGTCAAGAACTACGACGGTTCGTGGACCGAGTACGGCTCCCTCGTGGGTGTGCCGATCGAGCTCGGCCCCGCCAAGTAACCGCACCGACCGACAGCCAGTCTGGAGAAGACGCATATGTGTGGAGCGCAGGTCGGCGGCCCCGACGCCTCGACGATCAAGCCCGGTGAGACCACCATCCAGGGCCAGGTGACCCGTGACGGTGAGCCCGTGACCGGCTACGTCCGGCTGCTGGACTCGACCGGCGAGTTCACGGCCGAGGTGCCCACCTCGGCGACCGGTCAGTTCCGCTTCTACGCCGCCGAGGGCACCTGGACCCTCCGCGCGCTGGTGCCCGGCGGCTCCGCCGACCGCACCGTGGTCGCGCAGACCGGCGGACTCGCCGAGGTCGCGATCGCCGTCTGACGACGACGCGCGACAGGACGGCCCGGAGGGCCGTGCCCCAGGGGGTTGGACGCCACTTGACCGGGGGTACGGCCCTCCGGGCGCTTTTCCGGGCCCGTTCCCCCCGACCGGACGGCCCGGCACCGGACCCGTCGCGACAGGGCCCGTGCGGGCGCCCGGTCGTACGCTGGAGGTATGTACGCGCGCAGGCGTCATGTGTACTTCGCCATGATGGGCACGTGCGTGGTGCTCTTCGTCCTGGCGTGGTCGGTGGTGCGCCTGTGGTCCGTACCGGCGGCCGTGGTGATGTGCCTGGTCGCGATGGTCATCCCGCCCATAGCCGCGATCATGGCGAACCGCCGGGGCCCCGACGACCGCTGGTGGGACGACCCCTCCGGCGACCCCCAGTCCGACAAGTGGTGGGACGAACTCGACGGGAAGAAGTGAGCCCCCGGCCCGTCGCCACCCCCGCCCGGCTAGTACACGAGGGCCTGGGTGTCGTCGGCGAGGGACTCCTGGACGAAGACCTGCGCTCCCGCGATCCGCACCCCGTCGATCACATCCGCCGGCGCGATGTCACGCCGGGCCGCGCACTGGGTGCAGAGCGTGAGACTGCCGCCCGCCAGGATGCCCTCGATCAGCTCGGGCAGCGGCGCCGCGTGCGGAAGCTCGAACTCCGCAGCCCGGCCCGGCAGCGCGAACCACGCCGACTCACCCGTCAGCCACATCGACACCTCGACCCCGCTGGCGACGGCCACCACCGCCACCGTGAACGCCTGGGAGCACCGCTCGGGCGAGTCCGCCCCGGCCGTCACCTTGATCACGAGCTTCTTCGCCATGACCGCATCGTAGGCGCGCCCCGCGCCGCCGGTCCCCGCCGGTCCCCGCCGCACGGCCGCCACCCGTCCGCCGACCTCGCCGCGAGCGCCCGGCGCCCGCACACTAAACTGGGCCCGGCTCTGCACCGCTCACCCTTGCCCACCGAGGAGCACCCCGTGGTCATCTTTTTCGAAGCTCTTCTCGTCCTCGTCTGCGTCGGCGTCCTCGCCTTCACCGGACTCGCCGTGAAGAAGCTCTACCAGGGCCAGCGCTGACCCCCACCCAGGAAGCCGATCGCACATGATCCAGATCCCGTCCGACCTGCACAAAGACGTCGTCCCCCTCGTGTTCCTGCTCGGGAACTGGGCGGGCGCGGGCGTCACCGACTTCCCCGGGGCCGAGAAGGCCAACTTCGGCCAGGAGGTCAGCTTCACCCACGACGGGCGGGACTTCCTGGAGTACCACTCCCACACGTGGATCCTGGACAACGACGGCAACAAGGTGAAGCCCCTGGAGTCGGAGTCCGGCTTCTGGCGGATCGACGCCGACCGCAAGGTCGAGGTCACCATGGTCCGCGACGACGGTGTGGTCGAGGTCTGGTACGGCGAGCTCGCCGACAAGAAGCCCCAGATCGACATCGTCACCGACGCCGTCGCCCGTACCGCCGCCTCCGGCCCCTACACCGGCGGCAAGCGCCTGTACGGCTACGTCAAGAGCGACCTCATGTGGGTCGGCGAGAAGCAGACGCCCGACGTCCCGCTGCGCCCCTACATGTCGGCCCACCTCAAGAAGGTCGTCAGCCCCGAGGACGTCGCCGAATGGGCGAAGGACCTGGGCGACCTCCCGGACGACGGCATCGCCTTCTTCAAGTAGCCCGCCAAGCGGTCCGGCCCGCACCGCCCCGACGACGCCCACGGCCCCGGTACCCGTACCGGGGCCGTTCCCGTCGTCCCGCCCGGGGCCGGAAATCCTCCGTCCGGGCCGTGACCGCGCCGCCGCTGCTTACACTGGACGCGTGGTGAGCACCGACTGGAAGACCGATCTGAGGCGCCGCGGATACCGCCTGACGCCGCAGCGTCAGCTGGTGCTGGAGGCTGTCGACACCCTGGAGCACGCGACCCCCGACGACCTCCTGTGCGAGGTGCGCAAGACCGCGTCCGGGATCAACATCTCCACGGTGTACCGGACCCTGGAGCTGCTGGAGGAGCTGGGGCTGGTCAGCCATGCCCACCTCGGGCACGGGGCGCCGACCTACCACCTCGCGGACCGCCACCACCACATCCATCTGGTGTGCCGGGACTGCTCCGGCGTCATCGAGGCGGACGTCACCGTCGCCGGGGAGTTCACCGCCAAGCTGCGGGACACCTTCGGCTTCGAGACCGATATGAAGCACTTCGCGATCTTCGGCCGCTGCGAGCGGTGCGCCCGCGCCCACGCCGGGCAGAGCGCCGCGCAGGACACCGAGCAGAGCGGCGGGAACGGCGGCCGGACCGGCGCAGCCGACGGCGGGGAATGAACCGCGGCGCCCAGGGGTCGTACCCTGAGTGGATATGAAGAGCCCCTTGTTGTCGCTGCCCGGTGCCGTCTCCGCGGAGGGCGTGGACGAAGGCGTCGCGGGCCACTACGGCGATCTGTTCCGCGAACAGCGCTCCCTCGCCGGCGGGACCGGATTCGTCGACCTCTCCCACCGCGGTGTCGTCACCGTCACCGGTGAGGACCGGCTGAGCTGGCTGCATCTGCTGCTCACCCAGCACATGAGCGCGCTGCCGCCCGGCCAGGCCACCGAAGCGCTGATCCTCTCCGCGAACGGCCATATCGAACACGCGCTGTACCTCGTCGACGACGGCACGACCGTATGGGCCCATGTGGAGCCCGGCACCCAGGACGCGCTCGTCGCGTATCTGGAGTCGATGAAGTTCTTCTACCGGGCCGAGGTCGCCGACCGCACCGCCGACACCGCCGTCGTGCATCTGCCCGCCGGTTCCATCGCCCCCGTGCCCGAAGGGGTCGCCGTCCGCGAGACCCCCCACGGCCGCGATCTGTTCCTGCCCCGCGCGGACCTCGCCGCGCTCACCGAGGACGGACGGTACGGGCCCGCGGTCGGCCTTCTCGCGTACGAGGCGCTGCGGGTGGAGGGCCACCGGCCGCGGGTCGGCTTCGAGACCGACCACCGGACCATCCCCCACGAGCTGGGCTGGATCGGGTCCGCCGTGCACCTCCAGAAGGGCTGCTACCGGGGCCAGGAGACCGTGGCCCGGGTGCAGAACCTCGGCAAGCCCCCGCGGCGGCTGGTGTTCCTGCACCTCGACGGCAGCGAGGTGCACCTGCCGCCGCGCGGCACCGAACTGCGGCTCGCCGACGACGGCCCCGACGGACGCAAGCTCGGCTTCGTCACCACCTCCGCCCGCCACCACGAGCTGGGGCCCATCGCCCTCGCGCTGGTCAAGCGGAACGTCCCCGTGGACGCCCGGCTCGTCGCGGACGGCACCGCCGCCGCCCAGGAGACCGTCGTAGAACCCTGAGCCCGCCCGGCGGCAGACACGATGAGTCCCGTGCCCGGCACGGGACTCATACGTCCAGCAGCACCGTGAACGGACCGTCGTTCGTCAGGGACACCCGCATCGCCGCGCCGAAGCGGCCCGTCGCCACCGTCGCGCCCAGGGCCCGCAGCCGCGCCACGACCTCGTCCACCAGCGGCTCCGCGACCTCGCCGGGCGCCGCCGCGTTCCAGGTGGGCCGCCGCCCCTTGCGGGCGTCCCCGTACAGCGTGAACTGGCTGATCACCAGCAGCGGGGCGCCCATGTCCGAGCAGGACCGCTCCTCGCTCAGGACGCGCAGCGTCCACAGCTTGCGGGCCAGCCGCTCCGCCTGCTCGGGCGTGTCTCCATGGGTCACCCCCACCAGGACGCACAGTCCCTCCCCGGCGATCTCCCCGACGGTCACCCCGTCGACGACGACCTCCGCCCCGTCCACCCGCTGCACCACCGCTCGCATGCGCCCCATCATGCCCTCACCCCCCGGCCGCGTGTTCCAGCGCCCATCCGGGGGCACACGCATGCCCCCGAACCCCCCATCCGGGGCCGATCGGGGGCACTCGGTCACATAGCGCCCACTCGGAGTGGCACGATGCTGGTGACGCGGCAGCCCGCGCCGGTCGAGGGGACGGTAAGGACGCATGAGCACACCGAGTACCGGGCAGCAGCAGCCTGTCCCCGTGTCACTGACCCGGACGACCCCGCGGACCAGAAGCGGGGTGAGAGGCGGCACCCGGGGCGGCGCGCGGCCCCCCGCCCAGCGGCTCGCGGGCAACCAGCTCCTCGACCGGCTGCTGCCGGACCCGGACCTGCCCGGCCTGAGCCTGCCCGAGCTGCGCGCGGTACGCCGGGACGCCCAGCGGGACGAGGCCGACCTCAGCTATGTGCGACGGCTGCTCCAGGGCCGGATCGACATCCTGCGCGCCGAACTCGCCCGGCGCCGCGCGCCCAAGGCGCCCGTGGTCGACCGGCTGTCCGAGATCCTCACCGACCAGCCCGCGCGGTACCGCTCGTCCGCCCGGCACCTCACACTGGGCACCCCCCACAACGAGGAGTACCGGCGGCTGGCCGCCGAGATGCTCGGCGAGGTCGAACTGTCCGACCTCGCCGCCCGCACCGACAAGGAGCTGCACGACGCGAAGAGCAGGCTCGTCCAGTACGAGCAGCAGGTCTCCGGGCGCCGGCAGCGGCTCCAGCGGACCGCCGACGGATGCAGCGCGGAGATCACCCGCAGGTACCGTGAAGGCGAAGCGCAAGTAGACGATCTGCTCGCCTGACGCGACGGGCCCGGCGATCCCGGGCCCTCGCGGGGCGGGCCACCGCGGAAGGCCACCCGCCCATGCCCACCAGCACCCCCGGTCCCGGTCCCCAGCCCCGTACACCGGCGGGCGGCGGCGATCCGGCGCCCCCCGTGCTCGCCGAGGTCGTGCGTTCCGGTTTCGTCGAGGGGCGGCACCGCGGGAGCCTCGTCCTGCTGGACCCGGACGGGACGCCCGAGCTGGTGCTCGGCGATGTCACCTCGCCCGTCTTCCCCCGCTCCGCGAACAAGCCGATGCAGGCCGCGGCTGTCCTGCGGGCCGGGCTCCCCCTCGCCGGGGAACGGCTCGCGCTCGCCGCCGCCAGCCACTCCGGCGAATCGTTTCACCTCTCGCTGGTCCGCCTGATGCTGGACGAGTACGGGCTCACCGCCGGGCAGCTCGGGTGCCCACCGGACCTGCCGCTGGACCCGGTGGAGGCCGAGGCGTATCTGGCGGCCGGGGGTGTCCGTGAGCGGATCACCATGAACTGCTCCGGCAAGCACACGGCGATGCTCGCGGCCTGTCTGCGCCGCGGCTGGCCCCTCGACTCCTATCTCGACCCCGCGCACCCCCTCCAGCTGCTGGTACGGGAGACGGTCGAGACGGCCGCGGGCGAGCGGGTCGCGGTGAGCGGTACGGACGGGTGCGGGGCGCCGTTGCTCGCGCTGTCCCTGACGGGGCTGGCGCGGGCGTTCCGGGCGTTCGCCGGGGCCGGCGAGGGGTCGGCGGAGCGGGCGGTGGCCGACGCGATGCGGGCGCACCCGGAGTATGTCGCCGGGACGCGGCGGGCCGACACCTGGCTGATGCGGGCGGTGCCCGGGGCGCTCGCGAAGATGGGCGCGGAGGCGGTTCAGGCCGTCGCGTTGCCCTGCGGGCGGGCGCTGGCGTTCAAGATCGAGGACGGTGGGGGGCGGGCTGTGGGGCCCGTGCTCTCGCGTGCGCTGTCGATGGCGGGCGTACGGGACGCGGTGCTCGACCTTGTCGGTTCGGCCCCCCTCATGGGCGGCCCGGTCCCGGTCGGCGAGGTACGCGCGGCGTTCTGAGGTCCGTCCGGCTGAACGTACTTCGTTGCTGTGCGGGCCGCCTTCGCTTGCGCTTCCCAGGTCTGTCCGGCTGGACGTACTTCATTCCTGTGCCGTCGCTCGTCGTTTTCGCGCAGTTCCCCGCGGGTCGCCTTCGCTTGCGCTTCCCAGGTCCGTCCGGCGGGACGTACTTGTCCCTGTGCCGTCGCCCGTCGTTTTCGCGCAGTTCCCCGCGCCCCTTTGGGGCGCGTTCTGCCGTCTTTCGGGTCGGTGCCGGTCGGGATTCTCCGTCCTCGATCCGACACGCTCGGCACGACGTCCAGCGGAGCTACTGAAGAGCATCGGAGTCTGCGAGCAGAGATTCCCGCCCACCCCCTCCCGCAGCAGCGCGACTGCGCGAGGAGAGGAGTGCCCCTTAAGGGGCGCGGGGAACTGCGCAAAAACGAGGGCCAACCCGCACCCGAAGAGCGACCGCAAGAGGGCAGCACCTCAGGGGCGCGGGGAACTGCGCGAGCAACCAAGGACCACCCGCAGCCGAACAGGAACCGCAAGGGGCGCAACCCAGGGGCGCGGGGAACTGCGCACCCACGTCCGACCCGCACGGGAACAAGTACATCCAGCCGGACAGACCTCGGAAGCGCAAGCGAAGGCGGCCTGCGGGGAACTGCGCACCCCCGTCCGACCCGCACGGAAACAGGTACGCCCAGCCGGACAGACCTCGGGGTGACCCGGGGCCCGGGGGAGGACACTCAGCCGAAGGTGAGTTGGATCAGCCAGAAGCTCAGGGCTGCCGCCACCGCAGCGGCCGGCATCGTGATGAACCAGCCGAGAACGATGTTCTTGGCCACCCCCCACCGCACCGCCTTGACCCGCTTCGTCGCCCCCACACCCATGATCGCGGACGTGATCACATGCGTCGTGGAGATCGGCGCGTGGAACAGGAACGCGGACCCGAACATGATCGACGCCCCCGTCGTCTCCGCCGCGAACCCCTGCGGCGGATCCAGCTCGATGATCTTCCGCCCCAGCGTCCGCATGATCCGCCACCCGCCGGCGTACGTACCGAGCGACAGCATCACCGCACAGGCGATCTTCACCCAGACCGGGATCTCGTCACCGGAGTCCTGGACATCGGCGATGACGAGGGCCATCACGACGATGCCCATCGTCTTCTGCGCGTCCTGGAGCCCGTGCCCGAGGGCCATCCCCGCCGCGGAGACGGTCTGCGCGATCCGGAAGCCCCGCTTCGTCTTGTGGGGGTTCGACTTGCGGAACATCCACAGGATCGCGCACATCACGAGGTAGCCGACGATCAGGCCGACGACCGGCGACACGAACATCGGGATGACGATCTTGTCCAGGACCCCGGACCAGATGACCTCCGTGCCCCCGGCGAGCGCCGCGCCGACCATCCCGCCGAACAGCGCGTGGGACGAGGACGACGGCAGCCCCAGGTACCAGGTCACCAGGTTCCAGATGATCGCCCCGACCAGCGCGGCGAAGAGGATGCCCATGCCCTTGCTGCCGTGCGGGGTCTCGATCAGCCCCTCGCTGACCGTCTTGGCGACCCCGCTGCCGAGGAACGCGCCGATCAGGTTCATCACCGCGGCCATCGCCAGCGCGGCCTTGGGCGTCAGCGCCCGGGTGGAGACGGAGGTGGCGATCGCGTTCGCCGAGTCGTGGAACCCGTTGGTGTACGTGAAGAGGAGCGCGACCCCGATGGTCACGACCAGTGCGAAGGTGTCCACGAAGGGTCAGGACTCCTTGACGGCGATGGTCTCCACCGTGTTCGCCACATGCTCGAACGCGTCGGCGGCCTCTTCCAGCACATCGACGATCTGCTTCAGCTTCAGCACCTCGATGGCGTCGTACTTGCCGTTGAAGAGGTGCGCGAGGAGCTTGCGGTGGATCTGGTCGGCCTGGTTCTCCAGCCGGTTGACCTCGATCCAGTACTCCGTGAGGTTCTCCATCGTGCGCAGATGCGGCATCGCCTCGGCCGTCAGATCGGCCGCCCGCGCCAGCACCTCGATCTGCTGCTCGACGCCCTTCGGCAGTTCCTCGACCTGGTAGAGGACGACGAGGTCGACGGCCTCCTCCATGAAGTCCATGATGTCGTCGAGGGAGGACGCGAGGGTGTAGATGTCCTCGCGGTCGAAGGGCGTGATGAAGGAGGAGTTCAGCTGGTGGAAGATGGCGTGTGTGGCGTCGTCCCCGGCGTGCTCGGCCGCCCGCATCCGTTCCGCGATCTCGGCCCGGCCGGACGCGTCGGCCCCGAGCAGTTCCATCAGGAGCTTCGAGCCGGTGACGATGTTGTCCGCGGACGCGGCGAACATGTCGTAGAAGCTCGTCTCCCTGGGGGTCAGACGAAAACGCACGTGGGGTCCTCGGGATGCTGTGGTTTCGGTCAGGCTGATGCTAGGCGCATCATCCAGTCACGGCTAACCGGCGTTCCACCAGTGTCGCTCATGGGGCAGCGCGTACGGCACCGGGTCCGGCCTACCATCCCGTACCCAGGAAAGTTCGGTATCATATACCCACCAGGGGTATGCATCTACGTGGATGCCCCTTATTGCGGCGACAAACGGAGGACGCGATGACGAGCACCGAGACGGACTCGACGGCGACAGGCGCGTGCTGCTCCGGTTCCGGCACGGCGGTCGAGGGGTCCACCGAAGTGATCACCGATCACGATCTCGGCATCCACGGCTACCACAAGGAGAAGAGCGAGCACCTCAAGCGGCTGCGGCGCATCGAGGGCCAGGTCCGCGGCCTTCAGCGGATGGTCGACGAGGATGTCTACTGCATCGACATCCTCACGCAGGTGTCCGCGTCCACCAAGGCGCTCCAGTCCTTCGCGCTCCAGCTGCTGGAGGAGCATCTGCGCCACTGTGTCGCCGACGCGGCCCTCAAGGGCGGCTCCGAGATCGACGAGAAGGTCGAGGAAGCCACCAAGGCCATCGCCCGCATGCTGCGCACCTGAACCGCCCGCCTCCCCCCGCGCCCGTCAAGGAGCGCGGGGAGGGGAGCGAAACGGCCGCGCGCCCTCACCGGATCACCGCACGGGCCGCGCGAGCTGCGCGCGGCCCCGGGTCATACGTAAGGCTCGCCGTCCGGCAGGACATGGACACGGAGCACCTCGTCGATGAGGTCGGGACTCAGCCGCTCCTCCCGCGACGCGCTCGCCGCGATCATCAAGTCGCCGCACAGCTCGATCTCGGCGAGGGCGACGTGGTCCTGCACGGCCGTACCACTGGACGGAGCCACCCACATCACCTCTTCCTGGCCGCCACCGACTTCCTAGAGTAGGCAGCGACTACACACCGCGCATGGCACGGACGGACCATTTCCGACCCGCCCTCCCGACTACGCCTCGTCCGCGATCCTCCCCGCGTAGATGTCCCCCTCCGCCGGCAACCGCACCTCGACCGGCACCCCGAACGCGAACAGCAGCGTCGTCGACGCGACGGCGACCGCTCCCTCACGGTGGTCGTTCACAAAGCTGAACCGGTGCCGCACCTTGCGTACCCTTCCCCGTTCGTCGAGATACACGTCGAACGGGACGGCGGTCGTGGAGAACCCTTTCGCCGCCGCCGCGAGCGCCCGCCGGGTGTCACCCGACGAGAAGCGCGCCGCGCGCGCCAGGTCCGTGGTCCCCCGGTAGTGCCGTACGGCGGTCCCCGCGACCCGGCCCGGCCCCTCGTACGTCACCGTCCGGGCGCCGCGCAGCAGTTCGGCGGCGGCCAGTGGATCGGTGGCACCGCCGGTGACGAGGTTCCCGTCGGAGACCGACGCGGTGTCGACCCGTACCCACTTGTCGGCGGGGACCCCCGCGCCCCGGTTGCGCATGTACAGCGCGCCCGGCGCGAGCAGTTCGGTGATCGGCGGCCGGCGGGTGGTGCCCGTGGGGCCCGGGGGCAGTACCAGCTTGAGCCGGCCGACGCGGCGGCCGTAGTCGTAGACGCCCTCCCCGCGGATGGTGACGCGGGTGCCGCCGGTCGCCATCTCCATCGCGGTCCGGGCCTTGGAGGTGCCCGCGCGGACGAGTTCGGCGGCGGCCCGGTGCACCGCGTCGAGCGGCTCCGGCACGGGCGGCGGCTCGGCGGCGGCGTCGTCCCCGGCGCACCCGGCGGTTCCCGTCAGCAGCCCCGCCATGGCGGCGGCCACGACCAGCGTGCCGCCCGTCCGTCTGTGCTGTCGCACCACCGCCGACCCCCAAGCCTGTCGATACGAGTCAGGGCCCTGTTGTTCCCCCTAACGACCGGTACGGGCGCCCGTCACGCCCCCGGTCCGCCCCGGGCGCGCGTGGGGTGGACGGGTGGGGGCTACCGTGGAGTGGTGGCGTACGAGCTGGACCTGAGCGAAGTCCCCGACCTCGGCGTCGGGGGCCACCGCACGACCACCGCGGAGCAGGGGCGGTTCGTCGGCGCGCGGTGCGACTGCGGCTGGCGGGGACCCGCGCGGCGGGCCCGCAGCAGGGCGCGGTCCGACGCGCAGGAGCACCAGGGCGACCCCGCGGGCCGCTGATCGGTTTCGCCGGTCCCGTCCGGTGCCCGGGGCTTCACGGGTGAGCGTTCCCCTGTCCCATGCGGGTTGTCCGTGGGTGTGTGTCCCCCGTGCCCCCGAGGTTTTCGCCGGTGGCGCCTCACCTCCCGTGCCGCGGGGGATACACATGGGGTACGGGCCGCGGGTCGACGGCATGCTTGGGGCGTGCCGCCCGCGGGGGCGGTCCTGGGGGAGACGGACATGGAACGTCGGGGATTCATCGGTGCGGGGCTGGGGGTCACGGTCGTGGCCGGGGTGACCGCGTGCGGGGGTGGGGGCGGGGACGGGGGCGCCGCGTCGTCGCCGTCGCGCTCACCTTCGTCCTCGCCTTCGCCTTCGCCGGGCGGGACGGGGGGCGCGGGTGCCTCGGGTACGGGGCCGGGCGCGGAACCCGGGGGCGGGCCCTCCGTCGCGCCGTCCAGGGCGGTGGCCCGTGGGTGGGGGGACCTGGCGCGGGATCTCGACGGCAGCCTCGTCCGGCCCGGGGACCAGGACTGGGGAACCGCCCGGCTGCTGTACAACACCCGCTTCGACTCGCTGCGGCCCGCCGCCGTCGCGTACACCGCCCACGCCGACGACGTCCGTACCGTGCTCGCCTACGCGCGGGCCCGCCGGGTGCCGGTGGCGATCCGCAACGGCGGCCACTCGTACGCGGGCTGGTCCTCGGGCGACGGACGGCTGATCGTCGATGTGTCACCGATGTCGGCGATCCGCGCCGACGGCGACAGCGCCGTCGTGGGGGCCGGGGCGAAACTGATCGATGTGTACCGGGCGCTGGCCGGACGGGGCGTGACCATACCCGCCGGTTCCTGTCCGACCGTGGGGATCTCCGGGCTCACCCTCGGCGGCGGCCACGGCGTGGTGTCCCGCGCGTACGGGCTGACCTGCGACCACCTCACGGGGGCCACCGTGATCACCGCCGACGGCCGGCGGCGGGTGGCGGACGCGCGGGAGAACAGCGAACTGTTCTGGGCGCTGCGCGGCGCGGGCAACGGCAACTTCGGTGTCGTCACGGAGCTCCGCTTCCGGACCCGCCCCGCGCCGCGCGCGGTCACCGGGTACATGAGCTGGCCGTGGAGCCGGGCGGCGGCCGTGGTGCGTGCCTGGCAGGAGTGGGGGCCCGCCCAGCCCGACGAGATCTGGTCGGTGGTCCATCTGTCCCGCTCCCCCGGCGGCTCCCCGACGGTCACCGTGAGCTGCTTCTCGCTCGGCACGTACGGCGATCTCCAGAACGCCGTGGACCGGCTGGCGGACCGGATCGGGGCCTCCGCGAGCCGGGTCACCCTGCGGCGGCGCTCGTACGAGGAGGCGATGGAGGTCTACGCGGGCTGCGCCGGATTCGGTGACGACGACCGCTGCCGTCTGCCGGGGTCCACCCCCGGCCGTTCGCCCGAGGGGGCACTGGGCCGGGAGACGTACGCGGCGCGCTCCGACTTCTTCGACCGTCCGCTGTCCGAGGAGGGCGTGCGGGCGCTGATCGGCGGGATCGAGGGGGTGCGCGGCGGGCCGGGCACCGTCTCGCTGACCGCGCTGGGCGGGGCCGTCAACCGGGTCGCGCCGACCGCGACGGCCTTTGTGCACCGGCGGTCCCGGACCCTGGCCCAGTACACGGTGGCCTGGCCGTCCGGTACGGGAGGCGCGGCGGCCCGGGAGTGGCTCGGGCGGACGCACGGCGCGATGCGGCGCCATGCCTCGGGCGCCGCCTACCAGAACTACACCGACCCGTCGCTGACCGGCTGGCGGGGCGCCTACTACGGCGCGGCGGCGGCCCGGCTGCGGGCGGTGAAACGGCGGTACGACCCGTCGGGCTTCTTCACCTTCCCGCAGTCGCTGTGAGGCGCACGCGGTCGCTCCCGGACCTCATGGGGCCGCCCCGGACTCTCAGGAGCCGCCCCGGGGGTTCAGGCCGCGAGGTCCCGTTCCTCGGGGCGGGGGTCCGGGCTGCGGTGGGACTCGCGGGAGGCGTCGGACATCGAATTCGGGCGGATCAGCCACGCGCCGTGCCGGGAGCGGCCGACGGCGCGGGTCAGCGGGGTCAGCAGCAGCGCGGCGAGCGGGGCGAGCAGCAGGGCGACGGCCGTGCCGAGGGCGAATCCGCCGATGACGTCCGTGGGGTAGTGGACGCCCATGTAGATCCGGGAGACACCCGCGAGGAACGCCATCGCGATGGCGTACAGCCCGTACTTGCGGTGGGCGATGAAGATGCCGACGGCCATCGCCATGGCGAGCGTGGAGTGGTCGCTGACGAACGAGTAGTCCGTCTTCCCCTCGATCAGGACCTCCAGGCCCTCATGGTCGAGGAAGGGTCTGGGCCGTTCCACGAAGCCGCGGATGGGGATGTTCACGATGACGGCGATGGCGGCGGCCAGCGGCACCCAGATCACGGCGGCGGCCGACTGCGCGGCCTCCTCCAGCGATCCGGCGCGGGCCCGCAGCTTCCACCACGTCCACACCCCGAGCAGCACGAGACCGAACATCAGCCCGTACTCGCCGACGTACTCCATGGTGTGGTCGAACCACGTCGGGGCGTCCTTGGCCAGGCCATTGATCTCGTAGAGCAGACTGACGTCGGGGTTCGACCCGGAGTCTTCGAGTCCAGCCATGGTGCCGCGGCCCCTTCATCGTTCAGCGTTTCCCGGGGCGCACCTGGCTGTGCGCCTCCTCACCAACCCCCGTTGGTCCATCCCGCCCGGTGGCCGGCTGCCGGTCCGTCCGTCGACGGTCGCACCGGAGGCCACGGGCGCCCTAACGGTCTCCCGCTCCGGTCGGCCCGTGACCGGCCCTTCGGCCACGTATACGAGGAACGCACAGCCACCTGGGTTGCGTTCCGCACTCCACCGAAAGATCACTGAGACGTTACCGAAGAGAGACTCGTGGTCACAGTTCGGACCGTTGTGCCCGGGAGGCATTCCGGCCAGAAGGGGCGGGGGACCCTCCATCCTCACATGTCCGGACCGACCCCGCCGCCGCGCTGCGACGCTGGTCAAGGCCGGTTTCCTCAGATCGAGGGCGGCGGCTTCGGCAGCGCTTTCGCGCCGTCCTCGGTCACTCTCGTCGCCCCGAAGTAGTCCGGCGTATCGATCTTCGTGAACCGGATCACAGCACCCGTCCGCGGCGCGTCGATCATGTACCCGCCTCCCACGTAGATGCCCACGTGCCGGATGGCCCGCGAGTTGGTGAGATCGTCCGAGAAGAACACCAGGTCACCGGGGAGCAGCTCGGCGCGCGCGGGGTGCGGTCCGGCGTTGTACTGGTCGTTGGCGACCCGCGGCAGCTCGATGTCCATCGTGCGGTACGCGGCCTGGGTCAGTCCCGAGCAGTCGAACCGGCCGCCCTGCGCGGCGGTGCCCGTACCGCCCCACAGATAGGGGGTGCCGAGCTTCGTCTGCGCGTAGTGGATCGCGCCGGCCGCCTGCCGGGAGGGCTCCACCCGGCCGACGGGCCGCGCGAAGCTCTTCTCCAGACTCGTGATGATCTTCACATAGTTCTGTGTCTCCTTGTACGGGGGCACCCCGCCGTACCGGATGACGGCGTAGGCGCCCGCGTTGTACGCGGCGAGCATGTTGTGCGTGGGATCGCCCGGCGCGTCCTTGACGTACCCCGCGAGCTTGCAGTCGTACGACGCCGCCGACGGGATCGCGTCCGCCGGGTCCCACACATCGCGGTCCCCGTCGCCGTCCCCGTCGAGGCCGTGCGCCGCCCAGGTGCCGGGGATGAACTGCGCGATCCCCTGCGCCGCCGCGTGGCTCTGCGCGCGCGGGTTCCAGCCGGACTCCTGGTAGAGCTGGGCCGCGAGCAGCGCCGGATTGATCGCGGGGCAGAGATTGCCCCACCGCTGCACCAGCGGCTGGTACGCCGCCGGAACGGCGCCCTTCGCCAGCCCGACGGCGGCACCCCCGCCGCCTCCGCCCGCGATGTTCCCGGCGACCAGGAACGTACCGATGACCAGCAGCATCACCAGCCCGAGCGCACCACCGACGGCGGCCCCGGCGATCAGCCCAGCCTTACGCACCGTCAACCACTCCTCAGCGCCCGGGAGTCCACCGCCCGCCAGTGTAGGCCGGGGACGGCGGGGCAGCAGGAGCGCAACGGAGGGGTGCGATCCGCACCGGTGCGCCCCCTCACGCGACCGCGACGGCATATGGCACGCGCGTGCGATGGTGAACACCGGGCATGCCACACGGGCCTGGCGGGCGATCAGGGCACAACGACCGAACCGCCCCTCAGGTTTCGCAAGGTCATCATTGCCCGGCGTGACACCACGTGATACACAGAGTGACCATACGACCCTTTGTATGCCGCTTCGCGCCCCCCGCGTGAGCCGGTGGACAATAATTCGTACGAAACCTGCCAACCAAAGACGCCAAGTCGACATACGAAGGCGGATTCGTCGGCAACAATGAGGCGTGACCTCTGCGCGCTCGCAGAGGGTCAGGAACTACCCATACAGGGGCGGTGAGTTACATGCTTATGGCAGCCGAAAAGGGCGATATCACCACCATCATCGGCGGGATCGCCCCGGACTGGGGCCCCTTCGGGAGCCTGGGCAACGAGGCTCGGGTGATGATCCAGGTGGTGATGGCGGCAGCCATCCTGCTGTGCCTCGGCATTGCGATCTGGGGTGCGGCCAAACAGCGCATCGGCGCGACCGCGCTGCGCGACACCTTCAGCGCGGAACAGGGCAAGGGCCTCATCGTCGCGGGCCTCACCGGGGTCTTCATCATCGGTTCGCTCGGCACGGTCTTCACCATCGTGTACGGCATGGCCGTCTAGGACGTGTCCCGCGGACCAGGCCGGATCAGGGAGCGGGGTCCGGCGCGGGCGATCGCGAGGCGGGGAAGGGAGGCATGGCGAGCCATGCCGACCGACGACCGCCCGGCGGACGCGCGTGCCGGGGCCCCCGGGCCCGACCCGACCCGGACCACACGCCCCGACCGCGCGCCGGCGTCCCGCCCGGGGCGCCGCACGGCCGTGTCCGGGCACCGCCCCGGTCCCCTCCACCCACCCGCCCGTCGCGCCCACCGCCGAGGTTGCGTCTCCTGATGCCGAGTCACCACACCGCGCCCACGCGGACACCAGCACGGCCACCGTCACCACCGGCACACCTGCCGCCGACCCCGCGTGGGGTTCGGGGTCCGGACCTGGGCCTGGGTGCGGGTTCGGGTCCGGATCTCGGTCCGGTTCTGGGTCCGGGTGCGGGTGCGGTTCTGGGTGCGGGTTCCGTTCCGGGTCCCTCGGCCATGGGTGCCCGGGCCGTCGGAGCCGGGGGCACCGGCTCCCCGGCCGGCAGCGGTGCGCGGGTGGCCGGTCCAGGAGCACGGCCAGGTGCCGAGGTGCGGTACGCCGTCCTACGGGAACCCACCGGACGGTACCGCGGGGGCCGGTACGACATCGAGGGGACGTACACGCGATGAGTCCGGACGACGACGGCTACGGCGACAGCGGACGCCACGGCGGACCCGGACGCGGCGACGGCCCGCCGGACGACTACGCCACGTCCGGCTACGGCGGCAGCGGCCAGACCCGCACCCGGCTGCCCGAACGCGCCGGCGACCACCACGGCGGCGCCCGCAGATCCCGCACGTCCTCACGCGGGCTCGTCACCGTCGTCGGCATCGTCGTCCTGCTCATCGCCGCCATCGCCTTCGCCAACCGCGCCGACGAGGAGCCGGACGCCGGAGCCGGGGCCGACCGCCCCCGCGCCGACACCACCGCCGCGACCGGCACCCGGCCCGTCGACAGCGAGAACAACGGCATCGCCTCCGGCTACGCCCACGACACCCAGGGAGCGCAGTCCGCCGCGGCGAACTACGCGGTGGCCCTGGGCTCGGCGGAGATGTTCGACAAGGGACGCCGGGACCAGATCCTGCGCGCCATCATCGTCCCGTCGAAGGTGGCCGGCTTCGCGACCGCCCTGGACAAGTCGTACTCCCCCGGGTTCTACAAGGCCGTCGGCCTCAACGACGACGGCAGCACACCCCAGGGCTTCACCTTCGTCTCCCGCACCAGCCCGATCGGTACCAAGGCGACCACCGTCGACGCCGAACGCGCCACCGTGGAGGTGTGGTGCGGCGGACTCGTCGGCCTCGCCGGTGAGAACTCCACCAACCCGGTCACCCACACCTGGTTCACCCTCACCGTGAACCTGGAGTGGACCGACGGCGACTGGAAGATCGTGGCCCACTCCCAGAAGGAGGGCCCGGCGCCTGTCCCCGGCGACAATCAGGCGTCCAGCGCCGACGACATCGCGAAGGCAGTCGAGGGGTACGGAGGGTTCACCTATGCGCGGTAGCCGTTCACCTGTGCCGGACGGCACCCCGTCCGGCACGCAAGCGCGCCCCGGCCGCCGGACCCCCGGCAGACAGCCGGACACCATGCCCTCCCGCCGCCGCCCGCTGCGGCTCGCCGCCACGCTCACGGCCGCGCCCGTCGCCGTCCTGCTGCTGGCCACCCGCGCGACCGCCGCGCCCACACCCACCCCGACACCGTCCCCGTCGGCCAGTGACAACAACTGCGACCTCATCCAGGGACCCGCACGGGAGTACTGCGAGGAAGGCGGCAGGTCCGGCGGCCGCAGCGGTGGGGACTCCCCCGCCGACTCCCTCACCGGCACCCTCGACCCCCTCACCTCCCTGGCCAAGGGCTGCGCCGACGCCGCCGCCTGGACCGTCGGGAAGCTCTCCGAAGCCGTCAAGGAGACCGCCGAGGTCGACTTCACCAACCCGACCTTCCTCCAGCAGTACGCCGTCGTCTTCGCGGCGTCCACCGTCCTCACCCTGCTCCTGTGGCTGCTGGCCGTGGCCAAGCGGGCCGTCCGCGGCGTACCGCTCAGCACCGCCCTCACCGAGGCCGTCGGGTTCCTGTGGCTGACCGTCATCGCGTCCGCCTTCACCCCGCTGATCCTCTACACCGTCGTCTCCGCGACCGACGGCGTCACCGATGTCCTCGCCCGCTCCACCGGCGGCCAGACCGATGTGTTCTTCGGTTCGTTCTCCGAAGCCCTCACCAAGGGCGACGACATCGGCGGCGGCCCCATCATGCTGATCGTCGTCTCCCTCGTCTCCGTCCTCGCGGCCGGCGTCCTCTGGCTCGAACTCGTGATCCGCGCCGCCCTCCTGTACGTCGGTGCGCTGCTCGGGACGGTGGTCTACGCCGGACTCGTCGACAAGAACCTGTGGGGCCATGTCCGCCGCTGGGCCGGCATCATGATCGCGGTCATCCTGGTGAAACCCGTCATCGTGATCGTCCTCGGCCTCGCCGGTGCCCTCAGCGGCTCCGACGAGGGCCCCGACGCGTTCTCCGCCGTCGTCTCCGGTCTCGCGATCATCCTGCTCGCCATCTTCGCCAGCGCCATGATCTACCGCTTCGTGCCCGGCTTCGGCGACGAGATCGCGAACTCCCGCAACAACCGCCTCCAGCAGGGCGCCGAGAGCCGCGCCGCCGCCGTCATCAGCTCCCCGGCCGCACTCGTCTCCCAGGGCATCAAGACCCACAGCGCCCGCGCCGACAACACCGGCGGCTCCGCACCACGCCCGAGCAACCCGGCGAGCGGCGGGGTCGCCGCCCACGGCAACCGCGGCGGCGGCGGACAGGGAGGCGGCGGGGGCGCCGCACCCGCCCCCCGCACCAGCCCCATGAACTCCCCGCACGCAAGCGCCAACCGCACGAACAACCGCACGGGAGGTGAAGGGCGTTGACGACCGAATCGCTGTCCCACGCGTCCCACCCGGTCTCACCCCGCCGCACCTATCTCATCGGCCGGGCCCGGCCCAACGCCGTCGTCGGCCGCAACCGGGAGACCGGCGAGATCGCCCTGATCATCGGCGGCGCCTTCGTCGGCATGATGTGCGGACTCCTCGTCCCCGTGCTGTCCCTGCGGATCGTGCTCCTCGTCGGCTTCCCCATGCTCGCGTTCGCCGCCGTCTACGTCCCCTACAAACGGCGCACGTTCTACAAGTGGTTCGAGATCAACCGCAGCTACAAGCGCCGCGTCAAGCAGGGCACCACGTACCGCTCCGAAGCACCCGAAGCGGGACTGAACCTCGACGGACGCGAGGTCGAGGTCGGCCCCCCGCCCGGCATCGGCCGTATCACCTGGCTGTCCGCGCCCTTCGGCCCCGACGAGCTCGCCGTCCTCCTGCACGCCGACCGCAAGACCATCACCGCCGCCATCGAGATCGAGGGACCCGGCGTAGGGCTGCGCGACTCCGAGGACCAGGAAGCCCTCGTCGACCGCTTCGGCACCCTGCTCAAGCATGTCGCCAACGGCGACGGCTTCGTCACCCGCATCCAGATGCTCGCCCGCACCCTGCCCGCCGACCCCGACGCCCACGCCAAGGACGTCGCCCAGCGCGGCGACCACCAGGCGCCGCCATGGCTCCAGGAGTCCTACGAACAACTCCAGTCCATGGTGTCCACCAGCAGCGAGCAGCACCGCGCGTACCTCGTCGCCTGTATGCACCACAGCCGGGAACTCGCCGCCGAAGCCAGCACCATGGCCCGCGCCACCCGCGCCCAGACCGGCCGCAAGCTCGACCGCGACGCCGGACTCGCCATCGTCATGGCCCGCGAACTCACCGACATCTGCTCCCGCCTCCAGGAAGCCGACATCCGGCTGCGCCAGCCGCTGGGCCAGAGCCGCCTCGCGTCCCTCGTGCACTCCATGTACGACCCGGACCACCCCATCGACCACATCCAGGCCATGACCAAGCGCAACGCCTGGCCCGCCGAGCTCGACGCCATGGAGCCCACGTACCTCCAGGCCAAGACCCGCGAGTCCAGCACCCGCGCCCCCTGGTGCCACGCCACCGCCTGGGTCAAGGAGTGGCCGATGACGCCCGTCGGCGTCAACTTCCTCGCCCCGCTGCTCGTCCACACCCCGGACGTCATCCGCACCGTCGCCGTGACCATGGACCTCGAACCCACCGAGATCGCCATCGAGCGGATGCTCACCGAGAAGACCAACGACGAGGCCGACGCCAGCCGCGCCGCGAAGATGAACCGCACGGTCGACCCCCGGGACATCGCCGCGCACTCCCGGCTCGACCAGCGCGGCGAGGACCTCGCGTCCGGTGCCGCCGGGGTCAACCTCGTCGGCTACATCACCGTGTCCGCCCGCTCCCCCGAGGCTCTCGCCCGCGACAAACGCACCATCCGCGCCTCGGCGGGCAAGTCGTACCTCAAGCTGGAATGGTGCGACCGGGAACACCACCGGGCATTCGTCAACACGCTGCCGTTCGCCACCGGCATCCGCAAATAACCCGCCCCCGACCAGGTGACGACGGCACACAGGAACGACCAGGCGATGCGGACGGACCAGGTCCATGACGCGCACCAGGCCCCCACGGACAGAACCAGGCCACGCACAGATGAACCAGGTCCCAGAACACCCGAACCAGGCCGGTGAACGTGAACCAGACCCACCGAGGACGATCGATGTGCGGGGACACGGAGATGCGCGTGGACGGGAGCTGATGAACTGATGCGGGACCCGCTGTCCATCCTTACGGACGCCTTCACGGCGTTCCTCTTCGGGAAGGTGGAGACGACCCGGCTGCCCGTGCGCACCTCCACGGGCCAGGCCCAGGCCGTCTACCTGCCGACCGCCGCCCCCGGCCTCGGCGACTCCGGCGTGATCATCGGCCGCGAGGTCTACTCCGGCAAGGGCTACATCTACGACCCCTTCCAGCTGTACGGGCAGCAGCTCCCGGCGCCCCACTGGCTGGTGCTCGGCGAGTCCGGCAACGGCAAGTCCGCGCTGGAGAAGACCTACGTCCTGCGCCAGCTCCGGTTCCGCGACCGTCAGGTCGTCGTCCTGGACGCCCAGGGCGAGGACGGCGCCGGCGAATGGAACCTCATCGCGCAGGAGCTGGGCATAACCCCCATCCGGCTCGACCCGACCGCCGCCCTCGACATGGGCATCCGGCTCAACCCGCTCGACCCCGCGATCACCACCACCGGGCAGCTCGCCCTGCTGCGGACCATCATCGAGGTCGCGATGGGCCACGGCCTCGACGAGCGCTCCGGCTTCGCGCTGAAGGTCGCCCACGCCTTCGTCAACGAGACCATCGTGACGCGTCAGCCCGTCCTCACCGACATCGTCGAACAGCTCCGCCACCCCGAACCCGAGTCCGCGCAGGCCATGAACGTCGCCATAGACGACGTCCGCGCGTGGGGCCTCGATGTCGCCCTGGTGCTGGACCGCCTGGTCGACGGTGACCTGCGCGGCATGTTCGACGGCCCCACCACGGTCGGCATCGACCTGGACGCCCCGCTCATCGTGTTCGACCTGTCCCATATCGACCGCAACTCGATCGCCATGCCCATCCTCATGGCCATCGTCGGCGTCTGGCTCGAACACACCTGGATCCGCCCCGACCGCAAGAAGCGCATCTTCCTGGTCGAAGAGGCCTGGCACATCATCAACAGCCCCTTCGTCGCCCAGCTCTTCCAGCGTCTCCTCAAGTTCGGCCGCCGCCTCGGACTGTCCTTCGTCGCGGTCGTCCACCACCTCTCCGACGTGGTCGACGGCGCCGCCGCGAAGGAGGCCGCCGCGATCCTCAAGATGGCCTCCACCCGCACCGTCTACGCGCAGAAGGCCGACGAGGCCCGCGCCACCGGCCGGGTCCTCGGCCTGCCCCGCTGGGCCGTCGAGATCATCCCCACCCTCACCCCCGGTATCGCCGTCTGGGACGTCAACGGCAACGTCCAGGTCGTCAAACACCTGATCACCGAGGCCGAACGCCCCCTCGTCTTCACCGACCGCGCGATGACCGAGTCCTCCGCCACCCGCGACGAGGCCCTGCACGCGGCGGAACTGGAGGCGGAGGAACGCGCGGCGGCCTTCGTCGAACAACAGATCGGCGAATCCTCGGAATCGACGGTCGCCTGATGCCCCGGAGCGACGGCGTCGGCGACCGGGACCGGGACGACGGTGACCGCGCCCTGACGGACGGAGGCGCGATGCGGGGACGGACGGAGAGGTGACATGCCGGGACAGGACCGTGGGGGGTACACGGCGGAGTACGACAGCGACCCGCCCCGGGGCGGTGGCGGCGGACCCCGCCGCAACGAACGCGGGGTACCCGACTCCCTGCTCGTCGGCGGCCTCGCCTTCCTCCTCGGTACGACCCTCCTCGTCTGGTCCTCCACGAGTCTGGCGGCCCGATTCGCCCACGGCTCCTGGCCGGGCGGCGTCACCTTCGACCACACCCCGGCCGCCCTGCGCCATCTGATCACCAACCCCGGTGACCTCACCGGCGCCTGGTCCGCCACCCCCGCCGACCATCTCTCCGGCCCCGGCCTCTTCTGGACGCTCTTCCTCACCCAGCTGACCCTGCTGATCGTCCTCGGCGTCTACGTCACACGGCTCGCCACCTTCCTCACCACCGGCCGCACCCGAGCCCAACGCGCTCAGGACCGCGCCAGAGCCCGCAAGGCCGACCACCCGTACCCCCGCCACGCCGAGAACCGGTACGACACCCCCGAAGACCGGGGACGGTACGGGGACGACCGGTACGGCGACCCCGGACGGGACGGGGCCCTCCACCACGCCGACGAACGGCCCGTGGATGAACGGCCCGAACGGAAGCAGCTCCACCCGAACCGGTACGAGGCACCGGCAGCAACACCCCAGGAAGCCCCCCTCACCCCGAGCACCACCCACCCGTCCCCCAGCACCGCACCAGCCCTGCCCGCGCCCTCCGTCACAGCAACCCCCGCCCACCCGGGACCCGCCGCCCCCGCACCCGCGACCCCGACCGCAACCGCAGCCGGCACCGCACCGGCTCAGGCCGCAGCCCCGCTCCCCGTACCACATCCCGTCCCGCCCTCCCCCAGTCCGTTGTTCCTCGGCCCCCCGGACGCCCGGCAGCCGCTCGCGGTGCAGGCCGTACGCGACGCGGAGGGACCCGCTCTCGTCATCACCTCCGACCCCGCGATCTGGGCGGAGACCAAGGACGCCCGCGCCAAGCTCGGCCCTGTGCTCCTCTACGACCCTCTCCACCTCTGCGACACCCCGGCCCGCCTCCATTGGTCACCGAGCAGGGGCTGTGAGGACCGGGACACGGCGGCCCTGCGGGCGAAGGCACTGCTCGCCCCGATAAGGCCCAGCGCGAAGCTCGACACGGCGGTCGCCGACACCGCCGAGACCCTGCTGTGCTGCTTCCTGCACGCCGCGGCCGTGGACGGACGCCAGTTCCGCCACGTCCACCGCTGGGCACAGGGCAGTCAGGTGCAGGAGGCGGTACGGGCACTGCGGACCAACCCCGCGGCCGCGTCCGGCAGCGCGGGCGAGCTGGAAGCCGCCCTCACCGCCTATCCCGAACGCCGCGACATCGCACAGGAACTGACGGCACGTGCGCTGTCGGCCCTTTTCACCGTGAACGTCCGCGAGGCGTGCACACCGAACCGAACTGACGCGCTCACCCTGGATTCCTTCGTGGCCGAAGGGGGCACGCTCTATCTGGTGGGAGAGGCGATCGAAGATCCCAAGTCCCGCCCCGGAGCCATGCCTTTGCTCACGGCTCTGGCCTCAAGCGTGGTCGAGCACGGCCGGCGCATGGCCGAACGGTCATCCTCCGGTCGGCTCGACCCACCATTCGCCCTCGTCCTCGACGATGTGGCGGCGGTCGCCCCGATCCCCCAGCTCCCCGCACTGCTCGCCAGCGGCGCCGACCGGGGGATGCCGACCCTCGCATTGCTCCGCTCACGTGAACAGGCCCGCGCCCGCTGGCCGCACGACGAGCTCCCCATCCCCGCCTGACAGTGAGGATGTTCGTGAGCGTTCCCCGGCGGGGTCTGACCCACCGCCTGACTGACTCAGGGTCCTCAACGGGATCTGTCGGCCCCGTTCGGGGGGCGCTCGTGTGCATCCGTCGGGCCGGGGGACGTGACTTCATAAGAGCCTGGCCAGAGGCCCCATCACTGTCTTGTCCGCCCTCCCGGCCGACGGGTGCCATCCCACCCGGTCGAATGGACAGGACGGCACAACCCACGATGGCACAGCACCAGGTCGAGGTCACCGGCGGCGTCGACACCCACAAGGACACCCACACCGCGGCGGCGATCGATTCGGCGGGCCGGGTCCTGGGCTCGGCCCAGTTCCCCGCTTCCGCGCTCGGCTACCGCAAGCTTCTGACCTGGCTCTCTTCCTTCGGCACCCTGCTGATGGTCGGGGTCGAGGGCACCGGCGCCTACGGCGCCGGCCTTGCCCGCTACCTGCGTGAACACGACGTGAGGGTGGTCGAGATCGACCGCCCGGACCGCAAGACACGCCGCTGGCAGGGCAAGTCCGACCCGGTCGACGCCGAGGCGGCGGCGCGGGCCGCGCTCGCCGAACGCCGCACCGGCACCCCGAAGTTCCGGGACGGCCGGGTCGAGGCCCTGCGGGCGCTGCGGGTCGCCCGCCGCAGCGCGGTCCAGCAGCGGGCCGACGTCACCCGGCAGATCAAGAACCTGATCGTCACCGCGCCGGAAGGCGTCCGCACGATGCTGCGGTACCTGAAGGACAAGGACCTCCTGGCCGTCTGCACGGGCTTCCGCCCGGGCCTGGACCAGGCGGGCGATCCGGTCACCGCGACGAAGATCGCCCTGCGGTCCCTCGCCCGCCGCCACCGAGGCCTGGGCCAGGAGATCGACGAACTGGACGAGCTGATAGCCCCGCTCACCCAGAAGATCAACCCTGCCCTGACCGAACTGAACGGCGTCGGCCCGGACGTCGCGGGCCAGCTGCTGGTCACGGCCGGGGACAACCCCGACCGGCTCCGCTCGGAAGCGGCGTTCGCCATGCTCTGCGGCGTCGCCCCGCTGCCCGCGTCATCCGGCCGAACCCACCGCCACCGCCTCAACCGGGGCGGCGACCGGGCCGCGAACGCGGCCCTCTACCGGATCGTTCTCTGCCGCCTGCGCTGGGACCAGCGCACCCGCACCTACATGGAACGTCGCACCAGGCAGGGCCTGTCGAAGAAAGAGATCATTCGCTGCCTCAAGCGGTTCGTCGCCCGCGAGATCTACCACGCCCTGACCACCACGAACGCCACAGCAGCGGCCCCAAGCCACCTCACAACCGCTGCTTGACATCCATAAGAGCATCCACCCCCAACCTCCGGTACCGCCACCGGCACCAACTCCAAGCCCCGGCCCAGGTCCAACGCCCGGTGCTGGTCCCCGTCCCGCTCCCGGCCAGGCACGAGCATCGGTGCCCTCACCGCCGTCATCGTCCGCATCGACATCCCTTCCACACGTCCTTCCCGACCTGTCCCACCAGCGCCCACCGCGCAGCCGGTCAGCCGGGCACCGGGGTACCGGACAGCCGCAGGTGCGGTGAAGCACGAGGGCGGGGCGCCCTCGCAGGGACAGAGGACCATGACGGAGAGTCACCGCGCATCGGACTGGCGTAGCATCTCCATCTCGTACTCCAGTAGTGCGGGGTTCAGGGCGAACGGCAGGGTCAGCCCGGTGCGGACGAAACCGGCCCGCCGGTAGAAGCCCTCGGCCCTGGGGTTGGCACCGTTGACGATCAGCCGTACCCGCTCGACGCCCGGCTGCGACCAGGCCCAGTCGAGAGCGGCGGCGAACAACGCGTCGGTCAGCCCGCTGCCCCGGCGCTCCGGCCGTACGTAGACGCCGTAGAGGTGCGCCTGGAGCCGGTCGACGGGCAGCCCGACGACCTCGTCCACGGCGCCCGGACGCTCCAGGACGGCACCCACCGACCCGGCGAACACCGTGTCAGGCCCCACCGCCACGAACTGGCACTGCCCGTCGCCGGACGCCAGCAGCGCGGTCCGCTCCCGCCACCAGGCCTCCGACCGCTCCACCGCCTTCTCATAGGTCTCCAGGAACGCGACCGATGCCAGGGGGTCGCTCAGGGCCGCCAGCCGCAGCTCCCGGGCCGGCGCCCACTCCTCTGCGCGGATCGCGCGAACGTCGTATTCCATACCCGGATGATCCGTGCCGACGTCCGTCGGCCGCAAGAAAATCCGAGACGCGGGTAGTACCGGGGTATGAGCGGAGATCTGCCGCATCGGGACCTGGGTCCGATGTGGCGAGTGCCCGCGGCGTAGGACGATGGCCGGGTAGGCGGGACTTCGGCCGGGGGAGCTGGGTGAACTGAGGAGAACGGACGGGCTGAGGAGCCTGGGGCGCAGGCTGCTCCTTCTGAAGGGAGGACGGGGCCCGGCCTCCTGCGCGCGGGACTTCGTCCCGTTCCCCCAGCGTGTCCAGCAGGCTGTCCGCGCCGCCGATCAGCGGCGTCCACGCGTCTGGGACGCGCTGCTCACGAGTTTCTGGCTCATCGCGGTCCTGATCGACTTGAACGACGGCGGCTGGCGGATGGTCGCGATCAACAAGAACGTGCCCGGCTGGCTCCTGCTGCTGATCACGGTGTCCTTCACGGTGCCGCTGTACTGGCGTCGCAGCCACCCGTTCACCGTCATGGTGGCCACCGCTGTCCCCGCCTTCGCGAACTCGCTGTCCGGAGCGGTGCTTCAGGCGGAGACCCTCCAGCTCATCGTCGTCTACAACATCGCGTACCGGCTGCCGTTCCGGAGCTTCTGGTGGGTGGGGGCCCTGATCGCGGCTCCGCAGACGGCGGGTGCGGTGCGCTTCCCCGATTCGGCCTGGTGGGACCGGGGAGCGCAGTTCCTGTGGGCCACGCTGTTCGTCGCGCTCATGGGCGTGGTGGTCCGCAGCCGCCGTGACTACACCAGAGCACTGGTGGAACGCGCCCGTCAGCTGGAGACCGAACGGGACCAGCAGACCCGTCTCGCCGCCGCCGCGGAACGCGCCCGCATCGCGCGGGAGATGCACGACATCATCGGCCACAACCTGTCGGTCATCACCGGTCTCGCCGACGGTGGCGCGTACGCGTCGAGGAAATCGCCGGAACGTGCCGGGCAAGCGCTGGAGGGGATAGCGACGACGAGCCGTCAGGCCCTCGGCGAGCTCCGGCGTCTGCTGGACGTCCTGCGCGAGGAAGCGCCGGGCGCGCGGGAGCCCGACCTGTCACCCCAGCCGGCTCTCGTGGACCTCGACGGGCTGGTGGAGCGGGTACGTGCCGCCGGTCTTCCCGTCCATACGACGGTGCACGGCACTCCGGACGCCGTGCCTCCCGGGCTCCAGCTCACGGTGTACCGGCTGCTCCAGGAGGCGCTCACGAACACGATGAAACACGCCGGGCCGGGCGCCACCGCGGAGATCCAGGTCCGGTACGAACCGGACGAGGTCCGTCTGGCGGTGACGGACAGGGGCGGCCGGCCGGACAGTTCCGCGGAGCCGCCGCATCCGCTGCCCGTGGATGGCGACGAGCCACGCGCTGACGCGGGGCGCGGGCTCACCGGTATGCGTGAACGCACGGCCTTGTACAGCGGCACACTTGACGCGGGTCCGCTCACCGACGGCCGGGGCCGGCCGGTCGGCTGGCGGGTCCATGCCCTTCTTCCCCTCCCCGAGGAAACCACGACGTGACCACCGTTCTCATCGCCGACGACCAGCACCTGCAGCGGCTCGGCTTCCGCATGCTCCTGGAGAGTCAGGACGACCTGACGGTCGTGGGCGAGGCGACGAACGGCATGGAGGCCGTCCGTCTGACCGCGCGACTCCGCCCCGATGTGGTCCTGATGGACATCAGGATGCCGGGCCAGGACGGCATCGAGGCCACCCGCCAGATCGTCGCTACGGGCGACCGCACCCGGGTCCTCATCCTGACCACGTTCGACCTGGACGAGTACGCGTACGCGGGTCTCCGGGCCGGCGCGAGCGGGTTCCTCGTCAAGGACGCCCTTCCCGAGGAGCTGCTGTCCGGTATACGCGCGGTGGCGACGGGCGACGCGGTGGTCGCCCCGAGCCTGACCCGTCGTCTCCTCGACGCGTACGTCAAACATCTCCCCGCCGACGGATCACAGGGCGGTGCCCCGGTCATGGACGAACGGATCGCCGCCCTCACCGAAAGGGAGCGCGAGATCCTCACGGTCATCGGTCAGGGCTGGACGAATCCGGAGATCGCGGCACGTCTCCATCTCGCGGAGTCGACCGTGAAGTCCCATGTGGGCCGCATCCTCGCGAAGACCGGCGCCCGGGACCGCGTCCAGGCGGTGATCCTCGCCTACGACGCACGCCTCGTGGAACCGACGTGACGTCATGACACCGCCCCTGCGGATTCCCGTCCCTCCAGTAAGGAAAAAGGCCGGGAACGCAAAGAAGGCCGTGGTCTTCAAGAGAAACAAGTTCTCTTGAAGACCACGGCCTTCTCTATAAAGTTAGTTCGGCGGTGTCCTACTCTCCCACAGGGTCCCCCCTGCAGTACCATCGGCGCTGTAAGGCTTAGCTTCCGGGTTCGGAATGTAACCGGGCGTTTCCCTCACGCTATGACCACCGAAACACTACGAAACACACCCCGCACACCCCCACCGGCCCACACAACCATTGCTGGTCGGGGCAGGGGGGTGTTGGTTGTTCGTGGTTTCAGAACCAACACAGTGGACGCGAGCAACTGAGGACAAGCCCTCGGCCTATTAGTACCAGTCAACTCCACCGGTCACCCGGCTTCCATATCTGGCCTATCAACCCAGTCGTCTACTGGGAGCCTTACCCCATCAAGTGGGTGGGAGTCCTCATCTCGAAGCAGGCTTCCCGCTTAGATGCTTTCAGCGGTTATCCCTCCCGAACGTAGCCAACCAGCCATGCCCTTGGCAGGACAACTGGCACACCAGAGGTTCGTCCGTCCCGGTCCTCTCGTACTAGGGACAGCCCTTCTCAAGACTCCTGCGCGCGCAGCGGATAGGGACCGAACTGTCTCACGACGTTCTAAACCCAGCTCGCGTACCGCTTTAATGGGCGAACAGCCCAACCCTTGGGACCGACTCCAGCCCCAGGATGCGACGAGCCGACATCGAGGTGCCAAACCATCCCGTCGATATGGACTCTTGGGGAAGATCAGCCTGTTATCCCCGGGGTACCTTTTATCCGTTGAGCGACGGCGCTTCCACAAGCCACCGCCGGATCACTAGTCCCGACTTTCGTCCCTGCTCGACCCGTCGGTCTCACAGTCAAGCTCCCTTGTGCACTTACACTCAACACCTGATTACCAACCAGGCTGAGGGAACCTTTGGGCGCCTCCGTTACTCTTTAGGAGGCAACCGCCCCAGTTAAACTACCCATCAGACACTGTCCCTGATCCGGATCACGGACCCAGGTTAGACATCCAGCACGACCAGAGTGGTATTTCAACAGCGACTCCACAACCACTGGCGTGGCCGCTTCAAAGTCTCCCACCTATCCTACACAAGCCGAACCGAACACCAATATCAAACTATAGTAAAGGTCCCGGGGTCTTTCCGTCCTGCTGCGCGAAACGAGCATCTTTACTCGTAGTGCAATTTCACCGGGCCTATGGTTGAGACAGTCGAGAAGTCGTTACGCCATTCGTGCAGGTCGGAACTTACCCGACAAGGAATTTCGCTACCTTAGGATGGTTATAGTTACCACCGCCGTTTACTGGCGCTTAAGTTCTCAGCCTCGCCCACCCGAAAGTGAGCTAACCGGTCCCCTTAACGTTCCAGCACCGGGCAGGCGTCAGTCCGTATACATCGCCTTACGGCTTCGCACGGACCTGTGTTTTTAGTAAACAGTCGCTTCTCGCTGGTCTCTGCGGCCACCCCCAGCTCAAGCAGCAAGTGCTATCACCAGAAATGGCCCCCCTTCTCCCGAAGTTACGGGGGCATTTTGCCGAGTTCCTTAACCATAGTTCACCCGAACGCCTCGGTATTCTCTACCTGACCACCTGAGTCGGTTTAGGGTACGGGCCGCCATGAAACTCGCTAGAGGCTTTTCTCGACAGCATAGGATCATCCACTTCACCACAATCGGCTCGGCATCAGGTCTCAGCCTTGATGAGCGGCGGATTTACCTGCCACTCGGCCTACACCCTTACCCCGGGACAACCACCGCCCGGGATGGACTACCTTCCTGCGTCACCCCATCACTCACCTACTACAAGTCCGGGTCACCGGCTCCACCACTTTCCTTTCCCCGAAGGGTCCGGAACGGCTTCACGGGCTTAGCATCGCCTGATTCGATGTTTGACGCTTCACAGCGGGTACCGGAATATCAACCGGTTATCCATCGACTACGCCTGTCGGCCTCGCCTTAGGTCCCGACTTACCCTGGGCAGATCAGCTTGACCCAGGAACCCTTAGTCAATCGGCGCACACGTTTCCCACGTGTGTATCGCTACTCATGCCTGCATTCTCACTCGTGAACCGTCCACCACTGCCTTACGGCGCGGCTTCACCCGGCACACGACGCTCCCCTACCCATCACAGCGGGCGTTGGCCCTCATGCTGCAATGACACGACTTCGGCGGTACGCTTGAGCCCCGCTACATTGTCGGCGCGGAATCACTAGACCAGTGAGCTATTACGCACTCTTTCAAGGGTGGCTGCTTCTAAGCCAACCTCCTGGTTGTCTGTGCGACTCCACATCCTTTCCCACTTAGCGTACGCTTAGGGGCCTTAGTCGATGCTCTGGGCTGTTTCCCTCTCGACCATGGAGCTTATCCCCCACAGTCTCACTGCCGCGCTCTCACTTACCGGCATTCGGAGTTTGGCTAAGGTCAGTAACCCGGTAGGGCCCATCGCCTATCCAGTGCTCTACCTCCGGCAAGAAACACACGACGCTGCACCTAAATGCATTTCGGGGAGAACCAGCTATCACGGAGTTTGATTGGCCTTTCACCCCTAACCACAGGTCATCCCCCAGGTTTTCAACCCTGGTGGGTTCGGTCCTCCACGACCTCTTACAGCCGCTTCAACCTGCCCATGGCTAGATCACTCCGCTTCGGGTCTTGAGCGCGCTACTATATCGCCCTGTTCGGACTCGCTTTCGCTACGGCTTCCCCACACGGGTTAACCTCGCAACACACCGCAAACTCGCAGGCTCATTCTTCAAAAGGCACGCAGTCACGACATGCAAGCAAGCTTGCATGCGACGCTCCCACGGCTTGTAGGCACACGGTTTCAGGTACTATTTCACTCCCCTCCCGGGGTACTTTTCACCATTCCCTCACGGTACTATCCGCTATCGGTCACCAGGGAATATTTAGGCTTAGCGGGTGGTCCCGCCAGATTCACACGGGATTTCTCGGGCCCCGTGCTACTTGGGTGTCTCTTCCAACGAGCCGTTGACGTTTCAGCTACGGGGGTCTTACCCTCTACGCCGGGCCTTTCGCATGCCCTTCGCCTACACCAACGGTTTATAACTCGCCGACCGGCCGGCAGACCGATCCAAAGAGATCCCACAACCCCCTGCATGCAACCCCTGCCGGGTCTCACACATACAGGGTTTAGCCTCATCCGGTTTCGCTCGCCACTACTCCCGGAATCACGGTTGTTTTCTCTTCCTGCGGGTACTGAGATGTTTCACTTCCCCGCGTTCCCTCCACATGCCCTATGTGTTCAGGCATGGGTGACAGCCCATGACGACTGCCGGGTTTCCCCATTCGGAAACCCCCGGATCAAAGCCTGGTTGACGGCTCCCCGGGGA